>DATHZS010000022.1:0-18539 GCA_035458505.1 Anaerolineales bacterium | reverse complement strand
GGGTTGGAAGACCGGATCATTGACCTTGAGAACCAGTTAGAAGCCATCAGCAGGAAACTGCAGCATCCGCCATCCGACCCCGCAGTCATCCAGCAGTTGGGCGAGGATTTCGCTTATCTCGAAGCGGAACTCCAGGAACAGATGGATGAATGGGAAAAGCTGCATGCCAGTCTGGTGGAGGGTATTTCTGAATGATCTCTGTTTTTGACCTGTTCAAGATCGGGATTGGCCCGTCCAGTTCACATACTGTTGGGCCGATGCGGGCTGCCCGTCGATTTGCGCTGCATCTCAAAGACGATCAATGGCTGGCAGATCTGGACTCTGTCCGGGTCACCCTGTATGGCTCACTGGCCCTGACCGGAAAAGGGCACGGGACGGATAAAGCCATCTTGCTGGGTTTGCTGGGTGAACGCCCGGAGATGATCGACCCTGCCGGGATTGACCAGCAGCTGTCAGAAATCCGAACTACCCATTCATTGGCCATCCTGGGTGAAAAACAGCTGGATTTTGATGAGCCAAACCACCTGATCTTCAACCAGACCGAAAGCCTGCCATTCCATGTCAATGGGATGCGTTTTGAAGCCTTCGGCAGCCAATCGAAGCCTTTGACAGCTAAAGTCTATTACTCGGTGGGTGGTGGGTTTGTGGTGGCGGAAGACGAAATTTCCTCTCTGCAACAAGAGTCTCAGGAGGGGAGCAAGGTGCCTTTCCCGTTTAAATCGGCAGTCGAGCTGATGGCGATCTGCCAGCAGGAAAAACTGGCCATCTGGCAGGTGATGCTTCAGAACGAGCTTTCCTGGCGCACAGAGGAGGAAGTCCGTTCCGGTATCATCAAAATTTGGCAGGTGATGCAGGAATGTGTTCAACGCGGCATCACCCAGGACGAGGTGCTGCCTGGTGGTTTGAATGTAAAACGAAGGGCTCCCAAACTGTATCAGACCCTGGTAAACCGCCCCGAGCATGCCTTGCGTGATCCATTGACCACGATGGATTGGGTAAACCTGTATGCCCTGGCGGTAAACGAGGAGAACGCAGCCGGCGGCCGGGTGGTGACCGCACCTACCAACGGCGCAGCAGGTATTATCCCGGCTGTGCTGCATTATTACTACCATTTTTCGCCGGAAGCCAACCTGGACGGGATCATCCGCTTTTTCCTGACGGCGGCTGCGATCGGTGTGCTGTATAAGGAGAACGCTTCAATCTCAGGTGCTGAGGTTGGCTGCCAGGGCGAGGTGGGGGTCGCCTGTTCGATGGCGGCCGCCGGGCTGGCTGAGGTGCGCGGTGGCAGCATTTACCAGGTGGAGAATGCCGCCGAGATTGGCATGGAGCATAACCTTGGCCTGACCTGCGACCCGGTCAACGGGCTGGTGCAGATCCCGTGTATCGAGCGCAATGCCATGGGGGCCATCAAGGCGATCAATGCTTCCCGGATTGCTTTAAGGGGAGATGGCGAGCATTATGTGTCTCTGGATTCGGTGATTGCCACCATGCGCCAGACTGGCGAGGATATGAACAGCCGCTATAAAGAGACCTCGCTGGGCGGGTTAGCCGTCAATATGGTGGAATGCTAGGGGGATTTTAAACCTTTATGAAATTGTGTATCTCTATTTCAGGATTCTCTTCCAGAGATGCTCCAGGCATGGAAGTTGTGAAAGGCTAGGAGACAGACTGCTGAGCGGTCTCTCCTGCCAGGATAGGCTCATTGCCATAGTAACGCGGCAGCTGGGGCCAGATTTTTGAGATGACCCCTACCCCTAAGATACAGGCGATCCCACCGCTGATGGCAGCCCATTGAACGCCGAATAACTGCCCGACGACCCCGGCTTCGATCTCTCCAAGCTGCGGCCCGCCTGCAAAGAAGATCTGGTTGACGCTCGTCATCCGGCCGCGCAGCTTGTCGGGGGTTTGCAGCTGCCGGATGGTCTGGCGAATCACCATGCTGACCGTATCCGATGCGCCTGCCAGGGCCAATCCAAACCAGGACAACCAGAAAATCCGGGAAACACCGAAAACGATGGTGGCGATTCCGAAGCCGACCACCGCCACCATCAGCACCCGTCCCTGATTTTTGACCTCGTCGATCTGGGACATGACAACCGCAGCCAAAACCGCACCCGCAGATTGAGCTGCAGACAGCAGGCCATAGCCTTTTGCCCCAACCCCCAACACCTCGCGCGCAAAGATTGGCATCAGGGTGTTGGCACTGGCAAAAAACGTGGCGACAAAATCCAGCACCATGCTGCTGAGGATCAGCGGGTTGCTAAAGGTGAAGGATAATCCTTCCCGGATCATTTCGCGATCTACCCGGTGGTGAGTTTGTTTCAGGGAGCGGTCTTGCTCCACATTTCCCATCAGGAGCAGAGCCAGGATCACCGAGCCGAAAGAGATCCCATTGATCAGGTAGGCGTAGGACAGCCCAAACCCGGCGATGACCACACCGCTCATGGCGGGTCCGACAATCGATCCTAATTGGGAGGCGATTGAACTTAAACTGAGCGCATTGGGGAGGGTCTGGCGTGGGACCAGGTTCGGGATTAAGGCCTGCCTGGCAGGAATATCAAAGGCAAAGGCGACCGCCTGCAGGGCGGTGATCAGGTAGATGTGCCAGAGCTGGATCGAGCCGCTGACTGTCAGGTAATAGAGGGCAAAAGCCAGGAACGCCTGTGAGGTTTGGGTCACAAACATCAGCTTCCGCCGGTCGAAAAGGTCGGCATACGCCCCGCCAAACATGGAAAACAGGACAATCGGAACCACCCTGGCAGCCCCAACCATCCCCAGCGCCAGAGGCAGGCGCGTGATCTGGTCGATATGCCAGAATAGTGCCCATACCTGCATCTGGCTGCCGACGATCGAGATGGCCTGTCCGAACCACAGGTAGGCAAACTGCTTGTGCTTCAATGAAGGGGGAATGGTGAGCTTCATAGATCAGGAAGTGATTTGGATCAGGTGCCCCAGTCGCGCAGATAGAGAAAATCGTAGCCAATCGTGCGGTTGCTGATCTTGGCAATTGGCGGCAAGACCCGCTTGTAGTGGAAGCGCTGGATTCTTGAGACCACCTTGCGGACAAAATTCTCCTCGAACCCGGCCTGGACACATTCCTCCGGAGAAAACCGCTGGTCCACCAGCAGGTAGAGCAGCTGGTCGGCTTCGGCATAGGTAAAACCGAGCTCATCCTCGTCGGTCTGTCCTACCCAAAGATCTGCGGAGGGGGCTTTGTTGATGATCGCCTCAGGTACACCCAGGTCAGCGGCCAGTTGGCGCAGTTGGGCTTTGTACAAGTCGCCAATCGGGTTGAGCGCGCAGGCGGAGTCTCCGTAAAGCGTGGAATAGCCCAGGAGGATCTCTGTTTTGTTGCTGGTGCCGACGACCAATCCCTGGAAATCCTCCGACTGGTCATAAATCACGATCATGCGCATCCGGGCCATGATATTTCCATGGCGCACGTGTGCGTCTGAGGGTGTCAGGGCGATCAGCGGGTCCACCATGGGGGTGATCTCAATCGTTTTGGCGTGGACACCGGTCTGATCGATGACGAGTTGGGCATGTTCGAGAGAGTCTGCTGAGGAGGATTTGTAGGGCATCCGGACGGCCAGGACATTCTCCGGCCCGAGGGCTTGGGCGGCCAGGTAGCAGCTGACCGCAGAATCGATCCCTCCGGAAAGGGCAATCACAGCCCTGGAGAATCCGACCCGGGTAATCTCGCTGCGGATAAATCCCGTCAGGATCTGGCTGGCAAGTTCTGAATTAATCGATAGATCATTCTGCATGGATTGATTGTAACGGATTTTTATGAAAATGGTTGAAGAAGTGTGTAGTTCTTATAGGGGAGGGAAGCGGGATTCGTTCTGCTCCATCTTGGTCCGGATCATCTCGCTGATGTCCAGGTCAGCCTGAAGGGCAAAACTGATTGCGTAGATGAGCACATCAGCCAGCTCGGCACCGATCTCGGCTTTTGTCGCAGGATGGGAAAGAGCCAGCTGGCTTTCCGTATGATCCTTCCATTGAAAATATTCCATCAGTTCAGCAGCTTCGATGGCAATGCTCATCGCCAGGTTTTTGGAGAGATGGTATTGCTCCCAGTTGCGGTCTGCGATGAATTTGGCGACAAGTTTTTTTAAATCAGCAACGGTTGTGGTGGTATCCGTCATAGGGTGGCCTCATGCTTCCTGAAGGAGTTTCACGGTGGCGTGTGTGATCAGGCGAATGTACTGCTCACACTGTTGGTGCAGGCCGCGCGATTGGTATTCTGCGCTGGCCTGGGGGGTGCCCAGCTGAAGCTGGAGCAGGTCTGGGCAGGTGGTGTGCTGAAAGTTCTCCTGAAAGGTTCGGATCAGCTGTTGGGTAATCGCATAGACCCGTTCTCTCGAATCCTGGGTGGTGGCGCGGCCTTCAACCATGCTGACGGCCATGATCGCCCCGTTTAGCGCACCGCATGTCCCACCGGTTTCGGAGAGCCCGCTGCAAAATGCTGTGGCGATGCCAGGGATCAGGTCGGAGTCAATTCCCTGAGAAACCGCAACTGCGGCCAGAATGCTCTCTGCTCAGTAATATCCCTTGTTCCAATTTTTGGCGGCCAGTTCGGATACTGTGTCTGGGCTGAAGGGTTGGGAGTGGTTGTCCATGGTGGTTCCTCTATTTTTGTAGTCAGGTGGGGAGGTCAATCAAATCGCCACAAGCCGGCCTGGCGGGCAAATTCGTAAGCCTGGTCGATCTCATTCCTCCGGATCGGGCGGTTGATCTGTTCATATTTGGTGGGTGAAACTTTTCCTGCCGGGCGGTATTGGCCCATGATATTCAGATACATATCGGGGGAGATCTTGGCCAGAATATTCATCACGGTATGGCTGTGGGCGGTATCTTCCGGCATGACCAGGTGGCGCACCAGCACGCCGCGTTTTGCGAGACCGTGTTCATCCATACACAGGTCGCCTACCTGGCGATGCATTTCCCTGATGGCGTTCTCTGCCACTTCGGGATAATCCTTGGCTTGTAAATACAGCTTTGCATTCCCAGGGTCCGCGATCTTGTAATCGGGCATGTAGATGTCGACCACGCCATCCAGCCATTCAAGGGCGATTGGTGAGGTGTAGCCAGATGTGTTGTATACGAGCGGTACATTCAGGCCTTTTTCGACTGCGATCACAAGCGCTTCCAAAATTTGTGGGACGACATGATCCGGCGTAACCAGGTTGATGTTGTGGCAGCCCGCATCTTGCAGGGAGAGCATCAGGTCGGCCAATTGCCCTGCGATCACTTCCGAACCGGCAGTCTGCTGGCTGATATCGAAGTTTTGACAGAAAGCACACCGCAAATTGCACTGGGAAAAAAAGATTGTGCCAGACCCTCGCCAGCCGCGCAGGCAGTTTTCCTCGCCCAGATGAGGAAACGCGCTGCTGACGATGGCGTATCGTTTGGTCATGCAGGTACCCACCCGGCCGAGCAGGCGGTTCGCTTTGCATTTCCGCGGGCAGGTCTGGCAGCTTTCTAACGAAGCAACCGCGATGGCTGCCCGTTGGGCAAGCTCACCGGTTTGAAACAGTTCCCGGTATGCTGGAATGAAGTCGTTTTGGGAAATGAAAAACTGTTCTGTTGGCTCCATATTTCCAGTATAGCCCGATTCCATTTGAATCAAAAGAGGATTGTGATAAAAAAAGAGGTGCGATCATCGCACCTCTGCTTTATACATAACTTTGATAGCCCTGAGGCGTTATTCTCCTTTTCTGGCAAGATCGATGCTGGTTTGGATGGTTGAAGTTGTGTAAAAGAAAAACAGTAAAAAAGCAATGATGAGGATCAGGAAGTCGAAAAGGGACAGGGTGATTCCAAAATAGGTGCCGAAATCCGGGTTGTTGAGGAAATAGACGATCGTGTTGAAAATGATGATCAGCACGCGGACTTCTGTCGGCCCCAGTTTGCCAAACGAGATTTGGAATACATCATCGACATAGGTTTTCAGGAAAGTGTGAGCAGAAAGCATCAGATACCCGATCAGGGCGATGGCCGCGATCTCGAAATTAACGAGCGGGGAAATCCCCAGGGCAAGGATCACAATGAATTCGTTGGTTACATCCACAATGTGATC
Source organism: Anaerolineales bacterium (assembly GCA_035458505.1). GTDB lineage: Bacteria > Chloroflexota > Anaerolineae > Anaerolineales > UBA11579 > UBA11579. The sequence goes on along the minus strand of DATHZS010000022.1, from coordinate 12,457 downwards.
AACATAATAGCCGTATTTGGGCCGCTCGATTTTGCGATAGCGGGCCAGCGACCCGTCCATGCTATCTCCATACCAATTGACCAGGAAACCAAAACTCGCCAGCCATAAGAATGCCATGTTGTACCAGGTGAGGATATACCCCGCCGCGATCATAATCGCTCCGAAGATACCGATCAGGGTCATTGTGTCTGGGGTAGCCCAGGAAGGTGCAATTTTGCAAAAATATTGGAGGGCGGGGCGTTCTATGGGACCAAGCAGGATATCGTTAATGCGTACATGGTCTGTCTTCTTCTCTTTCATTAAGCTTTACTCCTTTAAAAATTCTTTATGGGTTTTTTTATTATGATTCCGTTGTTGAGATCCTATTATCTGCCTTGGTCAAGCATCAATGGGATGATCAATTTGAGGGTTCTCCTTCATAAGAGTCTTGCGGATGGAATAGGGCAGATAGATTACTAAAAATAATAAGAAGATCCCGGTAATCGCAAGGCCGATCATTCTTATCGTCTGGTTTGCATGGTTAAGTGATTCGGCCGCAAAATAACCGGTTAAGATCAGCATGATTGTGTACAAAAATTCTCCAACAAAAACTGCCGGGAGACACTTGCGCCATGAAATCCTTACCACACCTGCGGCCACTAAGGAGGGGATCGCCAATCCCAGGCTGATTTTGCCCAATACCAAAACTTTGAAATAATGTTCGTGCATGGCATTTTGCAGCAGTGAGGCTATTTGTTTGCGCCGAGTATTTTTGGACTTCCCTCCCTGAACCTTGCCTAGCCTCCCAAGATAGTACCAACCGATATCCGCAGTCATACTGGCGAAAATGGATACCAGGATGACCAGATAGAGGTTTAAGTTGGTGGTTGAGGCAACAGCTCCACTGAGAAGTTTAACCAGGGGGCCTTGAATGATGACAAAGATGAAGAGGAAGACATAGTTCCAATACCCTAAGGGTAAAATATTTCCATGCTGCAATGCGTTCCAGAACTTGGGAATGGTTTCGAAAAAGAGGTTGATATAGGTAGTCATATGCTGTTCAATTGTTTTTCAGTTTTCTGATTGATCAGCCCAAAATTTGTGGAACATCATCCATTGGTCGGGGTGCTGGCTGACCGCTTTTTCAAAAAAGTCTAAATACTTCCGGGTATTGAGTTTGATCTCCTCTTGCTTGTTTCCGGTTCTGATCACATCCAATGGTTCAGAATAGTACATCTGATACCTTGGATGAGAATCCTTGTAGAATGCTATGGCAATTGTAACAGCATTGGTCATGATTGCCAGTCTTGCGACCCCAAGAGGAATATGAGCGGGCTTTCCGAATACTTCAGTGAGTTCTGGTTCACCCGATTTCGGCCAATCGATGGCTCCCGCAACAATGCCGCCATTTTTAAGTTTGGTAATTGCTTCCCGCAAGGATTTTGGTTCAATTGGGGTGGCGACGAACCCATATTTTTGGCGAATTTTGTTTTGGAATTCGTACCCTTGATTCGGATTTGCCGCAGAGAGCCCTAGAATTTCGAGCCCATGGGACCCAAGGGTGATGGACCCAAGATCAAAATTGCTCAGGTGGATTCCTGCCAGCTGTACTCCACGCCCGCTGGCCTGGAAGTTCCTGACCATCTCTAGAAGGTCCTCTGGGACATCCACTTTCTTGATCACCTCTGTGGGTGGTTTGCCAACCATATGATAAAAATCATAGTAGTATTTACCCGCATTGATTAAAGCGCGTCGGGTGAGTTCGTGCAATTGGCCTGGTTCTTCGTTGGTGCCAGGGATGTGGGAAATATTCTCGCTCAGCTGTGCATAAACGCCTGAACGATTTTTGGCAATCCGATTGCCCGTGTATCTTGCCAGGCTATACCCAAACCAGCGGGGGGTGAGTCTCGCCATCCACATTCCGGCTGCCACTGCTTTATCACTCTTGAAAAACTCTTGAAGATCCATAATGCTGACATCCTTATCGAAAATACAAAAGCGGACATTTTATTATAAAACATATCCGTGCTCTCGTTAAGTGTCATTCGTCCCCAAGCCGGGTTCGCTATCGGAATCCTTCACCTGGAACGAACTGGGTCATTTTTATCGATCAGCAATCTTCTGGAAAGTGAGAACGCGAATTTTGATGATTATTTCAGATGCAAGTTAAATCGGGTGTTTCATTCATCAGGTCACAGATGCGGCCCCAAGCATTCATAAAACCGAAATACCCGGCATCTGCCTGCAGGTGGATGCGGCTTTTGAGAAGCTGCCTGGCGAAATGCTCCTGAATGATTGCAGGAGTGGTTTTATCCTGTTCCCCCCACCAAAGCTGAACCTGCATGGTGATCTTTATGAGGTCGATCCCCCAATCCAGCAGCAGGAGTTCGGCATCTTTGGTGTATTCCTGGCTGTCCATGTAGAAAAAAAACCACCTTTCCATTGGGGTCGCCATATTCGGCAAAGCCAAGGTTCCGGTGATCTGGCAAGGTGATGGTCTGGTTTTGTTGCACAAGCATTTTGATTACGGTTGGACGAAGTTCAATCTCCAGGAACCCCAATAAGGTTCATCCTGGTCTTCGCAAAGCCGGCCAGTGATGGAATTGATCGGGTCTCCCCCGGCTTCCAGGCGGAGCGAGTAGGTCACCTGGGGGTCCATCGTGAAGTCGGCATACCCAAGACCATATTCTGGTTTCAATCCGGTGACAAAACGGCTGGTCTGGTTGTTGTCCCACGAGACGATCACTGCAACACCAGGTACCGGATTACCCGCACCATCAAAAACATATACCTGGATCAACGGCGGGTCAATGTTGGGATTGCATTCCAGGGGGATATCGAGCAAGACGAACGGCGGTCCCTGGGTGGCGGTGGGGGTAGGTGTGACGGTAGGCGTGAGGCTTGGTTGTGGGGTTCTCTCAGCTGAGTCCTGGGTTCCGGCAGCTTCCGAAGCACCAGGGGTATTGGTTGGCTGGGCTGTGGTCTGCTGGGTTGGGGTTTCCGAAGGAACAGGATTGGTCGAATCCACAGCAATTGTATTCGTGGGAGAGGCGTCCGGTGAAGCACCTGGCTCGATTGTGGTGTTATTGGCTGCGAGAGCCGTTCCGGGACCATCCTGAAGTGCGGCAGCCAGGGCTCCAAGCGCACTGGCAACTTCACTGGACCCACCTTGTCCCAGGGTGAGTTGGGCCTGGAGTGCCAGGGCACGGGCCGGATCTTCATCACCGAGCAGGGCTAACCGCTGCGATGCACGGCCAAGGTCCTGGTTGGCCTGGTATGCCCGGGCAATTAATTCCCGGTAGGAGTCCTTAAAATCACTTCTTAGATCTTTTGGGTAGGCTTCCAGGGTATCCACCGGGGTCCATATCCAGCCGTAAGCAATCCCTAAAGCTATTCCCAGGATGAGCCCGGTGATCAGGTAAATGGGAGAACGGCGGTTGCTCATGTCCCTCCGCCTTCCAGGTCGGGGTTCCAGGTGCTCATTACCAGGCTCAGGTCCCGAATCAAGATCAGGTCACTGGCCGGGTAGCCCTGGTCCAGAGCAAAACGGAGCGCTTCGTTAACGATCATTTCTGGTGTTTTCGATCCAAGCAAAGCCAACTGCCTGGCAGCCAAAGCAGGATCCTGCTCGAGTGAATAGACTTCAGCCACCATCAGGACATAATCGGTTTTGAAATCCTGGCGCAAGGTGTCTGGAGGGGCATCCACGATCGAGACGGGGTTGACCTCCTTCGCATAAAAAACACCTAAGATCGTGCCGAGGGCGATCATAAAGATAAAGAAGATATAACGGAGCATGGTTTGGTTATTCTCCCATAGACCAGGATGGCATGCAAGTCAAAATCAGGTCAAGATCACCTGACGAAATTCAGGGGAGCAGGTTTTCCAGGGCCGCCAACAGCAGGAGGACATTCTCTCGCCGGGCGCTGAATCCCATCAGCCCAATTCTCCAGACCCTGCCTGCCAATGGTCCAAACCCGCCCGAAATCTCGATGTTGTACTGGTCACGCAGGGTGCTCCGGATGGCTGCTTCATTCAATCCTTCCGGCAAGCGGGGTGTGGTGAGCGTTGCGAGGCGGAGGTGCGGGGGAATCAGCGGTGGCAGGTCGAGTGCTGTCAGCCCTTCATAGAGCATCGTGGCCATTTCAGCATGTCGGGCAAAACGGTTCTCCAGCCCCTCTTCGGCGGCAATTCTCAGCGCTTCACGGAGGGCATAATTGGTCGAGATGGCAGCGGTATGGTGGTATTTGCGCGGCGCTCCCCAATACTCCATCAGCAGTTTTAGGTCCAAATACCAGTTGGAGACCAGCGATTGGCGGTTTTGCAGTACATCCCAGGCCCTGGGGCTGAGAGTGATCATTGCCAATCCGGGTGGGGCTGAAAGGGCTTTTTGACTGCCGGAGTAGCAGATATCGACATCCCAGGCGTCCACTTCAACAGGTACACCGCCCAGGGAGGCAACTGTGTCCAGCAGGAGCAGGGCACCGTGCTGATGAGCTGCGGCAGCAATTTCTGCGATCTGCGGTTGGCAGACCCCGGTGGAGGTTTCACCGTGCACGATCGTGAGCAGTTTATAAGGTTTTTTGGATAATGCCGCTTCAATTTCATCCGGGGTGAAGGCTTCTCCCCAGGGTTTTTCAATCCGGTCGACTTGGGCACCATAGCGTTCCGCCATCTGGGCGATGCGGTCACCAAAATAACCTTTGACGGCGCACAGCACATGGTCACCTGGCTCAACGAAATTGCTGACTCCAGCCTCCATCCCGCTGGTTCCGGTCCCGGAAAGGGAGAGAGTGACTTCATTTTTGGTCTGGAAGACGTACCGCAGCAGTTCCTGTACATCGTTCATCACGGAGATGAAATCCGGGTCCAGGTGTCCGGTGACGGGCATGGTCATCGTGCTCAGCACTCGGCCTTCTACCATGCTTGGTCCGGGCCCCAATAAAATCCGGGGGGCAATGTTCAGGTCTTTGAAACGGGATGCGTCCATATAAAAACTCCTTTGGACTGCTCAATCTCAGAAAGGGCTGGTGAGCAGCATAATGTGATTGAAACTAGCCAACGCTGGATTGGATATTAAGCTGTTGCTTTTTACCACGGATTTCATTTTTTCCCAAGACAACAGGCGATCTTCTGGTTTTGGGTTCGATTCTGGCGAGGTCCATCCAGCTACCAGTATTATAATACTCCTGTGGAAAAAATTTCTGGCTCGGTGGAGCGAATTACCTACTATAACGAAGAAAACGGATACAGCGTGCTGCGGATTTCGCCTGACGAGGCCCAGGGAGCAGCCGAGGATCGTTACGGCCTGGTGACCGTGATCGGCAACCTTCCGGAGCTGTCTCCGGGCGAATACCTGCGTTTGAACGGGGAATGGGTTGACCATCCCAGGCATGGTCGCCAGTTTAAGGTGGAGACGATCGAGCAGGCTTATCCGGCTACCATTGAAGGGGTCAAACGCTATCTTGGTTCTGGCCTTCTCGATGGGATTGGACCCAAGCTGGCTGAACGGATCGTGGATCATTTTGGGGCGGAGACTTTGGAGATCATCGAGAAGCACCCCCAACGCCTGCGGCAAGTCCCGGATATCGGCCCAAAGCGAGTCCGGATCATCGTGGAGGCCTGGGAAGAACAGCGGCAGATCAAAGAGATCATGATCTTTCTCCACAGTCATGGGATTACAACCAACCTGGCCCTGAAGATTTATAAACACTATGGAGACCAGGCGCTTCCCGTTGTTCAGGGCAACCCTTTTCAACTGGCTCGCGATATCTTTGGAGTAGGGTTTAAGACGGCAGACCGGATTGCCCAGTCGATGGGATTACCGGTCGATCATCCTACCCGGATTGAAGCCGGGCTGCTGTATCTTCTGGAAGAATTCTCCAATGAAGGGAATGTGTTTGCTCCCCGGAGTTTACTTGCGGACCGGGCGGTTGAACTGCTGGGGATAGACCGCAGCCAGGTCTGGGAGGCACTCGAGCACCTGGAAGCAGATGAGCTCATCAAGATAGATGCTGTCCCGATGGCTGCACAGGATGTGCCTGAAGATGATCTTGCCGTCTATCTTGCTCCGTATTATTACGCTGAACTCGGGACAGCCCGTCGCTTGAGGGACTTATTATCTGCCTTCCCTCCCCGGCTGAGCGATATCCCCCCACTTTTTACCCCGTTGGATGAGGCGTTATCTGAGGAACAGGCCGACGCTGTCCGAAAAACACTGGCCAACCCCGTCAGCGTGCTGACCGGAGGCCCGGGGACAGGAAAAACCACTTCCATCCAGGCGTTGATTAGCGTAGCCGAGAGCGCCGGGAAACGGTTTGCCCTGGCTTCTCCTACCGGACGGGCTGCCAAGCGCCTGTCGGAAGCAACCGGGAAACCCGCCAGCACCCTCCACCGTCTGCTGGAATATTCGCCGGTAGAGGGTTTTATCAGGGGTGCAGAAACTCCCCTAAAGCTGGACCTCCTGGTGGTGGATGAGGCGTCGATGCTGGATGTGATGCTGGCGAACAGTTTGCTGCGAGCGCTGGAGCCGGGCACGCACTTGCTGCTGGTTGGCGATATCGACCAGCTGCCCTCAGTTGGGGCAGGCGATGTGCTGCGCGAGATCATCAACTCCGGGCAGGTACCCGTGACCCGCCTGACCGAGATCTTTCGCCAGGCAGCGGGGTCAGAGATCATTACCAACGCCCACCTGATCAACCAGGGCGAAATGCCAATCTTTGATTCTGAGGCGGAAGACTTTTTCCGCTTTCCGGCCGATACGCCGGAGAAGGCAGCAGACTGGATTGAAGACCTGGTGATCAACCGGATCCCGGAAAAGTTTGGCCTCTCTCATTCAGATATCCAGATCCTGGTGCCGATGTACCGGGGCCCGGCAGGAATCCATGCGATCAATGCCCGCCTGCAGGAAGTGCTCAACCCGCCCGGTCCACTCAAACCGGAGTGTAAATTATTTGGTACGGTCTACCGCCCTGGAGATAAGGTCATGCAGGTGCGCAACGACTACGAAAAACAAGTTTTTAATGGGGATATCGGGTTCATCCAGTCGATCTCTGCCACCGAGCAGACCTTGACGATTGATTTTGACGGCAACCCTGTGGTGTATGCCTGGAGCGAAGGAGACCAACTGACCCTGGCATATGCAGTCTCTGTGCATAAATCTCAGGGGTCTGAGTTTCCCGTGATCGTGATGCCCCTGCTGACTCAGCACTATATGATGCTCCAGAGAAATTTGCTCTATACAGCCATTACGAGGGCCAAACGGGTTTGTGTACTGGTCACGAACCCGAAAGCATTGGGCATTGCGGTGAACAACAACCGGGTGGCTGAGCGTTTCACCGCGTTGGCATGGCGGATGAAACAGATCTGATGATGGAACATTTCGGGAGGGGGTATGCGTTTAGATCAGGTTTCTGAGAAAACCGATCAATCCTGGAAGGCAGCAATTTCAATGAGGCCATTGCCAGGCAACGCTGCCAATCTACTTGAGGATTCTCTTTAGCTCTTTCAGGGTCAATTCAGGGCGCTCATCACGCAGCAAAGGCAGACGGGCGCGGATATGGTGCAGTTCGGACAGATCAATTTCGCAGATGGTCATGGCTTCTTCCTGGTAAGGGCCCTGTGCAATCAGGTCGCCGCTGGGGCTGTGCACGGTGGACCCACCCCAATAATTGATCCCGTCTTCGTAGCCGACTCGATTGGTACTGGCAATGAATGAGGTAAACAGGCTGGCATATGCCTGGTTGATGTGTTCTACCCAGCGTGAAGACTCCAATTTGGGTGATGAAGTCAGGCCGCGGGAGGGGGAAGCAGACACGAAGATCAGTAAGTCTGCACCGTCCAACCACAGTAGATAGGGTGGGGAGGCATGCCAGAAATCTTCACAAATCAGGATGCCGAAACGTCCGAACCGGGTGTCGAATGCCCGAATATGGTTGCCGCTGGCAAAAAATCGGCCTTCATCGAATAGCCCGTAGGTAGGCAGATAGACCTTGCGGTGGATGTGGAGAATATTTCCTTCGGATAAATATGCTGAAGAGATGAAATTTCGGCTGCGCAGATCCTGTTCCACAAAACCGGCCACCACATCGATCCCTTTGCTGGCCTGCAAGAGCGGGCCAAAGATCGGGTCTGCGGCGGTTGGGCGGCAGGCTACTGAATGGGCCAGGTCCTGAAGAATGTAGCCGGTCAGGGACAGCTCGGGGAACACAATCAGATCGACCTGTTGATCCTTTGCCTGCTGGATGTACTCAAGATGTTTTTCCAGGTTGGCTGCTGGTCTGCCAAGTTGGGTATTGAGTTGGATGAGGGCGATTTTTAGCTTCATGAATTATTACTCTTGGTGATTGAATCTAACCTTGGTGGTCTCGATCTTATTTCAAACCTGGTCTGGTTTTGCTTGCTGAAGGTAGTAAAGTATACCGCAAAATCAACCGGGCTTTTCTGACCTGGTAAAAGGTGGTCCGAATGGTGATACAATTTTGATAATCGGTTTGTCCATCATCATGAAACAGGCAGAATCCTACTTAATAGGATTGTATCCACGGTTGGCTGATTGTATAATCTAGGAGGAATTTGCTTTAATGGCATTTTGTCAATTATTCTCCAGTGGAGGATGGTATGGCTTTTTTGCTCGATCCTAATGTTGCTTATCTGCTGATTGTTGCGGGTTTTCTGCTACTGATATTTGCCCTGCTTACCCCCGGTACGGGGTTGCTGGAGGGGGGGGCGGTGATCCTCTTGGGGTTGGCGGCCTGGAGGATCGTAGAACTGTCGGTGAATGTCTGGGCATTGGTGGTACTGGTATTGGGTTTGGTGCCGTTTATTTTCGCCTTACGCAATAAGCAGCGAACCATGAGTTTAGTGTTGACGGTGGCCAGTTTTGTGGTTGGCTCGGCATTTTTATTCCGGGCCGACGCATGGTGGAAGCCAGCTGTTCATCCCGCGCTGGCTGTGGTGACATCGCTGGCTGCTGGCGGGTTGTTGTGGTTAATGACCACAAAAATCCTGGAATCTGAAGACAAACGTCCATCGCATGATCTTAGCGGACTGGTGGGTTCGTTGGGTGAAGCCCGCACAGATATCCATACAGAAGGGTCTGTCTATATGATGGGAGAAATGTGGACCGCAGAAAGCGAACAGCCAATCAAGGCTGGTGCCCGGGTAAAGGTAGTTTCACGCGAGGGGTTTGTGCTTCATGTTCAGGAAATCAACACTGTTGATGACTAACAAAGTTTTTATAACAAGAACTGAAAGGAGATAGGTTATGGGAGATTCAACGATTTTAATTTGTGCTGTTGCTGCAATCGGTGTGATAGGTGTCGTTCTGCTGGCGACGGCCATCCGGATTGTGCCGGAATACCAACGCCTGGTGGTTTTTCGGCTTGGCCGCAGTATGGGAGAAAAAGGCCCCGGCTTGGTCTTTCTAATCCCGGTGATTGATATGGCGAGGAGGGTGGACTTGCGTGAGCAAGTCCGTGAGATTCCTCACCAGACGTCTATTACCAAGGACAATGCGGCCATTTCGATCGACTTCATCTGGTACTACAAGGTGCTCGACCCGGAGGCCAGCGTGATCCAGGTGGGTAACCTGGAAAGCGCTGCGGAAGGTATGGCGACCACCACACTGCGTGCGGTGATCGGCGGTATTTTGCTGGACGATGTGCTCTCCGAGCGAGATCACATCAATAATCTGCTTCGCACCCGTCTGGATGAAGTGACGGAACGCTGGGGTGTCAAGGTGACCAACGTGGAAATCCGCGAGATTATCCCGCCGCGCGAAATCCAGGATTCGATGAACCGCCAGATGTCTGCTGAGCGTGAACGCCGCGCCCAGGTGACCCAATCGACTGGTGAAAAAGAGGCTTCGATCAATATTGCTGACGGTAAAAAGCAGGCTGCCATTCTCGAGGCTGAAGGTCTAAAGCAGTCAGCTATCCTTAGGGCGGAAGGGTATGCTGAAGCGTTGGAACGCATCTTCAAAGCGGCGGAGGGCATCGACCAGAAAACCATGACTCTGCAGTATTTTGAAACCCTGAAAGAGATGGGGGCTGGTCCTTCCACCAAATATATCTTCCCTATGGAGTTCACCAGCTTGCTTGGTAATTTCATCGGCGGAAGCAAGGACGATAAATAACGAGGTTCGCTAGCATTGGCAAGGGGTGGTGTTAACTCCCACCCCTTGCCTTATTGATTCCATGGCAGATTTATCGTACAAGTATGAGATTCTCCCAGCATCCCTTCGAGACTTGATCCCGATACGCAAGTTGGAAAAAATATGTTTCCCGGTGGATTCATGGCCGCTGCTGGATATGCTGGGTGCGCTGACTTTTCCCAATATGGTGCGTTATAAAGTCCGGGATGGTGAGGAACTTGTGGCATTTATTATCGGAGAGGTGCGCTTGTCTGCCCGGACAGGCTGGATCGCAACCGTATGCGTCCATCCGGATTACCGCAGGCAGGGGATTGCAGAAACTCTTTTGAGCATGTGTGAGCAGGAAATGGAACAACCGCGTATCCGGCTGACGGTTCGCGAATCAAACCTGGGGGCAATCAAATTGTACCAAGCGCATGGGTATCACGAAGTAAACCGCTGGAAACAGTATTATAAAGGGGGAGAGGACGGGATCGTGATGGAGAAAATTCCCTGACCGGTATCCAAGTTTTTTTATCAGCTAATCAGATCGTACGGGGTTTTTTCTGCTAGGCACGTTTGTGTTTGATCTGCTCGTAGATCGACTCAATATTGGTTTCGAAACGGGCGTCCCGGGCCCAACCCGCCGGACGCGGCAGCATGGGATCCTGGAGGATTTCCTCCAAAGTTTTGCCCTGCTCAAAATGGCCGGCTACCACTTTCCAGCTGGTGTCCATGTAATCGACCAGAGCATCAATCGTTTCCTGCCCGCAAAGGGTACCGTGACCGGGGAAGATCACCTCGGCCTTGAAGTCCGCAAGAGAGCGTAAACCCTCGACCCAGGTTGGGACGTCCGATCCAAGCATGTAGGGATAGCAGTTTTCAAAAATCAGATCACTGGGAAAGAGGGTTTTTTGCTGCGGAAGCCAGAGCATCGTCAGATCCGGTTTGTGTCCGGCCTTCAAAATTAATTCCATCTCCAGCCCACCAATTGACACCTGTTTGTGGTCGGTGGTAAAGGTCTGGGTAGGCATCTCGTGTTGGGGGCGGTTGGCAGCAGCCATCCGGTCATAGGTGATCTGGTGCGCCAAAATTGGGCAATCGAACAGGCTGTTACCGCCAATATGATCCCCATCGGCGTGCGTATTGATCACCAGGATGATCTCCTCTGGTGTCAGTTCGGCAAGTTGCAGCAAAGCGGTCATTTCCTCGGTTGAGGTGGTGGTATCCATCAGCACCACGCCTTCAGCCGTTTGGAAATACGCGACATTGGATGCCGGGCCAGGGGCGTCCACAAGAAAAATCCCCGGTTTGGTTTCAATTATGTTCATGGATTCTCCTCTCCGTTTGAGGATGGTTCTATTGTAACCGTTTTGAGAATGGAGAAAAAGAATAACGCCAGAACAAGTAAAGGGATGACAACGTTCCAGACATCATTACGGATACTGACCGCGACCGGCAGCAAGGCGAGGGATACGAGGCCGATCAAGATTGAGACTATAGCGGTGATCAGGTAGGGATTCCCCTGTTGTCTCATTTTTCCAAGCAAAACCGCCAGGGGCACAATCAGTAGAAGCTGGTCGTATACCCAAAGATAAGGTGTTATCAGCAAGGTAAATGTGATTGACGCGCTCAGGAGCAAATCTGGTGTGATGACGAATTTCCTCTGGAAGATTACCCAGAGAAAAAGGGCTGAAAATAGAATCGCTAACAATCCTCCAACAAAATAGGTGCAGGCAGCCTGGCGATCACATAAATAGCCTCCCAACCCCCAAAGGGTGGGATGGTAGCCAAAGGTTTGGGATACTTTGTTGGAGCCAATCTCGATGAACTTGCCGATCCATTGGGGGTCGATCAACCAGCCTGTGACCAGCATCAGGGCACCGCCGGCAGCCATTCCTGAAAAATGAAGCCAGATGCGTTTTTTCAGGAACCACAGACTGACCAGAGCGACAAGAGGAAAACCGAGCTGAGGTTTCAGAGTAGTCAGGGAAAGCAGCACTCCTCCCCAAAACCAACCTGATTGGTTCCACAGCAGGGCCACACCTGCCAGGATCAGCAAAAACACGCCTCCCAACTGCCCTAAGGTGAGGGTGACCAGGTAGCTGCGGAAAATAAACACACCAAATAAGAAGGGGAGCAGATAGGAGGGCCGCCTGTCCGGCCACAGCCTGGTGATCATAAGGATTGAACTCAATACGGCAGCTTGGGTCAGCACCAGCCACAGGATGGCCGCCGTGCGGAGCGGGAACAGCCCAAAAGGCAGGAAAATGGGCAGGATCGGTTTTGGATAGAGGAAAGTTTGGTTGTCTGCCAGGCCCAGGTTGAACGTTTCGTAAAGGGGGA
>DATHZS010000021.1:0-56698 GCA_035458505.1 Anaerolineales bacterium | reverse complement strand
GGCAGTCGTTTCGGGAGGCAGGAGATTCACAATTAAACGTAAAAGGAACCTGTGATATGATGAATATAACCATTGACCATCGGATCCTTCCCGGGAACAAGTGATGTACGTATCCCGCCTGGATCCCGATCACCCACATTGGCAGGCCCGGTTTTTGGGTTGTTACCAGTTACGTTCCTGGTATTCCCTGGATAAAAATGCCAATTATGAATTAAAATTAGGATGGGATTTGCGTTCCATCCTGCCATCTACCACACCGACAGCGGCCTGAAAGTCAGCGGTGGCTATTTTATCCGGACTGTAGAGGAATTTTGAATTATTAAATAGGACATTTTGCCGTTTTGTCAGGGACATCCGACACTTGCACTATTAAACACAAGTTTTGATAATAAAGCAGACCATGCTGTATCATCTATTAAATATTTTACGTTTCTAAAAGTCCAACTACTAAGAGGAGGCTTGTAGTATGTCAACGTTTGAAAAGAAACCTGTATCCCCGCTTCCATTAAAGCCCTTGAAACCTGTTCCGACAGATATTGAGATTGCTCAGGAAGCGGCAAAAGGCATGAAGAAGATCACGAAGCTGATGGAAGAAGTTGGTTTGCTTCCGGAGGAAGTGGAATTCCATGGGGATTATAAAGCCAAGGTGAAGCTTGAAGTCCTCAAGCGCCTGAAGGATGTACCAGATGGCAAATACATCGATGTGACTGCCATTACACCCACCCCACTCGGTGAAGGAAAATCCACCACCATGGTTGGGTTGAGCCAGGCATTGGGCGCACATTTGGGCAAAAGCGTGTTTACCTGCATCCGCCAGCCCAGCCAGGGGCCGACCTTCGGCATCAAAGGCGGTGCTGCCGGCGGTGGTTACAGCCAGGTGATCCCGATGGAAGACTTCAACCTGCACCTGACGGGTGATATTCATGCCATCACGGCAGCCAACAATCTGGTCGCTGCTGCAATTGACACCCGTCTTTTCCATGAATCTCAACAGTCGGATCAAGCGCTCTTCAATCGTCTGTGCCCATCTGATAAAGATGGCAAGCGTGAATTTGCTCCTTCGATGCTCAAGCGTCTGGAGAAACTGGGGATTGATAAGACCGATCCAAACGATTTGACCGAAGAGGAAATTTCCCGCTTTGCCCGCCTGGACTTTGACGAATCCACGATCACCTGGCGCCGGGTCGTTGATACCAATGACCGGATGCTGCGCGGGATCACTGTGGGGACTGGCCCGGCAGAAAAAGGATTTAATCGAGAAACCGGGTTTGATATTACCGTAGCCAGCGAGATTATGGCGATTTTGGCTCTGACCACTGGACTGGCAGATATGCGCGAGCGCTTTGGCCGCGTGGTGGTTGGGACCAACAAAGCTGGCGAAGCGATCACCTGTGAAGACCTGGGTGTGGCAGGGGCGATGACTGTCCTGATGAAAGATGCGATCAAGCCTACCCTGATGCAGACCCTGGAAGGGACTCCTGCATTTGTCCATGCCGGTCCGTTCGCCAACATTGCTCATGGCAACAGCTCGATCATTGCTGATAAGATTGCCCTGAAATTGGCCGATTATGTGGTGACGGAATCTGGCTTTGGCGCGGATATTGGGATGGAGAAGTTCTTCAACATCAAGTGCCGCTACTCTGGGCTGATCCCGCATGCGGTCGTGCTGGTGGCAACCGTACGTGCTCTCAAGATGCACGGCGGCGGCCCCAAAGTGAGCCCCGGTAAACCCCTGGCTCCAGAATACACCGAGGAAAATCTCGACCTGCTCAGGGCGGGATTGTCCAATCTCGAAGCTCACATCAAAAACGCCCTCAGCTTTGGCGTTACGGTTGTCGTAGCGGTCAACTCCTTCAAAGATGATACCCAGGCCGAAGTAGAGCTTGTGCGCAAGGCTGCCATAGAAGCTGGCGCTTCAGACGCCGTTGTCTCCCGTCACTGGATGGAAGGCGGAGCTGGTGCCAAGGCTCTGGCTGAAGCAGTGGTAGCTGCATGTGAGAAACCAAGCAACTTCAGCTTCCTTTATGACCTGGAGACCACCACGATCAAAGAGAAGATCGAGATCATTTGCAAACAGATTTACGGGGCAGATGGGGTTGAATACTCCGATGAGGCTGAGGCCAAGATTGAACTGTACACCAAGCTTGGGTTTGATAAGATCCCGATGTGCATGGCCAAGACTCACCTGAGCCTGAGCCATGACGGCAGTCTCAAAGGACGGCCAACAGGATTCACAGTCCCGATCCGCGATGTGCGTGCCTCGGTAGGAGCGGGCTTCCTGTACCCCTTACTGGGGACAATGAGCACCATGCCCGGCCTGCCCACTCGCCCGGCATATTATGATGTGGACATTGATCTGGAGACAGGTCAGGTGATTGGCCTGTTCTAGGTCGGTTGCTACGTAGAATTGACAGGGATGGACATTTGTCCATCCCTGTTTTTCGCTAAGGTGCCGCTGGGTGCGATTCATTCAGCCCGCGACTATTTGAGGTAAGATAGGCTTGATAGGAAAGGATGACTGTATGCTGGACGAACTTTTTGCGTATGACCGGAGTGCCTTACCTGATATTCGTGAGGTCAACCAGCAGCCGAAAGGCGATGCCCTGGTGCGCCAGTTCACGTTTGCAACCCCATTCCACCGCCGCCGAGCAGCGTATCTGGTGCGCCCGGCAGATCCCACCGAGGAACAGCTGGCGGCTATTTTGTACGTGCATTGGTATGAACCTGAGTCTCCGGACAGTAACCGGACCCAGTTTTTAGAAGAGGCAGTCCAGTTAAGCGGGAAAGGTGTGGTTTCACTACTGGTCGAAACCATGTGGTCAGATCGTGATTGGTTCATTAAACGCACCCAGGCTGAAGACCAGCAAAACTCGATCGAGCAGGTGATTGAACTGCGCCAGGCGATGGACATCCTGCTGGCTGAACCTGGAATCGATCCGGGCCGGTTTGCGTATGTCGGCCACGATTTTGGCGCGATGTATGGGGTCTTGATGGGGGCGGTTGACCCCAGGCCTGGGGCGTATGTCCTGATGGCGGGTACTCCCAGTTTCCCGGATTGGTATTTGTATTACCCGCTGCTGGAAGGAGAGGCGCGGCAGGAATTCGTGAAGTCTTTCGAACCTCTTGATCCGATCTCGAACGTCTCCAAACTGGCTCCGGCACCGCTGCTGTTCCAATTTGGGGAGAACGATGTGCATGTGCCTGTGGAGAGGGGACAGCAATTTTTTCATGCGGCCGCAGCCCCTAAAGAGATTCAGTGGTATGATGCAGGACATGGGCTCAGCCCGCAGGCCAGTTCTGACCGGATGGACTGGCTGTCCCGGCAGTTGAAGTTGGCCAACGGGTCATAACCGGGATGCTTTCAAAAAGAATATTGGAATGCTTGGAGCATTTTTTCAAGAAATTGAACAAGTGAGGATTGAATTATGCGTAAAAAAGTTATCTTGATCACAGGCGCATCAGGAGAAATTGGGCGTGCGCTGGTGGATAATTTATCCGGCAATAATGGCAACGAACTGATCACACTCGATTTACAGGATTTACCGGAAGATATTTCTAAAAAGGTAAACCGGCATATCAAGGGCAGCATTGTAGATAAGATCTTGCTCGATAATCTGGCGAGTGAATATGAAATCGACACCATCTATCATCTGGCTGCTTTGCTCTCCACCCGGGCTGAGATCACTCCCGGCACGGCTCACCGGGTCAATGTGGAGGGTACCCTGCTGCTCCTGGAGATGGCGTCCGAACAATCTCAATTCAGAGGCAAGCCGGTCAAGTTCATCTTTCCAAGTTCCATCGCAGCCTACGGGATGCCGGACTTGAAGACCAAGGCGAAATTTAACCTGGTGAAGGAATGGGAATGGAATTATCCAACCACGATGTATGGTGCGAACAAGCTCTATTGCGAACGATTGGGGATCTATTACAGCGATTATTTCAAGCAGCTTTCTGAGGAAAAGCCGGTTACGCTGGATTTTCGGGCGCTGCGTTTTCCGGGATTGATCAGCGCTTTCACGGTTCCCAGCGGCGGCACCAGCGACTATGGGCCCGAGATGCTCCACGCCGCGGCAAAAGGTGAACCCTATGCATGTTTTGTGCGCCCGGATACTACGATCAATTTTATGGCCATGCCGGATGCCGTCAAAGCATCGCTGAAGCTGGCGAATGCTCCTGCTGAACAACTTACCCAGCGGGTGTACAACATCACCAGTTTCAGCCTGTCTGCCGAGCAGTTCCGGGAGATGGTGGTCAAATCTTTTCCCGAGGCGAAGATCACCTTTTCGGTTCACGAAAAACGCCAGGGAATTGTGGATACCTGGCCGATGGATACGGACGACTCGCATGCCCGCAGGGATTGGGGCTGGCAGCCCGATTATGGGTTAGAGCGCTGCTTTATGGAATACCTGGTGCCGAACATCAAAAATCGATACCGGTAGCATCTCTTTCACCCTCTACCCTGAGAGCAACCGAAACATGCGTGCAGGATCGTAGGGGAATCGTAGGTTAAGCGGAGAGTTATTGGGTAGATAGCGTCAAGCACAGGCGGGTAGAAGGTGATACCATATAGACACTTAGGGTAAAACTCTTCTTCTCCTCCTCCTTGGCAAGAGCCGGGTAAAAAAAGGCCCGGCTCTTGGTATTTAAGCAGAACTGGGAGCAGGGCACTGCGTTTCATTGGACCGAATCTGAGTTAATTTGGGATCAATTTGTGTGTAATCTGTGGCGTCCAATGGAAATCGGCCGCTTAAAAGAATAGAACCCGGGAGTAGCGGGCTCTATTCTTCGGGTTGCCCCAATCTCGTTGATTATCTAGTTCAGGAAACTACGTAGTGTTCTGAACCATTATTAAATACGAATTCACTGCAAAAACATTACATTAAATTTCGAATTGTTCGGATTGTTTCCTCAACTATTCATGATTCCCTGGTATGGGGAATACTGGATCACCTTCTCGGATTGACAAAATCCGGGAATCTGGTGGTCACTCCTCCGTTATAATATCCTTTGGACAGATAACCAAATTCGAGGAGTAAGGCATGCCACTAGATATTGTCGTTGGTGCCCAATGGGGCGATGAGGGAAAAGGACGCATGGTGGATTTGTTTGCCGCCAGGGCCAGGATTGTTTCGCGCTACAGCGGTGGGGATAATGCCGGCCACACGGTGACGGTCGGTGAGCAGATTTTTAAGCTGCACCTGGTCCCTTCCGGTTTGGCTCGCCCGCATACGGTCGGAGTTTTGGGAAATGGCGTTGTGATCAACCCGGAAACCCTTTTGAACGAGATGAACCTGCTCCGCGAGGGTGGTTTGGAGATCAACCCCAAGCGGCTGGTCATCTCGCCGTCTGCGCACCTGATCACACCTGTGCACCGTGCCCTGGATGCCGCCCAGGAAGCGATGCGCGGGGCTGGCCAGATCGGGACGACCAAACGCGGTATTGGCCCGGCTTATATGGATAAAACAGCCCGACAGGGACTGCGCGCAGAACAGATGCTGGACGAAGAAGGTTTTGCCGATGCCGTAAAATCGCATGTCGTCTTTGCCAACCGCCTGCTGACAAATGTCTACCAGGCCGAACCGCTGGATGAGCAGGCCGTGGCCGCACAATATCTGGAGTATGCTCGCGCCCTGCAGTCTTACATTGGGGATGCCAGCGGGATGATCGCCCGGGCGCTTGAACAAGGTGAACATGTGCTTGCTGAAGGCGCTCAGGGCACGCTGCTCGACCTGGACCACGGCACGTATCCTTATGTCACCAGCTCGAACCCAACCGCACCCGGCGCGTTGATCGGGTTGGGGGTGGGGCCGAAATGGGTCAACCACGTGATCGGTGTGACCAAGGCTTTCCAGACGCGGGTGGGTGAAGGAGGATTCCCCACAGAACTTTCCGGTGATCTTGCCGTCCGTTTGCGCGGCACGGGTGAAAATCCCTGGGATGAATTCGGGACGACAACCGGGCGGCCGCGCCGGGTTGGCTGGCTGGACCTGGTGCTGCTGCGCTACGCGATGCGGATCAATGCGTTTACCCACCTGGCAATCACCAAGCTGGATATCCTGACCGGGATGCCTGTCATCAGGCTGTGTGTCGGCTACCAGCGGGATGGCGTGATGTATGATGATCTGCCGATGGGACTCTATCAGATGGAGGAGTATACGCCAGTCTATCAGGAGATGCCGGCCTGGGATCAGGATATTCAATCGGCCCGTACCTGGGAGGATCTGCCTGTTCAGGCCCAGAACTATATCCGGGAGATCGAAAACCAGGTTGGGGTGAAGGTCGGCTGGATCTCGGTCGGACCCGAACGCGACCAGATGGTTCAGATGGTTGATGCAGGATAAAAAGCTGCTCTGGCTGGTGCTGCTCTGGCTCGGGATGGTGGTAAGCCTGCTGGTGGGCTGCCAGCCGATCGAGGTAGTTGAACCAACACCAGAAGACACCCCGGTTCCGCCAACGGCAACCTATACTTTCACGCCCACCACGGTTTGGTTCCCGGCCACCGCAACACCTACTCCCCGGCCGACCCAACCGCTGACACCAACCCCGGATTCCCGCGCAGGCGTCGGAGACCTGCTCTACCAGGATGATTTTTCCGACCCGTCCCTCTGGACGCGCTATGAGACAACCGACAGCAAGGTCACGATTTCTGGCGATCACATCACCCTGGCGCTTAACCAGTCTGAGGGGTTGATCTATGGATTTCGCACCGAACCGCAATTAACCGATTTTTATGCCGAGGTCAACGCCAGGCCCAACTTCTGTGAGGCGGACGCAGAATATGGCTTGATGGTGCGCGTCAATGGGACCCGCCTGAACCACTACCGCTTTATCATCACCTGTGATGGTCGGGCAAGTGTCACACGGGTGGTCAACAATCGCGGCAATGTGATTGTTGATTGGCAGGATCACCCGCTGATCCCGACAACGTTTCCGAGAAGCATTCGTTTGGGAGTCTGGGTACAGGGTCCGGAACTCCGGTTTTTTATCAACAACTTTTTACTTTTTACCGTTACCGATACGGTCATCGATGGGGGTACGCTGGGGATGTTTGTGCGTGCCAGCGGAAGTTCGCCGGTTTCGGTAAATTTTGATACACTGGAAGTCTATCAACTCGACGAAGCAGATGAGTGAACGGTATGACCTTCAGCGAAGGGCAGGCAGTAGATGGGAACAAGCACCTTGATCCGGATTGAGAATACGCCAGACCTGGCAGAGGCCGGGGTCCGGGAGGTGGCTCGCGCACTGGCGTTTCCGACCCGCTTCCCACATCTGGATTCTTTTGATCAGATGCGCCAAAGGGTGGCAGATAACATGGTATCCCTGGCATTCCGCCGGTATCTTGTGGAGCAGGACATCCCGCACCAGACCCTTGGATCGGCCAACTTTACCGAACCGGATTATTTTGATGTTTCCTTCGGTGGGCGCCGCTGTGTGGTCTTTGCCCAGATGATCTGCCAGCGAGAACACATCCAGCAGGTCCACCAGGACCCTGAACAGCTGCTGCAAGGGGCGGTGTACCTGCCGGAAGGGGGGATAGCGGCCGCCTACCGGGATGTGGATTTGTACTTGTTCATCTACCTGACTGCTCTCACCACCCGCAGCAGGGATGAGATTGATCAGGCTCAACTCGCCGGCAACCGGCTTTTTTTGCTCCATCAAATGCCAGATCACTGGTCCATGCCTAAAAAGTGGCAATCCCTGGGAGAGATGGCATTCAAAGCAGATGTGTCTGAAAACGTGTGGATCGAGCTGCACGGCCAGGATCAGCGCCAGGCGTATCACCTGCAAAATCTGGTACTGCCTCCACGCACACGCGTCGCGGAGCGGAATGATTTTTATACATTGGGTGCCGTGCATACGGATGTGATCCCGCATGGGCCGGTTGGACTGTTCAGCTCAGCGCTTGATGAAACGATCCTCATTTCACCTTATCAATGGGGGAACATCTGGGTGTACGGCTTGCGGCTGTATCTGGCGGGGTATGTTACCCAGGCAGAGTTTAACCGCCTGTCCCAGCACGTGGATGGAGCAGAGGTCTCCCGGGTCAATCCCTGCGCGCAGGCCGGGTCTTACATGAGTGTTCAGGCGGCGGCATTGAAACCGGCGGCAGATTTGTTTGTACGTGCCAGGAACTGGAGCCGCCAGCAAGAGTAGCAAAAACGTGCTCCGGACCAGCGCGGCCGACCATCAGTTGAATTGACGAGTCGATAAATTTTGTGTACAATTGTTCTGTATTTGTTCGGTAAGTGAAAACAGACCTGATGGAGTGATCGACACTCTGAACTAGAAATAAACGCTTACTGGAAAGGAGAACAGATGAATAGAGCTGGATTGGATGTGTGCAAAGATAGAGCACTCGCATGTGGTTGCTGCTATCTTTGTTTTTTTAATCCAAATGGCAGCAAATCCACACCAGACCGCTAAAATCCCATATCCGGGGATGATAAGTAAATTTCAGAATCAACAGGAGAATAATCATGTCGTATCAAAAAGTGGTTATCGTCGGCAATCTTGGCCGAGACCCAGAGTTCAGATATCTGGACACAAACAATAGCAGTACAGCCGTCGCCAATTTTAATGTGGCGACCAACCGCCAGTACACCGCCAGCAGCGGCGAGCGGATTAAAGAAACCACCTGGTTCAGGGTTACCGTGTGGGGCCGGCAGGCAGAAACCTGCAATGAGTATCTCCGGACGGGCTCTCAGGTGTTGGTGGAGGGCCGGTTGAACATCGATCGCGAGACCGGAGGTCCACGCGTCTTCCCGCGCAATGATGGTACCTTTGGCGCCAGCTTCGAGCTGACCGGGGAACGGGTTCTCTTCCTATCCACTCGCGGCGACACCGGAGATTACAGCACTTCGAATGTCCCCATGGGGGATGAGGATGACATTCCTTTTTAGTGGCCTGTGATCTGAAAGGAGCTCGAGATGACTGAAGCCAAAGGGCCCTCTGAGGCCCCGAAACGTCCGCGCATTATATTGCCCCAAGACCTGGAGCCGAGTTATGCCAATCTTGTCCGGATTGCCCACACCCCTTCGGAGGTGATGTTCGACTTTGCCCGCTACCTGCCCAGCGACCCGCATGCCAAAGTGGTCTCCAGGGTATTGGTATCTCCCCTCAGTGCCAAACTGATGCTCAACGCGCTTTCAGAGAATCTGGCAAAATATGAAGCGCAGTTCGGCGAGATCGTGATCCCGCAAAAACAATCCCTGGCAGATTTTCTGTTCCGTCCACCAGGCAAAGAAGATGACGCTGAAGAGTAATTATGGACAAACTAGAACCAATTGCAGATCGAATCAGAGAAGAATTTGACGCACAGAACGATGCCAGGGACCGGGCTCTGGTGCAGACCAGGACTCTGACCCGGCATTGCGCTCATGCAATCCGGGCTGTGCACCGGTTGGAGTGGGAAAATGCGGCTGCGGAGCTCGATAAAGCTGGCCAGATTGTGGATGCCCTGTGCAGTTCTTTGAAAACCGATCACCCCAGCCTGTATTTTGTCGGATACACCCAGGATGCGCTCAAGGAATATGCCGAGGCCAGGTTCGTGTATGCGCTGGTGGATTCCAAGCCGTTACCCACCCCGGAAGACCTGGGGCTGGAACCGTCTACCTATTTAAAGGGATTGGCTGAAGCAGTTGGTGAGCTGCGCCGCCGGATCCTCGATATTTTGCGCGGCGGCCATTCACTTGAAGCAGAACGCTTGCTCAAGCATATGGATGACATTTATGCGGTCCTGGTGACGATGGATTATCCGGATGCTGTCACGTATGGTCTTCGCCGCCAGACGGATATCTGCCGCAGTATCATCGAGCGCACCCGGGGAGATATGACCCTGAGCTTCCGCCAGGAGCAGCTGGAGCGCACCATCCGAAAAGCTGAGGAGAATATCCTGACAGCCAACGGAGAAGACTCCTAAACCAGGGAAGCTCAACGGTGCGTACGATTAGAGCCTCCGAGATCGGTACCTATTTGTTTTGCCAGCGAGCGTGGTGGTATCAGCAAAAAGGGACCGACTCCGAAAATATCCGCGAGATGGTGACCGGGACAGAGATCCATGCGCAGCACGGCCGTACCGTGCTGGTGGCCGGGTGTTTGCGCACGCTGGCGATGGGGATGCTGCTGGCCGCCATGGTCATGCTGGTAATCCATTTCGTGGGCAAGGTGATATAGTGCTGGTTCCAGCAATCATCCTGCTTGTGTTGGCGCTGATCGTTTTGCTGCTCTCCAGCCAGACGCAAAAGTCAGCCGGTTTGCCAGGCGGAAGCGTGATCTATGCCGACACGGGCAAATGGGAAAAGGTAGAGAAACCTCTGTACGATCCGGTTACCCAGATCACCGGGCGGCCAGATTATCTGGTCAAACAGGGCTCTCAAATTATCCCTGTGGAGGTGAAATCTGGTAGTGCGCCAGACAGCCCGTATGATTCACATATCTTCCAACTGGCCGCCTACTGCCTGCTGGTTGAACGGGAATTTGGTAAGCGCCCGGCGTATGGGATCATCCATTATGGAAAGCGGACGTTTTCGGTACCGTATACCCCGGAACTGGAATCGTCCCTGATCGACCTGCTGACCGAGATGCGCCAGAATGACCGGCGCGGGAGTGTTGCCCGTTCTCATGAGCAGGCTGCCAGGTGCCGGGGCTGTGGGTATGCGTACACCTGTGAACAAGCACTTTGATGATTGCCTTTGTTAATCTATAATGATACAGAAATGAGCACAAAACAAATTGACACATTTCGCAACATCGCTGTCCTGGCTCACCCGCTGATCGAAGAGGCGCTTGGTGAAGCCATCAAAGTGGTTGAATATTTGCGGGCCAAACAGGCCAACGCGGAGTATGGACTGTTGAACGATGACACGCTGCGCGAGTCGATCCTGAACCGGTCTTTTGACCTTGTGATCACTTTGGGAGGGGATGGGACCGTGCTGCGTGCAGGCCATATCTGCGCCCCGGTGGATGTCCCGATCCTGCCTGTCAATATGGGCAGCTTTGGTTTTCTGATCGAGGTTTCTCCTGCCGAATGGCGAGACGCGATTGATCGCCTGTTTAAAGGCGATTTTTGGTATGAAGACCGCATGATGCTGAACGCCACCATCTGGCGCGGAGATGAATGCCTGGACAGGCTGGATGTGCTCAATGATGTGGTAATTGCCAGGGCAAACAGCCTGCGGCCAGTGCACCTGAGCGTCAGTCTGGACGGCCAGGTGGTCACCACGTATGTTGCCGATGCCCTGGTGGTATCAACCCCAACCGGCTCTACTGCCTATGCCCTGGCAGCCGGTGGGCCGATCCTGCCGCCCGATTTGCGCAACATCTTATTGGTCCCGGTGGCCCCCCACCTTTCAATCGATCGCGCGATTGTGCTTGCCGAAGGATCGACGGTCAGCGTCAGGGTGCTTTCCGATCACGGGAGTGTGGTCAGCGGTGATGGGCAGGATGCGCTGCCCCTTCACCAAGGTGACCGGGTGGATGTTTGTGCCAGCCGGGATGTTACCCGCCTCGTCCGTTTCCAGGAGGTCAATTACTTTTACCGCAATCTTGTATCCCTTATGGATCAAAACCCTTCAGCAGGAGAAGCAACATGACACAATCACCTACGGTATGCTACCGCCATCCTCAAAAAGAAACTTCCCTTCGCTGCAATCGCTGTGAAAAATATATCTGCGCGCAGTGCGCCCGCCGGACCCCAACCGGGTACCGCTGCCCGGACTGCATTCGCGAGCAGAAGAAAGTATTTGTCACCGCAGAATGGTATGACTACATCACCGGGTTTTTTACCGCCTTTGTGATGTCGATGATCAGCACCTGGCTGATGAACCTGATCAGCAGGTTTGGCGGGTTCTTTTTGATCTTTATCATTTTTGCCATTGCAACCGGCGCCGGAGCCCTGATTGCAGAAGTTGTCCGGATGGTGATTGGGAAGCGGCGGGCAAAATCGCTGTTCATCACTGCAGCCGCGGGAGTGGCGCTGGGAGGAATCGCGGTCAACCTCAACCTGCTGCTGGCGATTTTCTTTACGGGTAATTTTTTTGCGCTGACAAGACTTTTATGGCCGGCGCTCTTTATCTTCCTGGCAACCACATCCACGTATGTGCGCCTGTCGGGAATTCAAATTGGTAGGTAACCAGCATGCTGCTAGAACTGCGCATTGAAAATTTCGCCATCATCGATAAGATTGATCTGGAGCTCGGACCCGGCTTGACGGTGTTTACCGGTGAAACGGGTGCGGGTAAATCGATCATTATTGACGCGGTGGAAACCCTGCTGGGCGTGCGCGCCGATATGTCGATCATCCGGACAGGGGTGGCGCATTCCAGTGTCGAGGCGACCTTCAAGATCATGCCCAAGGTGCGGGAGCAAGTCCACCAGATTTTGAAAGAAGAAGCCTTGCTGGATGATGAGAATTACGTCACCCTGCGCCGGGAATTCCGCCGTGAAGGGCGCAATATTGCCAGGGTGAACGGGCGTACGGTGAACCTGGCGATGCTGAAAGGATTGGGCGAATTGCTGATTGACCTTCACGGACAATCAGAACACCTCTCTTTGCTGCGGATAAAAAGTCACCTGCACCTGCTGGACCGGTTTGCCGAAGCCGAAGCTGAACTGGATGACTACCGGGAAAATTACCGCGAGCTGCAAAGGGTGCGCACCGAACTGCGCCAGCTGCGCCAATCTGAGAAGGAAGCCACCCGCAAGATGGAAATGCTGGCCTTCCAGGTTCAGGAAATTGAGCAGGCCGGGCTGGAGACAGACGAAGAGGAAGCCCTGAAATCTGAGCGGGTCCGCCTGGCGAATGCGGAAAACCTTGCCAAGCAGGCCAATATTGCACTGGTTGCCCTGGATGAGGGTGAGCTGGATTCTGCTTCAGCATCCGACCGGCTTGGGATTGCCCTGCAGGCGCTTGAGGACCTGGTCAAGGTGGACCAGGAACAGGCAGAATTTCTCTCTCGTGTGCAGGAGTTGTTCGACGGGGCCGTTGACCTGGCCCGTGACCTGTCTGGATATTTGCAGGAGATTGAGTTTGAACCGGAGCGTTTGGAAGAAGTAGAGGAGCGATTGAACCTGATCTACTCCCTCAAGCGGAAATATGGTGAGACGATCTCTGAAATCCTTGCCTTTGGCGCTCAGGCTCAAGAAGAATTGGATGCCATCACGCATGCCGAAGAGCGGATGCAAACATTAATCTCCGAAGAGAAAAAATTGCTCAAGCTGCTGGCGGAGAAGGCCCTGGCAGTCTCCGCGAAGCGTCACCAGGCATCCGAACAGCTGAGCAAGGAAATCGAAGGGGAACTGAAAGACCTGCGCATGGATGAGGCCAAATTTTCTGTGAGCTTCTCAACGTCTCCGGACCCCAGGGGACTGCCTATACCGGATGGAAGCCGGGTGGCATTTGACCAGAATGGTTTCGAGCAGGTTGAATTTCTGGTTGCCCCGAACCTGGGTGAAGGCATGAAGCCATTGGTAAAAATCGCCTCGGGCGGTGAAACCTCCCGGCTGATGTTGGCCCTGAAAAACGTGCTGGCCCGCGCCGATCACACTCCGACCCTGATCTTTGATGAGATTGACCAGGGCATCGGTGGCCGGGTAGGGGCTGTGGTTGGAGAAAAGCTCTGGAACCTGGCAAAAGAGCACCAGGTTCTGTGCATAACTCACCTGGCCCAACTGGCGGGGTATGGCGACCGGCATTTCAAGGTCGAGAAGTCTGTCACCGAAGGCCGCACGGTCACGGTCGTCGCCAATGTCACAGACCAGGATCGCCTGGTAGAACTTGCCCAGATGTTGGGCGATGTGAGCGAAGGGACACTCCAGTCTGCCAACGAAATCCTGGAAGGTGTAAAGAAGGCCGCTTCCTAAGAAACGGAGGGTGGCATGCGAGCTGTATTTTATTCTTATCATCTGGACGAAGCCGCGGTACTCCAGGTCGTGCTGCAGAGGGCAGGCTTTGCCCCCCGGCAGGTGCAGGAGCTGGCCAAGTTTATCGACATCTGGGCAGAACGACCCTCAGACCTCGTGCTGGTGGCATTTGGCGGCGCGCAGATGCTGGATGCCCGCATTGTCGAAACCCTGCGTTCCCAGACGATGGTGCCAATGGTGGTGATTGACGACGCCTTCTCAGAAGACCAGCAAGTGACCCTGCTGGAAGCTGGGGCAGATTTGTTGGTTGTGCGTCCATACAGCCCCCGGGTTCTCATCGCTCAGATTCGGGCAATGATGCGGCGCTCTGCCGGGATGCCTTTTTTCAGCCTGCCAATCCTCTCCCAATCCGGCGTGATGATCGACCCTTCTACCCGGACGATCCAGGTCGAAGACCGCGAGATCGAACGCCTGACCCAGCTCGAGTTCCGCTTGCTGTTTACCCTGATGACGCATGCTGGCCGCGTGATCCCGACAGAAACCCTGGTGGAGTATGTCTGGGGGTTCAGTGGGGAAGGGAACCGCGGTCTGGTTCGGGGGTTGATCCAGCGGCTGCGCTCCAAAGTAGAGCCGGATCCGTCCAGTCCCCGGTACATTGTTACAGAACCCGGGCTTGGATATCGCTTCAATCCTTCTCAGGAGTTTGAATAGAACTTCCCTGTAATAAATTTAATACCTTTTCCAATTTTCAGGACAACTTTCAGACGGTTTTGAGACAAATTTTATACTTAATCTGGGTATACTGCGCGGCAAAACATGCAGGCATAGAATAAGGAGACTGTCATGGCAAATGCGAAGTGCCCGATGTGTGGCGCAAGTGTTGGCGTTCCATCGAATGTCAAAGAAGGTGATCAGGTATTCTGTGATTCTTGTGATGCCGAACTCGAAGTCGTGAGTGTCAAGCCGTTGGAATTAGATTGGCCGCTGGATGATTACGATTACGAAGAGGACTACGAAGATTACGACGATGACGACGATGACGACGATGACTACGATGACTACGATGACTATGATGATGAGGATTAGTTTATTGGAGTGCTAACAAAACTAACCCTTATATAAAAAGTGAATATGTAAAAAGAGCAGGAATTTCCTGCTCTTTTTTGTTAATGGGTAGTTTGGTAGCTTTGAGTGCTGCACACCCTCTACGAGAGGTAGTCTCTCAGGTCCCGGCTGCGGGTAGGGTGGCGCAGTTTGCGCAGGGCTTTGGCTTCAATCTGGCGGATGCGCTCCCGGGTCACCTTAAAATATTGGCCGACTTCTTCCAGGGTGTGGTCTTTGCCATCCAGCAATCCATAGCGCAGTTCAAGCACTTCTCGTTCCCGGTCGGTGAGTGCGGCCAGCGCATTTTGCACCTGGTCGCGCAGCATTTCTCTGGCTGCTGCATCCATCGGCTCCAGCGCTTCATCATCTTCGATAAAATCCCCCAACTGGCTGTTGTCTCCCGTGCCAACCGGGCTTTCCAGCGACATCGGTTCTTCAGCTGTCCGCAGGGTTTTTTCCACCTTCGAAGTTGCCCGGGACCAGCGGCGGCGTAAGGCGGGCGGCAGTTCGGTATCTGACTCTAAAGCTTCTTTGATGGCAAATACATGTTCCGGTTCCATGAAGCCTGATTCGAGAGCAAGCTCTTCGCTGCGCGGTTCGCGCCCCAAATGCTGGGTCAATTCCCGTTGAGTGCGCATGAGGCGCTGGATGGATTCCAGCAGGTGAACCGGGATGCGGATTGTACGGGCCTGGTCTGCGATCGAGCGCGTGATCGCCTGACGGATCCACCAGGTGGCGTAGGTGCTGAACTTGAATCCCCTGGTGACATCAAATTTATGAACTGCACGCAGTAATCCGATATTGCCTTCCTGGATCAGGTCCTCAAATGAGCTTCCCCGCCCGACAAAACGTTTGGCAATGCTGACCACCAGGCGAAGATTGGCGCTGATAATGGCATCCTGTGCGCCGCTTGACCGCAGGCGGGTGGCCTTGACATGCAGTTTAAGCGTTTTTGTGTCGGGTAATTTGCGGGAAAAGGAGCGGGTATTCGGCAGGTTGTCCCTTTTTATATATTGTTCCCTGAGCCACAAAGCCGCATCCGGGGGGATCAGGTAGAGGATGAGAAATACCTTGAAGGCGGTGCGGGCGATCTCGTCCCAATCTTCATCCCGCGACCACAGGCCGTTGTCCAGATAGCCGCGCAGATACGCCGTTCGGCGGTTTTGCCAACCTCGCTGGAGCTGTTGGGCTTCATCCAGGATGGACAGAAAAACAGGCGGGGCAATTTGCATGTCGTGGGTGTCTTCCCGAATGTGTTTCCAGTGTTTGGACATGTCGCTGTACAGGGCTTTGAATGTGGCTTCTTCTGAACCTTTGCCGCGTTTGGCAATCGGGTTCTGCTTGCAGGTCTGGTCGAACAATTTAGGTGCTTCGAGCAAAGTTGCCAGCCAGAATTCGTGGTCTGCATCCAATAAATCCACCTGCCCGATCTCTTTCAGATATAAGCGGACCGGGTCATCACTGCTTTCTGAAGAGATTTTTGGGATGGGAACCCGGGCAGAATTTTTTTGCTGCTGGGCGCGTTCCATCCTCTGTATCTCATCGGCCAGGGTCATTTCCTGGACAATATCCTCGCTTAGTTCTTCATCGTCATCGAGTTCAATATCTACAGAGTCCTCGAATTGTTCATCATCTTCTGTGCTTTCATCTTCAGTGATGAGGTCATCATTTTCTTCGAAGTCTTCTCGACTGGATGTTTTTGCCATACCTTGCCGCCTTTAGGACTACTGGTGGTGAGTGTGGGTATCTGCAGATGCCAACGCTTTGTGGATTCTTAGCAACTTTTGGCTGTTTTGCTGGATAGTGTAATTATACTGGGTGATCTCGGTTTTGTTGTTTTCCTGAGCGTCTTCAAGTAGAAAACGGATCTGGATATTGGATTCCTTAAGTTGAACTTCTCTCATCCTGAGAATGGTGCGCAGCATGTCCTCCAGGATATGTTCTTGCTTCGGGTTGATTTTTTCAGACTTTTCCAGAATGGCTTCAGCCTTTTCAAGCAGCTGGAAGGGGATATGATCCAGCGCAAAACTGACCGGATTGATCTGGTCTTGATCCAGGGACTGCATGGTTGCTTCGAGCAGTTCCTGGTGGATGGTATTTTGAAAATCCTCAGTAGAGAGGGAAGGCAGGTCCGCTTGTTTCAGGGCACGGTCAATCTTATAGATCAGTTCCGGTTCCCGCATCAAGATCGATAAGAAGTGCTCTTCCAGGTTATGCACCATCTGGGCTTTTACAGATGTGACGGCAGCCGCTCCGGAGGCGGCCTGGCTGAGCTTTGACTCGGGTACTTCAAACTGGGGTTTGCGCCGGATAGGGGGCTTGCCGCCGGATATGCGCCTCTGGTTCAGCAGGCTGCGTTCATCGATCTTGAGCAGGCGGGCGAGCTGCTGAAGATAGGTATCTCGCTCGATCGCATTGGGCAGGTCCTGGATCAGGGGCAGCACCTGTTGGGCGATCTCGGTTTTTACCTTTGGGTCGTTGATGTCCTGCCCGGCTGCCAGGGTTTTCATTACATGGGCTACAATCGGCTGGGCATCCCGGATGATCTGTTCCCAGACTGCCGGGTCTTCCCGAACGACTTCGTCCGGGTCTTTGCCTTCCGGCAGTGTGCTCACCCGGATGTCCGCTTTCAGGCGGGCTTCGGAGTGGAGCAGGCCGCGCGCATCGAACACCATTTCCGTTTCACGGTCCAGGGTATTGCGGGCAACCTGCAGCCCGCGCATGGTTGCACTTGCGCCTGCAGCGTCGGCGTCCAAGGCCAGGATGAACTTGCGGGTCAGACGCTTGAGCTGGCGGAGTTGTTCTTCTGTCAGGGCGGTCCCCATCGGGGATACCAGGTTGCTGTATCCGGCCTGGTAGGGGGCGATCACATCCAGGTAGCCTTCCACAATGATCACCTGATCTTTGTCTCGGATGTGCTTGCGGGCTTTGTCCAGGCCGTAGAGCAGGTTGCTTTTATCGAACAGGGCAGTTTGCGGAGAGTTCAGGTATTTGGGCACATCCTCCGGATCGATGGCGCGGGCGCCATACCCGGTCATCCGGCCGCGGCTGTCCCGGATTGGGAAGATCACCCGGTGGCGGAAGCGGTCGTATAGGCTGCCGTCATCTCGTTCTGATGCCAGCCCGGCATCCACCAGATCTTTTTGCGCGAATCCTTTTTTCAGGAAGAGAGGGTAGGTGCTTTCCCAGCCAGGAGGGGCGTAGCCGAGTTCAAATAGCTGGATGGTCTCATCAGACAGGCCGCGCTCGTGCAGGTAGTCCAGGGCGACCTTCCCGGCGGGGTTATTAAAAAGCTGATGTCTGAAGTAGGTTGTTGCATCTTCCAGCAGTTTGCGCAGGTGGTCGTTTTCTTCACGCTGGGCAGTTTCCTGAGGAGTAGGGGGGCGCAGTTCGACGCCGGCGCGCTGTGCCAGCTGGCGCAGCGCTTCGGGAAAATCCAACCCGTCGCGTTTCATCACATATTTAAAGATATCGCCACCTTCACCGCATTCACCAAAACAGCGCCATGTCCCGGTATCGGGCCAGACGACGAAAGCTGGAGTCCGGGTGTTGGCATGGAAGGGACAAAATCCAGTATAATTCTTTCCGGAACGTTTCAGCTGCACATTTTCGGAAACAATATCTAGAATATCCAGTCGAGCTTTGATTTCTTCGATTTCACTCATTTGCGATTAAAAATAGAGAAAGAGGATGACTTCTAGGTATTATATCATTGCTTCTGTTAATACCTTCCCTGGAAGGGTGACGAATGGTAAAATTGCGCAACCGGTTGCATAACCTGATAGAGGTGATTGTTTATGAATCAATTTAGAGGACAACCAGCAAACAACTTCGATTTGCCGGAGAAGATTGCCCGTTTGGGGAAGCTTGCATACAACTTATGGTGGACCTGGAGACCAGAGGCCCAGCGGCTTTATTCCTGGATCGACCCATATTTATGGGAAGAGACCTCTCAAAACCCTGTGTTGTTTTTACGCAAGGTCAGGCGTACGGATCTGAATGCGGTCATCCATGACCGCAATTATATGAAGCATTACAAGAAGGTGCTCCGAGACTTTGATACCTACATGGAAGCCAAAGATACCTGGTATCTTGAACACCACCGAGACCTGAAAGACCGCCAGATTGCATATTTTTCTACCGAATTCGGCTTGCACCAAACATTACCGATCTATGCCGGTGGGTTGGGTGTGCTTTCCGGAGATCATGCCAAAGAAGCCTCTGATCTCGGCTTGCCGTTTGTGGGAATCGGGTTCTTTTATACGCGCGGGTACTTTACCCAGCATATCAATGATGATGGATGGCAGACCGCTGACGAGGTCCATGTCGCGTTTGAAGACCTTCCGGTTCTGCCTGTTTTGGATGAAGATGATGCCCCGATAACCGTTTCAGTGGATCTCCCTGGCCGGACAGTGCTGGCGCGCTTTTGGGAGATCCGGGTCGGCAGAGTGCCACTCTATTTGTTGGATACCGATGTTGAGGGGAATTCTGAGAATGACCGCCGCCTGACGGCGCGGCTGTACAGCAGCGACCTTGATCTGAGGATTTCACAGGAGATTATCCTGGGGATCGGCGGGGTGCGTGCCTTGAGAAAGCTGGGTTACAGCCCGGATGTCTGGCATATGAATGAGGGGCACTCGGCGTTTTTGAGCCTTGAGCGCGCATACGAATTTGTGGAACAGGGCTTAAGTTTTGACGAGGCTGTTGAACTGATCCGCAGCAGTACCCTCTTCACCACCCATACCCCGGTGCCGGCTGGCAACGATGAGTTTCCGTTGTGGCTGATCGACAAATATTTTGCGGAATTGTGGCCCAAGCTCACGCTGGATCGGGAGGCTTTTATCAACCTTGCGCGTCACAAGGTCTCCTGGGGAGAGACCTTCAGCATGCCTATCCTGGCGATCAGGATGGCTGAGAAGATCAATGGTGTGTCTGAGCTGCATGGGCAGGTGGCCCGAAAAATGTGGCAGTTCCTGTGGCCCGACCGGAAAGAATATGATGTGCCGATTTCCTACATTACCAATGGTGTGCATACCGGCACCTGGTTGGCCCGCAGTATGGGGGTGTTGTTTGACAAACACCTTCCAGAGGGCTGGAGAACCAATCTGGATGACCCTGAGATGTGGGAAGATGTGCTCAATATCCCTGATGTAGACTTGTGGGAAGTCCGGCGGCACCTCAAACGCAAACTGGTTGCCTACATGCGCGAGCGCGCTCGCCAGCAGTGGCTGAAAGATACGATTCACCCGGTGCAGGTTGTGGCCGCTGGCTCGCTGCTGGACCCCTATATGCTGACCATCGGTTTTGCCCGCCGTTTTGCTACGTATAAACGGGCCGGACTGATTTTGAAGGAATTTGACCGCTTGCTGGCAATGGTGAATAAACCCAATATGCCGGTTCAGATCATTTTTGCCGGGAAAGCCCATCCGGCAGATGAGCCGGGAAAACTGCTGATCCAGGAAGTGTACCGCAAGGTCAAGAAGGCAGAAACCGGCGGACGGCTGGTTTTCCTGGAAGATTACGACATGAACCTGGCCCGGTACCTGGTGCAGGGTGTTGATGTCTGGCTGAACACTCCTCGCCGCCCCAACGAAGCCTCCGGAACCTCTGGGCAAAAAGCGGCCCTGAATGGTGTGCTGAACTTTTCGATCCTGGATGGCTGGTGGCGTGAGGGCTACAACGGCCGCAATGGCTGGGCGATTGGTAAAGATAAGCAGTATGATGATCCGAATCTGCAGGATGCAGAGGATATCTCGAGCCTGTATGACATTTTGGAAAAGGAAATTATCCCACTGTATTACGACCGCAGCTCTGGGGTGAATATGTCGGTTGAATGGGTCAGGAAGATCAAGGAATGTATCCGCACCCTGGCCCCGCGCTTCAGCATGAGCCGCATGGTCAAAGAATACATGGACGACCTGTATCTGCCGGTGATGGAAATGACGGCTCAGGCAAACGGCAAGGTGAAAAATAAAATAAAATCCTGATTTGCTCTCGGAAACATCCACCCAGGACCGAGTGGGATGTTGGGACGGCCAATATATTATTGGCCGTCCCTTTGGTTGTCATCGGAATACAGCCTGGAGGCAGCAGAAATGCAGCTTCGATCGTATTCCATCAGGAAGAATAGTTCG
Organism: Anaerolineales bacterium; assembly: GCA_035458505.1. GTDB lineage: Bacteria > Chloroflexota > Anaerolineae > Anaerolineales > UBA11579 > UBA11579. Next base: position 35,600 of record DATHZS010000021.1, on the reverse strand, counting down.
GTACAATACTATTATGTTAGATTTAATCAACACGAACCTTTGGTTAGGGGCAGGGCTTATTTTTGCCCTGCGGGTGATCAATATGTCGCTGGATACACTGCGTATCCGCATGATGGCTCGCGGGCAGAAGCCTTTGGCGTTTGTCTTTGGAGTGATCGAGACGTTGATCTACCTATATACCCTCTCTTCGGTAATTCAAAACCTGGATAACTGGGTAAATATTGCCGCGTATTCTTTGGGCTTTGGTGTCGGCAGTATTGTCGGCATGCTGCTGGATGAACGCCTGGCAGTCGGCTATACCCATCTGAGGGTGATCAGCCCCAACCGGGGAGCGCTGATTGCAGAGACCCTGCGCGGGGAAGGGTTTGCAGTGACCGAATTTTCCGGACGCGGGCGAGATGGTACGGTGTCGATGCTCAGCGTCAGTGTGAAGCGTAAGCATTCCAGGAAGGCCAGGGAACTGGTAGAAAGCCTGGATGATTCGGCTTTCATCACTGCTGAAGACCTGACCCCGCTGCGCCGCGGCTATTGGGGGATGTAAACCTTCAGTGGAGCTTTGATATGCAAAAACAGACCCTGTTCCGGGTCTGTTTTAAAATATCTGCATGTCGGGTTCAGGCGATGAACTTCCCGTCTTTATAGACCACTTCACCATCCACCAGGATCTCTGCATCCTTGCGCATATCACAGATCATATCCCAGTGGATCTGGCTCTTGTTCTGGCTGCCGGTTTCGGGGTATCCCGCACCGAGGGCCATATGGAAGGAGCCGCCAATTTTCTCATCGAAGAGGATGTTGCCGGTGAACTTGTTGATCTCGAAGTTGAGGCCGATCGCAAATTCACCCACATACCGGGCTCCTGGGTCACTGTCCAGCATTCGTACCAGAAAGTCCTGGTTCCTGCCGGCTTTGGCGTGCAGCACGCGGCCTTCCACAAATTCCAGTTCAACATCTTCCACTACCCGGCCTTCATGCTCCGAGGGATAGGTGTAGCGCACCCATCCGTGGACAGAGGTCTCTACGGGTCCGGTGAAAATTTCACCATCCGGCATATTTTTAAGCCCGCAGGAATTGGAAAATTTCCGGCCCTTGATGGATAGGCGCAGGTCCACATTGGGGCCGCGCAGCACTACTTTGTCTTTGCCTTCAAACAGCGTTATGTAGTGGGCCTGCTCTCGTCTGACTTTTTCCCAGTAGCTGACCGGGTCATCGGTGTCGGCATGTATGGCACCATACACAAAATCCTTGTAGGCATCCAGGCTCATCCCGGCCTCATCGGCATAGCCCTGGGTGGGGTAGAGGGTGGTGCACCATTTCAGATCGCGTGACAAGCCGCGACGCATCTGGGTGGAGAGGATCGGCGACATCGCCCTGGAGAATAAGGCTTGTTTTTCCGGGTCCACATTGCTGAGGTGTTTGGTATCTGTCAGGGAATGCAGGCGGATGCGCGCCTCGAACTGCTCGTAGGCCATCTGGAGAAATTCCGGGGTCTGGAGCAGTTGGGCTTCTTTGGCAAATTGATAAAAGATGGCTTCTTCCCTGGGCAGTTTGGTGATCAGGTAGGGATAGCCGCCGTTTTCAAGGATGCGCTCGATGAGCGCTTCCAGCATGGGTTCAGCGGCGGTGGTGGCTTCGATCACGACCCGGTCTCCCGGCTGGATTTCAGTCGAATAATTGACCAGGATGTCGGCGTGTTTCAGCATTCTTGGATCTGTCACTTGGGGTCTCCTTGTACGTTAATTGCTCCAAGTCGCGAATTATAACTCAGAAATGGGGGGTGCAGATCTGCTTTTTGAATCCGGCTGGATCCGAATGCCCCGGCGGATATTAGTCAGCTTCCAATAGGGTTTTCAGGGTCTGGTTGTCTTCTTCCATGCCGCTCTCGAGCTGTTTCTTCACGGCGCTCTCGGCCAGCTTGAAAAATCCCTTTGGTTCCGCTTCCACAACGGTGATCATTCTGGTACCTTCTGGCACCGTTTCGAAGGTGACATGCACATGGTAGGGCACCGGGCCTGACAGGGTCTTGGCGGCCCAGAGCTGATTGGCTTCCATGGCGGTGATCTCGAGGGTTGTGCGCATCTCGCGTCCCATGAACTTGCGCACTTCTGTATACTGGCTGCCGACTTTCTGTTCGCCCTCGTATTCGACTGCCTCAACCCCGTTTTGCCACTTGGTGGAACTGTCCGCATCAGTTACATACTGGAATACAGTTTCAACCGGCCGGTTGATCGTGACGGAACTTTCAACTTTTATCATGGTTTTTCTCCTTAAGTATGAATGGTAAAGATTCAGAAAATTGCCAATCATCACTGCCGGACAGCGAGCATGGTTGGTGTGATGGGGAAGGTTGGAAGGTGATTAAAGGCTGATTGCAGCAAAGTAAACAGATTTTTCTGGGCAGGATGCCTGGCAAGATGGTTGTCTCGCCCAATATAACCCAACCGTTGTTGGAAAGTTTCTGTCTTTCAAGGTGCCTAACCAACCAACGACCTTATCCGTTTCCCGTGGTAGAATTTTTGCAAAATGATTGCATAACGAGGGAACATGAAACAGCTGCTGCAAAGTATGCGGGATGGGGAATCCCGGGTGGTCGAGGTGCCGGTGCCTGCTCCTCAGCCGGGGATGGTACTGGTGAAGACAGCCGCCTCGCTGGTCTCTGCCGGGACCGAGCGCATGGTGGTTGAGTTTGCCGAGAAATCCTTACTGGGTAAAGTGCAAGCCCGCCCGGACCTGGCTAAACAGGTGCTGGATAAAGCCCGCCGTGAAGGGGTGCTTTCCACGGTCGAGGCGGCGTTCAACCGTCTGGACCAGCCGATGGCCCTGGGATATTCATCTGCCGGGACGATCGTCGCCCTGGGAGAGGGTGTGCAGAATTTCCGGGTAGGCCAGCGGGTGGCATGTGCTGGGGGCGGCTATGCCGTTCATGCTGAATATGCGGTTGTGCCGGTAAACCTGGTGGCTTCCCTGCCAGATAAGGTCGATTTCGAATCCGGGGCATTTGGCACCCTTGGTTCCATCGCCCTGCATGGCTTCAGGCTTGGGCAGCCTCAGGTTGGCGAAACAGTCGCTGTGATTGGCCTGGGCCTGCTGGGACTGATCTCGGTTGGCCTGGCACGGGCTGCTGGCTGCCGCGTGTTTGGGGTAGATCTGGATGAGCAGCGAGTGGCCCTGGCACGCCAGATGGGCGCTGAGGCAGTCGTGCGCGCTCAGGCCGAAGATGCCTTTCAGGCGTTCACTCAGGGCGCCGGGGCGGATATCGTCCTGATCTGTGCTGACACCCCTTCCAATGATCCGGTCGAACTGGCTGGAGAACTGTGCCGCGACCGCGGCCGGGTAGTGGCTGTGGGCGCGGTGGGCATGAACCTCCCCCGCAAAGTGTATTTCTATAAAGAGATTGATTTTATTGTTTCCCGCTCTTACGGGCCGGGGCGCTATGACCCGGCGTATGAGGAAGGCGGACACGATTACCCGCGCGGCTTTGTGCGCTGGACAGCCGGCCGCAACCTGAGCGCATTTGTCAACCTGATTGGTGAGGGCAAAGTAGATGTCACTCCGTTGATCAGCCATCGATTCCCCATTGAGCAGGGCGCAACCGCTTACGAATTGATCACAGGCAAGGAACAGGAACCTTTCCTGGGGGTGCTGCTGACGTATCCGGAAACTGGTGAAGCAGACCTGGGCAGCAAGCAGACCGTACAGCTGGTGCCCAGCCAGGCATCCCGCACGGATGTTGTCCAATTGGGCGTACTGGGCGCGGGAAATTTTGCCGGGGCGGTCATCTTCCCTGTCACAGCCAAGCACCGCGATATTCAGCTGGTTGGGGTCGCATCCGGGTCTGGACGCAGCGCGCAGCATGCTGCCAGCAAGCACGGGTTCAGCTACGCCACCAGCGATACTGGCAAAGTGATCCATGACCCTTCAGTGAATACCCTGGCTGTGCTTACCCGCCACCACCTGCATGCCGGGCAGACCCTGGCGGGCTTGCGGGCAGGCAAGCATGTGTTTTGCGAGAAACCGCTGGCCCTGACGCGGGAGGAACTTGCCGAGATCCGCGCAGAAGTGGAGCAGTCGGGCGCACCGCTGCTGATGGTCGGTTTCAACCGGCGTTTTGCCCCGCTGGCAGTCCGCATGAAGGACTTCCTGGCTGGCAGCGCCGAGCCGCTGGTGGCCCATTACCGGGTCAATGCCGGGTTTATCCCGCCTGAACATTGGGTGCACGACTTGACCCAGGGCGGTGGGAGGATCATGGGGGAAGGCTGTCATTTCATCGATTTCATCACCTGGCTGGTGGGAGCGCCGCCGGTCTCTGTTTCGGCCCAGGCGCTGCCTGATCTTGGGCGCTACCGCCAGGATAATGTGCTGATCCACCTGGCTTTCCCGGATGGTTCTTTGGGGACGGTCAGCTACCTGGCCAATGGGGATAAATCCGCTTCAAAGGAGCGGGTGGAGGTCTTCAGCGGCGGTCGGGTGGCAGTGCTGGATGATTTCCGCCAGTTGGAAACAATCTATCGCGGTTCCCGCAAGGTTGAAAAATCACGCCTGCGCCAGGATAAGGGGCATGCTGCTGAATGGGATGTGTTTGTGTCTGCCATCCTGGCAGGCGGGCCTCCGCCGATCCCGTACGACCAGCTGTTTCGGGTGATGGAAGCGACTTTTGAGGCGGTAGAGGCACTAAAAAACGGGTAGAGGTATCCAGCCATTCATCATCTCTACGGCTAAACCCCACCCGATTTAGAATCTATCTAAATGCTCTGAAAGGAGACATTGCAGAAGAATTTTATTGCATAGCTTTCTAAGTGTTTGAGAATATTTGCACAAAATAGATTAATAGGATAAAATAGGTAAAGTTACTTGTGAAAAAAGGTACTGGACGTTGATTTGAGCATGTGTTAAACTAACAGATGGTTGGAGCTTGCGTATAACGCAGCTGTTTTCGCGTTATCAAATTTCAGTACAACTAAATAATAAAGATAAGGTGTGCCATGCTACAAGCGTATTACCCAATTGCCATCCTGATCGGAATAACCGTCGCCCTGGGAATCTTGGTGACGGTCTTGGGTCATTTATTTGGCCCGCGCCGACCCACACAGCGAAAAGGTGCTCCATATGAATCGGGCATGATGCCGTATGGCCCTGGAACCAGACAAATGCCGATCCGCTTTTATCTGGTGGCCGTGCTGTTTATCTTGTTTGATGTTGAAGTGATCTTTCTGTTCCCGTGGGCGGTCGTCTACCGGGAACTCGGCCTTTTCGGCATCATCGAGATGGCGATCTTCGTATTCATTTTATTGGTGGGCTTTGTGTATGCGTTGAAGAAGGGAGCATTTGAATGGGAATAGAACAAAAACTCGGCAACATGGGAGTTGTCACTCACCGGTTGGAAGACCTTGTTAATTGGAGCCGCACCAGAGCCATGTGGCCGATGCTCTTCGGACTGGCGTGCTGTGCGATCGAGATGATGGCAGCCCAAGGGGCGCATTTTGATATGAGCCGGTTTGGCATGGAGTTAATGCGCGCCAGTCCTCGCCAGTCCGATCTGATGATCGTGGCCGGCCGGGTCTCACGCAAAATGGCTCCGGTACTGCGCCGGCTGTATGACCAGATGCCCGACCCCAAATGGGTGGTCGCGATGGGCGATTGTGCTTCCTGCGGCGGTGTGTTCAATAATTACGCGATTGTCCAGGGGGTGGACGAAATTGTGCCGGTGGATGTGTTTGTTGCTGGCTGCCCGCCGCGGCCAGAAGCACTGATCCACGGGATTGTCACCCTGCACGAAAAAGTTCAGGGCGAGAAGATGAAAGATTGGGCATAGCAGGTGAGTTATGGAAAATGATGCCTTGAAACAAGCTGTTCAGGATATGGAGGCCCATTTTGGCGGCCAGGCCAATGAATTTCGCGGTCAGGTGCAGGTCCTGGTAGCCCCGGACAAGATCGTGGCGGCGGCCCAAACACTGCGCGATGGACACAACTTTGAAATCATGGCGGATATCACGGCGGTGGATTACGGCCCTGACGCCAGTCCTCGCTTCCATGTGGTGTACCAGTTCAATTCCATTTCCGAGCACATCCGCCTGACACTGCGGGTGCCGCTGGACGGAAACGAACCCACAATGGATACAATGACCGGTGTATTCCTGAATGCCAACTGGCTCGAGCGAGAGCTGTGGGATATGTTCGGCATTCGTTTTGAAGGTCACCCCGACCTGCGGCGCATTCTGATGCCTTACGATTGGGAAGGCCACCCACTGCGCAAAGATTACCCGCTGGGGTATGAAGAAGTGCAGTTCACGTTCAACTATGACGAAATCGACCAGCGCAAACCGCGCCCGAAGGAATAGGTGAAGCGCTTATGGCTATGCTGGAAAGAGTAGAAACTACATTAGACGAACTCAAGCACCTGGTCAGTGAGCAGGCGTTTGAGGGTGACACCCTACTGCTCAATATGGGACCCCAGCACCCCAGTACACACGGCGTGCTGCGTTTGCTGCTGGAGCTAGATGGTGAAATTATTGTGAATTGTATTCCCGATATCGGTTTCTTGCATACCGGCATCGAGAAGAACATGGAAGCCAAGACCTACGCCAAAGCCGAGGTGATGACTGACCGCCTGGATTACCTGAACACGATGGGCAACAACCTGGCTTACTGCCTGGCGGTTGAGAAATTGGCCGAGTTGGATGTTCCTGAACGTGCCCAGGTGGTCCGGGTCATTTTTGCTGAACTGCAGCGAATTGCCTCTCACCTGGTGTGGCTGGGCACCCAGGCGCTCGACCTGGCGGCGATGTCGGTCTTCCTGTACTGCTTCCGTGAGCGTGAATATATCCTCGATATTATGGAGATGTGCTCCGGGCAGCGCATGATGACCACCTACATCCGGCCAGGCGGTTTGTGGCGGGATGTGCCGGTCGAGTTTGAAGACGCCGTGCGGAAATTTATCGCGTATATGCCGGGCCGCATCCAGCAGTACGAAGATTTGCTGACCAAGAACCCGATCTTCATCGACCGGGTGCGCGGGATTGGCAAGATGACCAGAGAGCAGGCCCTGGCCTGGGGGGCGACTGGTTCCACTGCCCGCGCTTCCGGAATTGATTATGATATCCGCAAAGTGCAGCCATACTCCGGGTACGAGCAGTATGATTTCGATGTGCCCACACACACCGATGGCGATGTGTATGCCCGATACTTGTGCCGCATCGAGGAGATGCGCCAATCTGTGAAGATTATCGATCAGGCGATCAACCGGCTGCCAATGGGCCCCTTCTGCAGCAACAACCGCAAGTTTGTCCCCCCGCCGCGTTCTGAACTAAGCCGCAGCATGGAGGCGGTCATCCATCATTTCAAACTGTGGACTGAAGGCTATGATGTCCCCAAAGGTTCGGTTTACTCCGTGGTTGAATCCCCGCGCGGTGAGTTGGGGGTCATGTTAGAAAGCGATGGCGGCCCCAAACCTTACCGGATCAAGTGGCGCACGCCTTCGTTCAGCCATATTCAATTACTGTCCTGGATCGCGAAAGGCCACTATGTGGCCGACCTTGTGGCGATCATCGGCAGCGTTGACATTGTTTTGGGAGATACAGACCGGTGAACGCATTCCAACAAAAATACGCAACTGAGATTGAGGCTATTCTTTCTAAATACCCGGCAGACCGCAAGCGTTCGGCAGTCATGCCGCTGCTGTACATTGCTCAGCGAGAAGGCGGGTATGTGACTAAAAAAGAGATGTCCGAGATTGCTGAGATTTTAGACATCACCCCTACAGAAGTGGCTTCGATCATTGGGTTTTACACCCTGTACCATGAAAAACCAGGCGGCAAGTACCGCATCCAGGTTTGCAACGACCTGCCCTGTGCCCTGCGCGGTGCTGACGAGTTCCTGGAAAAATTATGCGAGAATGTCGGGATCCAGGTAGGGGAAACGACCGAAGACGGCCTGGTGACGATTGAAGGCGTGATGTGCCTGGCCGCATGCGATAAAGCCCCCATGTTCCAGGTGCAAACTGGAGAGGGGATCGCCTACCACGAAGACCAGACTCTGGAGAGCACGATGGCCCTGATTGAGTCCTGGAAACAGCAGGAAAAGGAGGACTGATATGGCAGGACAAAAAGTAACCGGCCACCGGCTCCTGCTCCGTCATCGGGATATTCCTGATATCGGCCAATTTGACGTCTATACCGGCCAGGGAGGTTTTGAGACCTTCAAGAAAGTTGTCACTTCCATGCCGCCGGACGAGATCAAGCAGATCGTGCTGGACTCCGGGCTGCGCGGCCGCGGCGGTGCAGGATTTCCCGCCGGGCGCAAATGGATGTTTGTGGATAACAACAACTGGCCGCATTACCTGGTGGTGAATGCCGATGAATCTGAACCGGGTACCTTCAAAGACCGGGAGATCATGGAGAAGAACCCCTGGCAGTTCTTTGAGGGGATCATGTGCACGGCCTTCGCCATCGGAGCCAACGATATCTATATTTACCTGCGCGGCGAGTTCTGGCAGGTTGCTCACCAGCTGGACCAGCAGATCCAGAAACTGCATGAGGAAAAACTGTTGGGCGAGAACCTGTTTGGGACGGACTATTCCCTGAATATCTACACTCACCTCGGCGCAGGTGCTTACATCTGCGGTGAGGAGACCGCCTTGCTCAACTCGATGGAAGGGATTATGGGCCAGCCCCGCTTGCGCCCGCCTTTCCCGCCAGCAGTCGGCCTGTACAACAAGCCGACCGTGGTGAACAATGTGGAAACCCTGGCCAATGTTGCCCTGATTCTGGAAAAAGGTGCGCAGTGGTACCGTTCGTTCGGCACCGAAGAAAGCGCCGGGACCAAGGTGTTCAGCCTGTCTGGCAAGGTCAACAAGCCGGGCAATTACGAACTGCCCTTTGGCGCTACCTACCGCGAACTGATCTATGAATACGGCGGCGGAATTGTCAATGGGAACAAGATCAAAGGGATAATGTCCGCCGGGGCATCCTCATCCGTGATTGTGGCGACGGACGAGGCCCTCGATACCCCGATGGCGTATGAAACTGTCCGCAACCTGGGAGCAGACCTCGGCTCGGCTTCTATTATCGTCCTGGATGAGACGGTTGATATGCGCTGGCTGGTCAATAAGACCATTCACTTCTTCAAACACGAATCATGCGGTAAGTGCACCCCGTGCCGGGAAGGCAACTTCTGGATGCAAAGCCTGACAGAACGGATCTGGAAAGGCGGTGCCAGCCAGAACGATGTGCACCTGCTGCAAGATGTCGCAACCAATATGCAAGGGAAGTGCTTGTGCGCCTTGGGTGAATTCTCCACCATGGCAGTGATTTCTTCGATCGAGCGCTTCTCCGAGGACTTCAAGGTTTAGCTATGGCAGAACAGGTAAAAGAAAAGATGGTCACCCTGACCATTGATGATGTTGAAGTCACTGTTCCGGAAGGCACGCTGGTGGTCGACGCGGCGAAAATGATCGGGAATGATATCCCCGTTTTCTGCTACCATCCGAAGATGGAGCCGGTCGGCATGTGCCGGATGTGCCTGGTGGATGTGGGCTGGCCGATGACCGATCGGGCGACCGGGCAGCCGGTGCTGAGCGAGGATGGCAAACCGCAGATCCAGTTTGGGCGCACCCTGGTGACAGGCTGTACCCAGGTGGTTTCTGAGGGGATGGTTGTTTTGGGATACAGTGAGAAAGTCCAGAAAGCCCGGCAGGATGTGCTGGAGTTCTTCCTCACTTCCCATCCGCTGGACTGCCCGATTTGTGACAAAGGCGGCGAATGCCCGCTGCAGAACCTGACCATAGATCACGGCCACGGGGAATCCCGGTTTGTGTTTACGGATAAAAAGGCCGGTGACAAGCACGTCCCGCTGGGAGACCTGATCTTCCTGGACCGGGAGCGCTGCATCCATTGTGCCCGCTGCACCCGTTTCCAATCCGAGATCGTAGACGACCCGGTGATCGGGTTCTTCAATCGGGGACGCAGCCTGGAGATCACCACCTGGTCTGAACCTGGGTTTGACTCATATTGGTCTGGGAACACGACCGATATCTGCCCGGTGGGTGCGCTGACCACAGCCGATTTCCGCTTTGGTGCCCGCCCCTGGGAGATGCTGGCGTCTGCTTCACTGTGCACACAGTGTGCGGTGGGCTGCAACCTGACCCTGAATACCCGCCGTGAGGCGAAGAGCGGTGGGCAATTGGTCGTCAAGCGGGTCATGCCCCGCCAGAACGAGCAGGTCAATGAGACCTGGATTTGTGATAAGGGCCGCTTTGCCTATCACTACGCATCTGCCGACGACCGACTGACCTCCCCGATGGTACGCAAAGAAGGTAAATTGGTCCCTGTCAGCTGGGAAGAGGCTCTCGACCTGGCCGCAGAAAAAATTCAGGCGGCCGGAAGCCAGCTGGTTTCGGTGGCAGGCGGGCGGCTCTCGAATGAAGATTTCTTCAATCTCCAACAGCTGACCCAAAAAGTAGGCGGCAAGGCCGCCCTGTATTCGGAGATGATGGGCGGTGACCTGACCGCCAAAGTGGGCATGGGCCCAGACAGCAATCTGGCCGATCTGGGTGGTGGCGATGCGATCCTGGTGGTCGCCAGCGACCTGGAAGAAGAAGCTCCGCTTTACTGGCTGCGAGTTAAGCAGGCGGCCGAGCGCGGCGCGACCCTGATTGTGGCCAACCCGCGGCATACCAAGACTGACCGGTATGCGGAGTTCAAGATCCGCTATGCTTATGGACAGGAAGCCGCCTCCGTGATGGCTTTGCTGAGCGCTATCTCACCCAAGCAGCCCAATCTTTCTGAAACGGTCAAGCAGTTGGCCCGAGATGGCATGGTGAAAGCTGCAGCAACTGCATTTGCAGAAGCCAAGAACGCCGTGGTCCTCTTCGGCAGCGAAGGCACCGACCTGGCAGCATCAACCGGGCTGGCCAAGGCCTGCGCCAACCTGCTGGTGGCCACCGGACATACCGGCAGAGCCAACAATGGCCTGATTGGAGTTTGGGATAAAGGCAACGCTCAGGGCGGTTGGGATATGGGCTTACGCCCCAGCAGCACCCTGGCAGACGACCTGAAAGCTGCCAAAGTGGCTTACCTGGTCGCAGTTGACCCCGCTGGTGATGATCCCGCTTTGAAGCAGGCGCTTCAGGCAGCGGAGTTTGTGATCGTGCAGGAACTGCACCATGCTGCCAGCATGGAACTGGCCGATCTGGTCTTGCCGGCGCAGTCCTTCACTGAACGTGAAGGTACGACCACCAATGGTGAACGCCGGGTGCAGCGTTTCTATCCGGCTGTGCCAGCTGTGGGTGCTACCAAAGCTGATTTTGCGATCACAGGTGAGATTGCCGGGCGTCTGGGACTGGAACTGGAAAAAACTGCGGCCGGAATGGTCTTTTACAGCATCGTGAGCAAGTTTGCAGACTATGCTGACCTGGACTACCAGAAGCTGGCAGAAGTGAGCCAGCAATGGCCGATTATTGGACGCGATGACCTGTATTATGGCGGAACAGGATATGCCAACCTGCAAGGTCTTGGTGTACAGCTGGAAACTGCCGCCGGGCGCGGCGAACCGGTCAGCCTGGAGATTTTCGAACTCCCGGCCGAAACCCCTGCAGAGGGATTGGTTGCTTACCCGGTCACCCGCCTGTACGACCAGGGCAATACGATGCGCTTTGCGGCGGTGATGTTCCCGCGCATTGATGAGCCGTTTGTGGTTGTCAGCGGGGCAGACGCCGCCAAAATAGGCCTGAACGGCAGCGCCAACATAGAATTGAACGGCTTCAGCGCTGATGTAGAAGTGAAAATTGATGAAAGTTTACCGCAGGGTGTTGTCCTGGTGCCGCGCAGCTTTGGGCTGCCAATCACCACTCCAGCACCGGTCGCGGTAAAGAAATAAGGATGCACCTATGAATGAAACAACAGGCATGATCCTTGAATGGGCACTTAAAAGCGCGGTGGTGACGGTAATCTGCCTGACCGGTTTTGCCTATACAACTTATTACGAGCGCCGTTTTCTGGCCCGCATCCAGGTGCGGATCGGCCCGAACCGGGCCGGCCCCTGGGGGCTGCTGCAGCCGGTTGCGGATGGTGTCAAGCTGATCTTCAAAGAAGAATTGGTCCCGCAGTATGCCTATAAGGTGGCCTTTATGATAGCCCCGATCCTGACGATGGCGCCGGCGATCATCGTGATGGGCGTGGTGCCCTGGGGAACGGAAGCGAATTTCTTTGGACGGACGATCGAGCTGGGCATCAGCAATGACCTGAATGTTGGGATCCTGTATATCCTTTCGGTCACCTCGATCGCGGTGTATGGGATTGTGCTGGCGGGCTGGTCTTCGAACAATAAATATGCCATGCTCGGCGGGCTGCGATCGACAGCCCAGATGATCTCGTATGAATTGGCCCTGGGCTTGTCCTTCTTACCGCCGATCATGCTGGCGGAGAGCATGAGCCTGGCGGATATTGTCAAAGGCCAGCAGGATTTCATCTGGTATGTCGTTCCCTTGCTGCCGACTGCGATCCTGTTTTTCATCGCTGTGCTGGCAGAGGTCAACCGGGCGCCGTTTGATATGCCCGAAGCTGAGCAGGAACTGGTTGCCGGGTACCATACGGAGTATTCCGGGATGAAATTTGCCCTGTTCTTCATGGGCGAGTATGTCAAGATGTTTTCGATGAGCGCGGTGTTCAGTACCCTGTTTTTGGGTGGCTTCTCCGGGCCCTGGGTAGACCAGGTGCCCTGGCTTGGCCCGCTGTACCTGCTGCTTAAGATCATCTTCTGTCTGGGGATCATGATCTGGGTGCGAGCGACCCTGCCGCGCTTCCGTTATGACCGCCTGATGGGGTTTGGCTGGAAAATCATGCTGCCGTTCGCGCTGATCAACATCTTGTTGACGGCCCTGATCATCAGCATTTTTGGTTTATAGGTTTCAAGGAAACGAGGAAGCGATATGAGTATATACAACCCGCTGCCAATCGTAAAAGGTCTCTGGACGACCTTAAAGTCGGTATTTGAGAAACCCGTCACGCTGCAGTACCCGGAAGATAAGCGTGTGATGGTGACGCGGTTCAAAGGCCGCCACCACCTGCGCCGGTATGATAACGGGCTGGAGAAGTGCATTGGCTGTGCTTTGTGCGCATCTGCCTGCCCGGCAGATGCGATCTTTGTGGAAGCCTCCGAGAATACCGATGAAAAACGATTTTCGCCTGGTGAACGCTATGCCAGTACCTACGAAATCAACATGATGCGCTGCATCTACTGCGGCTACTGTGAAGATGCCTGCCCAACACAGGCGATTGAACTGGGCCACGACTACGAACTGTCCTTCACGGATAAGCGCACCTCCATCTATGACCGGGAGATGCTGCTTGATCCGGTTCCGGATGGCAAAGAGCCCACCCCACAAGCGGTGGAACCGGGTGTGTTCACCCGTTCGATCCCGGACATGAAAGACCCGCAGTAGGAAGAGAGAGCTTATGGACGCAAATCTAACTGTTTTCATTATCCTGGCTGTGGTGGCGATCGGTTCTGCGATCGGGATGCTGCTGAATAGGAATGCGGTCTATTCAGCCCTGTTCCTGATCCTCAACTTTGCCACCGTGGCGGTGTTTTATATCATCCTGGGCGCTCCCTTTATCGCCATGACCCATGTCACGGTGTACGCTGGGGCGATTATGGTGCTGTTCCTGTTTGTAATCATGTTGTTGGGCGCCGAGGAACTCACCGGTGGTACGACCAAGTTTGATTGGCAAAAACCAGCCGCCGTGGTGCTGGCATTGTTCTTATTGGCAGAGCTTTATGTTGTAATCTTCTTCCGGGATACGGTGTTTGCTGAATTCAGGGCACTGGCAGATTTTGGCACCCCGCAGAATGTTGGCCGGGTGTTGTTCAACGACTACCTGCTGCCCTTCGAGATCACCGCATTCCTGCTGCTGGCAGCCATGATCGGGGCGATTGTGATTGCCCGGCGGGTACGGCGCAAGCCTGGTAATTAGGGAAGCGGAGGAGAGGAAACGATGGTTTCGATTGAATATTACATTGGTTTGTCGGCAATTCTGTTCATCATCGGGACAATGGGGGTGCTCACCCGCCGGAATGCGATCATTATCTTCATGTCGATCGAATTGATGCTGAACGCGGCCAATTTGCTGTTTGTGGCCTTTGCCCGCATGTTTGAAGCCCTTGGCGGGCAGATCTTCGTCTTTTTTGTGATGACCGTGGCTGCGGCGGAAGTCGCGGTCGGCCTGGCCCTGATTGTGGCGGTCTTCCGCACCAAGCAGACGATCAATATTGATGAGGCCAGCACACTCAAGGGGTAACCCGGAGTGCTGCGAGGAGTAACACATGCTACTGAGTGAAACAACGACAACAGGATTTTTAGAACTGGTTCCCTGGATCGTGTTCTTTCCGGTGATCGGCCTGCTGCTGAACATCATCTTCGGCCGCCGGTGGGGAGAGCTTGGTGTGGCAATTACGGCTGTATCGGCCTCCGCCCTCTCGCTGGTGGTTTCGGTGCTCCAGTTCATCACCCTGCAGGGAGCCCACGGGGAAGCGATGGTCTACAAGTTAGCCGAGTGGCTTCATATCGGGAGTTTTTCCATCCCGTGGGAGTTCCGGGTGGATACGCTATCGGTGACAATGATGCTGGTGGTTTCCGGCGTCGGAACGCTGATCCACCTGTATGCGGTCGGCTATATGCATTATGACGTGCGCTATAAAGGGGACCCCAAGAGCTATGCGCGCTTCTTTATTTACCTGAATTTGTTCATTGCCATGATGATGATCCTGGTGAGCGGCAACAGCTACCTGATGCTGTTCGTCGGCTGGGAAGGGGTTGGCTTATGCTCGTTCCTGCTGATCGGCTTCTGGTTTACCAAGAACCCCGACGCCACCGAAGGCACGCAGAACTCATATGCGGCCAAGAAGGCCTTCATTGCCAACCGGGTGGGAGACTTTGGCTTCCTGATGGCGATGTTCCTGACTTTCTGGCACTTCGGAACGCTCTCCTTCAGTGAACTGTTCCCGGAAGTGGCCCATTATGAAGGACCGGAAAGCCTGGTGTGGTGGATTGCTGGCTTTATGCTGCTGGGTGTGACCGGTAAATCGGCTCAGATCCCGCTGTATGTCTGGCTGCCGGATGCGATGGCTGGCCCAACCCCGGTCTCGGCTTTGATCCATGCGGCCACAATGGTGACGGCGGGCGTGTATCTGGTGGCGCGGTCAGCGCCGGTCTTCAGCGCAGTGGAGGGTGTGCATGTGATGGTCGCCCTGGTCGGCGCGGCCACGGCCCTGTTTGCGGCAACGATTGCCGTCGGGCAGTACGATATTAAAAAGGTGCTAGCTTATTCAACCGTCAGTCAGTTGGGCTTCATGGTGGCCGCGGTTGGGATGGGCGCCTATGTGGCCGGGATGTTCCACCTGGTGACGCATGCCTTCTTCAAAGCGCTTTTGTTCCTTGGCTCCGGCTCGGTGATCTTAGCTGTGGAGCGCGGGCACCATCCCCTGGTGGAAACTGGCGACGCCGACGCGAGTCATGGGCATGACGACCACGGCCACGACGATCACCACGGCGAGGTTTTCGACCCGCAGGACATGCGCAATATGGGCGGCCTGCGCAAGAAGATCCCCTGGACATTCTGGACCTATATGGCCGGGACACTGGCCCTGGCAGGGATTTTCCCGTTTGCCGGGTTCTGGTCCAAGGATGAGATCCTGCTGGACGCCTCGCACTTTGAAGGTGCGATGGCGGTCTACTGGCTGCTGGTGATTGCGGCGGCGTTCACCGCCTTTTATATGGGCCGGCAGGTGTGGATGGTATTTTTTGGCGAACCTCGCCACCATGCCGCAGAAGAGGCCAAAGAAAGCCCGTGGACGGTGCTCCTCCCGCTGGTGGTGCTGGCGATCCTGTCAACCCTGGGCGGCTTTATGAACTGGCCGTTCGAGAGCGGGCTGGAACCGCATCGATTTGGCCACTGGCTGGAATACACGCTGAAGGTTTCTCTCGGGCACGAACTGCACATCCCGGAATTCAGCTTCAGCGTGGCGATCCAATCCACCCTGATTGCGGTTGCGGCGATCTTCATTTCCTGGTTGGTGTATGGACGCAAGCCGCTGAAGAGCGGACAGACCGACCCGCTGGCGAAAGCACTCGGCCCGATCTTCAAGGGCATGAACGCCAAATGGTGGGTGGATGAGCTGTACCAGGCGGTCATCCTGACTCCGTACGAAAAACTGGCAAAATTCTTATCTCAGACCATCGACTGGTCTTTCTGGCACGATTGGTTCCACGAGAAAGGTATCCGCGATAACTTCCAACGGTTGGCCAATTTCCTGGCCAACCCGATCGATATGGGAGTGATTGATAAGATTTCTTATTTGTTGGCACAAGGTGCACAAGGCTCGGCCGGCTGGCTGAGTAAATTACAGACTGGATTTGTGCGTAACTACGCTCTGGCCGTGTTCACGGGCGTGGTGGTGATTTTGGGTTACCTGGTGTTGTTCCGGTAGCCAATAACCATTTCGATAAAGAGGATTGTAATGGACTTTATTCTAGAACCACTCAATTTGGTAACTTTCTTCCCGCTTGTGGGGGTGCTCGTTCTATTGTTCCTGAAAAAGGATCAGAAAGATGCCGCCCGATGGACTGCCTTAGTCGCCTCGTTGGTGACCTTTGCGATCTCGCTGTGGGTGCTGTCCCAATTCAAGGCCAGCGAAACCGGCTTGCAAATGGAGGTCAATGCGACCTGGTTCACCTTTGGTGCATGGGAGATCAAATACGCGCTGGGTGTCGACGGCCTGAGCATCCTGCTCCTGCTGCTGACGACCTTCCTGACGCCGATCTCGATCCTGTCTACCTGGACAGCGGTCGAAGACCGGGTGCGGGACTTTATGCTCTTCTTCCTCTTGCTGGAAGTTGGGATGGTCGGGGTCTTCCTGGCGCAGGACCTGTTCCTGTTCTACGTGTTCTGGGAATTCACCCTGGTCCCGATGTATTTCCTGATCGGGATTTGGGGCGGCGCCGAGCGCATGTACGCGGCGATCAAGTTCTTCCTGTATACCATGGCCGGTTCCATCCTGATGCTGCTGGCGATCCTGTGGTTGGGCAACAACCAGGGGACTTTCTATGTGCCAGCGCTGATTGAGCAGGGCGGCATTCCGGAGAACCTGCAAACCTGGCTGTTCTTCGCGTTTGCGGCGGCCTTTGCGATCAAAGTGCCGATGTGGCCCTTGCACTCCTGGCTCCCGGACGCTCACGTACAGGCGCCTACTGCTGGCTCCGTCATTCTTGCGGGTGTGCTGCTAAAGATGGGTACCTATGGTTTCCTGCGCTTCAATATCCCGCTGTTCCCGGAGGCGGCCAAAGAGTGGGCCTGGCTGATGGCCCTGCTGGCGGTGATCGGCATCCTGTATGGTGCGGCAGTCTCCTACTGGCAGAAGGATGTGAAGAAACTGGTGGCGTATTCCTCCGTCAGCCACCTCGGGTTTGTGATGCTGGGCTTATTTGCGCTCAACCCGCAGGGGATTGAAGGCGCTATTTTGCAGATGGTCAACCACGGGCTGAGCACCGGTGCGTTGTTCCTTTTGATCGGTGTCATCTACGAACGCCGTCACACCCGCGAGTTCAGCGAGTTTGGCGGACTGTGGAAGGTGATGCCAGTGTACGCAGTGGTGACCCTGATCGTCAGCCTTTCTTCGATGGGGCTGCCCGGGTTGAACGGATTTGTTGGTGAGTTCACCATCCTGTTGGGTGCCTGGGGCGCCGGCCAGGAAGGGCTGTTGGGGAATAACGGCGTGCTGTACGCCGGGTTTGCTGCTGCCGGTGTGATTTTGGCGGCAGTCTATATCCTGTACATGTTCGGTACGATGTTCCTCGGCCCGCTGACCAATGAAAAGAATGAAAATCTGAAAGACCTGAACTGGCGCGAAGTGGTCACGCTGGTGCCCCTGCTGGTGCTGATCTTTTGGATCGGTTTGTATCCCAAGCCGTTCTTTGACCTGATGGCTCCGACGGTGGAACATCTGGTCGCGACGTTGGGAATGTAGGACGCAGCCATGTCTGGGTATACGATAGAAGATCTGGTCAATATTCTTCCGATAGTGTTTGTGGTGGTTTGGGCGCTGGCGCTGCTGATGGTCGAAGCCTTCACGAAGCGCCGCGGCCTGACGTTGGTCCTTGCGGCGGTTGGTTTGCTGGCCGCATTGTTCCTGACAGTTTCTCAGTTTGGTGTCGAAACGACAGCATTTAAGAACATGCTGACGGTGGATGGGTATTCGCTGTTTATGTATGTGCTGGTGCTGGGTTCCGGCCTGTTCTCGATTGCCCTGGCGTATGATTACAATAAACGGATGGGCTGGGAGCGCGGTGAGTATTATGTCCTGATGCTTTTCTCGATCGCTGGGGCAATGCTGATGGCATCTGCCGCCAACCTGATTGTGGTCTTTCTGGCATTGGAACTGCTCTCGATCCCATTGTATATTCTGGCGGCCTTTGTCCCCAACGATGCTGCCTCAGAAGAAGCAGGTTTGAAATACTTCCTGCTGGGAGCTTTCGCTGGTGGGTTTGTTTTGTACGGTGTGGCACTGATCTATGGAGCAACTGGCGCAACCGACCTGATGGCAATTGTTTCCGCGGCCTCCACAACCGAATCGCCCCTGCTGCTGCTGATTGGTGCTGCGCTGATCCTGATCGGGCTGGGATTCAAAGTGGCGGTGGTGCCTTTCCATATGTGGACGCCGGATGTCTACCAGGGTGCCCCGACTCCGGTGACTGCCTATATGGCCGTAGTGGCTAAGGCGGGTGGGTTTGCCGCATTGCTGCGGGTGTTTATCGCAGCCTTCCCATCGGTCAGCCAGGATTTGGTGCCGGTGCTATCGGCGCTGGTGATCCTGACCCTGGTGATCGGGAACCTGGCGGCGTTGGCCCAGAAGAATATCAAGCGCATGTTCGCGTATTCTTCCATCTCCCATGCCGGGTTTATCATGATGGCGTTTGTCACTTACGGGCAGGCTGACCTATATGCGGATGCGGTTACTTCGGTGCTGTTCTACTTGCTTGCCTTCGCCGTGACCAGTTTTGGCTCCTGGGCGGTGGTGGTAGCGCTGGAACAAGCCGAGGGCAAAGGGTTGAATCTCGAAGATTATGCCGGACTGGGTAAGAAACATCCGGCTTTGGCTTTGTCGATGCTGGTGTTCCTGCTTTCGTTTGCGGGGGTGCCGCCGACCCTGGGCTTTGGCGGGAAGTTCTTCCTCTTCCGCACTGTTCTGGAAGGCGGTTATGTCGGGCTGGCGATCGTTGGCGTGCTGGCCTCACTGGTTTCGGCCTACTACTACCTGCGGGTGGTGATTTACATGTACTTCCATGATGGTGACCCGGAAGTGCGCAGCGAACCGGTACTCAACTTTGTCACGGCGGTTACCGCAGTGGGCACGTTGTTCCTTTTCTTTATGTCTGGCCCGATCCTGAAATGGGCTGCTGAGTCGATCCTGGCTCTGATCTAGCGCTCCCAAATTTGATACAATACTACCCTCGACCCGGTCGAGGGTAGTTTTTTTAAACCATCGATGCTGGAGGTGAAGGAAACTTGCGCATCACGGAATTCTTCCTCAGGGGTTTGTTCAGGCGCTGGCGGTTTCTCGTACCCCCGGATGAAGCTCCTGATGATAAGATGGTGGCAGCCTTTGAACGATTGTGGCGCTCGATTTCATCAGGCGGCAGGTTGATCTACGATCTGCCCTATGCCAAAACTGCTTTCACTCGCTGGCTGACGGCTGAGAAGGGGGTACTGCTGCATGGGTCTAACCACGCGGGGCTTGAGCAGTTGCTCCCGCGCAAGCAAACCAACTTCAGTGGAAAGCCGGTCGAGGCGGTTTTTGCTTCCTCGGATGGCATCTGGTCGCTGTATTTCGCTTTGCTGGATTACCAGAATCCAAACCTGTCCACCACTCGCAATGGGTGTTTCTCCCTGTTCGGCGAGATGTATTATATATTCTGTGTCAACCAGGAAGCATTGGAATTTCCCCTGTGGACATCCGGCTGGGTGTATATTGTACCGCCGGATGGTTTTGTTTCGCAAGACCCGGAGGGACTCTGGCGCAGTGAATGGATTTGTGATCAGACCGTGAGACCGCTGGCGGCTTTGCCAGTCTCTTATGAGGATTTTCCTTTTTATCAGCATGTCGCTGGCTTTCCCCGGGGTGAGCATTTTCTATTGACCTGGGCGAGGTATGGGCGGAGAATTGGAAAGTAGGTATTTTTTCGCGGTATACTTCATCCTTAGCAGGAATATTTGGAGTGGATGATGCGAGCCCTGATATTCGATTTTGATGGTTTGATTTTAGATACCGAACTGCCTGATTATCTCTCCTGGCAGGAAGTTTATCATTCCTACGGGGTGGAACTTTCGCTGGAACACTGGTGCACGATCGTGGGGGGCAACGCTGAATCAGATTTTGAGCCGCATGAAAACCTGGAGTCGCTCATCCAGAGACGGGTGGACCGCGAACAAATCTGGGTCAGCAGAAGAAAAAGCTACCTGGAGCACCTGGAATCCCAGCCTGTTTTGCCGGGAGTTTTGTCCTTACTGGATGAAGCAAGGGACACCGGGTTAAAATTAGCGGTTGCGTCAAGTTCTCCGGAGAACTGGGTTGTCGGACATCTCACAAGATTGGGGCTATTGGACTATTTCGATACGATCGTGACTGCGGATGACGTGGAACTGACCAAGCCGGATCCGGCCTTATTCCTGCTGGCCGCCGACAGAATAGGGGTTCAGCCGAATGAAGTGATCGTTTTGGAAGATTCCAGTAATGGGGTGAGAGGGGCCAAGCGGGCGGGTATGTTTGTAGTTGTGGTGCCGAATGAAATCACCCGGAAAACGGACCTGAGCATGGCAGACCTGAGGGTAGAAGCACTGGACACGATTGACCTGGAGACGTTGTTGGAGACAGCCCGATGAGTGAGGAGTTTGCATCTGCGGAGATCAACCCCTGGTGGCATATCTGGGTGCAGCCGCGCCAGACAATCCGACACCTGGTGGATACGGATCCGAAAATGCATTTCTGGGTACTGGTGATCTTCTATGGCTTGATTCGAGCGGTTTCGACAGGGATCCAGGCCAGCCTAGGGGATATTTTCTCCCCCCGCCAGATTGCAGGATTTATCCTGATTGCCGGGCCGCTGGCAGGTGTGATTGGGGTGTACTTTACTGCCAGCCTGCTGGAACTGGTGAGCAGACTGCTTGGCGGTCAGACCGAGAGCCAACACATTCGAACAGTCTTGGCCTGGGCAACGCTTCCAATGGTGGTGCTGGTGATCGTGGGGATGCTGCCTTCGTTGGCGGTGTTCGGCTCTGGCGTGTTTACCCAGCCAGATGCCCGGATCCAGCAATTGTTTTTCAGTCAGGGCAATGCCACTGACCTGTTGTCGAGGGGATTACTGGGATGGAGTGCAGGGTTTGAAATCATTGGTTCGATCTATTTTTTAGTGGTCACGGCTTTCGGTCTGGCTGAGGTGCAGAATTTCAGTTTTTGGAAGGCGGCCGGCACGGTTTTTTTGGTCTTCGGCGGGTTGTTCCTGTCGGTCATCTGCCTGGCGAGCTATGGGCTGGTGGTGTAAACCTCATACTGTGGAAGAAAAAAACACCCCTGGATGCGATCCCAGGGGTGTTTTTGGTACGATTACGATTGGCTGAGCTAGCTCTCACCGTAGAGTTTGCGGTGGACAATGCTCAGGGCGCGAACCTGGTCTGCTGCATGGTAGGATGAACGCACCAACGGTCCGCTTTCCACCCATTGGAAGCCAATTTCGAGCCCGTATTCTTTCAGGTGCTCAAATTCATCCGGTGTGTAATAACGTGCGATGGGCAGGTGTTTTTTGCTGGGCTGCAGATATTGTCCGATGGTCAGGATATCGACTCCCCAGGAACGCTGGTCTCGCATGACCTCTTTGACTTCTTCGATCGTTTCACCCAGCCCGACCATGATTCCGGATTTGGTCAGAACCTCTGGGTCGATTTGTTTGGCATTGGTCAGGGTGGCGGCAGCCCACTGGTAATTGTCCTGCGGTTGAACCTGTTTAAACAGCCGCGGGACGGTTTCTACGTTGTGGTTGAGGATCTCCGGTCGGGCTTCCATCACGATCTGGAGGGCTTCTACACTGCCTTTGAAGTCAGGGATCAGCACCTCGATCGAGCAGCCCGGCTGAGCTTTGCGGATGGCTTTGATCACCATGGCGAAGATCGGTGCCCCGCCATCCTTGCGGTCATCGCGGTTAACGCTGGTGATGACCGCATGCTTGAGATTCATGTTTTTGACTGCCTGAGCGATCCGCAGGGGTTCTTTCCAGTCCAGGCTGCCTGGTTTTCCATGTTTAATATCGCAGAAACCGCAGGTGCGGGTGCAGACATCGCCGAGCATCAGGAAGGTGGCGGTGCCAGACCCCCAGCATTCACCCATATTGGGGCACATGGCTTCTTCGCAAACGGTGTGCAGTTCTTTGCTGCGCATCAGGGTCTTGAGCTCTTCGAACTTTTCACCCATAGGGGCGCGCACGCGGATCCATTCCGGTCGTCGCAGTGGGGTAGTGTTGACCTGGTCTGGGTTGACCCTGTCTCGGGTTGGGGTTTTTGCCATAACAGTTCCTTTGCTTCAGGCCTTTCGGGCCGAAGAAGAGCATTGATTCAATCAAAATGGGAGCAAGCTCCCGAAGAGATTGTACCTGACATGCCGCCTTTGAGCAATTCGGTTTTTGGGGTTCTAAGATAATTCTAACACCGGGTTTGATGTCTGATAACATTAATATTGTTTTAATATTAATATATTGACAATACTGTGTATATAATAGTATTATATAACCAATACTATGATTAACCGGATTGCCAGACAACCCAAAGGAGGATGGCATGACACAAAAAGAGAACAAAACCTGGTTTCTGATCAGGATGATTGAAGAAGGATCGATCCAGGTAAGCGAAATCTTGGCGGCAGCAGTACTGCTGTATGTGTTACAGAAACTGGCTGCGATCAAGGAGTCATCATGACCAATGGCAAGAAGTACCAGGAATTACTCGATCCATATCTGCAAGAGCTGCGAAGAGGATTGATCGTGATGGCTGTGTTGAGCCAGCTGGATGAGCCCCAATATGGCTATTCGCTGATCAAGCGGCTGAGCGAAAAAGGGTTTGATGTGGATCAGGGGACATTGTATCCGCTCCTGCGCCGGTTGGAAGAACGCGGCTTGCTGGAAAGCGATTGGGTTGTGGACGATCCCCGACCCAGGAAATACTACAAAATTAATTCAACCGGAGAATCGATCCTGGCGGACCTGAAAACAGAATGGACTGCCCTGGTGCAAGTGCTTGAAGGAGTTCTATCATGAGGAATGAAAATGGTTTCATCGAATTGTTCAACCAATATTCGGTAGAGGTAGGCCGCTACCTGCCGCGCCGCAAGAGAAATGATATCCAGGTGGAGATTTTATCCCTGCTGGAAGATTCGCTCGAGGATAAGAGTGCGGCTGCTGGCCGCCAGCCGGACGAGGACATGGTGATCGAGGTGCTGAAGGAATTTGGCCCGCCGATCACTTTTGCAGAAAACTACCACCAGGATAACACCCTGATCGGTCCGGCAGCTTTCCCGATCTTCAAACCGGTGCTGCTGTTCGCGATGGCGGTTTTTTTGCTGCAGTTCGTGGTAGGCATGATTATTCCGGGTGGCGGTCCGGGAGATGATTTCCTGACGATCCTCGATAGTTTCTTTGACAACGGCTTCCAGGTATTTGGGGCAGTCGTGTTTGCTTTTGCCTTACTGGAACGCACGACCCCGGCAGAATGGCTGCGCTGGCCGTTCAAAGAGATGACGCGCACCTGGGACCCCACCGGTCTCAAGCCGGATAAACGCAAGCTGGCCGTAAGGGCGAGCGCCCTGTGGGTGGAAGCGTTGTTCCTGGTTGGGTTGCTGGTTTTGCTGACCGTTTTCCCCCATTGGGTCGGGTTTGGCAGTAACAGGAATGGAATCTGGAATTTTGTGCCGGTCCTCTCAGAATCTTTCTCGGTCTACCTGCCCTGGGTGGTGGCTTTCTTCCTGACAAAAATCGGTTTTAATTTTTACGTGGCCCAAAAGGCATTTTGGGATACCCGGATGCGCTGGGTTTCCGTTGGAGTGCAATCGTTTGGTGTGCTGCTGCTGCTTTATTTCCTTTCCGGTCCAGAGGTGTTCGGGCTCAACCCGGCCTACCTGGCTCTGCACAACCCTGATCCTTCATTGGTAACCTGGTTTGAATCCACCCTGACAGGTTGGAATACAGGGTTCAGGATCTACATCGTGATTCAGCTGATTGGCCGGTTCATCCAGCTGGCGCGGACGGTGTTCCTGGCAATTACGGGAAAACAGCAGATCACCTTCAAGCTGCGGTAGCTTTGGACAATCCAATTACAAGAAACATCCGGCTGAACATCACGGCCGGGTGTTCTTATTTAACCCAAGTTGTCATTAAATCTATCTGAACAGTAGTTTCTTGATTTTTGATCTGTAATCCCTACCTGGCATCAGGTGGCAATTTAAGTGTTTTATATTGATATAATCAATTATCGTGAAAGGCAGATGACCCCTCGCTAACGTAAACCTTGGACTGCAACAAAAATAACCATGACTAAAGATTCAAATTCAATTGTACTCAAGGCATTAAAGAATGCTGAAGAGATCAGGCCGGTGGAGGAGCTTCAGAGGCTGGTCTGGACGGGGAGCGAGACAGAGGTTGTCCCGATGCATATGCTGATGACGATTGCCCGGAACGACGGCTTATTGATCGGGGCTTACGATGAGGAACAGCTGGTTGGGTTTGTTTTTGGTTTCCTGGGTGTCGATCACAAAGGGGATCAGGGTCAGATTAAACATTGCTCGCATATGATGGGGGTGCACCCTGACTACCGCGATTCCGGAGTGGGAGCCAAGCTCAAGCGTGCGCAGTGGCAGCTGGTCAGGCACCAGGGCCTGGAATTGATCACCTGGACATACGACCCGCTGGAAAGCCGCAACGCGAATCTGAATATTGCCAAACTGGGGGCGATTTGCAGCACGTATACACGCGATATTTACGGGGAATTGCAGGATGATCTGAATGCAGGGCTTCCAACCGATCGCTTACAGGTGGATTGGTGGGTTAACTCACGGCGGGTGCTGAAACGCTTGACGAGCAAAGCGGAAAACCGCCTCAGCCTGGCTCATTACCTGGCTGCGGATGTTACCATTATCAACCAGACCCGATTGAACGATGCAGGCTTTCCTGCTCCATACCAGGACAGCATGGATACTTTGGAAAACCCGGACACCCGCCCGAAAATGACCTTGTTTGAAATTCCGGCAAATTTCCAGGCGATCAAAGCTGCGGATTTGGAGCTGGCCTATGAATGGCGGATGTACTCCAGGGTGGTGTTTGAATTGTTTTTCAGCCATGGTTATTTGATCACGGATTTTGTTTTTATGCCCGGCAAAGACCCGCGCGGGTATTACCTTTTATCGCATGGTGAAGCAACAATGGGGGTTTAAGATGCAGTTAGAACGCCTCAATCTGTACCATCTGCGCATGAAGTTGAAATCTCCCTTTGAGACTTCTTTTGAGCGCATCACTCATCGTGATTGTATCCTGGTGGAAGCTGTGGCTGGAGACGTGATTGGGTATGGGGAATGTGTGGCTGACCGCAACCCGGCATACTCTTACGAGAATTATGGCACTGCCTGGCACATCATGGAGCGCTACCTGATCCCGGCTTTGTGGGGCCAGGAGCTCACTCATCCGGCTCAGTTCCAGGAGTTGGTGAAATGGGTGCGCGGCCACCAGATGGCAAAAGCGGGAATCGAGATGGCCCTGTGGGATGTGTTCGGCAAGCAGCAGGACAAATCGCTGCGGGAGATGTTAGGTGGTATCCGGGACCAGGTGGAGGTGGGCGTTTCGATCGGGATCAAGTCTTCCCCCCAGGAGCTGGTGGAGGCGGCCGCCAATTACCTGGAGTTGGGCTATCGCCGGGTGAAGATCAAGATCAAGCCTGGCACGGATGTGGTTGAGACCGTGGCCATGCGCACCGCTTACCCAGACCTGCCGCTTCAGATTGATGCCAACTCTGCCTATACTCTGGAGTCGGCCCAGGTGCTGAAACCATTGGATGACCTTAATTTGCTGCTGATTGAACAGCCCCTGGCCGAGGACGATATTTGGGACCATCACTATTTGCAGGCGGAGTTCAAAACGCCTATCTGTCTGGATGAGAGCATCCACAACCCGCGCCAGGCGCGCCAGGCGATTGAGATGGAAGCCTGCCGGATCATCAACATCAAGCCGGGGCGGGTGGGGGGCTTGAGCCAGGCTGTCAGGATCCATGACCTGTGCCAGGAGCAGCAAATCCCGGTATGGTGCGGCGGGATGCTGGAGACAGGTGTTGGGAGGGCGTCCAACCTGGCCGTTGCCAGCTTGCCCAATTTCACACTGCCCGGCGATATTTCTGCCTCCGACCGCTATTACGATGAAGACATCACCAACGAGTTATTCACCCTCAACCCGGACAGTACGATCCGTGTGCCGACTCTGCCGGGTTTGGGTGTGACAATCAACCAGCCAGTGCTAAAGCGTGCTGCTGTGCATCGTGAATCGTATTTGCCTGAATAAAAAACTTTTCAGACTGCTCTCAATGCAGAAAGAAATTCCAATTCAGGATAGAATCAGCCATCCTTTCAAAACAGAAAGAGAACTTTATGGAAAATCCTTACGCAGTCCTGTTTGAACCCGTCCAGATTGGGCCGGTTACCGCCCCGAACCGTTTTTACCAGGTGCCCCACTGCAACGGTTTCGGCCATCTCTTTCCGCGCAGTGTAGCGGCGATGCGCGGGATAAAGGCTGAGGGCGGTTGGGGGGTAGTATGCACCGAGGAAACGGAAATCCATTACACCTCCGATCTGTCCCCGGCCGTAGAAGGCCGCTTTTGGGATGCGAGCGATATCCCGGCCTTCTCGCTGACGGTGGATGCCATTCACGAACATGGTGCGCTGGCTGGGATCGAGCTGACCCACAGCGGGCACCAGGCCGGGAACCTGTATTCCCGCGCCACATCGATTGATGCCGGGTCTTTGAGCGTCAGCGGATATTTCCCGGCCCAGACCCGCATGGCGGATAAAGAAGACCTGCGCAATATTCGCCGCTGGCACCGCCAGGCGGCTATACATGCCAAGCAGGCGGGTTTTGACATTATTTACTGTTATGCTGCGCATGAGCTCTCGCTGCCGATGTTCCTGCTGCTGAAACGCTACAACCAGCGTACCGATGAATACGGCGGCAGCCTGAAGAACCGCGTGCGCTTTTTGCGCGAGCTGCTGGAGGATACTCATGAAGCTGTCGGGGACACCTGTGCGGTGGCCTTGCGCCTGGCAGTGGACGAACTGCTCGGTGAGGATGGACTGACTCACGACGGCGAAGGCCGGGAAATTGTTGCGATGCTGGCGGAACTGCCTGACCTGTGGGATGTGAATCTCAGCAACTGGAACAACGACTCAGGCCCATCGAGATTTATGAAGGAAGGCTACCAGGAGCGGTATATTTCTTTTGTCAAAACGCTGACCAGCAAGCCTGTGGTCGGTGTGGGGCGCTATACTTCGCCCGAGGCGATGGTCTCGGCGATCCGGCGCGGGGTGGTGGACCTGATTGGAGCAGCCCGTCCCTCGATTGCGGATCCCTTCCTGCCGACCAAGATCCGGGAAGGGCGGGTGGAGGACATCCGCGAGTGCATTGGCTGCAATATCTGCACAACAGGCGATATCATCGGTGTGCCGATCCGCTGCACGCAGAACCCGGCCATGGGCGAGGAATACCGGCGCGGCTGGCACCCCGAGCGCATTCCACCCCGGAAAACAGACCAGAGCGTGCTGGTTGTGGGGGGCGGTCCGGCCGGGCTGGAGTGTGCCCGGGCCCTGGGCCAGCGGGGGTATCAGGTTGTGCTGACCGAAGCCCGGCGCGAGATGGGTGGACGGGTGGTGCGGGAAGCCGACCTGCCTGGCCTGCAGGAATGGCGCCGGGTGGTGGATTGGCGGCTGACCCAGATCGAGAAGATGCCCAATGTAGAGCTCTTTCCCGGCAGCCTGATGTCGCGTCAGGATGTGCTTGATTCGGATTTGCAGCATGTCATCGTGGCGACGGGTGCTTCCTGGCGGAAGGATGGGATTGGGAGTTCTCGGCTTACCCCGGTCCCTGGGCATGGACTGGAGTCTGTCTTCAGCCCGGATGACCTGATGGAAGGTCGTTATCCCAGCGGGCGGGTGCTGGTGTATGACGATGACCATTACTATATGGCGAGCGTGCTGGCAGAACGGCTGATCGAGCAGGGCTGCCAGGTGACCTTCGTGACTCCCGCGCCGTCGATTGCCGACTGGTCGGCCAATACGCTTGAACAGCCGCATATCCTGCGCAGGTTGCGCTCCCTGGGAGCTAATCTCCACACCCATACCCTGGTTGAGAAGATTGAAACAGGCCGGCTGCAGCTTTCCAGCAGCCTGAAGCAAGACCCGGAATGGATGCATGTAGATGGCGTGGTGCTGGTGGCGAACCGCATTTCGCAGGATGGGTTATACCGGGAACTGCAGGTGGACCTGGCAGAAGGCCGCCTGAAATCACTGCGGCGGATTGGGGATGCTGATGCGCCTCACTTGATTGCCCAGGCAGTCTATTCCGGGCATCTGGCGGCGCGGGAATTTGAAGAGCTGATCGATGGGAGTGTGCCATTCAAGCGTGAAAAGGTGCAGGTGTAAGGGGAATACACCAGGCGGATTTGATTGATGCGGGAACATGCAACAAGAAGGGAAATGGTGGAGGCGCACCGCGGCGTTGATTCCCACCACAAACAACAGCAAATCCCGGAAACGCTTTTGTCCCCGTAACAGAGTTTTGATTTGAGCGATCTTCTTTCGGTCACGAATGGGTTCAACAAAGTTTATAAAATCTTGTGAACACAAAGGGTGTCAAGTTGGATTGTATTCACAAAGAACACCCTAGCAGATTTGACAGCAAGAACCATTAGTCGTTTTTATCGGCTTTTCTCGCATTGGAGTGAACACAATGGATATTTTTTTATTAGCGTTTCGCGTTTTACTTACGTGGGCGTAACCTGCCTGTGTTTTAGCTTCGGATGCTACTCAACCAGAGTCAAAGATTGCATTTTGCGGGCCGGTATCCGCTGCGCAGCAGGGCAGTGTTTGACGCAGGGTTAGGCGCATAAAAAATCTACACATGATGGTTTTTCTTAGCAGCAACCAATGAAGTTAACACTTTGCTTGCGTGCTTTATCATCACGAAGTGTCCTTCATCAGGCATTGCCATTAGGTGACTGTTCGGAATCCATTTGTCTAAATATTCTGCTGCGTGAAAAGGCATGTTCACATCTAATTGACCATGCCAGATTTGTATCGGTGTTTGAATATCTCTGATATCAAATCCCCAGTTTTGGTTCACCACAACATCATCATGAGCTATCCCTTCCCATCCATTTCTGAAGCCTTCTCGCACACTCACTGTCAGATTGTCTTTCACCTTGTCTGATGCGAGAATTTGTTTGTCACTTTCTGGTACGGATGCCATTAGTTTCTGAGCGGCTTCCTGGACATCTCCTGTAATCATCCCCATCATCATTTTTCTCAATCTCTTGGTTAGCCATGGAATATAACGTGCTGAACCATTCAATATTCGATTTCCAATTGACATTTTCTTATATGCTCCAGATCGATTTGGTGGTGCCCAACCACTCACCACAGATCCGGCAATCACCTTCTCTGGTAAATTAAGACAACATGCAAACACATATGGAACTCCGTGCGAATATCCAATTGCATACAATTTGTCTATAGATAAATATTCTGCTAGTTGTTTTACATCTTCCGGCCAATCGAGTAATTTGCGATTTGGCTGAAAATCAGATAATCCGTGTCCCGGCCGATCTATACATATTACTTTCACACCTTTTTCAACTAATTCCTGCTCATCAAATGGCATCTCTAATCGAGATGTTGCCGCTCCATGGAAATAAAATACTGGTATTCCATTCTCGGATCCAAACTCAGCAAAGCCCAACTGTCGCCCATCATTTAATTGCATCGTTTGATTTTCTTTTCTCATCATACTCTCTCCATAGTTATTTTGTTGTCTAGCTGGTTGATACCCCGACATCTCAATGCACGAAATCCACCAAATATAAATTCTGATTATTGAGTGAAAAACTGGAGCTAACCCGTAAAACCTTCACGATAATGGATTATATCAATATATCAGAATGCTTTTTCAACGGCCTCCCTTTTTGTATGATCGAAGCGTTCTCTGGTCTGATCCAAACAGGGCAACCACAGAAAATCACTTAGCCTATTCTGATCAAAAGGTAATGATTTGATCTGGAGAGACGTCTAGAATACGTGGAATTATATTATGTTGGTGATGTATGTTAAAAACCCGATGGTTTAAAATACTTAATGATGTTTGGGGGAACAAAACTCGTTCACTTTTAGTGATCTTATCAATTGCAGTCGGCGTGGGGGTGGTGGGGATCATCAATAACGCCCGATATATGATCGAAGATGACCTGTATACACAATACGGCACTGGTAACCCGGCCAGCGTATCGCTGTACCTGTCTCCGTTCCAGGACGATGTACTGGATGAGATCAAAGCTGTGAATGAGGTGGAAAGCGTCGAAGCGCGCCGCCTGGTGGAAGCCTCAATGGTGAGAGAAGGCCAGCCTGCCCAGGATATGGTCTTGACTGTGATTCCTGATATTGAGGATATTGAAGTCAACCAGTTGACCCTGATTGAGGGGAGTGAAGATCTCCGCTATGCTGAGATCATCCTGGAAGGGCAAACCGCCAAAGAATTGGATAAACAAGTTGGCGACCTGGTAGTAGTGAGGATGGAAAATGGAAAAGCCTTCTCACTGAAGGTGCGCGCGATTGTCCAGAATATCTATGAGATGCCCTATTCGATCAGCAACCGGATGAGCGGTTTCATATCCATGGATACCCTGGAATTAATGGGCGAGATGCCGTACTACAACCGGCTGGATGTTGTGGTGGCTGACCCTGATAACACCAGGGAGGGTGTACTGCAGGTTGGCGCTAAACTGCGCGATGAGATCCTGCAGCCTGCCGGGGTGATTGTTGGCAGTATCCAGATTCCGGGGATGGATTCAGACCCCGGGGAGCACTGGGCGCAGAACCAGATCAGCGGCTTTGTGCTGATCTTGCAGGTGATGAGCATCCTGGCGATCTTCCTCAGTGGGGGGTTGGTGATCAATACGATCTCTGCCATTCTTACCCAGCAAGTGAAGCAGATTGGGATCATGCGCTCGATTGGTGCAGTGCCCGGTCAGATTTCCGGTATGTTCATCCTGAATATTTTGATCTTCAGCCTGGTTGGATGGCTGCTGGCTATTCCGATCAGCCTGGTCGGATCTTACGGCCTGACCAGCTTTGCAGCCAGTTATCTCAACTTTACTGTCAGCGGGATGCGCCTGGTCCCTGAAATTTTCACACTGATCACGGTGATCGCGTTCATTGTCCCGTTGGGAGTAGCGCTGGTTCCGATCGTCAGGGGCACAAAGATCAAGATTTTTGATGCGATTTACCAGCAGGGATTGGTCAACGAGGACCAGAAACCCTGGCTGGAACGAGCTCTGGGCCGCTTGAAATTCCTCAGCCCGGCCAGTGTGCTGTCGATGCTCAACACCTTCCGGAATGTGCCACGCCTGGCGATTACCCTGGTGACCCTGGTTTTGGCGGGGGCGACTTTTGTGGCTGCATTCAGCACAAGAGCTTCGCTGAATGCCCAGATTGGTGAATTTACCCGCTATGCCGAGTTTGATGCTTCGATTGAGATCAGCGACCCGCAGGTGTTGGTGGATGATGTTGAAGCAGCTGCCCTGGACGTTCCTGGAGTAGTCTATGCTGAGGGATGGGCGCAGGTTGGCGGGATTTTTATGCGCAGTGATTCCAGCGAAGGTGAAGAAGTAAACCTGATCGGTCTTCCGCCAGATACGCAGACCATTACCCCGGACCTGCTTTCCGGACGCTGGCTGACCGATTCTGATCGAACAGGCGTGGTCATTAACCAGGACCTTGCCCAGCAGGAAGGCGAGATCGAGGTTGGGGACCCGATCACCATCCGGGTGATGGGAGACGACTATGCCTTTGAGGTGGTTGGGATCACATCCAAGCACCTGGTTGGGCCGCGGGTCTATCTTAATGAGACTGGCTTCTCCGAAATTTCCGGGGTTGAAGGGATGGTCAATCTGGTGCGAGTGCGTACCGATCCGGATCAGGTTGCTGATGCTGAAACTCAGGCGGCAGTTGGTGGCGCATTGGAAGATTCCTTTACAGAGCTTGGATATTCCGAAGGTGGTGTTCAGCTGCAAAGCGATTTCTCCAATTACCTGTCTGAACCTTTTTCAATTATCCTGATCGTGCTGGTGGTGATGGCTGGCTTGCTGGCGTTGGTCGGCGGGTTAAGCCTGGCCGGCACGATGGGGATCAATGTAATGGAACGGACCCGGGAGATTGGCGTGCTGCGCTCGGTTGGAGCGTCTAACGGCGCGATCCGGCAGGTGGTGGTACTGGAAGGGGTGGTGATTGCCGTGTTCAGCTGGCTGCTGGTGGGGCTGGTTTCCGGTCCTACAGCTGCTGCGCTTGCCGGTGCCGTAATGGATGCTGTCCTAAAAACACAACTGACCTTCAGCTATTCCTTTAGTGGGCTGTTTATCTGGCTGGCAATCATCGTGATAATCGGTGCGCTATCGAGCCTGACGCCGGCAAGAAATGCCGTGCGGCTGACGGTGCGAGAAGTTTTGGACTATGAATAAATTGGGATATTTCCCAGAAAAGAATGAATTAGAGGTTGACTATGTTTGGTAACGAAAAAATGACGATCAGCAACAATTCCCAACCGCAGCAAAGCGGGCAGGCGTTGATTGATTTGAGAAATTTGAACAAAGTGTACAAGACAGATGCCGGGGAATTCCCTGCATTGAAAGGGATCGATTTGCAGATCCATGCCGGGGAGTTTGTCTCCGTGATCGGAAAATCGGGGAGCGGTAAAACGACTTTGATCAATATGCTCACCGGGATCGACCGTCCGACCAGCGGCGAGATTAGGGTTGGAGGGGTGTCGATCGGCGATCTGAACGAAGGTGCGATGGCCCGCTGGCGCGGCCAGAATATGGGGGTTGTGTTCCAATTCTTTCAGTTGCTTCCGACCCTGACAGTGTTGCAAAATGTGATGCTGCCGATGGATTTCTGCAATATGTTTGCGCCTTCCGAGCGGCGTCAGCGCGCCCTTGAACTGCTGGATATGGTTGGGATCGCGGATCATGCCCATAAGGTCCCCAGCAGGTTGTCTGGCGGGCAGCAGCAACGGGCGGCGATTGCGCGGGCTTTAGCCAATGACCCGCCGATCATTGCCACCGATGAGCCGACCGGAAACCTGGATTCGAAGACTGCCAACCAGATCTTTGACCTCTTCCAGAACCTGGTGGACGATGGGAAAACCATCCTGATGGTGACCCATGATGATGACCTGGCAGAGCGAGCCTCGCGGACGGTGATCATCTCGGATGGTGAGATAGTGAATGAGTATCTGGCAAAGGCGATGCCGACTCTGAGCCATGAAATCTTGATGAAGGCCACCCGACAACTGGAAGCACAGAGCTATGGGCTAGGAGAGGTGATCATCCAGCAGGGGACACCGGCCGATCGCTTTTATATTGTCACCAACGGGGAGGCCAAAGTTTTCCTGAGCCGCCCCGATGCACGCCCGGTTTTTGTTGACCGCCTTGTCCCCGGGCAGTATTTTGGCGAGATGGGATTGCTTCAGGGCGGGACCCGCCAGGCACAGGTGCGTTCTTCCGCCGAGTTCCCGGTCGATGTGATCTCCCTGGATAAGCGGGCCTTTGACAGCCTTTTCAATGAGTCTGAAGAGATGCGCGTCGAGATCGAACGCAGTGTCACGGCTCGGATGAGCAACCTGGCCGCGGCGGCAGGCTAATAAAAACATTTCTTAGAATAAACAAAAAGGCCGCATCAGCGGCCTTTTTTGAATCACGTGTTTAGGGGTTATTCCTGGTTCTTTTTTCTTACCTTCAACCGAAGGCCATCTACCGCAATCACCTCGACTTCATCCCCTTCTTCGGCGGGTAAGCTATCCTCGGTGAGTTCCGCGCTCCACAGCTCGCTGGCAACGTGGACTTTACCGGGCTGGTATTTGCTGATCGTGGAACGCACCCGACCGGTGCGCCCGACCAGTGAGGATTGGCCCATCCGGATGGGTGTGCGCTGTGCCCGTAGTGCAAAGCTGACGGCCAGGAAGAACACACCTGCCGTGAGAATGCCCACCACGACAACCAGGGGCACACTGACCCGGAAGAAGGAAGGGGTGTTGGATGAATTAAACAGCAGTAGTGCGCCGGCGATGAATGAGGCCACACCGGCGGTGGTCAGCGCGCCTTGAGTAGGCGCTTTGACCTCGAGGAAGAAGAGTACAAAGGCGGTGGCGATGAAGATCAGCCCGAACCAATTGACCGGCAGGATTCCCAGCCCGTAAGCGGCCAGGGATAAGCTGATCACGCCAATGAAGCCGGCGACCCATCCTCCTGGACTGCTGATCTCAATCAGGATGGCCTGTACGCCGACCGTGAGCAGCAAGAAGACGATATTGGGGTTGGTCAGCATGGTGAGCAGCTCTTCGATCAGGGTGAGTGAGAACTCTTCGACCTGGATATAGGAAGTGCTGAGGGTAAGCTGCCCGGCGGCGGTGGTGACGGTCTGGCCGTCGATCTGGCGCAGCAAGTCGGTGATGTCGTCCGCAATGAAGCCAACCAGACCGGTCTGGAAGGCCTCCCCGGCGGAGAGTGCGGTGGCGTTTTCTACCGTGTCTTCTGCCAGGGCGATGGCTTCAGGGGAGAGCCGCCCTTCGGTCAGCGAACGGATCTGGGCTTTGATGATCTCCTTGACCTTGGCCTCCATGGTCTCGCCGATATCTTCTCCAGAAGAGTCTACCGGGCTGGCGGCGCCGATGGCAGTTTCCGGCGCCATGGCGGTCAGGTGCCCGGCGAGAGTGATCACGGTTCCGGCACTGCCAGCGATGGCGCCGCGTGGGGCGACATAGACCACCACTGGCACCGGGCTGCTGCGGATGGCTTCAACCATGCGGGTCATCAGTTCTACCGAGCCGCCAGGCGTATTGAGCTGCAAGATGACCAGTTCGGCATTCTGATTCTGAGCCGCGGACAGACCGCGATCCAGATATTCCACCAGAGCAGGGGTAAGCGGCCCTTCAACGTTTAGAGCAAGGGCAATGACCGACTCATCCTGGGCCTGGGCGGTGAAGATTGAAACGGTCTGGAGCAGGAAAAGTAAAGCTAGTGTAAAAATCCAAATTCTGCGCATACAGGTATTATACCTTTGGATTGAGGGAGCTGAAGGAATTGAGGTGTGGTCGGCTTGACCTTGAGACAGGCTCAAGGTAGAATTGAGCGCGCTGAGAAGGACAAGCGGGCGTCGCCAAGTGGTAAGGCATCAGCCTTCCAAGCTGACATTCACGGGTTCGAATCCCGTCGCCCGCT
>DATHZS010000020.1:0-8088 GCA_035458505.1 Anaerolineales bacterium | reverse complement strand
CCGTAGCCCACCACCCACACATCCGGGATCTCGAAGCCGAGGTAGTCGATGTGGGTTTCCTCCGCTTTGCCCTCTTTTTGGGTCAGCACGCAGGTCTTGATCGAGGCCGGCTTGCGGGTTTTCAGCACGGTGTACAGGTAGTCGATCGTGTTTCCGGTGTCCACGATATCCTCGATGATCAGCACGTGCTTCTGGTAGATGTCGGCGCGCAGGTCGAGCAGGATGCGCACTGCCCCCGACGTGGCGGTGTGCCCGTAGCTGGAAAGCGCCATGAAATCGATGTAATGAGGAATCGTCAGGTGGCGGGCCAGGTCGGAGGTGAACATGAAACTGCCCTTGAGAATGCCCACCAGCACAATGCTGCCCATCCCGGTATAGTCTTCAGAGATTTGGTTTGCCAGCTGTTTCACCCGGGTCTGGATCTGCTCCTCCGTGACCAGGATGCGCTCAAATTCGTGGTAAAGTTTTTGCACGGTTCGCTCCTCGAGAGTCGATCGAAATCAAGTGTGGTTCATGCAGGATCAATTATACCTTTTCTTGGTTGTGCACCTGCTGTGCCAGGCTTAAAATTTCCCAGGGCAAACCCTCATCTTCTTTTAATCGCAACATCATAGAAACTACAGTGTTCTCGGCATCTGCTTCCAGCCATAATGGGAATATCCCAGGTGATGGTGAGGCCAGCATACACACAGACATTGGCTGGGAACCCGGTACAGCTTTGTCGCGACGTTGTTTTTGAAATCGACATTTTCGGTTTATACTGAATATATCAAGCAGACACGCTAACGCTTGCTTCCGGGGATCAGGTAGATAGAGGAGGTGAGCCCGATGGCATCCCCAATCAGCCTTGAAATGAGGCAAAAGATTATCAGGCGGATTACCCAGGTGCTGGTGACTGCCCTGGTCCAGGGCGTGATTTTATTCCTGGCTGCCTGGGACCTGGGTTGGACCTGGGGATGGGTCTTCATCGGAATCTACCTGGGCAGTCTGGTGATCAATGCTGTGCTGCTCTTCCGGGCCAACCCGGCAGTGATTGCCGAACGTGCGGATAGCCGCGGCGCCAGGAGTTGGGACCAACTGTGGGGCGGCCTGGCGTTTATCATGATTATGATCGGGCTGCCGGTGATCGGCGGATTGGATTATCGCTTTGGCTGGAGCGCGGAATTGAGTCTGGTCCTGCACCTGTTGGGTGGAGGGCTGTACCTGTTAGGGGGTGTGCTGTTTGCCTGGGCGATGGCCGTCAACGCCAAGTTTGCCACAGTGGTGCGCATCGGCGAAGAAGGCAGCCATCCCGTTGCCATGGACGGGCCTTACCGGATTGTGCGGCATCCCGGCTACCTGGGGGCTGGCTTCCAGTCTTTGGGGCTCCCGCTGTTGTTCGGCTCCTGGTGGGCCTTCCTGGCGGCCGGGCTGGCAGTTGTATTTTTGATCGTCCGTACTTCGCTGGAAGACGCCACCTTACAGGAAGAACTGCCCGGCTACGATCAGCTCGTTCGGCAAACCCGCTACCGATTGTTCCCGTGGGTTTGGTAAGGAGTGTTTCGATGACACATATAAAAACCGTCTTTGATTTTCAGGCTGAGGTGGGTCTCACCAAGCACATGGGCAACCTGCCCGCCACGCGGGAACTGGTAAAATTCTGCCAGATCCTGCCGGATTATTGTGTGCTGGATGTGGGCTCCGGCGCAGGGCGTACACCGGTTTACCTGGCAAAGCAATACGATGTCAGAATGGTCGGAGTGGATATCCATCCCGGGATGGTTGCCGCCAGCCGGGCCCTGGCCCGCCGGGAGAAACTGGAAGGGCGTGCGATTTTCCGCCAGGCTGATGCCCAGGACCTGCCGTTTGAGGATGATTTTTTCGATGCGGTGATCGCTGAGTCGGTAACTGCATTCACACCAAACCAGCAGCAAGCACTCAGGGAATATGTGCGGGTATTAAAACCGGGCGGTTTTTTGGGGATGAATGAATCCACCTACCTGCATTCCAACCCTCCGGCGCTGATCGTCACCTGGGTCAGTCAGGAAGCTGCGATGTTTGCCAGGTTCCATACCAGGCAGGGGTGGCAGGTTTTGATGAAAAATGCCGGGTTGGAAGTGATGACCGCCCGGGTCTTCCCATTGGATGTCAGAAGGGAAACCGTACAGACGATGCGGCGCTACGGGGTGCGCGGCCTGGTGCGTACCTGGAGCCGGACACTCGGCGTGTACGTCACCCACCCAGAAGTTCGCCAGATCATGAAGCAGGGCGCTTCCGATGCCCCGGCTGGGTTGGTCGATTATTTTGGCTACGGGCTGTATGTCGGGCGAAAACCGGACGATTGATCGGGTATCCGATGAATGAAAAAGAGGCGCTGCATGCAGCGCCTCTGTGCTTTCTTTTTTAAATGTTATTGGTGAATCGCATGCCCCATCGAGTCTTCGACGATCTCCAGGAGCACCTCGGTCAGGGTGGGGTGGGCGTGCACGTTTCGGGCGATCTCGGCGGGTGTGATCTCCATCAGCTGGGCCAGGGTCAGCTCGGGCAGCAGCTCGGTCACCTCGGGGCCGATCAGGTGCGCCCCAAGGATCTCGCCGTATTCCGCCTCGACGATCAATTTGGCAAACCCGGCGTAATCGCCGAGCCCGAGGGCTTTGCCGTTGGCCTGGAAGTTGAACTTGCCGACCTTGACCTCGTAGCCGGCTTCGACGGCCTGCTCTTCGGTCATCCCGAAGGAGGCGATCTGCGGCTGGCAGTAGGTGGCCTTGGGCATGTTCTGGTAGTTCAGGGTGACGGTTGGGGCGCCGGCAATATTTTCTGCACACACAATCCCCTGCGCCATCCCGGCATGCGCCAACATCAGCTTGCCGGTCACATCGCCGATCGCCCAGATCCCGGGTACGTTGGTTGCCATGCGCTCATCAACTTCAATGAAGCCGCGCGGGTTGAGCGTCACACCGACCTCTTCCAGCCCAATCCCCTTGCTGTTGGGCAGGAAGCTGGCCGCCATCAGCACCTGTTCGGCTTCCAGGGTGGTGGTCCCGTCAGCCGTTTCCACAGAGACTTTGACCTTGTCGGCCAGTTTTTCCACCCCGGTCACCTTGCCGCCGGTGATGGATTGAATGCCGCGTTTGTCAAAGGCCTTATTGAGTTCTTTGCTGACTTCCGGGTCTTCGTTGGGCACCAGCCGGTCGAGCATTTCCACCAGGGTGACCTCGACGCCGTAGCTGTTCCAGATGGTGGCAAATTCGACCCCGATGGCCCCCGCGCCGATGATCACAACGGACTGCGGCAGTGTCTCCTGTAAAATGGCTTCTATATAGGTCAGTACCTGTGTACCGTCCACCTCGACGCCGGGGATGATGAACGGATGCGCCCCGGTGGCGACGATGATGTTTTTGGCTTTCAGGGTGGAAACCTTGCTTTCTTCATCGGTGACTTCAACGGAACCCTTACCGGTCAGTTTGGCGGTGCCCATATGCACGTCGATCTTGTTCTTGCGCATCAGGAACCCCACTCCTTTGGTCAGGCGGTTAGAGACCTGGCGGCTGCGCTTGAGCGCCACGCCGTAATCCAGGGTCAGGTTGTCAAACGAGAACCCGAACTCTTTGCCGCGTTCGCGCAGGGTGTGGGCCACCTCAGCATTTTTCAATAAGCTCTTGGAAGGGATACAGCCCACGTTCAGGCAGACCCCGCCGATATATTCTTTTTCGATGATCGCTACCGTCTGGCCGAGCTGGGCCGCGCGGATGGCGGCAACGTAGCCACCTGGCCCGGCTCCGATCACAATCACATCATATTCACTCATACTTACTCTACCTCATTCAACTGATGATTAGATTTATCGAAACAATGTTTCGTATTGGACTTGTGATGATTAAAATACTCCATGTTCCAGCTTTTCCCGGATTGCTCCCAGGAAGTAATCTGCGACCGCGCCGTCCAGAATGCGGTGGTCGAAGGTCAGGCTGAGATAGACCATCGGACGGATCGCAATCGCATCGTCTACCACCACCGGGCGTTTCTGGATGGTGCCGGTGCCAAGGATACCACATTGTGGCTGGTTGATGATCGGGGTGGCAAACAAAGAACCGCTGGTGCCGTGGTTGGTGATCGTGAATGTCCCGCCGCGCACTTCATCCGGGGTGAGCTGCTTGTTCCGGGCGCGGTTGGCCAGGTCGTTGACCACCTGGGCAGTTTGCAGCAGGGTCAGCTGGCCGGCATTGCGGATCACGGGTACGATCAGCCCATCAGCATCCAGTGAGACGGCCATCCCGATGTTGATCTCCGGGTTGAGCAGGATGCCGTCCTCCGACCAGGATGAATTCACGATCGGGTAGGCCTGTAAGGCGGCCGCCGCGGCCTGGACAAAATAAGCCGTAAAGGTCAGCTTGGCACCCTGGCGGGAAAACTGGTCTTTGTGCTGGGTGCGGTGGGTCGATACCCGGCTGAGATCCACTTCGATGAAGGTGCTGACATGCGGGGAGGTGTGTTTGCTCTTGACCATGTGCTTGGCGATCGAACGGCGCACGGGGGTATGTTTGACGATCGTCCCCGCCTGCTGGCCAGCAAAAGCGGGGTGCGGCTCGATCCCGCCGGGCGCACGGGCGGCCTCGCCGCCAGAGATGACCCGCTGCATATCGTACTTGGTGATGCGGCCGTCTTTGCCCGTTCCGCTGACTTTGTTCAGGTCGATGTTGTGTTCTGCCGCCAGGCGGGCAACCACCGGGGAGATGAAGCTGGACCTTGGTCCGGGGCTTTTCTGCGGCTGAGCTTTTATATTCTGCGGGGTTCTCTGGTTGCGGCCGCCGCTTTCGACGTAATCGAGCACATCCTGCCTGGTGACCATCCCGCCGATCCCGCTGCCTTGAATCACAGCCGGATCAATGTTGTGGTGGGCGGCAATTTTGGCCGCCAGCGGGCTGACTGCACCCTGCAGGTGAGTGCCCGTGGAAACATTGGTTGGGGCTGACTGGCCCACCTTGGGGACAGTGGGCATGGTAACAGGTGCAGGCGCTTTGGGTTCTGCGGCGGCAACCGGGGCGGCAGGTGCAGGTTCGGGTTTGGCGGCGGCCGGGGGCGCGGTTTCAGGCTCCTCGGTTGGGATCTCTTCCCCGGGTTCGCCAATCCAGCACAGGACCTGATCCACTTCCACGACCGTATCTGCGGGGTGCATGATCTTCAACACCGTCCCGCTGACTGGGCTGGGGATCTCGGTATCCACCTTGTCGGTATTGACTTCGACGAGTGCTTCAAACTTTTCGACCGCGTCGCCTTCTTGTTTCAGCCATTGGGTGATGGTGGCATCCATCACGCCTTCCCCCATCTCAGGGAGAGCAACTTTGGTTGGCATAAACGCTCCAAATACTTTACAAAAACAGTCTAGATTACCCTGCTATTTTATCAGAAAGCGGGTATTTAGATTCACTGAAGATAACAATCCAGGCAGTTTTCAGAAAAATTTAATTAGATGATCCAGAAATAAAAACAGCCAGCAGAATTTGAAAAAATCCTACTCAGGACCCTTCCGGCTGCCAAACCCGACCATCAGACCCAGCCCGATCAGGATCAGGATGAGGGGTCCGACCATTTCCATCAGGTTCCAGTCGAGTTCGAATACAGCAATGATCCCGGCCATCCCGACGGCTGCCGCCCCGGCGAAATTGATCGCCACCAGGATCAGGGAATGCTGCCCGATGAGCAGGAGAATGCCGGTTACCAGACCACCGAGGGCGGCAATCAGCACGAACACCCCCCACCAGTTATCAAAGGGGATCAGCGTGGTCAGGTCATACCAGCCCAGGTTTGTGCCCAGGAAGGTGATGCCCAGCAGCAGGGCCGAAAGCCCGATGAAAAACGGCCAGGGGCGATGGCGCAGCAGCGCGGTGGGCACCTTGACATCTTCCGGGCGCTGGAATGGCAGGCCGCTGATCAGCATGCCAAAGCCGGGCACGATCACAAATAACGGCCAGTAATCCCCCCAATCCAGGTCGAACAGGAACATCAGGGCAACTAACAAGGGGAACAACCCTCCATAAAAGGTGGACCAGACGCCAAAGTGGAACTTGCCTGATTTCTGCCACATCCTGAAAGATGTGCCGAAGGCACTGAAGGCCGGGATCAGGATAAAAATTGCCCACCAGTTCGTGAACGTGAAATTCCCGAACTGCTGTGCAAAGAAGATGATTCCAAGAAAGATCAGCGCGATACCGAACCAGGCAGAACCTGGGTCTCGTTTTTTGGGTTTTTCCCGAACTTCAAAGGGTGTTTGGTCACTCATCAAATGCCTCCTAATCACTAGATAACCAACTATTCCTATTATACAGAGAATATCGGTCAAATTGATAGCTGACTTTGGAAAATCGGATATAAAAAGAAAACCGCCTTTGAAAAAAGGCGGTTTGATGGAATTTGTAACTGGTGATTCACTGAAAGAGAGAGGAACTTTCGAACGGTTTACTCTAGGCCTTCGACCACGATCTCGGCGATATCTTTGACCTGCATCTGGCTTCCCTGTGCTTTACCCGCATCGGTCAGCATTACCATGCAGAATGGGCAGCCGACGGCGAGGGTCTCGGCACCGGTTTCGGCCGCCTGTTTGAAGCGGCTCAGGTTGACGCCGGTCTCGCCGTGTTCTTCCTCTTTCCACATCTGGGCACCCCCGGCGCCGCAGCAGAAGGATCTCTCCCCGCTGAGGGCCATCTCCACCAGCTGCGCCCCGCTGCTCTTGAGTACATCGCGCGGTTCATCGAGGATGTCGTTCTGCCGGCCGAGGTAGCATGGGTCGTGGAAGGTGACCGAAGCAGTCTGGGAGCCATCCAGTTTCAGGCGGCCTTCCTTCAGCAGTTCTTCGATCAGCTCGCTGTGATGGATCACCTCGTACTCGCCGCCAAAGGCTTTGTATTCGTTGCTGATCGTGTGCAGGCAGTGCGGGCAGGTGGTCACAATCCGTTTGGGGGCAACTTCGTTGAGAATTTCCACGTTGCCCAGCGCCAATTCATAGAACAGGTACTCATTGCCTGCCCGCCGAGCCGAATCGCCGGTACACTGTTCGTTCTTGCCCAGCACCGCATAGTTGACCCCGGCGCGTGCCAGGATCTGGGCAAAAGCCTGGGCGGTCTTCTGGGCACGGTTGTCGGTGGCCGGAGCACAGCCGACCCACCACAGCAGTTCAGGTTCCGGGTTTTGTTCGATGGTGGGTACATCTAATCCTTCGGCCCAGACCATGCGTTCGGCCGGTGGGATCCCCCAGGGGTTGGTGGTGCGCTCCATGCCGCGGAAGGCATTCTGCCACTGCTCCGGGAAGTTGTTGTCCATCAAGACCATCGAACGGCGGATATCCATAATATCCCGCATCGGGTCGTTCCCCACCGGGCAGATGTTGGTGCAGGCACCGCAGGCGGTGCAGGCCATCACGGCTTCCTCGGTGATCGCAAATTCCAGCAGGGTCTGAGAGCTTTCTTGGCCGGCTGCCAGGGCTTTGATCTCCTGGTTGATGAAGTAGCGCTTGTTGATCTCCAGGGCAGCAGGCGAGAGAATTTTACCGGTGTTGTACGCCGGGCAGGCATCCTGGCAGCGGTTGCACATGATGCAGGCGTAGGCATCCATGATCTGGTACCAGGACAGGTCTTCGAGCCGGGTGGCGCCAAACTGCTCGATCGATTCATCTTCAAAATCCAGCGGCATCAGCTCCCCCGGAGAACTGTAGCGCGGGGTCAGCAGGAAGTTGATCGGGGCAAAAATCAGGTGGATATGCTTGGTGTACTGCAGGTAGGGGATAAAGGCCATGATCGCGCCCAGGGCGATCCACCAGCTCAGGTGCTCGCCAAACACCAGCGCCTGCTCCGACCAGCCGCTCCAGATGGGCATCAGCGCATTGGCAAAAGGCTGCCAGGTGTCGCCCCCGTGCAGGGTCAGTTTGAGGGATGCGCCGAAGAACCTGAACCAGACATGCGTGATGACAAAGAGGCCCACGATCAGCGAGTCACGGGTTTTACCTTTGGCCGCTTTGGGATGCAGCAGGGTGCTTTCGCGGGTTTTTAGGGTTGGGTCTTTAAATACAAACCGGCGCAGCATCAGCCCGATCATGCCCACCAGAACACCCACGCT
>DATHZS010000019.1:0-17204 GCA_035458505.1 Anaerolineales bacterium | reverse complement strand
ATGGTACACC
Source organism: Anaerolineales bacterium (assembly GCA_035458505.1). Lineage (GTDB taxonomy): Bacteria > Chloroflexota > Anaerolineae > Anaerolineales > UBA11579 > UBA11579. The sequence goes on along the minus strand of DATHZS010000019.1, from coordinate 17,194 downwards.
TTCGTTTGGTTAATTCGTCGATAGTTGATTTAGTGTTCTGCTGTTTAGATGATTTCTAAACCCGAAATCTTATCTGGCCTATTTTCATCATACGTGATTAACATTGCGGATGCAACAGTCACGCAATTCTGCCGGGCTTTCAGTTTTGTTGGTAGGGTTGATTTTTGATTCCACAAAGCTGTACAATGGTGATCATCTTTTCCTGAGGAGGAGTTCCAATGGACATGAAGAAATTCATTCTCTTTCTATTTGTGGTGCTGGCGGCCTGTTCAAGCTCGGGCCAGGAGACAGTTAATCTGCCGGAGGACGAGCAGCCCGGACAGCAACTGGAACAGGTGGCCAGCACACCCACTGAAACAGCGGCACCCGTCCACGCGACAGATTTGCCCGTTTCGGAGGTTGAGGGAGATGCTGTGCAAGCCAATCTGGAGGTTGCCGAAGAATGGCACCTGGTGGCCAGCTACCAGTATATCGGTTCCACCACCCCGACCGATGTGATGTATACCTGGGAAGCCTGGTTTACCGTTGCGCCAGACGGCACGCTGAAGGCTGTTGATCAATATGGTTGGGCGGAGGGTATGGCGGGCTTGAATTACAACGACGAATGTGTCGAGGCTCAGCCAGTCACGATTGACTGGAATTATGCTTTTTCTGGCCGGGTGACCGAGATAGCGCAGTCCGATGTGGAGGAAATCCACGGTCAGGTGGGTGGGGACATCGTCCGGAATGGCAAAGTGGAGATGTTTGAATTTACCTTTAAAAACCCGGAAATCTTTGAATATAACCTCTCCCCATTTGCCTGCGCCCCAGACCTGGATGAAACTTTCCTGAGAAGCCTGGGAACCTACTGGATCACCACCGTTCCAGTCATGCCGCCCGATTTCCGAACGGTCCCGGCGGAAGCGGGGTTGTTCTGCCAGCCGGTACTCTCATTTGAAGATGAGGGGTTAGGCACCCTGGTTCCCTGCTATCTGCTGGAGAAATAATGAAATTTTAAAGCGCACCGTTCGGGTTTCAATTCGAAACGGTACCAGTTACTGTGATCCAGCCATCTACTCGCGGATGGCTGGATTTGTGGTTTGGGCTACGCTGCTCCCTCCAGCCTGCGCACCAGGTCAAGGCATAAATTCACCGCCCATTGAGAAGCCATCTTGGGCGGTCCCCCGTAGGAGCGGGACATGCTGCGCTCCTTGACTGGTGACAGGATCACCAGGCGCAGGTCTTGGGTTTCCTCGCCGCGATGGAGCGCGACCCCGATGCACAGGTCTGCCTGACGGGACTGCCGGAAGGAGCGACAAGCCGCCATCAGCTGGGCCTGGTTGGGGTGTTCTGCCAGGACTTCTCCGCCCAGGAAGGCGGAGTGCCCGGTCCTGGCAAGGCGCTGGGTGAGCCGCCCGCCCAATCCGGATTCAACGATCGCTAAATTCCACCCGAGTTGATCGAGATGCAGCAGCGCCGTGGTTTCGAGGGTCTCCTCATCTGCACCAAAGATCCAATCCCCCAAACGCTTGCGCAGTTCAGCTTCAACCGGTTCGATCAGCTGGTTGGCTTCGATCTCGGAGCTGGCTTTGGCGGTGATGCGGATATCGACCGACCCGGCATGGGCTGACAGACCCACGGTGGGGTTGGAGAGTTTCTCCAGGTCTGAAATTTGCTGGTCAATCGCCGATTCGCCAGCGCCGGCTGTGCGCAGAATGCGAGTCATAATCAATCCCCGGAGACCGAACCGTTCCCGCAGGTAAGGGATCACAGCGTTCTCCATCAGGTGTTCCATCTCACGCGGGACACCTGGCAGAGCGATAATGGCATTCCTGTCCGTCTCAACGATAAAGGCCGGTGCTGTCCCGACCTGGTTTTCAATGGCGATGGCCCCTTGCGGGACATATGCCTGTCGTTTATTGTTTTCTGTGGGGGTGCGGCCAAAACGGGCAAAGCGGTCTTGCACCTGCTGCCATAGCTCCGGCCTGAATTCGGTCTGGACCCCGACTGCCAGGGCGACAGCTTCACGGGTCGGGTCATCCACAGTCGGTCCGAGACCGCCGGTGGAGATGATAATCTCGGAGCGTTTCATTCCCTGGCGGATTGCCTCTGCAATCCGTTCCGGGTTATCGCCAACCGTGGAGAGCCAATAAATATCAACACCATGGTCTCTCAGTTTTCGGGCGATATACCGGGAATTGGTATCGATGATCTCGCCTAATAGGATTTCAGTGCCAATTGTCAGAATCTCTGCTGTTGCCATAAGAGTGTGATCGATCCTTTGTGTTATTCGATAAGGGTGCGGTATGGGCTATTTTACCGCGGATGGCAGGAGGTATTTGTCAATTGGTGCGGGTAGCAAGAACTATAAATCTTTTTCCTCAAAATAGATCATGACCGGTTTAAGGCTGCCCATCTGCTCCTTTTGAGTCTGAGCTGATTGTGATTGTGTCCAGGTCATCATGTTTTCAAGGGAATCGAAAGTAAATTCAACCACCCGTGAGAAAGCGGACGGCCCTCCGGGACTCATCAGATTGCCTTCATTGGTTGTGATGGACTGAACACCTGGTGTTTGTTTCAGTGAAGATACTAAATATCCCAGCATTGCATCGACGGTATCTGCATCTGCGTCGTTTGGGAAAAGACTGATGGCTTTAATCATAAGGCTCTCCTTTTTGGGTATTTTTTTGGAAACAGGCAGGTTTGTGATGGTGTTCAACCGGGTGTTGAAATTGATTACGTAGAAAGCCGTTCTCATCCCAATTATTTGAATTCGATAGATTTTATCAGATTTAGAAATTATAATCCAAACGAGTGTGCCAAGGAGGTAATTTCAGCGCATGTAGGAGGGGTGAAAAACCGCCAAATGTGGTAAAATATAGAACATCTTTCCAGTAGATGAAAAAATGGAATTTTGCGATAGGAAGGGCTTTCCTTAGACAAATTTGAGAAAGAAATACGGACAGGGAAAGCGGCTTGCAGGCCGGGCTTGTGAGCGCGTTTTCTTTTGTTGGAGGTTCGTTTGTGGTAGAGAAAAATACAACATCTTATGAAGCAAAAGATATTCAGGTGCTCGAGGGGCTTGAAGCTGTCCGCCGCCGGCCGGGTATGTATGTCGGTGGTACGGATGTCAAGGCACTCCATCACCTGATTTACGAGGTTGTCGACAACTCGATTGATGAAGCGTTGGCCGGCTCCTGCGATGAGATCGATGTCACTATTCATGGGGATGAAAGTGTGACGGTGGTTGACAACGGGCGCGGGATTCCGGTGGCAGAGCACCCGACGGAAAAACGATCTGCCCTGGAATTGGTGATGACCACCTTACATGCTGGCGGTAAATTTGATGGCGGTGGCTATAAGGTGTCCGGTGGTTTGCATGGTGTTGGTGTTTCGGCCGTCAATGCGCTTTCAGAATGGTGCGAAGTGGAGGTCAAGCGTGAAGGGGCATTCCATTTCCAACGCTACATGCGCGGCCGGCCACAAGCACCTGTAAAAAGTCATGGAAAGGTAAAGCCCAAAGAGACCGGGACAAAAACCACCTTCAAATTTGATCGGGAAATTTTCAAGGACGGTTCCACTTACCGCTTCGAGACCCTGGTCCAGCGCTTCCGCGAGATGGCCTTTGTCACCCGCGGGGTCAAGATCAAACTGATTGATGAGCGCGATGGACGCGAGATGAGCTTTTATTTCGAAGGCGGGATCACCTCCTTTGTTCGCTACCTGAACCGGAACCGGGAACCGCTTCACCCGGTTGTGCATGTTGAGAAGGAAGTGGAAAATGGCCTGGTGATCGATGCGGCGATCCAATACACAGAAGCGTATGCAGAGTCGGTGTATGCCTTTGCCAACACAATTAACACGATTGACGGCGGGACGCACCTGACGGGTTTGCGTTCGGCGATCACCCGCACGATCAATGATTATGCGCGTAAGAACAACTTGCTGAAAGACAGCGACTCGAACTTCCGCGGTGACGATACCTGGGAAGGATTGACCGCGATTATCTCGATTAAAGTGCCCGATCCGCAGTTTGAAAGCCAGACCAAAGTGAAACTGATGAACGCGGAGGTGCAAACTGCTGCCCAACAGGTGGTGACTGAGGCGTTTGGTAATTTCCTGGAGCAAAATTCAACTGCTGCCAGGGCGATCATTAAGAAGTGCCTCACTTCCGCCCGGGCGCGGGATGCCGCCAGGAAAGCGCGCGATCTGGTGATCCGAAAATCAGCGCTGGAAAGCCTGACCCTGCCGGGTAAGCTCGCCGACTGCTCTTCAAAAGATTCAGCCAATTCGGAGCTCTACATCGTTGAGGGTGATTCGGCAGGCGGTTCGGCCAAACAAGGCCGCGACCGGCATTTTCAGGCGATCCTGCCGCTGCGCGGTAAGATCCTGAATACCGAGCGCGCCCGGCTGGATAAGATCTTATCTAACAATGAGATCAAAGCCCTGATTTCTGCCCTGGGGACCGGGATTGGAGAAAGCTTCAGCCTGGATGGATTGCGCTACGGCCGCACGATCATTATGACAGATGCGGATGTTGACGGCAGCCATATCCGCACTTTGCTGCTGACCTTTTTCTTCCGCTTCATGCAGCCATTAATTGACAGTGGTCACTTGTATATTGCCCAACCACCGCTGTACAGCATCAGCTACCGGAAGAAATTGCAGTATGCCTATACGGAAGCCGAAAAAGAGCGCGTGCTGAAGGAGATGGGCGTGGAAGAAGGCAGAGCCAGCGTACAGCGCTACAAAGGTCTTGGAGAGATGAACCCTGACCAGCTCTGGGAGACCACGATGGACCCGGAGAACCGGGTGCTGCTCCTGGTCACGATCGAGGATGCTGCCGAAGCCGACCGCACCTTTGATATGCTGATGGGGTCTTCGGTTCCGCCGCGCCGGCGCTTTATCCAAACCCATGCCAGCGAGGTCCGCAACCTGGACGTATAACCAACTGTATGTACACCAGATTGAACCCGACAAGTGGCTCATTGCGAGCCACTTGTTTTTTTTGAAGCATGATCTATTGATAAGTCCTGTGAGCGGGTATTATTTCCCGACAAAGAAAAATGTCGCCAGGAAGAGCATGGCAGTAAAAGACACCACTGACCACACTCTGTCGAACCAGCGATTTTTCCCCCATTCTGCCAGCATCAAAAATCCGGGGAAGAGCACCAGCACGTAGCGGGAGGTTGAAATGAGCAGCCCAGAATCGAGTACTTTGATCAGAAATGATCCCAATGTGACCGCCATAAAGATGACTTCCGGCCACCAGCCTCGTTTCGATGCCCAGAGGATCGCCCAACCAAACAGGAAAACGCTTAACAGGTCGGGGTAGACATACACCTTTCCAAAAAAGTCAGACTGCTGAATTATCACCTTGATGCTGGTAAAGATTCCTTCCCAGGGCCAGGCGGTTTGCAGATACCAGAATTTCAGCACTGCGGTGGTCGGGCTGATCTCATACAGCTGTTCGGTCAGCCAGAACCAGCCGAGAAAAGCCAGGGGAATCGGAGCCAACCAGGCGGCGATGCGCAGTTTTTGGGTTCGGGGAGCTTTCAACCACATCCAGGCGTACGCGGCCAGCAGGTAAACTCCGATGAAACGCGTCATTGTCGCCAGCAGTCCAAAAATGCCCGCCTGCCACCAGGTTCCCTGTTTTGCTCCCCGCCAGCTGAGCAGCAAAAATACCAGGAACAATGATTCCGTGTAACCTGCAAAGAGAAAGAAGGCGGTGGGGAAAAGCAGTACATACTTAACAGCACGCTGGGCGGCAGCTTCATCCGAATAGTCCCGGAAGGTTTGCATCATCAGGATACAAGCCGCGATCAGAGAAACCCAGGAAATGAGCAGGGCTGCCGGCAGGTAGGCACCGCCCAACAGTCTGCCCAGGAGTCCAATCAGGATCGGGTAAAGGGGGGGGAAGGAAATTTCCGGCCCTCCCGGGCTGTACCAGTTCTCTGCGATGGTCAGATAGTAGGGTGTATCCCAATGCCGCCAGGGTTCTGTCAGGCGGGCCACCCAGCCAGAGCTTTCTCCTTGAGCCAATGCTGATTCCTGGTAGTCTGCGGGTGTTCCGCTGAAGGCAATCGCACCCCAGACCAGGACTGCGACCAGCACCAGCAGGTAGGTTTTAAGCCAGGGGTAACGTGTGAGTATCGAAGGTTTGATCTTTTCTTTTGGGATAGCCAACTTGCACCTCATCTGTTTGTGGAGACTCACTGCTATCAGTGTATAGTTGCTGCAAATAAAAGTCAATTTGGAAATCGGCCGATTATCTCACAATTGGGGAGAATTTTTTCCAAAGTTTACGCTGAAGAAACCATCAACCGCTGGCTCTCTCCCTACTCAATCCCGACCATTTCTGAGATAATGGCATCCATGCTTAAAAATTTCCTGATTTTAGTGTTATCTGGACTGCTGCTGGCTGCTTGCAGCGGATCGGATGGGCAAGCCCAGGCAGCGCAGCCGTCCTCGACGCTGGCAGCAACCCGAACGGATTTACCCACCTTAACGCCTACAATTACTCTGACCCAGACTCCAACCCAGACCGCCACGATCACAGCGACTGCCACAGAAGTGCCGACCGCGACTCCCATCCCAACGGCCACCTGGGCGATTGTTGGACCTGGGGAAGTAGTCGCACCCGTGCTGCTGTATCATCATGTCGATGCGGAAAACACCAGCCCTCGCTATAACGTGATGCCTGAGGTCTTTGCTGCCCAGATGCAGGCGCTGGATGATTGGGGCTATACCACCATTACCGTCACCCAGCTGGTTATGGCAATTACAGAAGGCGCAGCTTTACCGCCGCGCCCGATTGTGATCACCTTTGATGACGGACATTACAGCGTGTACGAAACTGCCTTTCCGATCATGCAGGAACACGGTTTTTTCGGGGTGACCTACATCGTTGCTAACCGGCTCAAATCCTACGGTTTTACTGGTGAACAACAGCTGGATGAAATGATCAGTGCCGGGTGGGAAGTCGGCAGCCACAGCTACACACACAGCGACCTGACGTTGGACCGTTCGATCGCGTTCACCGAAATATTTGTATCGCGGGACACACTGAGCCAAACCCTCTCTCAGCCGGTTAAAACCTTTGCATATCCTTTCGGGAAAATTGACCAGTATATTTGGGATAGGACAGGGAAATGGGGGTATATCGGGGCGGTGGGTCTGGGAACGGGGTACACCCATAACCTGAATACGATCTACTACCTGCAGCGGATGGAAGTCCAGGGCACATATGATATGGAAAAATTTGCCAGCTTACTGCCCTGGTCGTCCCCACCCGATTAAACCGCCGAGAATGAGATCAGGGAAATATAAAAAACAAGGGCCTGCTTGATAGGGCCCTCGTTTTTTATTGGTAAATGTACGTTCTGCTTTGGTTCGTTTGGTTTTAAGAATCCCTGAAACGCACTCACACGTTCCTGTGATTGGCAGCCTGGACTGCCAGTCAATTTTTGCTGGCGTCGATTCGATTGTTCTTATTTGCACAAACCAATCAAATTGAGTATAATTTTTTCTAAGAAAGAATAGTAAATTTTGCCCAATTTTTCTTATGGGATTTGTTTATGAATATGTAAAAATATCTTTAATGGCATACATTTTGAGGAGAATTTCAAGGAGTTATCTGTCATGTTGAATGTCCACCAATTGAATGTGTTTGTGATTGCTGCGGAAACCCTGAATTTTACCCAGACTGCCAAGCGCCTGCATCTAACCCAATCCAGTGTCAGCCAGCATATCAAATCATTGGAAAACCAGCTGGGGGTTCAGCTGTTTGAAAGAAAAGGCCGTTCTTTGGAGATCACCGATGCGGGGATGGTCTTGCTGCCAATGGCGAGAGAGATCGTCGAGGATTCAATTCGTGCCGCAGAGCAGATGGAACTGCTTAAAAATGAAATTCACGGACACCTGGTTGTGGGCTGCAATACTGCACCGGGCAAATATATACTGCCGATCCTGCTGGCAAAATTTCATCAGCAATATCCTCTGGTGCGAATTTCCTGCCAGGTGTTGCCACCCCGTCAGGTGCAGGAAGGGATGGCAGAGGGAGAAATTCATTTTACACTTTCAAATATTGCCGAATCCTCCAGCGAAGGCGCTGAATACATGCTCTACCTTGAAGAGCCGATTGAGTTGATTGTCCCTTTGAATCACCCGTGGGCTGAGCGTGGTGAGATTGACCCTGTAGACCTGTATGAAGAACAATTTATTTCCCGAGAGAAAAATTCAGGGACGTATCAAAATGTGGCCAAAAGATTGCTGGATGTTGGGATTGATATTGATAAATTGGACACTTTCTTGGAAATGGGTACTTCTGAAGCTTTGGCGCTGGCGGTTGAGCAGGAGTTGGGTGTCGGATTTGTCTCCAAGATCATTTTAGAAACGATTTGCCCCAGGCGGGTAGCCGTGGTCAAAGTGCGTGGTTTGAATGTCCTCCAGCCAATTTACCTGGGACGCCAGACGGCCTTTCCGGCAACTTCTGCCCAGGCAGCATTTTGGGATTACGTGCGGGAAGCCGGGGAAGAGATCTTTGATGCAGTGCGCGACCATTCCTTGCAGGCGATTAATGAAAGCCTGGCGACCATCAGAGTGAAAGCCTGACTTAGGATAAATTAAACCTTCTCATCAAGCAAGCATTTGGGCCGGGAAGGAATCCTTTGCACCAACTGATCTGTTTTGATGCGGTTAATCAATTTGCCGATCTTTCTTATTGGTTGGTTTGTTTTTATCATTCACCATGAGCAGCAGGATGGTTTTGACTGGAGGTGCAAGCATGAGTGAGAAATCGAAAAAGCGGTTCCAGATCGTGTCGGACTCGACCAGGAAATTTTATCGGGCCAGCCGTAACCAGCCAGACTACACCTTTTGGGATAAGGTACATGGCTATGTCTATGGCCGCTGGCCTTATTTGTATATCGGGATATCCAAAGGGGATCATCCCCTGGCGAAGAAGCTCCAACCTGTTCTGAAACTCTTCCTTCGCAAAAAGAATTCGTCAGACCCGAAAACTCATTCGACCACAATCGCCAGCGGGACAACCGCGGATGGCTACCATGGGAAAGCGCTCCCCCTTGAGTCTGCCAAGCAGCTGGTGATGGTCAACGAGCCCATCCGCGTGGAAGATTTAGAGCAGGTTATCCCTTACGTGCGGGCACGCAGCATTGTGCTGGAGAACCCCGACCATATCGTGGCGCTGGACTGTCCATGCCGCTTGTTTAGTGAAAACCCCTGCCTGCCGTTGGATGTGTGTCTGATCGTCGGAGAGCCTTTTGCCAGTTTTGTCAGCGAGCATCAGCCCGAACGGGCACGCTGGATTACTCCGGAGGAGGCTGTGCATATTCTGGAAGCAGAAGATTCCCGCGGGCATGTGCATCATGCTTTCTTCAAGGATGCAATGATCGGCCGGTTCTACGCGATCTGCAACTGCTGTGAATGCTGCTGTGGGGCGATTGGCGCTCAAAAGCGCGGGACACCGATGCTGGCATCATCCGGATTTCTGGCTGTGGTGGATGAGGATCTCTGCATCGGATGCGCCACGTGTGAGGAATACTGCCAGTTCGGCGCACTGTCGATCGGTGTTACAGAAGCGATGCAGGTGGATACAGAGCTGTGCATGGGATGCGCGGTCTGTGAGAGCAAATGCTCTGAGGAAGCCATCCGGATAGAACTGGCCCCGCATAAGGGGGTTCCGCTTGAGATTGAGAAGCTGATGGTCCAGGCTGCTGCTGATTGAGAACGAACACCAGCCTATACGCCACCCTGGGGATTTGTACAGACCAGCTTTCAGATACATCACTTCCTGGGATTGCAGAGGTATTTCCACATCCAGAGCATGCGCACAAGTGCAGATTCGCTGGGGGAAAATCGGGTTTTCCACTGCAATGGCCGGCAGGAAGCTAGTGTATAATCGGGGCATCATGGATCGATGACTCAAACTGATGATGGTCGAAAAAGCGATATCCATGATGGTTTTCCGATCAAAGGAGAACCAGTTGCCAGCAAACAGGCAAACCTGATCTGTGGATATGTGATGTGGTATCTCGCCCCAGAGCGAAGGAAATAAATCGATGGAGCTAGAGCAAGGAACCCTGATCCATGACCGCTACCGCATCCAGGAAACCCTGGGTAAAGGCGGTATGGGCGCTGTGTACACAGCCCTGGATGAAACTTTGGGGGTCTATGTAGCCGTAAAAGAAAACCTGTTAGAGGATGAGAATGCCATTCAGCAGTTCCGGCGAGAAGCGATCATCCTGGCTAATCTGCGGCATCAAAATCTACCCCGGGTGACAGACCATTTTGTGATCGAGGGTCAGGGTCAATATTTGGTGATGGATTTCATCAAAGGGGAAGATTTGAAGATGCGGATGCAGCGCCTGGGGGCTCTGCCGGAAAAAGAAGTGCTCCTGATCGGGGTCGCCATCTCCGACGCATTGAATTATCTGCATGGTCTCCAGCCTCCGGTACTGCACAGGGATGTCAAGCCAGGAAATATCCGCATCACACCGGATGGGCATGTCTTCCTTGTCGACTTTGGGTTGGCAAAGCAGGTGGAAAGCGGGCAGGTGACCGCAACCGGAGCGCGCGGCCTGACCCCAGGATTCTCTCCACCAGAGCAATACGGCACTGCCAGGACGGATGCCCGCAGCGACATTTATGCGTTGGGTGCGACCTTATATACCTTGTTAACCGGCTTTCCCCCGGAGGATGGGCTGGCAGTGGCGATCAAACAGACCCAATTGACCCCAGTGCGTTCCCGAAACCCGAAGGTCAGCCAGGCGGTGGCGGAGTCGGTTGAAAAAGCGCTAAGTGTTGATCCGGCGAACCGCCAGCAGAGTGGGGCGGAGCTCAGGAGAGAGCTGCTCCAGGTCAGCGATTCCGTGTACCGGCAGGTTGCAACCGGAGATGTGACGGTTACTCCACCTCCACCCGGGGCTACGAAGATGGCAGGCGATGACTCACCGACCCCGGCCAGGGAAACAGTTGCTGCAGTTGATGCCACCCCGGGTGTTGCCAGCCCAAGCTCAACACCTGTTGGAGAAATCCTGCCGCGGCCCCAGGAGCGATCCGCTCCTGCCGTCGGAGCACCCCCGAAAGTGGATGCGGATAAAAAACCTTTCCCCGTTGCTCTGGTTGCGGGGATTGGTCTGGCCGTAGTCTTGGTCATCGTGGGAGTCATGGTTTTGCCCGGCTTGTTGGGCGGGGCAGACCGCCAGAGCCCGGCAGTGATTGCGCCTACGGATACAGAGCACCAATCGACACGATTGTCTCCGGAGGAGGAAACTCCGGAAGACCAGCCGGTGACGCTTCCGACCAAAACCTTGCTGCCGACAAACACAAATTTCCCCACAGATACCGCACAGCCCAACCCTCCCGCTGAGGAACCTGCTCAGCCGACCGAACTGGCCGCAGCAACCCCCACCGGAGGGGGCGGGATGATCGCGTTTGCCTCCACCCGGAGTGGTGAGCCACAAATTTTCCTGCTGGATCTTGCATTGGGTGAGCAGACACAGCTGACAGATCTTCCCGGTGGAGCCTGCCAACCAGAGTGGTCCAATGATGGGATGCGCCTGGTGTTCATTGCACCGTGCAATCAAAACCAGCAGAGCTACGCGGGTTCTTCTCTTTTCATCATCAATGCGGATGGCACTCAAATGAACCCGCTGCCGTCCTCTCCGATAGGGGATTATGACCCATCCTGGTCACCGGTGGATAACCGGATAGTGTTTACCACCATCCGGGATTTCGACCGTCCCCAGATTTGGGTGCTGGATGTGGATTCCGGCCAATCAGTGAACCTGTCCCAAAATACGCAGGCCGATTACCAGCCGAGCTGGTCGGCGGATGGCAGCAAAATCCTGTTTTCTTCCAACCGGGTGATTGGACGCGCCAAACTGTGGGTGATGGATGCTGACGGGCAGAATGTGGTTGAATTTTCGCGCAGCGATAACCGCACCAATATTGAAGCCGTCTGGTCGCCGGATGGTGACCAGGTGGTCTTTACCCAGTTCGACAGCCAGGGGCGTGGGATTCCGATCCTGGTCGGGACAAATTGGCACGATGGCGGACCTGAGGCTGGCCTGGAGGAATACCGGCTCTCTGATGATCCTGCCGGAATGCGGGAGGCGGATTTCTCCCCCGATGGGTTGTGGATCGTGTTTTCGATAAATTCAGATCCGGCCAATCTGGATCTCTTCATGATGCGGTTAGATGGGTCAGAGATGACACCATTGGTGGTGAATGATTCGAATGATTTTGATCCGGCCTGGCGGCCATAGGGGGGCATTTCTGTTGTGATAAGGCAACGAATTTAATATTGGATTTGTTCTCTAAATATTTTTTCAGGGTGGTACAATGTAGGGCATAGTGTTGGAATGAACATTGCACACTAATTTGAAACCGCCATTAGGGCTAACTATGACGTTGGAACGCGATTCGATTTTAAATGACCGATACAAGATCCTGGACATTCTCGGCCAGGGAGGTATGGGGGCAGTTTACCACGCAAGAGATGATAACCTTGGTGTAGATGTTGCTGTAAAGGAAAATCTATTTACCTCTGAAGAATATTCGCGCCAATTCAGACGTGAGGCGACCATTCTGGCCAATATGCGTCATCCGAATTTGCCCAGGGTGATTGACCATTTTGAAGTGGCTGACCAGGGCCAGTACATGGTGATGGATTTTATCGAGGGCGAAGACCTGCGTCAGAGGATGGACCGGGTGGGTTCGCTTCAGGATGAAGAAGTGATCATCATCGGTGCTGCAATTTGTGATGCACTGGATTATTTGCATACCCGGAAGCCAATCATTTTGCACCGGGATATTAAACCGGGCAATATCAAGATCAGCCCGGAAGGGCAGGTATACCTGGTAGATTTTGGCCTGGCAAAGATTGTCCAGGGCAGCCAGGTGACGACAACTGGCGCGCGGGCCATGACCCCCGGATATTCCTCCCCAGAGCAGTATGGAACGGCGCGCACTGACCAGAGATCGGATGTGTATTCTCTGGGCGCAACGCTGTATGCAGCTCTGACCAATACGATCCCGGAAGATGGTCTGGCACGCGCCATGGAGCAGGCAGACCTGACACCCATCCGCAAGCGCAACCCCAAGGTTTCGCGCAGGGTGGCAAGTGCGGTCGAGAAATCGCTGTCGGTTCACCCAGAAGACCGGTACCAGAATGTGATCGATTTTAAGAATGCGCTGCTGCAGTCATCCAGCGGCACGCGCCAGATCCAGCATTCAGAAGAGCTGACGATCGTTCCTCCCCCACCAGAGGTGGTGGCCGGTACGACAGCGCGCAAAGCCGCTGCTCCCATGGGGGTGCAGGAACCGGAGATTTCAGGGGTATCGAGCACACGGAAGCGCCGGATGCGCATACGTAGAATCAGGCGTACACTCCTGGGGCTGCTTTCCATCCTGGTATTGGCTGGTTTTATCTGGACGGGGATGGGGATGCCAGGAAGGGACAGGCTGAATGGGGTGGTACCGGCTGCCTGGCTGGAATGGGTATTTCAATATACGCCAACCCCTGTGCTGTCTACGGATACACCCACTCCGATGCCGACAGATACCTCCACCCCGACGATGACGGTCACACCTTCTCCCACGCTGACACCTACGGCCACCGATACCCCAACGCCCACTCTGACCCCAACGATTACACCTACCCCGACACCCATCCGGGTGCCGGGGCTGCCTACGCCAACCGAGCTGCCAACGGATTACCTGGCCCCATTTGAAAATGAGCAGATCGCCTTTGCCTCTGTGCGGAGCGGTTCTGTTCAGATCTGGTTGTATTCCTTTATTGATGAGTCGCTTGAACAGCTTACCGATCTTCCCTTTGGGGCGTGCCAGCCTGCCTGGTCGCCGGATGGTCGGCTGCTGGCATTCATTTCTCCATGCAGCCGAAATTTGCGCATTTATGAAGATACGTTCATCTTCGTTTTGGATATGGATACCGAGGAGATTGTTCAATTGGCAGTAGAGGAAGGCAGTTTCGACCCGGCCTGGTCTCCGGATGGGACCAGCATGCTGTTTACAATAGCAGAAACCTCCCTCAAAAGCGGCATTTACCGGATCAATACCAATGATTCTTCAATTGATCAGATGATCAAAGGTCAGCGACTGGCTTTCAATCCGGCCTGGTCTCCGGACGGAGAGCGGTTTGTATTTGCCAGTAATAACGCGGGGTATTATTTCTTGTACATCATGGAAAATGACCCTGAGGCTACCGCGGAGCTGTTTGCCCGGAATACTGAAAAATTTTATGTTGAACCAACCTGGTCCGTACACAACCAGATCGTTTTTTCAGAAGGGCCGTTGGACAGCTTTTTGAGCATGTGGCGGATGCCCGTCAGCATGCTCGGGGCGACGGATTTCATTTACAAGGAAGAGATGGTGACTGCCGGGACGGGACGGGTTCCGGAGCTGGATCCACATTTTAATTCTTCCGGGCATTGGATAGCTTACGAGAGTTGGCCGGATGGCCAGAACAGGGACATTTATATCATCCGGGATGATGGAGAAGTGATCTTCCGGATCACCGAACACAGCCGAGATGATTTTGATCCTGCGTGGCGGCCTTATCCGCGTCCATGAGCACTATCCTCCTCTTATCGCAACCAAAAACGAGCTGCACCGCAGCTCGTTTTTTACTACTGCGATAGCGTTCCAAATTTTTGAGGTAATTTCTGTTCTTATGGGCATCGAAGATGGTTGAATTTTTACAAGAAAAGCAAAGTGGGATGAGCCGAAAAAATTATGGGTTGAAAAAAATGCAAAATTTTGAGATAATTGTTATTGATGTCACAAACGAGGTAATCATGGTCGACCGTAAATCACTTCGACCACTGTCAACGACTTATCACAAGAGAGGTAGAAATTTATGACGGCACAAATTATTGATGGACAGGCAATCGCAAACGCGATCCAAGAGGAGATCAAGGAAAAAGTGGCTGCCCGGGTGGCCGCTGGGAAACCAGCTCCTGGACTGGCAACGGTATTGGTCGGGGAAGATCCGGCTTCGGCGATGTATGTCAAGATGAAGCAGAAGCGATGTGCGAAAGTGGGCATCGAATCCTTCCATGTTGGACTGCCACCGGACATTTCCCAGGAGGAATTGGAAAAGAAGGTCGCCGAACTGAATGCGGATCCCAAAGTGAATGGCATTTTGGTGCAGCTGCCCCTGCCGAAGGGATTGGATGAAGAACGGGTCCTGCAGGCGATCGACATCAACAAAGACGTGGACGGGTTCCACCCGCTCAATATTGGCCGGCTGGCCCAGAAAGGCCGGACGCCAGTTTTCCTGCCAGCGACCCCTGCCGGGTGCATCGAGCTTTTGGTGCGGTCTGGCGTGAAAATGGAAGGGGCAAATGCTGTGGTGCTGGGCCGCTCCAATATTGTCGGTATGCCGGTAGCACTGCTGCTGGTCGAGCGCAATGCCACCGTGACCGTTTGCCACTCCCGCACCAAGGATCTGCCGGGCGTTGTCCGCCAGGCAGATATCCTGATTGCGGCGGTTGGCTGGGCAGAAATGGTCAAAGGCGACTGGCTGAAGGAAGGGGTTGTGATCATTGATGTCGGCACCAATAAAGTCGATGCAGACAACGATAAAGGCTATAAATGGGTCGGAGATGTGTCTTACGATGAGGCGAAGGATGTAGCCTCGATGATCACCCCGGTTCCCGGTGGGGTTGGGCCGATGACGATTGCCATGCTGCTGCAGAATACCCTGCGGGCAGCCGAATTGGCCGACGGATAAATGTCATTTTTAGGAATCAAAAAGAGGCACTTCATGAAGTGCCTCTTTTGTTTTATTTGTTTTGCAGCCTGTGTTTTTCAGCTGTTACTGCACTTCGAAAGTGGTCGTTCCACTTCCAGAAGTGTAGCCTGACAAACTGGCTGTGGCTTCAACGTTGTAGGGACCGGTGCCATCCTTATTGGGGTTGGTGCGGTAGTTAAAAGTTGCCACCCCGTTGGAGTCGGTTGTCCCGCTGCCAGTATAAGCCTTGCCGCTTGGGGTATCGATCCGGACACTCACGCTGGCCCCGGCCACTGCGGAGGAGCCGTCTGTCACGTTCACGGTGATCATGACGGTGTCACCTTTGCCATAATTGGCCTGATCGGTTGTGACGCTTACCACCAGTGTCCCACCGCCAGTGCTGCCGTTAACGGTCACAGAGATCGAGTCGGTGGCTGTCAGGTTGCCGTTGTCGGTGACCGAAGCGGTGATTGTGTGGGTTCCAACGGTCAGTACAGCTGAAACGCTTGCCCCGGTCCCCAAATTCCCATCTATACTGGATGTCCAGACAATGCTGGAACTCCGGTTGCCATCTTCCGCATCGATGGCAGAACCCTCAAAGGTGATCGAAGTGCCTGAGGCAATTGCAGCGCCATCACGAGGGCTTTCGATTGTAACTGTGGGAGCAGTGTTGTCGCCGCCGCCACCACCGCCACCACCGCCGTTACCATTGAGGGCATCCAGCGCAGCTTTGGCCTGCACTAAACCGTAGCCAAAGACATTGTCTCGACCCGCAGCACCTAAATCGACTGCGGTGGAGGTCATCGCAGTCCGGATTTCATCATTGGTTGCGCTGGGGAAGGCACTCCACAGCAGGGCCGCCACGGCGGAGACATGCGGGGTGGCCATCGAGGTGCCGTCCCAGGCTTCGTATCCGCTGTCCGGCTGACTGAAGGTGCTGGTGAGACTGGCGGTCGCACCAAGATTATTTGCTACCAGGAATTGGCCGTCTTCCTGGCTCAGGCTGAGGGCAACGATGGTCGAGGAATTGCCATCCCCCAGTGTGCCGAAGAAGTTGCCCGAGGCATTGTTGTAAACCACCGCCGCAACACCTCCACCACTCTGGACGTTGCTGACTTTGTCATAGAAGCTGATCGCGCCTCGTTCGCAGAGGACAACCGCCCCGCTCCAGGAGCCGACGGAATTACACAATCCGCCATTCACCAGGTTCCCGGTTGCAGTACCGTTGGCGGAAAATTCAATATGGTTGACCTGATAATTGGTTCCATCGACAGCCAGGGTGTTGGCGTTGATGAAGGGGACCGTGCTGAGT
This sequence comes from Anaerolineales bacterium, assembly GCA_035458505.1. GTDB lineage: Bacteria > Chloroflexota > Anaerolineae > Anaerolineales > UBA11579 > UBA11579. The sequence continues at coordinate 125 of DATHZS010000019.1, read as the reverse complement.
ACCCCCACACCGGGGGCTGCGATTTCCACCTGGCTGTTCTGCTGGGAGAAATTGGCAATCGCCTTGTTGGAGTCCAACGCAGCCACCGACATCACTGAGCTGTAAGAAGCCGGGTAAGAAAAGGC
>DATHZS010000018.1:0-8974 GCA_035458505.1 Anaerolineales bacterium | reverse complement strand
TGTTTGTAACTGATATAACTTCATACTCGCAACTTTCACAACATGTTTCTTTTGAGCATGAATTATACTGCGAAGCTCTATCATTCGCCAATAACTGTATGCTGTTTGCGCATTCTCAGGGCATGGACACATTCAATGGGGGCGAGATCACTCAAAAGACATTGCTGATTACAAAGCGGTTAGTGAGAATGTGATGCACAAAAGCGAAATGATTACTGATGCGATTTATAGCAGTTTCAAAGAGAGTGAGTTAAAAAATCAGATTGCGTCTTTAGGTAGTAATGGGGAAAGTGAAATTGGTCTAAGCGATGGGGATTTAGACAAAATAGCTCAATTAGTTGCTGAAAAATTGATTGAAAAAATGAAATAAAAAATACCCATTTTTAGACGAAATGGGCATTTTTTTGCTCAAAAGCTCCTTGGGGAGGATGCGGAGTTGCGCTCCGTCAACCTCCAACCCATCGGTTAGTTTTAGATGTGTCCACAGTGTATGGTAGCGTCCATTTTATCCACCCCGTCTCGGAAAATAGAGAAATTTTGTCTATTGGGTCAATTGTGTCCATTGTTTCTATGGTATTTGCACCAAAACTACACCCAAAGTAATAATAATCAAGGAAAGGTGACTCGGAATAAACTCCCATTCAACTTTTTCACCTCAGATTGGTTATATATTCCGCCCAATGCTTAGCCAAAAAATAGTAAAATAGACAAATGACCTCCAATAAATCTCCTTATTTACCAAGTATTGTAGATAGGTTAAACAGTTGGATAAATCGACAACAGTTACCTGCCTGGTTCACCTATTTAGTCTTATACCTGCTATTCCTTTTAGTAAACCAGAGCTTTTCGTGGTTGGAACAAACAGCGACTATTGGTCAATTTGAACTTCGAAAAATACTGACATCCATTTGGCCTATCATGACACTGGCAATTATTAACTACCTTGATCATCTAGCCTTAACTGCTTCGAAGGTTTTTCGAACATTAGTGGTAGACAATGATGAAGATTACAGCAAGAAGGTATTTGAACTCACAAACATGCCTGCCAGACCAATATGGATATTATCAGTTTTAGGACCAATCTTGGTGATATTATCATATGCTCTAGACTTAGGAATTGTAAAGTTTGCAGATCGAACAACAATATCACTCGTTGCAGAATTGTTCAGATATGGGCCAGGGCTTGCACCACTTCCGATATTTGTATTCCACACCATTCGGCAAATGACTATCGTTTCCCAGATTCAATCTGATCTGGGTGAGATTGATTTATTTCAATCCACACCACTCTATGCTTTTTCAGTGCTTACATCAAGAACTGGGATTGCCTGGGTTATCTTGCTATCTACCACAGTGTTATTTTCGCTTTTTTCCGACAGTTTTGGCGGATTGTCTCCTGCCAGCTTCATTGCTTTTGCCTCCACCGAAGTAGTGCTTGCAGTAGCTTCATTTATTCTTCCACTGCTCAGCTTGCATGCTCAGATGGCAAAGGCAAAAGGATTATTGATCGACGAAATCAACATGCATATAAAAACCAGCATTAGCAGGATGGGGAGTGAATTAGAAACCTTGGATCCGCAAAAAGCGTCAGCGCGGCGTGATCTAGTCGAAACGTTGAAAGCACAGCAGAGTTATATTAATGCGTTGCCCACATGGCCATGGAAATCGGATACTTTGCGAGGTTTTCTTTCAGTTATTTTCCTACCTATCCTGATTACTGTGGTTCAACAATTAATTGAGAGGTTATTCTGAGGCAAAAGTGAGTTAGCTGAGAGATGCGGATTTGGTATTCTCTTCGAATGTGGGCACTTCAGTGAGAGACTGCAATCTCTGCAGGACATTTCGAAAAACCTTGAAAAAATCAGGATTACCCAAAATTAGTTTCCATGATCTGAGACATAATGCAGCATCCTGATAATCCAAGTATGAGGAGTAAAACAGTGAGCGAGAAAAAACAGCAAAAATCTTTGGATGATTTGCGCGAAATATTAGTAACAACCAAAACTATTGCGGTAGTAGGATTATCGGATAAACCAGATCGTCCAAGTCACCGCATCCCGGCATATTTGCAGTCGCAGGGTTACCGTATCATTCCGGTGAATCCCAGGCTTTCCGAGGTTCTGGGAGAAAAAGCTTATCCCAGCCTGAGCGAGATCCCGGTGCCGGTGGATGTGGTGGAAATTTTCCGCCGCGCCGAGGATGTGCCGCCGGTTGTCGAGGATGCCATTGCCATTGGCGCAAAGGTCGTCTGGATGCAATTGGGTATCATCAATGAAGAAGCTGCCTATCGAGCCGAATCCGCCGGGTTGGGAGTGGTCATGGATACCTGCATGGGTGCAACGCATCAACTCTTGCGCTCCCAGGGAAAGATATAAGAATCGGGTCAAATTCAGACACAAGCCAATTCTGCTGAATTAGGATCCAATTAAGCAGCTCATCTCACGATTGCGTCATATTTGCACCAAAACAAACCTAAGTTTGGGGGGGCTGGAGAGTTTTCTCCGAATCAAAAAACCGCCCATCAAGGCGGTCTTTTTGATCAGGCTCCTTGGGGAGGACTCGAACCTCCAACCCATCGGTTAACAGCCGATTGCTCTGCCGATTGAGCTACCAAGGAATGTGCCGTTTTCGGCCGCAAGATTATAAACCACAGGGGGGTGAGTGTCAAGACAGGCAGGGTATCTCCACCTCGTGTCCAGGCATGCTTCCCCTCCACCCCACACCGGGGGTGTGGCCCCCCGGACCGACCAAAGATGTTTACAGGTCAGGATGGCGAACTGCAAGAACGCACTCAAAGCCTTTTGAGAGATAAACAAATTCGTTCCAAAATATGTCGTGTGGGGCATGATTTGTCCCCATCAAATTTGCTTCTTTGCTGCGAAAGCTTTTCTCAACGCCCACGTTAGCCTTTCATGCCAGGGGTTCGGGGCGGCCGCTGCCCCGAGCGGGGTTGGTAGGGGCCAGCCGGTCCCTACCATAAAACAATCCAAGTCTTGTTATCAGTTCAATAGTCCGAGTTGCTTAGGCATCCCCCCTCGGCTACCCCGCCCCAAAACCGGGCAGTTCCACCACCTGCCCCGCCACCTCCACCAGGTGATACGGCATCCAGGCCACGCCGAAGATCTCGACCAGGATATCCTTCTTATACGGGTTGACGGTAATCTCGGTCACCTGGCGGGCGACCTCGGCCCACTTGGCTTCGAGTTCATCAATCGCCTCTTCCATTTCCTTTGCCAGGAGCGCAATGTCGCCTTCCAAGTCCTCGATCATATCTTCCGATTCTTCAATGTCATCCTTGGCCTTGCGGGTCATGCGCCGCTTGGAAAGCGAGGAAGAGATGCGCCGCCGGCCGTAGGCCTTGCCGCCGAACAGGTTCTCGAAATGCGTGGTGAACTCCTCCAGCTTGCGCTGGGAGTGCTCGGTGCGATCGTCCTCCAGCTCGCGCTTCTCGCGGTCCAGTTTTTTCTGCAATACGTCGTACTTCTTCTGGAATTTATCCCGGGTGGTGTCCATCTCCTCTCCCAGCGCTTGGCGGGCCTCATCAGAAATCTGCTTGCGGAAGCCACCTTCTGTGGTCTCCGGCCCGGCGTACAGCTTGAGCGACTCGTTGGCAAACACCGTGACCGAGGAGCGGCGGTAGACCCAATCGACAAAATCGCTCTCCAGCGACTTGATCGTGCGGGCATCGTTGAAAGGAGCTTCCAGCAAACCAAAACGCGCCCCCGGGGCGGCATCGCGTGCCAGCTGGTCCGGATTGACCGGGTGGGTCTGGTAGTTTTCCCAGCGCACCACCCCGCGCGGGTCCGGGTCGGGTACCAGGACGGCGCGTTTTTCTTCATGGTCCAGGTCATATTTGCGCTGCAAATAGCGGATATCCGCCTGGATCAGCAGCACCGGTTTGTAGAGCAGGCCTTGCCCCAACGCCTGGGCAGGCACCGGTTTGCCCACCACCTGGAAAGCTTCCACCATCGTCAGGTTGTTCGGCAGGAAATATTCCGCCACCCCAGCCGGCAGCACGGCGCGGGTCTGGGTCCCGGCTGGCATCGCGATGTCTTTCTCCGCTGGAACGGGTGGGACAGCATGGATCGGTTGGAGTTCATCCAGCCCCGCTGCCTGTTCCAGGTCGTCTCCACCCCCAGCCGAAACTTCGCTGGACTGCACTGCTGCTCCGGCCAGCCGGTTAAGTGCCGGGATCTGTGTGCGGGTAAGCGGCCCAGCCAGGTAGTTCATCACCCAGCGGGTCTGGAAAATCTGCGGTTCAGGCTCATGCACGTTGTGCAGCAGGAACTGGCGCTTTGCCAGCCGGGAGATCAGCTGGTCGTAGGTCGCCCGGTCGAGCAGACCGCCGGAAGCGCCCTGCAGCCCATCCAGCAGGCGCTCTTTGTCTTTCTCGGTTTGCAGCTTGCCGATGAACCAGGTGCCCGCATTCGAGAGCCCTTTGTAATCCAGGTCGACCGGGTTTTGGGTGACGAGGATCTGCCCCACGCCGAAGGCGCGCGCCTGCTTGAACATGCGCAGCAGCAGGGCTTTGGTGGGCGGGTTGCTGATCGGGGGAGCATAGCCAAAGATCTCATCAAAATACACCAGGGCGCGCAAGGTGGCCGCCCCGGGCTGAGACCGCATCCAGGTCTCGATGGCGCTGTACAGGAGCGTGATGAAGAACATGCGCTCGGAGTCGGTCAGGTGAGCGAGGAAGAAAACACTATGACGCGGGCGGTCATCTTCCCCCCACAGCAGGGATTCAATATCCAGGGGTTCGCCCTGGATCCAGGTCTGGAAGGCGGGAGCCGCCAGGATGTTGTTGAGCAGCATCGACAATTCAAACCGGTCCTTTTCCGGGAAGAAAACATCCAGGTCCATCACGCCCAGCTTGTCAAAGGGGGGGTTCTGGGTCTGCATGATCAACTCGCCGAGGTCGAGATCTTTGTTCTTCGACCAGGACTGCTCGAAGATATTCGCCAGCAGGATGTGCTCACGTGAGCGCACCGGGTCCACATCGGTCATTCCAACCAGGCCGAGCAGGGCGGTGACCGTCCCCGAGATCTTTTCCCGCAAGATCTCCTGGTTGCCCTCCCAGGGAATCAGCGGCGCTTTGAGCGATGCCAGGATGCTGATCGGGATCCCGGCATCCGAGCCGGGGGTATAGATGGCAAAATGAGCGGCATTCTTAAGGGCCTGAATGCGCTCCGGGCCGATCTGCCACTCCTGTAAACCTTCGCGCCAGCTGGCGGCCACCTCTTCAGCAGCCTGCTCGATCGTCTGTCCGGCGCGGCGGGCTTCGTCGGGGTTCACCCAGGGCTGAAAATCGGAAGGCAGCAAGTCGGGGAAGTGCAGCAGGGCATTGGTAATATCGCCTTTTGGGTCGATCATGATCGCCGGGATGTTCTGCAAGGCAGCCTCTTCCAGCAGCCCGATACACAGCCCGGTCTTGCCCGAGCCGGTCATACCCACGACGACGGCATGGGTCGTCAGGTCATCGGGGCTGTAGAGGACGAGTTGGTCATCCTTGGGGTCTTTCCCCAGGTAAAATTTTCCATTGGTATCAATCATAGGGAGTCTCCAGAAGCAAATCGGCGGACAAATGTTCTGACTATTATAGCAGGGTTTGGGTTTTCACCAAAAATTTTTTATCTGGGGATAAAAAGCCCCCCTTTTTCTCTCCATGACCAGCAGATCAGGTACAATAACAGTTACGGAGTTCGCGATCAATTTTCTATGAAAGGCATGGATTGATGATCATCACCCTGATTGCTACCGGCAGCCGCGGGGACGTACAGCCTTATGTTGCCCTGGCAAAGGGTTTGCACCAGGCAGGCCACACGGTGCGCTTCTTCACCCACCAAAATTTTGAATCCCTGGTCGTGCCACATCAACTAAAATTCTGGCCTTTAGAGGTTGATGTCCAGCAAATCGCTCAAACGGAAGAAATGCGCCAGCAGGTGGCAGGCGGAAATTTCCTCAAGCTTATGTCCCAAATGGCAAAAGAAGCGAAACGAGCGGCTGTCCTCGCAGCTGAAGGCGGAGTAGCTGCCTGCCAGGGAACTGATCTGATCCTGGGTGGAATGGGCGGAGTCTTCAATGGCCTTGCGCTGGCAGAGAAATTCAACCTGCCATTTTTACAGGCGTATCTGGTTCCCTTTTCCCCTACCCAGGAGTTTCCCAGTGTGCTGGTGCCTGGCCTGCCACCGTTCCTGAGCAAGATATTCAACCAGCCCAGCCATCACCTTACCCGCCAGATGATCTGGCAGGGATTCCGGTCAGCAGATCAGCTGGCGCGCAAAGAGGTACTCGGCCTGCCGCCTGCTCCTTATTTTGGACCGTATCACTCTCCGCACCTGGATAGGATGCCAACCCTGTATGGTTTCAGCCCTTCGGTAATCTCCCACCCACAGGACTGGGGCAAAGACATCCACATCACCGGATACTGGTTCCTGGATGCAGAAGACCACTGGACCCCACCAGATGAGTTGCTGAATTTCCTAAATGCGGGTCCCCCTCCGGTGTATATCGGTTTCGGCAGCATGAGCAACCAGCGTCCAAAAGAAACCACCGACTTGATCGTCAACGCCTTGCGGCAGATCAACCAGCGCGGAATTTTGCTTTCCGGTTGGGGTGGGCTGCAAACCACCGAACTCTCCGATTCAGTCATGATGGTCGATTCGATCCCCCATGCTTGGCTGTTTCCTCGCATGGCCGCAGTTGTGCACCATGGAGGCGCCGGGACAACTGCCGCCGGGATGCGAGCAGGAGTGCCATCGCTGGTAGTGCCTTTCTTTGGAGACCAACCATTTTGGGGGCAGCGCATTGCAGAACTGGGTGCCGGTCCATCCCCGATCCCCCGAAAAAAACTGACCGTTGATTGTTTGGCCCAAGCCATCCATCAGGCTGTGACAGACGACCGCATCCGACAGAACGCCGCTGTACTCGGCGCTCGCATTCAAGCGGAAGATGGAGTAGCCCAGGCCGTTGAGATCATTTCTCAGTTTGAGGAGAGAATATTAAATGGAGCGTAATTTCGAGGAGCGCGTACGCACCGGATTTAAAAAGCAAGGCTTTATGACCGCGATTGGCGGCGAGCTGGTAGAGGTTCAGCCCGGTTTTTGCCGCATCCACCTGCCTTACTCTGAAAAGGTGGCCCAGCAGCACGGTTTCTTTCATGGCGGGGTGATCTCGGCGCTGGCCGACAATGCCGCCGGGTTTGCCGGCTATTCGCTGATGAACAGCGACCAGCAGCCATTGAGCGTTGAGTTCAAGATCAATTTCCTCGCCCCGGCGGTGGGAGACACCCTCGAAGCCAGGGGGAGAGTGATCCGCTCGGGATACCGCATCAAGCATGTCAATGTAGAGATATTCGCGTTAGATCAGGGCAACGAACAACTGGTTGCTGTCGCCCTGGCAACCATCGCATCATCCACAGGCGTACAGGAAATTTCATAGCAAATCACTGATGGCTGCATTAATTGGGGGATTTTGATTGAATCAAAATTTGACTATGATAAATCTTCCTAAATCAGAAAGCTAAGATTAGGTATCGAGGCACATTGATGTACCCCTTTTTCATTTCACGTTGCAGAACCAATATATAAATCTGACAAAAAAGACTTGACAACTCTTATTTAATTACGTACTATATCCATAACGGATATATCTCGCGCGGATATACTGAGTCTTTTCAATAGGAGTAATCCAATGGCAAACACCCTGAATACCCCCGAAGACCTGCTTCCCCTCACCCCGGCAGTCTTCAACATCATGCTCGCCCTGGCCGATGGCGAAAAGCACGGCTACGGCATCATGCTGGAAGTGGAAGCTAACACCGATGGTCAGATCACGATGGGACCGGGCACGCTGTACGGTTCGATCAAGCGCATGCTCAAAGCTGGGCTGATCGAGGAATGCGATGAGCGCGCCGACCCCAAGATGGATGACCAGCGGCGGCGCTACTACCGCCTGACCGGGATGGGCCAACAGGTACTGCGGCTGGAAGCGGAACGTTTGGCTTCCCAGGTGCAGGTGGCAAGAGCCAAGAACCTGCTGGCAGACGGACTGGCAAGGAGCGGGGCATGATTACCAGGATGACACACATCTCCCCCGTCCGCTTTTCAGTCGGTGTGTACCGCCTGCTGCTGGCTGCCTACCCAAAGGCATTCCGGGACGAGTATGGCCCGCACATGGTGCAGGTTTTTCAGGACCTGTCCATCCGGGCATACAGGCAGAATGGGTCTGACGGTATTCTCAGGTTGTGGGCCATCACGCTCTTCGATCTGCTCAAAAGTGTGGTCGAGGAGCACCTGCAAAAGGAGACAAATATGAATAAGTCTACGTTTATCCGCATCAGCGGCTGGTCACTGATCCTTGGGGCGGTTGCATTTGCATTCCTGTTCCTGGGTTGGTATCTGGATGAAAATTATCCCCTGCTCCACTGGGAAAAGACCTATGGGTACGTCAGTTACATCAGCGGGTTTATGGTCGCCCCTTTCCTGACCGCGATCGGGGTATTGGGACTCCGTTCCCGGTACGGAAGCGAAATCGGGGCAGGCGGCCGCAACACCCTGCTGGTAACAACCGTCGCCGGGCTGGGTCTGACCATCCTTGGCATATTGGGAGAATATCTCGAGCTGTTTGGAAGGTACAGTGACACCCCATTCAATTTATTGATGTTTGGAAACGGGGTGCATATGCTCAACCTGGCGCTGTTCGGTTTCATGGCAGTGTCCAGCAAGCCGCTGCCGCGCTGGAACGGGCTGCCGATCGCGGCCGGGATTATCTTCCCCATCATGCTGTTTCTTGGCTTTGTTTTGAGAATTCTAAGCGAATTCACCGTGGCTGTAGGGATCGGAGTATTGATCCAGCTGATAGCAATGGTCATCCTCGGTTTTATCCTGCAGGGGGATGTACCACAGGAAGAAGCCTTGGCTACCGCCTGATCTGTGCAGAGGAAAAGGAGCGGGTCATAAAGATCCGCTCCTTTGTT
>DATHZS010000017.1:0-10007 GCA_035458505.1 Anaerolineales bacterium | reverse complement strand
TTTGGTTACCTTCAGCTTGCCGGATTGTCCTTCAAACTTCCAGCTCCCCTCGTTCCATGGGCAGGTTGGATCGAGGATCTCGACGCTGAACGCTCCCTCACCAACATTGATACCGTTCATTTTTTCAATATCCAGCACGCGTCCCATCGGTGACAATCCTTGCGTGCCCAGGCTGGCCTGCATGTCGCTGAACCAGGTGGTGGGCTGTTCATAGGGGGGCAGGTTGATGGTGACCTCACCGGCCTGGTCAATATGGCGGGCAATCCATTCCAGAAAATGATAGCGGGTATCCGCGCTGAACGGATAAAAGCGGGAAACGGTCATTTTCAACAGGGTTGGACCATGATCACTTTTCAGGCTGTACACCAGCATCCCGTCGGGCTTCCCGTTGAGCTGAGAGGTCAGCACCCAGGCTTTGTGCCGGTTGGGGTCCGGAGGATATTGTTTCTTAAAGGTGGCTGTGCCGTGGGTGCGCTGTTGCAAAAGCCGGACACAATCATAGTATGCGTCTGGCTGTTGGATGAATTCGACCAGTTCCAGGGTGGACTGGTAGGTTTGCTTGAGCAGGGGCTGCAAGGCCCGGATGTTGATCTCCGCTTTGATCATTCCCGGCAGGTTGGCATACCCAAGGCGTTCGTAAAAGGATTCCCGGAAAGGGTACAGGCAGGAGAACCCATTCCCTCGCTCGCGCATCTGGCTGAGGAGCTCGGTGAGCAGCTGGAACGAATGTCCTTTGCGGCGGTGCTGAGGGTGGGTGGCGACCATGAAAACTCCGGCCATGTCAACGATGGTCCCGCGGATGTTTTGGGTCATCGGCCCGGATGCCGCGCAGGCGGTTGGGGTGTCCCCTTCATAAAACGCCAGGAAGTTGGTGTAGCCCTCCACGTGGCTGAGCCGTTCGGCTAACGGCTTTGAATCAGGGAGTGGTGGAGAGGACAAAAAAGCATACCCCTCCAACCAATTAAAGACCGGAGCGGCTTCTTCGGCACTGAGAGATCTTATCGTACTATCCATTTAGTGGTTTCCTCTTAAAAAAGTATAGCGGATTTAAGGGGAGAATCAAAGATTTAACAGTGACTGGGCATTGAAATCTTTTGAATGTATTGAGATGAGCCTGGAAGCCGCGACAGGATGGGGGCGGTATCGACGCGTTCAGTGAATTGTGGACTGCCAGCGGGACAAGAAATCAAGATTGGATTGGAAAAACATATCCAATTCCCAGGTATCGAAGGGCGGAGGTGGTGTGATGATTTCATCGTCTGCGTGTTGTTTCGCCAGGTCTGACACGACCTGAACATAGTCCATCATCAGCGCCAGGTCTTTTTTCGTGCCCAGGGGACCGTGCCCCGGCACCAGCAGGTTGGCATCCAGCTGGCTGAGTTTCTTCAGGATCAAGATCAGGTTGTCCGGGTCACCATCCGCCAGGTATGGGTGGCAGCCGACAAACAGCAAGTCTGCAAGGAAGAGGACCCCGGCATCAGGGATGAACAGGAAACCATCATCCCCGGTATGACCCCCGCCGTATGTCAGCAGTTCCACCGTCCGGCTGCTGCCGGAGAGAGAGAGGCTGTCTTGAAATGTGTGCTGTGGTTCGATCATGTTCAAGCCTTCGAGAGACTCCGCAAGCACCCGGTAGTAGTCCAGTATGAAGCGGATGCTTTCACGATCACTTTGGTCCTGGGCGTTTTCGTAGATGTTTTGGAAATGCAGGTATCGTTTTGGCGCATTGTCCTGGTCCCAGGACAATTCTTCCACTCCGGCGGTGCGGATCAGCTGGAGTGTCTCGGTGGTCGAAATGATCTGTGCATCTGGGAATTCCTGGTTGCCGCGGATGTGGTCATTGTGGTAGTGGCTGTTGAAGACATAGGTGACCGGGTGACCGGTGAGGGCTTCTGCGGCGTGGCGGAGGTCTTTGGCGGCGGCCGGACTGATGAAGGTGTCGAAGATGAGGGTGGCATTTCCCAGATCTATGATCCCGGCGTTGGCAATGGCTGCACCGCCAGATTGGTGGATGGCTGCAAAAATGCCGTGGCCAATCTCTTTCAGCTTGAAGTGCTGCGATTGAATGTTTTCCAAAGATGCCATAGTCTGCTCCTTATCTGGTGATTGCTGAGTCGGGGCTTTGACGGTAAGGTTGTAGTAAATGCGCCTATCAAAGAAAACTTCTTTAGTTATAACCGAAAAAATCGTTTTAGTTGTTCCAATATGGAGTACTGTTTGAAGAAATTTAAAAAAATAGTTGCCATCGAGGCTGTAATTTGTGTATACTGAATTATCTGATATCGCTTTCTGGTTTTGGTTCTCGCTATCAGAGGTTGCTTGGGTTCTTCAGTGATCTCTTCAGGACCTGAGGATACCCCAATTCCTGCTAATCTTTTTGTTTGAGGAGGTTGAGATGTCTTTGGATGAAAATCAAGCCAAACGATTCTTAATATTAAGATGGGTTGCCAGGATCTGGAGCCTGCCAGCCGTGTTTATTGCAGTCAATGAGCTGCTCTTCCCCGATGGATACAGCATTATCGAGGAGACCTGGCTTGCGATCGCCACAGTTGTACTGATGGTCTTGAGTGCGATTGGTTTGCTGGTTGCCTGGTGGAATGAGCGCGTCGGCGGTTGGGTATCGATCAGCTTGATGGTCGTGTTCTTCATTACTTATTGGCTTGATGCTGCGGAGTTTTTCCCTGGATGGTCAGTCATGCTCATCTTTGTCGCCTTGCCAGCCATTCTGTTCCTGGTCTTCGATTATTTCAATCAAAAGTATTATCTCGTCTGACAACAATTAGCGGACTGTCATCATTGCAGAAAACAACAGATGAATATCTAATGCAGGAGGGGTGAATTATTCTCCTGCTTTTAGTCCAACGATCTGGTTGATAATTGAGAGCAAGATATGCAGGTTGGGGATATCCCCGGCAGATGTATTGGCTTTGTTGTGCCATCCCCCATCTTTCTTTTTAATCGACAATACCCCTTTATCAATCACAACCTCCCCTATCTCTTCCCAGGGGTAGCTTTTTGTCCCGATCTGGATTCCGATCTGCTTCCCGATGTGCACAGGCCCAAAGGTGACCGTGTTCCCATGGTTATACGACTCCGCCAGGTGCTGGTAACGGCGTTTTAGGGTGCTGTTTTCCAGATGATGGTAGAGGGACTCGATATCTTGCAGCGATTCACTGAGTACCAGTCGCTCACCGTTGGATTTTTGCAAAGTATACGTCTGGCTGGTTCCGGTAAGCCGTCCTAAAGCGTAATGGCGAACCACATTGGCAGTAATTTCTTCCACCTGCTCCCACCGCCAGACCTGTACACCTTTGCGGTCGGAGTAGGCAAATCCATTGGTGAAGATCACGGCTGCGATTTTGCGGTGCGATATCATCCGCCACACGAGCAGTGCGCTAATCCCGAAACTTACAGCAGATACGATGATCCAGGGCAGGATCGCCGACAGGATCTCCGGAGAAGGCGCGCTCCCCCAACGATCCCAACCAATTGCCAGGGCAATCAGCAGCGCTATCCCGGAACTCAGGATAAAGACCCCTGACACGAAAGTGTTGGCCGTGACCGAGACCTTTGCCCGGTGGACTGAAACCACATTCCCCATATTCCCCAGGCTTGAGAATTGTGCAGGTATCTGTTGTTGATTGGGCATTGTACGTCCTTCTAGACAAATAATGTGCGAGGTCGATGTGCTCTTAATTATACAAAATATCTGAATCAATCCCAAATTTTCTTGTTTTTCCGATAAAATAGGTGCTCTTTGATGGATCGGGCTCTAGCTCCAGTCCGATTTCCACGGAAACCATGGTTTCCTGCGAATTACACATATGGAGGTCTTTATGAATAGGATCATTCGATTATTGGTAATGGGGTTTCTTGCTTTGATGCTGCTGTCTTGTGGGCTGTTCAACTTTTCCCGCAATCTGGACGGCACTTTCCGGGTTGAAACCAACCTGTCCCTGAATGTGATACAGACAATGATTGAAAATACTGCTCAATTCTCGGATGTTGTGGATATGAAGCTGGAACTGAGGGATGGGTATATCTTTGTCAGCGCTGCCCAACTGGATTTCCAGGGGGTTGAGGCCCGGGATGTCTCCTTCAACCTTGAGCTAGGTGCCAACAACGGCCAGCTCACGGCTGCGTTTACCAATGTTCAGGTTGGCAATAATGCTTTCGATCATGAGAAAATAGCGGCGTACAACCAGATGCTGGCAGAGGGTTTGGCCCAGGGCGCTCAGCAAACCGAACAGGCCCGGTTGGAGAGTGTTTCTGTCAGCCCGGATGGGGTGAAGATGGTCTGGCAGCTCGACCCGGCTACCGGGAATTGATGCGAACCCCCTTTCCGTCTGGGTGTGCTGTTTCCCCTCGTTCTGGAGGTTGAAAAATTGGCTCACCACTTAATATGATAAAATTTATCCATTATGGAAAAAGAAGACTTGATCACCCGCTATAATTATGATGAATTTGTGCCAGAAAAGTTTCAGCCGTGGATGCGCTGGAACGAAGCCCCGGCGGCCGGGACTGTTGGGCCAGACTTCCCGTTGTGGGAACTGGATGGCACAGAAACTTCCTTCGGCGCAGTATGGGCTAAGGCACTGTACACTATTGTGGAATTTGGCTCCTTCACCTGACCATACTGTGGGATGGCGTCGCCATCCATGAATGCCCTGGCAGAAAAATACGCGCCGCAGAACATTAACTCGATTTTCCTTTACACCCACGAAGCCCACCCTGCAGAAAATTATCCCCACCTGAGTTCGATGGAACAGAAATTTCGCCATGCCCATGCCCTGCGAGAGGTTTATGGCGTGACCCGGCCGATCCTGGTAGACGCATTGGATGGGGCCTGTCACCGGGCATATGGTTCCCTGCCCAACATGTCCTGGATCTTTGACCGCCGCGGTAAGATCATGTATCGTGCGACCTGGACAGATGTGCATAGCGTTGAAAAAACCATTGCAGATCTGCTAGAGGTGAACAAACGCCGCAGAAACCGGGAATTACTCACCCCCTTTGAGGTAGAGAAACTTGATTTCCGGGAGGCGGACAGAGAAGGTTTCTATAAAGGGCTGGAGCGAAATGGGCCAAGAGCAGTAAAGGAATTTGACGAGGCTTTTTCCTGATCGGCACAACCCCTGATAGCATTTGCTCAGAATAACCTGGTTCACTGCGCGAATCAAAGCCAATAGATCATGCGACGACCAGCAAGGAGAACGCGGGTGCAGGTTGAGGGGTGGGAAAAGTTCTTGATCATCTCCTTCAAATGAAGGGGTCTGGCATGCCTTGCGAAATGGCGTGCTGGCCGCCGTTTAAGCCTGAAAAACATCACTCGCCAAATTGGATGTCTCTTGACATCTCTGGGTGCCTCAGGTAAAATTTCCTACTGCCAAGACCCGGGCCTGTAGCGCAGTTGGGAGCGCGCATCAATCGCACTGATGAGGTCGCGGGTTCGAATCCCGCCAGGTCCACTGGTGGAAACAGGGTAAAATAAGTTACAATAAGGCAGAAGATTGGGCCTGTGGCGCAGTTGGGAGCGCGTCTCAATGGCATTGAGAAGGTCAAGGGTTCGAATCCCTTCAGGTCCACTTGTTTTTTTACAGCTTCATACTAGGTCGCAGGAGTAGTAGGTTATCTGTCAGCGAGTCGGGATTACCCGGTGGAAGCCCGGCAAAGTGTCCGCAGAGCACATGCAAACTGAACTCGCCTGCAAGCCCCATCGGGGGCAGATATCGAAGGTGAATGCAAGGGGAGGCGCATAACCGGAGACGGGAAAGCCCGTTATAGCAGAGAGGCCGGCCAGCCTGAGGGTTGGTTCTGGCAATTAGGGTGGTACCGCGGAGTCCCGTTCGTCCCTAGACGAAGGGGATTTTTGTTTAAGATCTGGGCGGCTTGAGGGTCAAACAGCCCTCACACCCAGGACGGATGACAAGTCCACCCTCCCATCTTTATCTGATCTGGAAAGGAGGTTTGCGATGAAAATGAATACACACAGACCAAAAACCCGGAGCGTGCGCTCCCTTCTCGCGCTCCTCCTTCAATTACCACCTGGTCTCCGATAAGCCAAATTTGTAAATTGTTGATATGTCTACCAGCCTGGTTTTGGAGTTCACAAAACAGGAAGAATCAGCTGTTCTTTTCAGGAAGAGCAAAGGAAGAAACGAGAAATGAGTAAGAAAAATTATTCATATAACCCCAACGAAATCGAACCCCGGTGGCAGCAAAAGTGGGAGCAGGATGGGATCTATCATGCCGATATCGACCCATCCCGGCCCAAACATTATGCGCTGACCATGCTGCCGTATCCTTCGGGAGACCTGCACATGGGGCATTGGTTTGCCATGACCCCCTCTGATTCACGCGCCCGCTACATGCGCATGAAAGGCTTTAATGTCATGTTCCCAATGGGCTTTGATGCGTTTGGGCTGCCGGCGGAAAATGCCGCCATTCAGCGCAACATCCATCCCAAAGAATGGACGTATGCCAATATCGAGCGGATGCGCGGCCAACTGCGCAGCATGGGCGCCATGTATGATTGGCGACGCGAAGCGATCTCATCGGATCCCAAATATTACCATTGGACCCAGTGGTTCTTTATCCAGCTTTTTAAGCACCAAATGGCTTACCGCAAGGATTCGGCGGTGGATTGGTGCCCCAACTGCAATACGACCCTGGCACGTGAGCAGGTCAAAGGAGACGACCGGGTGTGTGAGCGCTGCAACACGCCAGTGATCAAGAAGCAGCTGGAACAATGGTTCTTCACCACCACCCAATATGCCGAAGAAATGCTCAGTTTTGAGCAGATCGATTGGCCGGAGCGCGTCCAGACGCTGCAAACCAACTGGATTGGGCGCTCGGAAGGGGCCAGCGTGGTGTTCGAATCGGAATATGGCGACCCGATGGAGGTGTTCACCACCCGTCCGGATACGCTGTGGGGGGCCACCTTCATGGTGCTGGCCCCTGAACATCCCTTGGTGGAGAAGCTGACTACTCCTGAGCAACATGCGGCTGTGCATGCCTACCAGGAGCAGGCTTCCCGCCAGAGTGACATTGACCGGGAATCGGCTGAACGCGAGAAAACAGGAGTCTTCACCGGCGGTTACGCCATTAACCCGGTCAACGGCGAGCGCATTCCGGTCTGGGTGGCCGATTATGTCCTGATGAGCTATGGAACCGGCGCGATCATGGCGGTGCCAGCTCACGATGAGCGTGATTTCGATTTCGCGATCAAATTTGGTCTGCCGATCATCCCGGTCATCGAGAACCCGGCCAAGGTGATCAAATCGGTCGTCATGGCGGATTCGATGAAGGAAGGTTTTGATAAAGCGGTCGACGGGAATGGCATCGCGGTGGAAAAAAAATACGGCAACCTGCTGATCACACTGGATGAGGATAAAGTCCAGGAGTACATCAACATTGTTCAGGTGTATCTCAAGGATAATTGCTGGGTCGAGATTGCCGGCAGCCCGTGGGTGTTTGTCTTCCCGGAAACGATTGAGAAGTGGGAGTCGACCGAGGCGGATGCCAGGATCCTGGCGCGCTGCAAGGAATATGATCCCAAGGTGGCGGCTTTCCGTTCGGTGATGGAAATGCTGAACAGCCAGCCGGCGTATCAGGATGTGATCTACCACAGCGAATACGGCAAGATGATCAACTCTGGGCCACTCTCCGATACCCCTGGAGACCAGGCAGTTCAGAAAACGATCCAATTGCTGGAAGAGAGAGGAACAGGGAAAGGCGCGGTCAATTACCGCCTGAGAGATTGGCTGATCTCCCGCCAGCGCTATTGGGGTGCCCCGATCCCGATGATCCACTGTCAGACATGCGGCGTGAACCCGGTGCCGGAAGACCAACTGCCGGTGCTGCTGCCGGATGATGTGGAATGGCTGCCGACCGGAGAAAGCCCGCTGAAACTGCACCCGACGTGGAAGAAAACCACCTGCCCGGTGTGCGGTGAAGAAGCCGAGCGGGATACCGATACGATGGACACGTTCATGTGCTCGTCCTGGTACCACCTGCGCTACCTGAGCCCGGATTACGATCAGGGACCCTTCGACCTGGCAGAATACAATTACTGGATGCCGGTGGATACCTATACCGGTGGGATTGAGCATGCCACCATGCACCTGATCTATACCCGCTTCTTCCACAAAGCGCTGCGTGATATGGGGATCACCGAAGGACACGAACCGATGACCCAACTGCGCAACCAGGGTATTGTGCTGGGAGAAGACTACGAGAAGATGTCGAAAAGCCGCGGGAATACCGTCCCGCCGGACAAGTTGGTGGAAGACTATGGTGCGGATACTGTACGTGCTTACCTGATGTTCTTTGCCCGCTGGGATCTGGGCGGACCGTGGGACAGCCAGGGCATTGAAGGGTCAGCCCGCTGGCTGCGCCGGGTTTGGACAGCCTTTACCGAACCGGTTGAATCGGGCGCTGAACCGCCTGAGGAAGTCAGCAAAGCGCTGCGCCGTAAGCTGCACCAGACCCTGATGGCAGTCACACAGGACTTCGAGAACTTCGAGTTCAACACGATTGTTGCGGCTCTGATGGAGCTGATGAACGAGATGTACAAAGCCCGGGAACAGGGTGCCTATGGCTCTCCAGCCTGGCTGGAAGCTGAGGATGTTTACCTGCGCATGATGGCCCCGATTGCCCCGCATATGGCGGAGGAACTGTGGGCAAATTTGGGCAAACCGTATTCGATCCACCACCAGCCCTGGCCGGAAGTGGATGCGGAGGCCGCCCGGGAGGAAGAAATCTCCCTGATCGTGCAGGTGAACGGCAAGCTGCGCGACAAGATCACCGTTCCGGTTGAGATCGACGATGAGGAAGCTGAGCGGATTGCGCTGGCCTCTGAAACGGTCCAACGCTTTTTGGAGGGCAAGGCTCCGCGCAAGGTGATCGTGGTCAAGGGGAAACTGGTCAATATTGTGGTGTAGGTCGGGAGGTTTCAAACACAATGATGGAAAAGGCTGGGCAACAACGCCCAGCCTTTTTTGTGTAGAGACCAATTTCTGAAACCCCGGAAGTATTCGAAGGATAACGTTCGAAGATTGGCTTGGTTTGTACGTGATCACTCTTCGCGAACGACAGGTGGACAGATCATCCGGTTTTTTGGGCACCACCTTGAGATATTTGCGGGGTATGGTGGGTACGTAAGACTCGACGGAGAGACCAAAACTGCCTTAGGTATCCAGGTTTTCCGGGTTGTTTGATTCCAGTTTTTTCTCGAACCCTTTGACGATTTCCTTGATTTCCGATAACTCAGCTTTTATTTCTTCTATCGCAGCGTTGATTTGAGCAAGGTCGATGGTTTTAGTCCCGGAGTCTGGTGGTTTTTTGCCCCCTCTTGTTTTGTGTTTGTCCTCTAAATCAATTTTGTCGGGAGTATCACCTTCGGTATCGGTGGGTTGTTCTTCTTCTACGTCTTCTTGCTCGAGTTTGAAATAGGCTAACATGTCCTCAAGACTTCCGTTCCATACGTTTACATCGGCTTCTTGACTGCCTGGCATCCAATCCCCGGCCGGGTATTTATCCGAATACTGCCACATGTGCCAGGGGCGGTTTTTTATCGGGTATACTGCAGGTTTTCTGACTTTGTTGATTGCCTCAGTATCCAGCTCTTCCTGCCATCTTTTGTATGGGTACTGCGCAACAATCCAGGGCAATTCATCGACCCATTTATAGCCATAATATCTGAAGGCTTCTTTGTATGCGTGCGGATCACTGTACAAGAAATATGGCCGCTGGGTTCTTGCGTACACATATCTGTAGATTTCATACATCCACGAACCAAATTTTCTGGGAAACAACCCTTTGTTTTTTCCAGTTTTATTAATAATATTGGCTCGCTCGACATCCAGGACATCATAATGGACCGTGATACCTGCCTTGTCCAGCAGGTCGCACTGCCTCAGGTATGCATCAGCTTGCTGCTTCCAATGAAAACCCTGGTCATGGCGGCGCGGGTAGTGGTAGATGCCGATGGTCCGGAAGTCTTTGGC
>DATHZS010000016.1:0-52845 GCA_035458505.1 Anaerolineales bacterium | reverse complement strand
TTTCATTCTGGCGGTGAATTAGGTTATAGTGCTTCATTTGAGGATTAGCTGATGAAAAAAGGAAAGAAACAACGGGTAATTTTCTCAACATAAGACTTGCTGGGTACCTCAATGAAAGGTGAATTCAGATGAAATTACTCTGAGCGTTTATTTCTCCTGGTGGCAGTTGTCTGCCGGATGACTGCCACCAAAGATGAATTGGAGAGCGCAGTTGGAGGTCACAATGAATGTGCGATAGAGTGGTTTCCTTCGACTGAGACGTTACAATATTAATGGTTTTTTCAATCGATTAGAAAAACACGCTCATGGTTCAGGAGGACAAAATGAATAAATTAATTTTACGCAGGATAGGCATGACAGGGCTGGTTATCCTATCGATTGCCGCACTCGCTCTCGCTGCCGCCTACATCATCTATCCCCCGCAGTTCGTCAACCGCATGCTGCGCTGGGGAGATGCAGATGTCCTCGATTACCAGAAATTCCCGGAGCGGATCCTTGAGACATCGGGAGATGCGTTTGAATTTTCACTCCGGCTCGAGGAAGACCGCGTCCGGGCACAATTTGAAGCCGTTGGCGGGATGGATGATTTTGACCGCTTCCTGGAAGAGAACCGCACGCAGGCCTTCCTGGTGATCCAGGACGATGCCATTCTGTACGAGCAGTACTTCAATGGCACTCAGCGCGAGTCGATTGTCACCTCCTTCTCGACGGCTAAATCATTCACCTCTGCGCTGATAGGGATTGCAATTGCAGAAGGACATATCCAAAGTGTCAACGATCCGATTACGGAGTATCTGCCGGAATTGAAGGAAAGAGATCCTGCCTTCGCTGAGATCAGCATTCGGGACCTCTTGATGATGTCTTCGGGGATCAGGTATTCCGAGCCCCCGGATAATGCCACCACCTACTATTATCCAGACCTGCGCAGCCTGGCGCTGGAAACCACCCGCATCATCGATGCGCCTGGAAACACCTTTCATTACAACAACTTTCACCCCCTGCTGTTAGGGTTGATCCTGGAACGTGCCACAGGCACCACGGTTGCCGGCTATCTGGAGGAAAAGATCTGGAAGCAGGTCGGGATGGAGTTTTCGGGCTCGTGGAGCCTCGATGAGCACGGCTTTGAAAAAATGGAGAGCGGGATCAATGCCCGCGCCATCGATTTCGCCAAATTCGGTCGGTTATTCCTCAATCAGGGCGATTGGGATGGGACGCAGGTGATCCCTGCTGCCTGGGTCGCAGACTCCACCCAGGCGGATGCCACGCTGGATTATGCGAGTTACTATTATGATGATTTCGTTTTCGCCGATGGCAGGGGGTTCTATAAATATATGTGGTGGGGCATGCAGCGACAAGGCCAACAGGATGATTTATCGGCAATCGGCAATAAAGGCCAGTTTATTTACATCTCCCCCGAGAAAAATCTCATCATCCTGCGCTATGGGGAAACCTACGGCGACTATGGAGATGCGCAGGGATGGGTGGAGTTATTTTATGATTTTGCCAGCGAATGGTGAGGGGAGTAGCGTCCAGGCAATTGGAGTCTTGAATGCGATTGGTGCGATTGGCGGGAGACCCAATTTTGTCTGGGGTATCGGTCCAGAAATCGTCAGCGCTTTGAACGCGATTTTCCTGCCTGTTTTACTATGCATTCCGCTACCTATTTTTACTGTGTTGGCCTGGAAAAATGGCTGGTGGAAAACAGGGACTCGGATCCATTTCACCCTCCTGAACCTGGCGGTCTTAGGTGTCATTTGGTGGGCACATTATTGGAATTTGCTCGGCTTTAAAATGTAAATCCAAACTCTCAGGGAGGCTGATCACAGCCTCCCTGAGTTTCGATGATAGGATTTGAGCCTGGTAAACAAAGCCGCCATCACATTCAACTTGATCAACCCGAGCTTGTGATTGATGCTGTTCGCCAGGTAATAGAAGCGATCCAATAACACTTCGTCGGAGAATAGAAGAAAGAGTCAAAAGAAAATAAGGATAAATATGAAAGATTTACGGATTGAATACCCAGCGCAAACCGATTGGCCATGGATTACAGAGAAGCATATCGAAACAGCCTGGCAGAGTCTGGGACTGGCACTAAAACAAACGATCACAGTGAATGAAGTTAGCCAGGGCTTGAATGATCAAAATCACAAATTACGCCTTGAACATGGTGATACCAATCAGGTTTTTATGGCCAGACACCAGAATGGGCAGCAAGCGGGTTATGTCTGGGTGGCACAGGTAGGAAGCACATTTACAGGAAAAAATCAAGCATTCATTATTAATCTATATGTTGCCCCGGAATTCAGAGGAAAGGGAATTGGATCTGTTTTGATGAGAAAAGCCGAAGAATGGGTGCGCTTACACAACTTGGATAGAATTGGACTGAGTGTCGCAGTCCATAACCGAGTGGCTGTCGAACTTTATGAAAAAGAAGGGTATATAGAAGAGACAGTGCGGATGTACAAAAATATTTCTTAGGCAGATGGTATTTTGAGAAAAATTAAGGGCCAGATTTTTGACCAATTCATTTCATTGAAACTAAAGTCCAGAAATAAAGATTGTCCATTTTTATTTTCCGAATCGCCTTTCCAAGTCTGATCTTGCTGCAGTTTTGCTGATCCTGCCGCAGTTTTTCTGCAGATAGCCTGGAATCAATCGAAATCATGCACACAATGAGCGCTGTATATAGGGGTAGATTTTTTCAGGAAACTTCGAATCAGCAGCCAAAATCAATGAGGAAAGGTTTCCTAAAAATCAATTTGTGAGTGACGCGATTGAAATCATTTCGTCGAATGCTGATAAAACTCCACCTGCTCAACAAGCGGCTCATTTCCAAGTATCAGGTCTGCCGCTTTTTCTGCCAGCATCATCGTCGGAGCGTAATTGTTGCCGTTAGGCACATAAGGCATGACAGAAGAATCAACCACCCGAAGCCCCTCTACTCCGTGCACCTTCATCGTTTTGGGATCAACTACCGCCATATCATCGATACCCATCTTGCAGGTGCAGGATGGGTGGTAAGCTGTCTCACCGTCTCGTGCTACCCATTGTAAAATTTCTTCGTCAGTCTCAACCGAAGGACCTGGTTGGATCTCCCCACCATTATAGGGTTCAAATGCTGGTTGGCTCAAAATCTGTCGGGCGCAGCGGATCGCCTCGACCCATTCCTGCCGGTCTTGAACAGTTGACAGGTAGTTAAAGATTAATGCCGGATGTTCAAATGGATCTTTTGATTTTATTTTCACAGATCCCCTCGCATCGGAATACATTGGCCCAATATGCACCTGATATCCGTGCCCGCCGCTAGGCGATGTCCCATCATAGCGAATGGCAATTGGCAGGAAATGGAACATCAGATTGGGGTACTCAACATCCTCATTGCTCCTGGCAAATCCACCCCCTTCAAAATGATTGGACGCAGCCGGTCCCTTTTTGAACAGCAGCCACATCAACCCAACCCAGGGTTTGTTGTACCACTTTAAAGCAGGGTAGACAGAGACTGGCTGTTTGCAGGCATGCTGCACATAGACTTCCAGGTGATCTTGCAGGTTTTCTCCCACGCCGGGCAGGTCATGTACAACAGGAATTCCTAAGGCTGCCAATTCTTTTGCGTTGCCTACGCCGGAAAGCTGCAGCAGCTGAGGTGAGTTGATCGAACCACCGCATAAGATGATCTCATCGCCGAATATTTTTTCGGTTTTCCCGCGCGAGCGGATCACTTCCACCCCAATCGCTTTTTTGCCTTCAAATAAGATCTTAGTGACAAAGACTTTGGTTTCTACCTTCAGGTTTTGACGATCCATGACCGGGTGCAGGTAGGCACGAGAGGCACTCCACCGCCGGCCGCGCCGGATGTTGCGATCAAAAGCCGCAAAACCTTCCTGCTTGAACCCGTTCACATCATCGGTAAGCTCGTAACCAGCTTGCTGAACAGCGGAAAAGAAAGCACTAAAAAGGGGATTGATCGCCGGGCCGCGCTCTAAAACCAGCGGGCCTTGTGTGCCTCTCAATGGCTCCCCACCAGCAAGACAGGTTTCCATCCGCTTAAAGTAGGGCAAACAATGAGCATAATCCCAACCTTCCATCCCCGGATCTTTGGCCCATTTTTCATAATCAAGTGGATTACCACGCTGGAAGATCATTCCGTTGATACTGCTAGACCCACCGAGAACCTTTCCGCGTCCCTGGTAAATTCGCCGGTTATTCATAAATGGTTCCGGTTCCGTTTCGTAGCACCAATCATAATGTTTGCTGCCGATCGGATAGGTCAGGGCAGCAGGCATATGGATAAAAATATCCCACCAGTAGTCCTTACGACCTGCCTCCAACACCAGAACAGACCGGTTTGGGTCTGCACTTAATCGGTTTGCAATTACACAACCTGCAGATCCGCCACCAACAATGATTGTGGTAATCTTTTTTGAGACGGTCATTTTTTTGCCTTTCTTGTACAGATAAACTAAGTTGGAGCCTTCACACTAACTAAACGTCTTGCAAGCAGGCGTGATCAAAAAATCAGACAGCCAAAAATTGACAACTATACCGTCCAGATGGTATAGTCAATATATTGTAGATGGTTTATGTTTGATATGTCAATCCCTTTTGTGTAAATTAGCACGATCTTGTCTGGTTTGCGAAATAATCGATATCGTCATTATCGTTGTAAAATTAACTACCGCTGATTTAATTGAGGAACTCTATGGAGCAAAACCGGACTTCTTCACAAACCCGCGAATCAATTTTTGAGGCCTGCAGCCAGATACTCAGGCACGAGGGGTTAACCAACCTCACTTTACAAGCCGTGGCAAACGAGGCAGGAATCAGTAAAGGTGGTTTGCTTTACCATTTTGAAACAAAAGAAGCCCTGGTTGAGGCTTTGTTTGAATATCACAATAATATTTTTGAACAGAGACTGGAAGAACTAATAGCGATAGAAAGTGACAAACCAGGAGCATTTCTAAGAGCTTACGCCAAAGCTTCTGTTGAACAGATGTCTGATCCAGAAAATGCAAATTTATATGCCAGCCTTTTTGCTGCCGAAGAGAAATATGCCAGTGCACATAAATTGATGCGGGAAAAATTTGTGGGCTGGCAGCGAAAGATTGATCAATCAGGGCTTAATCCGAATTGGGCAATGTTACTGCGCTTTGCGGTTGATGGATTATGGTTTGCTGAGATGCACCGATATGCAACACCAGGCCCTGAACAGAGAGACGCGATTGTCGAAATGATTTTAGGTCTCACCCAACATTTTGATAACCCAGGTAAATAAAATGAGCACAGTAGAAATCCGAAATATTTGGAAAATCTTTGGCCCCAATCCGGAATATGTCCTCAACACCATCCAACCGGGAGACACTCGTCGCGAGGTCCGGCAGAAAACCGGGCACGTGATTGCAGTGCGAGAAGTCTCTTTGGATGTGGCAAAGGGAGAAGTGTTTGTTGTGATGGGTCTCTCAGGCAGCGGAAAGTCCACTTTGGTTCGTTGCCTCTCCCGGTTGATAGAACCTACCGTGGGAGAAGTCTTGATCAACGATACAAACGTGACCAAAATGAGCGAAAGCGAACTTCGTCATCTCAGGCGGCATACCGTCAGTATGGTTTTTCAGCGGTTCGGCCTCTTTCCCCACCGGCGCGTCATTGATAATGTGGCATACGGGCTTGAGGTGCGCGGGCTAGAAGTGGACGAACGGCGCAAGATAGCCAATGAGGTGCTTGAACTGGTTGGGCTGGAAAATTGGGGAACCCGTTATCCGCATGAACTTAGTGGTGGCATGCAGCAGAGAGTGGGTCTTGCACGTGCGCTCGCAGTAGATCCTGAAATTATGCTCTGTGACGAACCGTTCAGTGCGCTAGACCCCTTGATCCGTCGTGATATGCAAAACGAATTGCTCAAGCTGCAGCAATCTCTTCAAAAAACGATCATCTTCATTACCCACGATTTTTTGGAAGCCATCAAACTTGGTGACCGCATTGCAATCATGAAAGACGGCGAGATTGTCCAGGTAGGCACCTCACAGGAAATTGTTGCCAACCCGAGCAATGATTACGTACGAGAATTTACCCAGGATGTTCCCCGGGCAAAGGTACTGACTGCTGGTTCAATTATGCAGCCCGGCAATCAGTCCACAGATCAGGGAATGGTAATCCCTTTCAATACCACCCTTGAGGAATTAATCCCGATGCTTGTTGGCTCGAGTGAATCCCGGCCAGTGGTTGATGTCGATGGCAATGTTGTAGGCTCTGTGGATCAAAAGACTTTGCTCATGGCGTTGTCAGGGAAATAAACATGGATAGCACAAGCTCTCTTTCTCTATCGACTAACACATCCGCCTGGAGCAAAGTACGGGTCTGGATTTATATAATTGCTGGACTTGTCCTGATCTATTTCATCAGTCAGCAGTTTGAACCATTGAAAGTTTTTTCTGAGGAGTGGAATATTGGACTGCGGGATTCGCTCAATGCGTTCAAAAGATGGGTTGTGGTCAATCGCAACTCCCATTGGATGTTTACATATTTCTTTGAACCATTTAGTGCTGTAATCGATTTTTCACTCCGCCGGGTGGAAAATTTTTTGTTGTGGCTTCCCTGGCCAGTCGTGATCCTTGCCATATTCTTAATTGCTGAGCGTGTCCAGGGCATCCGGCTGGCTTTGATTATGCTGTTTTGCTTATTACCGATGGGGCTGTTTGGTCTATGGGCTGAAAGCATCCAGACCCTGGCCTTGATGGTCATTGCAGTGATCTTTGCATTGATGATCGGGATACCTTTAGGTATTTGGTCGGCTAACAACGATCTGGTAGAAAAAATCTTGCGCCCCATCTTAGATGCGATGCAAACCATGCCCGCCTTTGTTTATCTCATCCCCGTGCTGCTCTTTTTTGGGGTCGCCCGGGTACCCAGCATTATTGCCACCGTCATCTATGCTCTCCCTCCTGCCATCCGCCTGACAAACCTGGGGTTGAGAACTGTATCGGAGGATGTACTCGAGGCGGCGGTTGCATTTGGAACGACTAAAAAACAGCTGTTGAGGAAAGTAAAGCTCCCCCTTGCGCTGCCTACTATTATGGTCGGGGTCAACCAAACCATTATGATGGCCCTCAGCATTGTGGTGATTGCCGCCCTGATTGGGGCTGGTGGATTGGGTGATGTTGTCCTGAAATCTCTCCGAAGACTGCGGGTAGGGCATGCCTTGGAAGCAGGCTTGGCCATTGTGTTTATGGCAATCCTGCTCGATAGGTTAAGCGAAGCCATGTCGAAGCTCGAGCGGCACAGCTTACCGCAGTTCACCGGGTATAGACTTTTCAGCGAGAAACAGCGGGGCAAGTTTCTGGTAGAAAAGATTGAGGGGGGTATTGCATGGACCTATCAGCTTGGAGAAAAAGCCTCTGCCTGGGTAAAAAACCTGTTGCTAAGAATATTTGGTGAAAATGCAACCTGGGCAAGAATATATTCGGGTGTGATAACAAAATTGATCTTCCTGATTTTATTGACAATTGTTTTACTGTTGCTGGGTGTACAGGAATTTCCAAACCAATTCCGCCTGAATATCAATCAACCAGTGGATTCACTGGTGAAGTGGATGCAAATAAATTTATACAATATTGGAAATTCCGGCATCGGGACAGGCCCCTTGCGGGATTTTCTCATCCTGAATGTATTTAAACCGCTCCGCCTGCTGCTTACCGAAACATTGCCTTGGACTGTGATCGTATTTGCTTTTGGTTTTTCAGCCCTCTATGCCAGCGGGTGGAGGTTAGCTTTAGGCGTGATCGTCCTGACATTGTCGATCGGTTTTATTGGAATGTGGTCATTTACAATGGACACATTGGGACAGACATTGGTAGCTGGAGCGATCTGCATTGTATTGGGAATCCCCTTAGGAATCTGGTCCTCAAAAAGTGACCGTATTGACAGGACTCTCCGCCCAATCTTGGATTTCCTGCAAACGATCCCTATTTTTGTATATCTGGTTCCGGTGATCATGCTTTTTGGCACCGGAAGCGTCGCCGGGCTTATCGCGTCGGTATTGTATTCGGCAGTCCCGGTGATCCGTCTGACAAATGCCGGTATTCGCGGGGTCGATAAAACGCTCAAAGAATCAGCCGTATCCTTTGGGTCAACCCAGCTGCAAGCACTGGTGAAAGTTGAAATCCCCCTGGCTTTACCCTCAATCATGCTTGGCATCAATCAAACCATCATGATGGTATTGGCAATGGTGATCATCGCCGGTTTGGTCGGGGCCACTGGCCTGGGACTGGAAGTCTACCAGGGATTCGCCAATGACAATTTAGGGCGAAGTGTCGAGGCAGGATTTGCGATTGTTTTATGTGCAGTCATCATTGATCGCATCACTCAAAAATTTGCACATAAAGCCAGTATGGCTACAAACCTATCTTAGGTTGTTACGAGAGGTTGCCCAACCAGGATGACTCTTTGGGAACCAGGCCCAAAAACTACATCCGGTGAGCATCTTCTCGAATAAAAAACTTTATCAAAAAGGAGAATAGTATGGAGAAAAAACTATCATTTATCATGGTGCTGCTCTTCATTGCCCTGGTGGCAGTTGGTTGTGGTGGCAGCACTGCTGGAGACGCAACCATCACCCTGATTGAAAATCCCTGGCCCGCCTCAGAACTGAACGTAGCAGTGGCAAAGGTTATCATCGAAAATGAATTTGGCAACCCGGTTGAAATCATTGCCCTGGATGAAAATGCCCAATGGGATGCCCTCGCTGCTGGAGATGCAGATGCCAGCCTCGAAGTCTGGCCCTCTGGTCACTCTGAGCGTATTGCCGAGTACATTGACAATCTTGGTACAGTAGAAAACGGCGGCTTATTGGGACCAGTAGGCGAAATAGGCTGGTTCGTGCCCACCTATGTGATTGATGCCAATCCGGCCCTGGCGACCTGGGAAGGCTACAATGATGCTGCTGCGGATTTTGCTACTGCTGAAACAGGCGAGTTGGGACG
Organism: Anaerolineales bacterium; assembly: GCA_035458505.1. Taxonomy (GTDB): domain Bacteria; phylum Chloroflexota; class Anaerolineae; order Anaerolineales; family UBA11579; genus UBA11579. The sequence continues at coordinate 43,873 of DATHZS010000016.1, read as the reverse complement.
TTTTCTGGGAGCCGACCCAAGCTGGGTGCAGTATGATGAATATATCATTGCCAATCTGGGCTTGCCTTTCCAGGTAGTCTGGACCGGCTCAGAAGACGCATTACTGGCCGAAGTTTCCTCCGCTTACAGCCGTCAGGAACCAGTCTTGTTTTACTTCTACTCACCGCATGCGATCTTCCAGCAGTTCGATCTCACTCAGGTAGAGCTGCCGGCATATAGCGATGAATGCTATGCTGTTCCAGAAGAGGTAGATTGTGCATACCCGAAGGATGAGTTGCTCAAAATCTTCAGTGCCACACTGGAAGAGAAGGACTCAACCGTGTACACATTCTTATCGAATATGAATTATGGCAGCGATGCACAAATTGAAATGCTGGCAATGCTCAATGAAGGAAAAACGGTTGATGAAGCGGCTCAAGCCTGGGTAGATGCTCATTCAGATATATGGCAAGCCTGGTTGCCATAAAAAAGAACCCGATCACAATCTATTCAAATTTACTTACAATGCAACAAAAAGGAACTGGGGGGGCAGTTCCTTTTTTACTTACTGTTGGTTGGTCAACACGCTCAACTCATCAACCGAAGTGATCACCGCATCGGCCCGATCGGCCAGCCTGGCAGCCGCCTCCGGATCTGAGGTAATTCCAATTCGAAATGCGGCACCGGCATTATCTGCAAACTGCATGTCGCTGAGCGAATCCCCAATCATCATGATCCGGTCAGCAGTTAAGGAAAGTTGTTTGGTGATCGCCCATATTCCATCAGGTGCCGGTTTATTGGGGATTGGATCATCACCGCATACCAGCGCGCTTACAAAATCACTAATTCCAAGATATGCAAGGGTATCTTCAGTCATCTGGCGGTTATCGTTTGTCACCAATGCGAGGGATATCTTTGCATCGGTAAGCTGCTGCATCACCCCAACAAGATCACCCTTGGGAGTGATTTCACCCATCTTCAGCTCTGTTGACATGGTGGAATTTGCACAGTCTTCAGCCAGAATCCTCGCCTGAAACCATGGCACACCATATTGGCAAATGACGCCTCCAGCCAGGCTACAGAGGATATCCATCGAGGCAACCGCCAGCGGGCTTTCAAACCTCACCTGGTTTTTCAATCGGGAATAACCGATCAGCTCATACACCTCGTTTTTAAAATCATCTCCAAGTTGTAGGGAAGCGGCCATCGCGTCAACCCACTTTTCAGTCCTCGGTCCCCAGAATAGATCAAAATCAATCAAGGTCCCATCTTTGTCGAAGATGATGCAATCCACCAAAAACATCTGTTGACCGATAATAACCGTTCCCATTTTTTACTCAAATTTCTTTTTTTCTGAGGGCTGGAAATTGCGTGGCAGAACTCCCCCGATCGCCTGATGCCCATGACCAATCACCACAAAAGCATGGGGGTCGATGTCAATCACCACTTGGCGCAGAATGTGCATATCTGGCCGGTTGATCGTGCAGAACAAAAAAGTGTGCTCTTGTTCGGTGAACATCCCGCGCGCTGGCCATCCTGTGACACCCAACCCCAACCGCAAAAATACTGCGGTGGCGATCGCCTCTGGCTGGTCTGAGATAATGAAGGCGGTACGTACCACGCTTGGGCCTTCCAAAACCTGATCGCTGGCCACCCCCCAAAGAAAAAGTGTGATCAGGGCATAAAGGGCAAGCTCCCAGCCAAATACAATCCCGGCAATTAACACAACAACGCCATCTGTCAGTAAATATACCTGGCTGATCGGAATTCCCGTTTTCAGTTGTACAATACGTCCCAAAATACTTGTCCCGCCAGCAGTACCATGCCCGCGGTATACAAGCCCATTTCCAATGCCGCCCACAATGGCGGCATAAAGAGAGTTGAGCAGTAAATCGTCCGTGATCCCTTCAGCAGGCATCCATCGGGCGAACAGATCGATGCACACACTGGAGAATAGAACAACATATAGGGTACGAGTCAGGAATTTAAATCTGCCAAGATTGCGATACCCCAAAATCAGCAAGGGGATGTTCATTATCATGATCATGAGACCCAATGGCCAGCCAGTAAATTCCTGTATGATGATCGCTGCACCAGAAACTCCCCCGGGAGCAATTTTAGCTGGCGCCAGGAATAGATTGACATTCAAGGCTTGTATAAGACTTCCAGCCGTCAATAAAAAGAAAGTTTGCCAATCAAGAGGAAATTTTTTTATTGTTTCCATCGAACTTTCGCCTGAAATCAGATTAATTTAAATTGACACCTATACCGTCTGGATGGTATAGTAAATTATTGCTATTGTCATGTCAATGGTGGTTCACATCGATGTTTTTGAATAAACGCCCCAGCTGGCAACCGACTCACAGTTTGTTGAATTTAGGTTTCAATATTTGCGGTAAATGAATTTTCCTTACTCATGCGTTATTTGATTACACTGTTTTCATAAACGATGTAATTGGCTTAAATTGTTATAAAATATCAATAACTATACCAGTTTTTTCAGATTAAAAAACCGGATCGAAAGGAGCGAAATTCCAAAAAAATACGAAAAGGTTCAAATCTATCTACTGAAGAAATTAAATAAAAAAACAAGGAGCGAAGAAATATGTCACTAAAACGGTTCACAAGTATGTTAGTCTTACTGGCAATCCTGATGTTTCTAGTGGTTGCCTGTACATCAGCAGACACCAATACCCAAAACACTGCTGATAATACTGGAGAGGAAGAGCCTGTTAACAATACAACAGACACACAGGCAGAAGAGCCCGAAGAGCCAACTGCCGAAGACGGTCCATCGGGCACTTTGCGAGTAGCATTATCCACCTTCCCCAACTCCCTGTTCATCCCCATGACAGCTGAACGAAATGCCGACAATGCGGCCACCCAACTGTTCGACAGCCTGGTCTATCTCGACCAGTATGGTGAGATCCAGCCTGCCCTGGCAGAGGATTGGGAAGTTTCCGATGACGGCACGACCTATACCTTTTTCCTTCGAGAAGGCGTTACCTTCCATAACGGTGAAGTATTCAATGCAGATGACGTGGTAGCCACCTGGGAAATTGGTTCAGAAGTCGGCGAATGGACAGACAAATTCACCCTGGCGCAGGTAGAGAAAATCGATGATTACACCGTCACCCTGACCACAGAGGCTCCCAACCCCGAACTGTTGGTAACGATCCACGACTTTTGGTCGATTAATCCGAATGAATATCTGGAAGAAGTCGGTGTCGATGGCTTCCAGGAGCATCCGATCGGTACTGGCCCGTTCATGTTTGTAGAATGGGTCAAGGGCGATCACATCACCTATACCGCCAACCCCAATTATTGGAAAGAAGGATATCCCAAGATCGAAACCCTCATCTTCCGCCCAATCCCCGAATCATCCACCCGCGTGGCGGCCGTTTCAGCCGATGAGGTGGACATCGTTGGCCGCCTGAGCTCGGAAGAGGCTCAGAGTCTGGAAGGTGTTGAAGGTGTCAGTGTCATTTCATACCCGGTCACCCGCATTTACTACATCGCCTTCAACAACCTGACCACTGGTCTGGAGCAACCCACGATGGACGCCAAAGTGCGCCAGGCGATGAACTACGCAGTAGATGTTGATGCCATCATCGACGCCCTCTTTGACGGGAATGGACAGCCCGCTGCCGGGTATGTTGCCACCAGCGAACTTGGTTACGGAGTTGTTGAACCCTTCGGGTACGATCCCGATATGGCGATGGATCTTCTGGATCAGGCTGGTTATGGAGATGGCTTTGCAATGGACATGGCCTGCCCCGCGGGCGCGTACCCGAACTTCGAAGAGGTCTGCGAAGCTGTTGTCGGTTATCTGGGTGAGGTTGGGATTGATGTCAATCTCGAGATCATGGAATCCGGTCAATATTGGGAACTGGAAGCCAACAAAGAACTGCCCCCGCTGTTCGGCGATAGCTGGTCAACGCTTTCTGGCGAAGCCCTGCGCCGCCTGACTGGTGCCCTGGGTGGTTGGGATGCGGCTTACTCATCCTGGTCCGATCCGGTGATTGATGATCTGCTGGCAAAAATCTCCACCACTGTGGACCGGGAAGCACGCAAAGCACTCTATGAAGAATTGCAGGTCTACATGCAGGAGAATCCTCCCTTCATTTACCTGTACGAACCGGTAGCCTTCGAAGCTGTTCAAGACAGGGTGATGGATTACTATCCTCGCTCCGCAGAAGATTACTGGCTGTTTGAAACCTGGGTCACAGAAGAATAATCTTTCAATACCCAAAGTAACAGTAAGGACGCACGCACGTGCGTCCTTACTGTAAAAAAAAGACGCAACACCAATGTCCGGCTGGGTGGCCTTCTCATCTTGCCGGACAACCATCACGCATTCATTCTAGGTTGCGATAGTGCTGGATACTACGCTGCTTCAATCCAAACCTCGAGGAGATCAGGCATTGAAAACCATAAAAGAAGCGGTTGATGTGGTTGTTGCTGGTGGAGGTACAGCCGGTCATATCGCTGCTCTCCAGGCTGCCAGGGCTGGGGTGAAAACCTCCGTCATAGAAGCCGATTCCATGCTGGCAGGAACTATGACCACAGGCGGGGTGAATATGCCCAACCACTTTTACAGCACGAATGGACCGGTTGTGCTCGGCATCCCCTGGGAGCTTTACACAAAATCCAAAGAAATTGAAGGCTTGCCTGTTCCCGACTACCGCAAGAGAAGACCGGTTGAGTCGCCTGGATACTACAGTTACATCAATATCCCGATCTATGCCGCTCTTGTCGAAGAAGAAGCTGCCAAAGCCGGTCTCGTCATTCATTATCACGAATTTATCTCAGATGTAAAAGCCGTGGGAGACTTTTGGGAAATCACCTCGATGGGACGCGGAGTAAAGCGTATCACTACGGCACGAGAGATCATTGATTGCACCGGGGATTCAGATGTCATCCGGATTTTGGGGCTGGGCACCCTGCGGGATGAAATCCGGCAGCCTGGTTCTTATCAATACCGGATTGAAGGCATCAAACTCGATCAAATCTGGGAACAAGAAGTTCAGATTTTGTATGAAGAAGCAATTCAGAACGGCGAGCTACAAAAAGGAGATTTCGCTTACCCCAACATGCTGCCTTTTAAGTATTATCTTGATCATGGTGGGCACAACTGCACTCATACCTACAATTCAGATACATCAAATTCAGAAACTCAAACAGCAGCCAACCTCGAGGGGCGGGAGCGGATGCTCCGCATGTACCGCTTCCTCAAAACCTCCATTCCTGGATGCGAGCAAGCTGAGTTAAAGACCATGTATCCCCGCGCAGTTGCCAGAGAAACATACCGGATTGAGGGTGAATACATCATGACCAAGGATGATTTTATGCAAGCCACAGACTTTGAAGACAAGGTCTGCAACGCTTTCAATTACATCGACATGCACAGCCAGGATGTTGGATGCGAAGTATTCTTCCACGATTCGAAAGATTTACTGCCTAAAATCCCCTTCCGCGCATTGATTCCCAAAGACAGTGCCCGTATCACTGTTGCCGGCCGGATCGTCTCGGCGCACAGGATCGCGCTGGCAGGGATTCGAGCCCAGTGTGTTTGTATGGCGATGGGACAGGCTATGGGCGCGGCAGCTGCGTTAGCCGTAAAACGAAAAACACCCTCTCATAACATCAGCAGCAAAGATATTGTTGCATTAACCATTGAGCATGGTGCTGTACAATTATAAACATGACAACGATTATTGAATCTTCCAAACCAATCGACGTCATCGCAGAATCAGACGTCTTGGTTATCGGCAGCGGACCGGCTGGCCTGGCAGCGGCAGTCGCTGCGTCCAGAGAAAGCGTGTCTGTGCTGCTGGTAGAACGCTATGGCTGTTTTGGTGGTGTAATTTCACAGGTCGGGGTAGAGAGTATTGCCTGGTACCGGCATGAGGGCACCACTGACGTAGAAGGAATCGGCATCGAATTTGAGCAGCGTGCAAAAGCCTTGGGTGGCACTCAGAAGGAACCACAGTCCCAAAGCGAAGCCCTGAACGCAGAAATGTTTAAATTCATGGCAGATCAGCTGGTCCAGGAAGCAGGTGTCACACCATTACTGCACTGCCTGGTCGTAGCTCCTATCCTGGAAGGAAATTCAATCAAAGGAGTTATCACTGAGAGCAAAATGGGCCGAAAAGCCTTGCGTGCGAAAATCGTTATCGATGCTTCCGGAGATGCCGATGTTGCGTATCGCTCCGGTGTGCCATGCAAAAAAACCCCTACCGATGAAATGTTAGGGGTCACCGTCATGTTCTCCTGCTCCGGGATTCATAAAGACCGCTTTCTGGAATATGTGCGTACCCATCCTACAAAGTACGCAGACTGGACGAACAATTGGAATATAGAAACCACGGGTAAAGAAGATCATCTTTTCAGCCCTTACCTTGAAGAACCTTTTAAACGTGCCCGCCAAGATGGCGTCATCCCAGAGAATATCAAGAGCATCGGAGGAACCTGGAGCAGCATCACCGATGCGGGAGAAGCCACCAGCCTGAACATGGTGTATATGGTTGGTTACGACTGCACCAATGTCTGGGACCTGACCAAGGCCGAAATCGAAGGCCGGCATCAAGCCATGCTTGCCATTCAAGCCCTCCGAGCATATTTACCTGGTTTTGAAGAAGCCAAACTGCGAAATTTTGGGATGACTCTTGGGACGCGCGATTCGAGAAAAATCGTCGGAGAATATCACCTCAGTGGGCAAGATGTACGCAATCAGGCTCGTTTTTCAGATTCAATCGGCATCTTTCCTGAATTCCTGGACGGCTATGGCTTGTTGATTCTGCCCACAACCGGGCGCTATTTCCAGGTGCCCTACCGCATCCTGCTGCCGCAAAAGGTTGAAAATTTGCTGGTTGCCGGCAGGAGCGTGGCCGGTGATAAAATTTCTCACACCGCTACCCGAAGCATGATGTGCTGCACCGTCACCGGGCAGGGAGCCGGAGTCGCTGCGGCAGTCGCAATCAAGACGAAAACCACACCCAGAACGGTGAGCATCGCGGCTGTCCAAAAAGCCCTTGCCGGGCAAAATGTGCGTCTGTCACATTAAATTGACCGAACGATACGTTCGGCCGACACATATCGAACGTTATAATATCCTTGCCCGGAGAGGATCATCTTGGCTGAGTGACCGTCTTTGAGCTAGACCGCCCAATGATTCTCAGCATCATCCACCAAACCGTTCTGGAACTTTCTGAGTGGAGGAGCCTATGACAAAATATTTGTTATCAAAAATCACCCAATCTCTGGTGCTCTTATTCGGAGTGGTGTTCCTCGTATTTTTCATGGTGCGCATCACCGGCGACCCTGCCGCCCTGATGATGCCGCGTGAATCCTCCCCAGAGCAAATCGAAGCCTTCCGCGAAAAAATGGGCTTTAATGACCCTATACTTGTCCAGTTCTCCAGGTTCCTCAAAGGTGCCGTCAGGGGAGACTTCGGGGCCTCATTGCATTTCAAAACACCAGCCATGCCCCTGGTTCTGGAACGACTTCCAGCCACCGTACAGCTTGCATCTACCGGATTGCTGATGGCAGTTATTATCGGCATTCCAATTGGACTGGTAGGCGGATTTACCCCAGGCAGTTTAATTGACTCAATTGGCCGTTTTATCGCCCTGATGGGTCAGAGCGTGCCCAACTTTTGGCTCGGCCTGATGATGATCATCTACCTGGGAGTCGGGTTAGGATGGTTCCCCACCTTTGGACGGGATGAATGGAAATCGGTGGTCATGCCCGCATTTGTTCTCGGTCTCCCCGTCATGGGACAGCTTGTTCGCCTGACACGCTCATCCGTGCTGGAGATTCGCGGGGAAGATTTTATCCGCACCGCCCACAGCAAAGGGCTAAAACCCAACACCATCTATACCAAGCATGTCTTCCGCAACATAGCCATCCCGTTGATCAGCGTGATCGGCGTGCAGTTCGGCTATATGCTGGGAGGCTCTATTTATATTGAAGCCATCTTCTCCTGGCCGGGTATGGGAGGTTTGCTGGAGCAGTCCATCGGCTGGCGGGATTTCCCGCTTATTCAGGCAATTGCTGTATTTACCAGCCTGGTTGTATTGGCGCTCAATCTGCTCACAGATTTGGCTTATTCGATTGTAGATCCGAGGATACGCTATGGCCGATAACGAAGCTTTTGCCCCCAAAACTGCAGACAGCCTGCTTGATACTGAAAAAACGTTTAAGGACAAGCTGGCTTATTTTGGCCGTTTCTTATGGCGTGATAAAGGAGGCATTATCGGGCTGGTAGTTTTTTTGATCGTGGTTTTAGCCGCAATTTTTGCACCGGTGATTACCAGTCAGAGCCCGTTCGATCAGAACCTTCGTGCAAGCAAAATGCCGCCCGCCTGGCAGGAAGGTGGGGATTGGGAACATCCGTTTGGCACCGACAGCCTGGGAAAGGATATTTTTAGCCGGGTGATTTACGGGGCGCGAGTCTCCCTGATGGTTGGCCTATTTGGAGTATTGATTGCCGGCGCCCTGGGTTTAATCATAGGCGCAATTGCTGGCTATGTCGGAGGCAGATTGGACGCCGCAATTATGGGTGGTGTTAATCTGATCTTGTCGCTACCTTATTTGTTGTTTGTAGTCTTTATTGCAGCCGTACTTGGCCGCAGCTTGCTGAACGTAATCTTGATCTTCGGAATTACAGATGCGCCCATTTTTGCCCGGGTGACAAGGGGAGAAGTTCTTCGAATACGCCGCTCAGGTTATATCGAGTCAGCAATCAGTGCTGGTGCTCGCTGGCCTCGCATCATCTTTGACCACATCATTCCAAACCTGATAGGGCCGCTGATCACATTGGCAACATTCGAAATGTCTGCCATGATCTTCTACGAAGCCGGGCTTGGTTTTCTGGGACTAAGTGTCCCACCCAATGAATTCCCCACCTGGGGGAATATGTTGGCGGCTGGCCGCAAATATATGACCAGCTATCCATGGATGGCCTCCTTCCCGGGATTGGCCATTATGTTTACATCCCTGGGAATGAATCTGCTCGGAGACTGGCTAAGAGACGTCCTCGATCCACGCCTGCGGCGATCAAGGAAATGAGGTGAAGGGAAATGACAAAAATTCTTCAAGTAAAAAATCTCGTCACCAAATTCTACACGCTAGACGGTGTTGTCAATGCCGTCAATGGCGTCAGTTTTGACCTGGATGAAGGTGAGACACTGGCAATTGTTGGTGAGAGTGGTTCGGGCAAGAGTGTGACCATGATGTCTCTCCTGGGCTTGATTCCGATGCCACCTGGCAAAGTCGAAGATGGGTCAGCCATATTTGAAAGTGAGGATGGCCCGCGTAATTTGCTCGAAATGTCGGTGGAAGAACTGCGCGATATCCGTGGAGGACAGATCGGGTTCATCTTTCAGGATCCCATTTCAACCCTCAATCCAATCCTTACCATCGGTGATCAAATCGCCGAGACGCTTACTCGCCATAAAGGGCTGACCCAAGATGAAGCGCGTAATCAAGCTATTCAACTTCTGGAGCAGGTTGGCATCCCTGATCCCGAACTGCGCTACAAGGCTTACCCGTTTCAATTCTCGGGTGGGATGCGCCAGCGGGTGATGATTGCGATTGCAGTATCCTGCACTCCCAAGATAATCATCGCGGACGAACCCACCACCGCCCTGGATGTAACCGTTCAGGCGCAGATCGTTGAATTGTTCAAGCAGCTGCGCGAAGCACTTGATGTCGCCGCGATTTGGATCACCCACGATCTGGGAGTTGTCGCAGGGATCGCTGACCGGGTGCTGGTGATGTATGGTGGGCGTCCGGTTGAGATTGCTACTGTTGACGAACTGTATGACAATCCGCAACACCCGTATACGATTGGGCTGCTTGGAGCACTTCCTCGTTTAGACTCCGAAGAATCCAAACGTTTGGTCAGTATCAAAGGCACGCCTCCCGATCTGCTGATTCCTTTGCAGCATTGCCCATTTGCCTGGCGCTGTGAATATGCCTTTGATCGCTGCTGGGAAGAAATTCCCCCTCTTTATAAAGTCGATGAAAGGCACCAGACATCTTGCTTTTATGATCTGGAGAAAGGCGGCCCACGTCATGACTGAAAATAATTCCCTGTTAAGTGTAGTTGACCTCAAAAAATATTTCCCAATCATCGGCGGGCTATTCGGCCGCCGGGTCAGCCTGGTAAAAGCAGTTGATGGAATCTCATTTGAGATCAAAAAAGGTGAAACAGTTGGCTTGGTAGGTGAGAGCGGGTGCGGAAAATCGACTGCGGGGCGCGCAATCCTGCAGTTGCACAAACCTACGGATGGCCAGGTTTTCTTCCAGGATCAAGAGCTAACCTCGATCGACCCGGAGGAACTGCGGATGCTGCGGCCCAAAATGCAAATGATCTTTCAGGACCCTTATGCCTCCCTAAATCCACGCCACTCAGTTGGAAAGATTGTTGGAGAACCATTGGTTATTCACCAGATCATGGAACCCAATAGTAAGGAAATAAAAGAAAAAGTTGCCCAGCTCTTGGAATTGGTGGGCATGGACCCGGCATATGTCAGCCGTTTTCCCCATGAGTTCTCTGGTGGGCAGCGGCAGCGGATCGGAATAGCGCGCGCCCTTTCGCTTTCGCCCGAATTCATTGTTTGTGATGAGCCGATCTCAGCACTGGATGTTTCAATCCAGGCACAGGTCGTCAACCTGATGCAGGATTTGCAGGATCAATTGGGGGTAGCATATTTGTTTATTGCCCACGATCTGAGTATGGTCAAACACATCTCCCACCGCATCATTGTGATGTACCTGGGCAAGATTATGGAGCTGGCAGAACGCAATACGCTCTTCAATGATCCCTTACATCCCTATACCCAGTCCCTCAACTCGGCTGTCCCAATACCCAACCCGAAATCTGAACGGGCGCGTTCTCGATTTATTCTCAAAGGCGACCCGCCCAGTCCAGCTAATCCGCCATCAGGATGTGTCTTTCATACTCGTTGCCCGATTGCCATTGAGGAATGCAAAAAAAAGGAACCGGAATTTAGAGAAATCTACCCAGATCATTTTGTAGCCTGCCATCTGGCTGATCAAAAAGGTGGGAGCAAAATTATTGATTAGCATGATAGGCAAACCAGGAGTATTTAAAATTTGCTTCTCGTTTATTCGAGTGACGCTTTGATGTGTTGATAGATGTCCATCACATTTTTAGAATTTTAAAAATGCAATATCAAGGTGGACATTTTCGCAGAGAACTTCAATTATGGGAGCACCCCAGGCTCCAGTCACAGTCAATCTGTAAATCTTTTCATTTTATTATTGAAACAAAGTTTAGATGAGGGTATACTCAGGGGTGTTGTGAATACTCAAAGACAGGAGGTCCCCCCGAAAAAACTTCCCAAATTTTGAATTGTCCCCATTAAAAAACAATTATCAAAAGGAGAAGATTACATGAAACGTTTAAAAATGATGACATTAATCGGTTTTGTTTTGATGCTTGCCCTTACAGCCTGTGGCGGCGGGGGTGAAGAACAAGCAGAATCGATGGACTACCGGTTGGCGGCCATCTTCCCCGGCACAATCACCGATGCCGACTACAACACACTAGGACACCTCGGGATTACTGCGGTCAATGCTGATTTAGGCGTTGAAATCGCTTTTTCAGAAACCGTGGCCGTCCCGGATGTTGACCGTGTCATGCGGGAATACATTGATGATGGGTACAACATTATCTTTACCCATGGTGGTCAATTCCTCAGCCAGACTCTTGAACTGGCAAAAGAATTCACAGAAGTATATTTCATCGCAGAAGCAGATGCCGAAGTTGCTGACCTGCCCGCCAATGTGTGGGTGATGGTGCGCAACATGGAAATTGGTGCGTATGGCGCTGGCGCCACCGCCGCATTAATCACCGAGAGTGGCAAAGTGGGTTACATTGGCGGTCTGACCCTGCCTTTCTCCTATGCAGAGGTGCACGCCATTGAACAATCCTTTGCGGATGCCGGTGCAGATGTTGAAGTGGTTCCGGTTTGGGTAGGAGACTTCAATGACCCTGCCAAAGCCCGCGAACTTTCCGACTCGCTGATCACCGAAGGTGTGGATGTGATCATCTCTTCCCTCAATCTCGGCACATTGGGCGTTTTCGAAGCTGCCAAAAATGCATCTTCTGAGCTACTGGTGATTGCAAAATACACAGACAAATCAGAATTTGCTCCCGACCAATATGTCACTTCTATGCTCTACGATTTTGAGAAACCACTGCTGGATATGGTTTCCAGCATCATGGATGGAGAAACGAGCGGCAACTACCAGTTTGGATTTGACACCGGTATTGCCCTCCAATTCCCGCTGATGAATGTTGGTGGGGATGTCGAGAGCGGCGCTAAAGCTACCATTGACCAAATGGTCTCCGGCGAAATCGTCGTTCAGAAAAATACTGAACCCATCGAATAATTCTTTTCCCCACAAAGCTGGCAGGTCCGAAAAACCTGCCAGCTTTTCTTATAAATAAAGGTGATTATGGCTGAGAATTATCTCCTCGAGATGGAGAATATTGACAAAACATTTGGCACCACCAAAGCGCTGGATGGGGTCAATCTTCAAATTAAACGCGGTGAGATCCACGGCCTGCTAGGCGGCAACGGGGCCGGAAAAACCACGTTGATGAATGTTTTATATGGTTTATATAAAAACGACAGCGGCACCATCAAGATTAATGGGGAAGCGGTAAGGATTCTCTCGCCAAAGAATGCCATCGACCATGGAATCGGGATGGTACATCAGCAGTTCCTGCAGGTGACCAACTTTACTGTCGCCGAAAACATCGTCATCGGCACCAAGCCCAAAAGCTACCCGCTGATGAATCTCGATGAGGAAATAAAGACCATCCTCGCTCTCGCAGACCGGTTTGGCCTTCCGGTCACGCCCACTGCCACGATTTCAGACCTGCCTCTTGGGGTACGCCAACGGGTCGAGATCATCAAAGCCCTCTACCGGGGTGTAAAAATCCTCGTACTGGATGAACCGACCACGAACTTAACCCCACAGGAAGTGGATGCACTTTTCTCCTCCCTGCGCCTGATGGTCAACGAAGGACTGAGCGTCATTTTCATTACCCACAAGTTACGGGAAGTGTTGGAAGTTTGCGACCGGATCAGCGTGTTGCGACATGGGAAGAATGTCCTCACCATGGACCGCGCCGATGCGTCTGAAGAGGCATTTGTCAAAGCAATGGTCGGTGAAGACCTCAATGTAGAGAACAGCATCCTGTATGCCGACCAGGGACTGAACGAAAAGTTATCCAACATCGGCGAAGAGATTGTATTGGAAGTCAAAAACCTCACCGTCGGAATGGATGAAGTACCCGTTGTTAAAGATGTCAGTTTCAGCCTGCGCAAAGGTGAAATCCTGGGAGTAGCCGGGATCTCCGGAAACGGTCAGCTAGAACTGCTGGAAGCGATCTTAGGCCTCAGGGACATCAAAGAAGGAACGATCTCCCTGGCAGGAGAAGAGATCACCAATCTGGAGACACACAAATTGCTTCAGCGCAGTATCTCCTACGTCCCCGAAGACCGCTGGCAAGACGGTCTGTTATCCCTCGCCACAGTGGAACAAAACCTGATTTTGGGACTGCACCGCCAGGAACCATACAGCGACGGACGCTTGCTGAAGCGCAGCTCAATCACAGAAAAAGCAACAGCTTTAATTGACACATTCAATATCAAAACCGAAGGGCCACATGATACTGCAGGCAATCTCTCTGGCGGCAATATTCAAAGGTTATTGCTGGCACGCTCTTTCTCCCAGGCGGTGGATTTGATCCTTTTGCACAATCCCACCCGCGGATTGGATATCCCCTCCATTGAATCGATTTATTCCTTAATTTTGGAACGCAAAGACCTTGGCATGGCGACCCTTTTGGTGTCCGAAAATCTGGATGAACTATTCCTTATGTCAAACCACCTGATTGTTTTCTGCAATGGAGAGATTATGGGACGATTGAAACGCAGCGAATTTGACAAATATTCCGTTGGCAGCATGATGAGCGGCATCCGGCAGGGGGAAGAATGAAAAAGACCAGAGCCTTCAAACCGTCAACTCTGGGCAAACAGATTCTTCCTTATCTGTTGGCAGTCTTAGCTGCATTTATCGCCGCCGGAATTTTTCTCTGGTTGATGGGATTTAATGTCCTGCAAGCCTACCAGACCATCCTGTTCACTTCGTTCAAATCTCGCAATGGCTTTATTCAGACTTTGCTGAAATTTATTCCGCTTGTCCTGACAGCCCTGGCTTTTACCATCCCCATGAAAGCCAGTAAATTTAATATCGGCAGTGAAGGACAGCTAATCTTCGGGGCGATTGGGGCAACAGCTACAGGAATTATGTTTGCCGACCTGCCAGCCCTGGCACTCATCCCTTTGATCCTGTTCGTCGGAATGATTTGCGGCGCTCTCTGGGCATTAATTCCCGCCTGGCTGTTGTATCGCTTCAATGTCAGCGAGATTTTGTCCACGGTTTTAATGAACTTTATCTCCTTCAGCGTCCTGGACTACATCGCAACAGAGGTCTGGCGGGACCCCTTGGCTGGGCACCCCACCACCATCCCGATTTCAGAAAGCGGCCGATTACCGCTCCTCGTTTCCAGCCCACCCTTGCACAGCGGACTTCTGATTGTCATTCTGGTGGCAGTGCTGGTGTATATTTACACAGACTACACCTCCGCAGGTTACGAACTGGTCGCCACCGGAGCCAATCCCAAAGCGGCCAAAGTGTTTGGGATCAATACCAAAATTCTGTTTCTGCTGGCATTGGTGTTGGGAGGGTCGATGGCTGGTCTTGCCGGGGCAATAGAAGTTGCCGGCAAACACCACCGGCTGATCGAAGGCATGCAGTCTAACTTTATGGCGCTGGGCATCATTATTGGGTTGCTCTCCAAGGGCAACCATGGCGTCGTCCCGTTTGTGGCTTTCTTTATTGCCATGCTGGAGGTCGGCGCCAATGCCATGCAGCGGACAATGGCCATCCCCATTGAAATGGTCTTTATTGTCGAAGCGCTGATTTTGATCTTCACTTTATTATCTGATACAAGGAAAAAGTAATGGATCTCGAACAAATCACCGGATTTATCGGCCTGGTATTTTTATCCTTTGTTCCATATATCTTTGCCAGTCAGGGAACTATGCTGGCTGGCCGCACCGGTCAATTCAATGTCTCCCAGGAAGGGGTCATGCTGGCCGGAGCATCAATCGGGTTTTTGGTCGCAGACCGCTTTGACAGCATTTTTATCGGTGTGCTGGCTGCCATGCTGGTCGGCGGCCTCTTCGGTTTGATCTACACCTTCGCGACCACCACCCTGAACCTGAACCAATTCGTCATCGGCTTGGCACTGTTTTTTGTTGGGATGGCGCTCTCAACCCTTGCGTTTAAACTGGTGGTGGGGGTCACCCTTTCCCCGCCGCTTATCGATACCCTGAAAAAAATTCCCATCCCGCTCCTGAGTAAAATACCCGTGCTGGGGCCAATTTTGTTCAACCAGAACATCTTTGTTTACCTGTCATTATTCCTGTCCTGGTTCCTGTACTACTTCTTATACAAAACCAGCTGGGGACTGCAGCTTCGGGCAGTGGGAGAAAATCCCAAAGCGGCCGACAGTCTGGGAATCAATGTCACAGCAACCCGCTACGCGGCTGCGATCATTGGTGCCATGCTGGTCGGGATGGCAGGCGCATACTTACCGATGGCTTATACAGGCACATTTACAGAAGGCATCACCCAGGGTCGCGGCTGGCTGTCCACAGCCCTCACCTTTTTTGGCGGCTGGCAGCCACACACCATTTTTGTCGGCGCGTTGTTTTTCTCCGCAGTGGAGGTTCTCGCCCTGCGGGTGCAGGTACTGAGAAGTGGTATCCCTCATCAGGTGCTCCTGACCCTTCCATACATCATCACACTGCTGGTCATGGTCTTTGGCTCTCGCTGGGTGCGGATCCCTGGTTTCCTCGGAAAAAACTACGATCGCGAAAAACGCTCCGTTGGGTAAGTAAGGTGGCGCTCACCCCTTCCTCCAAAACATATAGAGTGCAAAAATGAACATCGCCATTATCAATTTTTTGGCAACACTCTCCCAGACGGTTGTCGGGTTTGGAGCTCCATTAATCTCCATGCCCTTTATGATCGTCTGGTTGGGGGCCAAAACCGCCACCCCGCTCTCAGCCCTGGTTGGCTTGCTGACATCGGTGTTTGTCCTCATTTACTACCGCTCACATTTCAATCTTCAGGCTGTAATAAAACTTCTGGCTGCCGCCGTGATTGGTGTTCCGGTGGGAACGTATTTGCTCAACCTCGTCGATGCCCGCTCGCTGAAAATCCTTTTGGGCGTGATTGTGATCGGGTATGCACTCTATTCTCTCGCCAGCCCCAAATTACCGAAAATACAGGGCAAGTTCTGGGAATACATTTTCGGTTTTTTTGCCGGCATTATGGGCGGAGCCCTCAACACCAGCGGGCCGATTGTCGTAATTTATGCCAGCTTTAAGCAGTGGAAGCCGGAAGAATTCCGCAGCAATTTACAGGGTTTCTTCATCGTCACCAATGTCGTCATCATGGTTTCGCATTACATTGGCGGTAACCTGGACAGCCAGTTTGCTGCCAATGTGGGGTGGGCCATCGGGGGGATGCTGGTCGCAATCGTGGTCGGGTTGGTCATCAGCAGCAGGGTGAACGAAAAAATCTTCCGTACGCTGATAATCATTGTCCTGATTGCTTCTGGTATCCAGCTGCTCCGCTAGAGTAACCCCTTATCTCTCCCGCCTGCTGATGGAACGAAAAACCCACCTTTCCAAACCATCAAATTTCCGCAATTCGATTCACCCGGGCAACGGCTTGGTATATCCATTCTGCAGGTGCCATGGCTGGAAACCCAAAGACCGGTAAAAAACTTCGGGCAAATCATGATCACCGAAATGAGCAACCGAGGCATACTTCATACCAGCTGCAGCCATTTGCTGCAAACCATACAACATCGCCGCCCGAACAATAGCGAACTAAAATTCCTGGTTATAGCATTCTCCATTTATCAGTTGATTTCAGCCAAAGCCTATTTGCAGCGCGTAAGCGGTCTCATACCCCGATCGGATTAACTATCAGTTAATTTCACACCCACCGCCAGGCAAACCACACCACCATTGCATTCATGATGAGTGAGACCGAAAGCAGAAACTTGTCATAGATCCCGGGATAGCCGGGTATTCCCACCGCGTTGAACAGGAAGAAAATCACTGCAACAACGATATTGACCCAGCGGTTTGGCTGGTGTGGAAGCAAAATGGAGATCAGCACCATCAGGATCGGGATCAGCATCATAATCCCGGCAATCAGGAACATATTCCCGCTCACCGGCATCCCTTCCATCTCGCCGGGAGTAAAATCTCCGGCAAAAATGCGCAGCACATCGCCCAGCAGGTACGTCAGCATCGTGGCCACCCAGATCGCCGATAAAGTGATTTTTACATCTTCCATGATTCTTTCTCCTTTTTATGGCATTAAATTGTTATTTGCTGTTCTCCATTACTGTGATCACGACCTTTCCCTGCGCGTGCTCGTTCTCGAGATACCAGAAGGCATCTTTTGCCTTGTTCATCGGGTAGATCTTATCGATCACTGGCTTGACCTTTCCTGCCTCGATCAACTCGTTGAGAAAGCGGAAATCCTCAGGACCAGGGACTGCCAGGAACGGCGCAAGATGCTGCTTCATTAAGGCTGAAAGCAGGTACGCCTTGATCACATAGCTCATGCCGCCGTGACCGGTATTGGGCAGGTGGACACCCTTTTGGGTCAATACACGCCGGCAATCCGCAAACGAACGGCTGCCAACATTGTCAAGGATCAGATCATAGCGCTGGTCACTCTTTGTGAAGTCCTCTTTCTTATAATCAAAGACATGGTCTGCACCGAGCGAACGGACCAAATCAACGTTGCGCGTGCTGCACACGCCGGTTACCTCTGCCCCAAGCGCCTTGGCGATCTGCACCGAGAAAGTCCCTACGCCTCCCGATGCACCATTGATCAAAACCTTCTGTCCCTCCTTCAACTTTCCTTGCGTGCGAAGGGCGAGCAGGGCGGTCAACGCCCCGGAAGGAAATGCTGCAGCTTGCTCGTAGGTCAGGCTTTGGGGTTTCAGCGCCACACTGTCTTCAGGTGCACACGCAAATTGAGCGAACGCGCCGCTGCACAACATATAAACCTCATCACCTGGTTTGAACTGTGTCACCTTCTCGCCCACGGTTTCAACGGTTCCGGCGGCATCCCAACCGAGAATATAATCCTTTGGTTTTGGAAAACCGACCGAGAAACGCGCCAGCCACGGGCTGCCTTTTACCGAAAAAATATCTCCCGCATTGATCGAGGCGGCCACCACCCGCACCAGCACCTCATTTTCCTTGACCTCCGGCCGATCGACCTCCATTACCTCAAGTACGTCGGGTGAACCATAGGCGTTTTGTACGATTGCTTTCATTTTTTTCTCCCATCTTTTTGGTTGTTTGATCTGCTGCACCGAGATAACCACATTGTTTTTTTTGGCTTTTTTCTACATACCTGTGCACCTCCACCCATTCTTCCAAAACAGCGCGTTTGAGGAAAACCAGGTCTTTTGGTTTTTACTGATAGAACACCTCAATATTCACAAAAATCCCATTGGCGGAAAAGGCTATCTTCACTTTGGATCCTGAGATTCCGGACATCATCCTCCGAACAGCATCAAAGATCAGATCATAATGATCCCCTGGTTCCATAAAGTCCTCTAAAGTGTAGTCAATCACCCCGTCAGCCCCAAGCAGTTCCACTCATTCCAGAATGGCTGTGCAGCAAATACCCGTCACTTCTGCATCGTAGTATTGAGCAAGCACCCCTGCATGCAGTGAGAAAGAGGAACAAAATGGCTGAGTGAATAACCACTCAAGTAATGGGGTATGGCCTTCTTTTGACCAACAACCATTTCGTTCGTATCCTCAGTGTGTGCAAAAAAGCTTCCTGCCTGACTTCCACAGGATAAGAATTACAGAATAATAATACATGAAAATCGCACCCAAGTCACCTTTTCAATCAGATTCCCTGCTACAAAGATACTCATTGGCCATCAACACACTTTTTAAGCTATGATAGTCTTGGACACCTACTAGAAAAGAAAGCAAAAAAACATGAACCCAGACCAACACCTTCCAGGTCTATCCAACCAACCGCCAACCCAGGCTCAAGTGGTCATTATCGGAGGCGGCATCATCGGCTGCAGCACTGCCTATCACCTGGCAAAACGAGGCTGGAAAGATATCCTCCTGCTGGAGCGCCACCAGCTCACCGCCGGGACCACGTGGCATGCCGCCGGGCTGGTAGAGGCTGCAGGCTTTTTTGATGAGACCACCATTGAAATGGCAAAATACACCCTCAAGCTGTATGCTGAGCTGGAGAAAGAAACCGGGCAGGCCACCGGCTTCAATCCTGTCGGTATGATCGAAATTGCCTGCACACCATCCCGGCTTGAAGGGCTTCGACGCATCTCCGCCTTTTGCCGCTATTTTGGTGTCGAGATAGAAGAAATTTCACCCTCCGAGCTTCAGCAAATCTGGCCGCTGATGGACAGCAATGATGTGCTGGCCGGGTTTTTCAGCACAGGTGATGGGCGCGCCAATCCCATCGATGTCACCATGGCGCTCGCCAAAGGAGCACGCATGGGCGGTGTGCAGATCCTGGAAAACGTCGAAGTCACCGGCGTGACCCAAAAAGCCGGTGCAGTAACCGGGGTAGCCACCCGGCATGGAAAGATCCAAGCAGACTATGTCATCAACTGTGCGGGAATGTGGGCGGGTGAAGTCGGCCGCCTGGCGGGAATCAATGTCCCCTTGCAGGCAGCCGAACACTATTACCTGATTACCGAGCCCATTGAAGGGATGCCTCCGGATTTGCCCGTCCTGGTCGACTCAGATCGCTATGCCTACTACCGAGAAGAGGTCGGTGGGCTGCTCTTAGGCGTGTTTGAGCCGACCGCAGCGCCCTGGTCGATCGAGGGAATTCCGAAAGGGTTCTCCTTTGGTGAAATCAAACCGGATTGGGATCGCATGATCCCCCATCTGGAAACGGTCATGGAACGCACTCCCATCGTTCAGACCACCGGCATCCATAAGCTATTTTGCGGTCCCGAAAGCTTCACAGCAGATGCAGAACCGCTCATGGGTGAAGCCCCGGAACTCAAGAACTTCTACGTTGCCGCAGGTTTAAATTCACTCGGGATCTTGCTGGGTGGGGGCGTCGGAAAAGTCATGGCGGATTGGATTGTGGACGGTTTGCCAGATGTCGACATTACAGCGGTCGATATTGCCAGAATGTCCCCCTACCAGAGCACCCCCCAATACCGCAGAGACCGTACCAAAGAAGCCTTGGGAATTTTGTTCGAAGAACCTTACCACAACCGCCAATACCAGACCGCGCGTAATATCCGCAAATCTGCCTTCCACGAGCGCATGGCAAAAGCCGGGGCTTATTTTGGTTCGTACGCCGGCTGGGAATACCCGGATTGGTTCGCCCCGCCAGGTGTCGATCCGGTTGTGCAGTATTCCTGGGGCAGGCAGAACTGGTTTGAGTATAGTGCTGCCGAACACCACGCTGCCCGCCAGAATGTGACCTTAATGGATTACTCGGTGATGGGAAAGATACTCGTCCAGGGGCGCGAGGCTGAAACCTATCTCAACCGGATCTGTGCCAATAACATCAGCGTGCCGGTGGGTGGAATTGTCTATACCCAATGGCTCAATCAGCGCGGCCTGATCGAAGCCGACCTGACAGTCACCCGCTTGTCTGAAGACCGCTTCCTGATCCTTACCGGGGATCAAACCGTCGCTTCCGCCATCCGCTGGCTCAAAGCCAACATCCCCTCAGATGCCCATGTGTTTTACACGAACATCACCTCTGCGTACAGTGTGCTCAACATCCAGGGCCCTAAATCCCGCGACTTCCTGAGCCGGATCACCCACGCCGACCTTTCCAACCAGGCTTTTCCATATCTGACCATGCAGGAGATCGATATCGGGTACGCACTGGTCAAAGCCTTGCGCGTCACTTATGTGGGCGAATTGGGGTGGGAGTTATATATCCCCACCGAATTCTCTCTCCACGTATTCGATACATTAATGGATCACGGTGAAGCATTTGGCCTCAAATTGATCGGGCTCCAGGCCCTCGATACCCTGCGGCTGGAAAAAGCATACCGCGATTACGGCAACGATATTGACAACACCGACTCTCCGCTCGAAGTGGGCCTTGGTTTCTTCGTTGATTTCGAAAAGCCGGGCGGCTTTATCGGCAAAGAAGCACTGCTGAGGCTCAAGGATGCGGGATACAAATACCGCATGCCGCAGTTCTTGCTCAAAGATCCCGAGCCGCTGCTGCATTATGGCGAAATCATCTACCGGAACGGCGTGCCCGTGGGGTATATCATGTCTGGCGGGTATGGACACACCCTGGGCGGCTCGGTGGGCGTTGGGCCTGTCCATAACCATGGAGATATCGTGTCGCCGGAATACATCCGATCTGGCAGCTATGAGATCGAGATCGCCAAGGTTCGCTATCCGGCGGAAGTGTCGTTACGCCCGATGTATGATCCAAAACTCGAGAGAGTCCGGTGTTAGAATAGCGCCACAAACAATCAGTTCTTGTCCATCTCGGTCACGAAGCAGGAGAGTTAACTTGAAAGACTCACGAACCTTCTTAGGAAAAATTATTTTGACCCAACTGCAGCCAAATGGGTTGATCATCGAAACACCTTCTGGTGAAGTATTCGATCCATCCCGGCTGATGGTTGCCAGCCACCTGGTCCTCACCCCGCAAGGCATCGAAACGATCACCCCGGAAGGTGAACGGATTCTGGATATCCACCATCTCGAACATCCCGGCAAGGCTTACGATGATGATGACCTGGTTTGCATCGGCTTTTCATCTCATTATGCCGCCATGAGAGCTCGCTTCGGCGAACATATGGTGGACGGCGCCGCTGGCGAAAACATCATCATCGATTCTCAAAAGGAAATCTGGCCTGACGAATTAGGGGAGCGAATTGCCATCGAAAACCAGCAGACCGGGCAGGTCTCTTTGCTGGATATCACCAGGTTTGCCGCACCGTGTGCAGAGTTTTCCCACTTTGCCGCCCACAGCCAGGACGAACGTTTGCCCGCAAAAGAACTCAAAGACACCCTGCAATTTCTGGGAAATGGGAGGCGCGGATTCCTGCTTGTGCTTGGCGCTGGACAGGAATCCTTTACCGTTCAGCCCGGAGACCTGGTCTACACCATCGCCTGAGCGCTATCCGCCCTCTGCTGTTCGAATAATCCGTCTCAGCTCCGCCTGCTGCTTATCATCCAACGGCTCTGGAACATGGTTCTCCAGGATCCAATCCGTCTTATCCCTGGCGAAATGGATTGCATCCAATTCGTTGCCCAACGTGGACAGAACCATTTCAGAAAATTCAAGGGTACGCAGATGCTCGCGGGTATGGGGAAGGTTCAGGTAATGCCCCTTTGGTCCAACTGATTTGATCACATCCATGGCCAGCGTTTCGGGGCTGACATTGATTCCGGCCGCCTCGGCACGCACAACATTGTAAATCTCATGGTCCAGCACCAGCGATTCGTGGGTCAGCAAGGTACAGCCTTCCCGCAGCCCAAGCCCGCTCATCGTTTCAGCTCCACTCAGCACGCACAGCAGCATGCTCGAAGCAATTCCCACGGCAGATTCCCATCCCGAGCGGCTCGCTTCAGCGCCAACCCCAGCCAGAGCGGGCACCCCCCACATATGTGCCAGGTCCACACCCGCAGAATAGAACAGGTCTCCACCCAGAGAATTCCCCAGGAAGCCGCCCGTCCTGGGGTGCATAATCCCGGGCATCAAAGAATAGTAGACCGGGGCACCGGGGTGCGCCATTTGGATCAATACCAGTGCGGAAACAATTTCTGCATCCCCCACCAGGATGGTCCCTGCAACAGTCGCCGGAGCCGTTGAACCGGCCAGGGCCATCGACATAAAGCCCACCGGGACGCCTGCTTCAGCAAACACCAGCGCGGCTTCCATGCTTTCTTTGTCTTGCGCCAACGGTGCGATCGTACAGATCAGGAATGATAATGGGGGGCGCTGCTGCAGGGTCAGCGCATCACCAGCCACTACTTTGGCCATTTCAACCGCAAAGTGCGCGTCTCGTTCTGTTACGACAGTCGGGGTTTGAATATGTTTGACCGTATTTGAAAAAGAGGCCTCAAGCTCATGCAGGGGGGCTGTGGCCGGATGGTCTTGTGCACTTACCATCGGCCAGTAAAACCCCATTGAAGGTAAATAATCGGCCACGCGCGCCATTCTGGCGACATCATCCTTACAGGATTGCCGCCGCTTACCGGTTCTAAAATCCACCGTTTCAACACCACAGCCATCGGTTGCACAGTAGGATGCCGAGCCATCAACCTTGAGATCAAACTCTGGTGACCGCGCCCCCATGGTATACGCGCGCGGCGCATAAGCGAGATATTTCAGCACAACCTCCGCCGGGAGCCTGACAATTTGATGCTCAAAATCAACCAACCCGCCATGCTCGGCATAAATCTCCAGGGCTTTTTTAGAGGGACAGTGAACCCCAACTTCCTGCAGTACATCCAATGTGGCTTGCCTGAACTGCGCCTGCTGGACCTCGCTCAAAACCTGCATCCGGTATTGACTGATGATCGGCTGAAGCATTGGTGTCTCACTGGGCATACGGTTATTCCTCCTGATACAGCCAGCAGCGCACCTGATGCCCCGGTTTATGCTCAATCAAATCTGGCATCAGCTCTGTGCATTGTTGTATCTGATGTTCAATCCGCTCCTTACAGCGAGAAGCAAAGGTGCACCCTTTTGGCAGGTTGATCAGGTCAGGCACATTGCCTTCGATCACTTCCAACCTTTTTTTCAGCTTCCCCAGAATCGGGACCGATTCAATCAGCCCTTTTGAATACGGATGGAGCGGTTCCGCAAACAGGGCTTCCACGCTGCACTGTTCAACGATCTTTCCGGCATACATCACCCCCACCCGGTCGGCCATCTCCGCCACCACCCCCAAATCGTGCGTGATCAGGATGATCGCGGTGTTCATCTTTTCTTTCAGGTCGCGCATCAAATCCAGGATTTGCGCTTGAATCGTCACATCGAGTGCTGTCGTGGGTTCATCGGCAATCAGCAGTTTCGGGCTCAGCAATAAGGCCATCGCGATCATCACCCGCTGGGCCTGACCGCCAGACATTTCATGAGGGTAGGCAAACGCTTTTTTATCCGGTGAAGGGATCCCCACCTGGCGCAGCATCGCAACCGCTTTCTCCCAGTTTTCCGATTTATGAAAATCCGTGTGGATTTCAAATACCTCACTGACCTGGTCTCCAACATTGATCACCGGATTAAGGCTGCTTTGAGGCTGCTGAAAGATCATCGAGATTTGGTTGCCGCGGATTTTTTGCAGTTCCTCCGTAGACAGCTTCAGAAGATCTTTACCTTCAAACAGCACTTCTCCATCCACCACTTTGCCAGGTTTCCCCACAAGCCCGATTATCGACAGGGAAGTGACGGTTTTTCCGCACCCTGATTCCCCGACTAGGCTGAACACCTCCCCACTCTCCACATGAAAATCAATTCCATCAACTGCTTTTACCTCACCATCCTCCACAAAGAAGAAGGTTTTCAAGTTGTTTACTTGTAAGACGGTATTTGGATTGGATTCGCTCACAGGTCTACCTTTCAAACGTCCGCATGCCAGCAGGCTACCCAGTGTTCGGGTTTGAGCATTTCTAATACTGGTTCTTCCTTACGGCATTGATCTGTCGCCATTGGGCAGCGCGGGTGGAACCGGCAACCCGAAGGCGGATCAATAGCTGTCGGTACCTCGCCCTCAATGATGATCCGGTCTCGCCTGATCGTAGGATCTGGGATCGGGATGGCCGACATCAGGGCTTGAGTATAGTAGTGCATCGGGTTCAGGTACAGATCATTTCTAGAAGCCAGTTCGACAATCTTGCCCAAATACATCACCGCAACCCGGTCAGAAATATGCTCGATCACCGACAGGTTATGTGCCACAAACAGATAAGTCAGGTGGAATTCTTCTTGCAGATCTGCCAGCAGATTCAACACCTGGGCCTGGATGGAAACATCCAGCGCAGACACCGGCTCATCACACACGATAAATTCAGGCTGCAGCACCAGCGCCCGGGCAATCCCGATCCTCTGCCGCTGCCCTCCCGAGAATTCATGTGGAAACCGCCGGGCATGATACGGTTCCATCCCCACTTTTTTCAAAATCGACTCCATCATCTCAACCTGTTCTGAAGGAGACCCAATTTGATGGATTTTCAACCCGGCCATGATCGATTCACCAATCGGGATACGGGGATTTAAGGATGCAAATGGGTCCTGAAAAATAATCTGGATTTTACGTCGCATTTCTTTCAGTTGTGTCTGGTTCACGGAATGAATATCCATCCCCTCAAATTCCACTCGCCCGTCGGTAAGCTCCAGCAAACGCACCAGCGACAGGCCAACCGTGGTCTTTCCGCATCCGGATTCGCCCACCAGGCCCAATGTTTCGCCGCGCTTGATCGAAAAGCTGACGCCATCCACAGCTTTGACCCAGTTCACCACCCGTCTAAAGACCCCGCCATAGATTGGGAAATATTTGACCAGGTCTTTGGTCACGATCAGGTCTTTCGTTTTTCCTGGCTCAATGATGTTCTCTTCAACCATTCATCATCCTTTATTTTGATTCTCTCCGAGATGTTCTATCAATAAAACCTTTTACTTAATCCTGAAATTCTGCCGCTTTTTGAAGGTAGCGCAATTCTCGCTCTACATCGTCTGGTAACGGCATTGGGTCATGGTCGTCCAACATTTCTTTCACCAACAGGTGCGCTTCATCCATCAGGTTTTCCCTGTCATTCAAATCCCAGGACTCATACGTCCCGTGATGCCCAATGCTTGGATGGAACCACTCCCCATCTCGGATGGCGTGAAGCGTGGAATGTCTACCCAGGAAGTGACCACCAGGGCCTACTTCCTGGATCGCCCTCATCAACCATTTGTCTTCAGAGGTGTCAATCCCCAAAGCAGCATATTTGCTCATCCGGAAAATTTCTGCATCAACCAGTAGCTGCTCCATACTGAGAACCATCGATCCTCCCAGCAAACCAGGCCCAACCATCAGATCAGGCCAGGCCAGGACAGGCATCAGTGCCGTCAGCGCTCTTTCATACTCAGCCTGCATTTGGGGAACAAAATGGTCCGTCCCGCCGCCAGTTCCCTCAACCGGCAACTTGTAAAAGCGGCCCATCTCAATCGAAGCAACACTGAGCAGCGCATTTTCGATCGCCCCTCCACTGTACAGGCCAGTACGCGGATTCATGGCAGCCAGAACCGGCGCGTAAATCACCGGCCAGCCAGGATCTGCAATTTGCAGCAGGCACAGCATCGCCAACACTTCACAATTCCCAGTCGTGACAACCGAGATCATCGTTCCCGGGGCCGTGCCTCCCATCAGCGGCATCGGCATAATCGCTGTCGGGATTCCCCAGCCAGCCAACGCCAGCAAAGCATCCGTATATTGTTCGTCAATGATCAACGGGGATTGGGGGCAAATCAGGAATGAATATGGTTTTTTGGCTTTGATCTCCTCTTTGGTGCCAAATACAATTTGTAAAACCTCCAAAAGCCAGGGGGCATACTCTTTATCGTTGATCGGGTCCTGAATATGCTTTGAAAAATTTCCGAACAGGTTGCGCCAATACTTTAGGTGATCTGCGTGGCTCTCCTTACCCAGGCCGCCTTCAACCATGCACCAATACACGCCTACCTCATCCACCATATCCAGCAGGCGAGTTGCCTTCAACCAATCGCGGTAAGTCGAAGCACGGCGGGTTTTGGTCTGGTACTCCCAAACCGTGGAAGCCTCGCCATCAGCCACCAGCCAGCAGTTTTCCCCGTTTAGTTTCAAATCCCAGCCCGGGCGGCGTGCTCCCAGGACAAGTTCCCTCGGCACCCGACGTAAACATTCTTCCACCAGCTGGCGTGGTAATTTTACAATTTTTGAAACCTCATCCACCTGAGCACTGGCAGCGGAAAAATAGCTGCGCGCCAGATCAGACTCCACCCGGATCCCAACAGTTTCCAGGATCTCGAGCGAGGTTTCATGCACCCGGTGCCTGTCTTGCTCAGAAAGGATCGTAAGTTTGGTTTTCATTGTTTCGTTTTTCCTATCGGGTCGATCCAACTCTTTCCAACCCGCATCGTTATTCCAGCGCCAGGACCTGTTGGCCGGCCGACGCCAGGACCCGGTCCAACTCATCCAACACTTCCTCCGGCAATGGCTCAGGCTGGTGGTGCTTATCCAGGCGGTTGAATTCTTCAGCAGCCGCTTCAATCGGGTCCCGGTCTGTATCAATTCCTTTTTGACCCAAGATTGGAGAGTAGCGGAAATCTCGCATATGGGTGCGGGTATGTTTCTGCTTCAGGAAGTGAGATCTTGGTCCCACCTCCGCAATCTGATCCAGTGCCATATCGGTTGAATCGAAATCAAATCCAAAAAAGGTTTCGTAAATACTCTGACATACCTCATAATCCAGGATGATTTTCTCGGGGGTAAGGATCATCGCCGAATCCAGCAAACCTAAAAAACCAGTGATCTCTCCGCCAGCCAAAGGAATATGCATCCCGCCCCGTCCTCCATCAAAGCCCGACATCCACCCGTTCTGGGCAGAATCGCTGGCTGTCGACCCACCGCCCAGGCTGGGCACGTTCCAGGCATCATGCGCCATTTGGGTGGCCAGCCAGGAAACCGGCAGGGGCAGTTCGCCAATATAGCCGCCAGTGCGCGGGTGCATCAGGGATGTGATCACCGAATGGAATACGGGGGCACCCGGATAAGCCAACTGGAGCAGCACCATCCCGCTGACCACTTCTGCATCTCCCGTCAGCAGCGCGCCCAGGGTAGTTGCCGGGGCCGTGGATCCCATTGTCGGCATGGCCATAAAACTTGTCGGGATACCCGCATCAGCATACACCAGAGCTGTCTCGATTCCGGGGCCATCATGGGCAAGCGGGGCAATCGTGCAGATATTTGCACAGATTGGGGGACGCTTGCGGCGTTCCTCCACACTTCCCCGGACGACTGTGGCCATTTCCACAACATAGCTCGCCAACTCCGGGAAGACGGTTGTCCCGCCGCGCACATGCTTCAGGGTATTGGTCAGCCCGGCATGGCATTCGTGCAAAGGAGCCAGCCGCCCATGGTCTTGCGCGCTGACCAGCGGCCAGAAAAAGCTGATCAATGGAAGTGCATCGCTCACCCGGGCCATCCGGGCAACATCTGCCTTGCGTGATGCCCGCATCTCTCCGGTCTCAAAATCCATCACATGCACTCCGCATCCATCTGTGCACAGGTAACTGTTCTGCCCATCCAGGGTGAGATCAAAGCGTTCTTCCCGCCCTCCCAGTGTAAAGGCTCGCGGCGCAGTAGACATGGCTTTTTCCACCAGGTCAGGTGGAATCCGCACAATCATGCTCTCGTGGTCCACTTTTGCCCCGTGGGCTTCGAAGATCGAGAGCGCCTTCCGGGAAGGGAAATGTACCCCAACAGTTTCAAGGATCTGAAGTGTGCCTGCCTTCAGCCTCTGGATTTGCTCCTGGGTCAGCAGACTCTGCCGGAAGGTGGTCGGGATTGGAAGAATATCAGGTGTTGTAGAACTCATACCGTTTCCTTTTCCAAGAGGACTTTGTCCGCTTCTGCTAGGATTTCCTGCAGGGTTTGTTCCGCACCATCTGGGAGCGGCGGCGGTTGATGTGTGTTTAATAGTTTTCTGGTTTCCTGGTGGATCAGCTCGAGCAAGTCTACCCCATAGGGAGGCCAGCGGGGGTTGTAATGGGCTCTGGTCTGTTTCAGAGTTTCGCGCCGGGTGAGAAACTCTCCACCGATACCAACTTCTTTGATCAAATCGGCTTGCAGGAATTCATCGCTCACATTGACAGGTGTCAGCATTTGTTCGATCATCCCGATCAGATGATTGTCCAGCGCCATTTTTTCCAGCGAGAGGATCTGGGCCTCACCCAACAAGCCCAGGCTGTAGATTTCATCTGCTCCAACCAGGATACCCAGCATGGTGCTGGCCATGGCTTCATAGCCATATTGGGCATCTAAAAATTTCGATTTCGTGGAAGTGCCCCAAAGATTGGCAGGGACACCGTAGAAACGTGCCAGGTTGAGCATCGCCGGGCCAACGCCGTACCCATCTGGGCTGCCACCATATCTCCCGGTATGCATGTCCAGTTGAGATGCCCCTGTTCCGTAGATTAGAGGAGTGCCGGGGTTGACGCATTGGTAAAGCACTAAGCCACTCAAAAATTCAACATTATGCATCAAGATTGTCCCGCCGAGCGTTACCGGGGATGTCCCTCCTGCCAGCGGCATCGGATACACCATGATCGGCACCCCCAAACGGGCCAATTCAATGCATGCCTCTGTCATCTGGCCGTCATGCATCAGCGGAGAGATCGTACAATCCACCACCGAGAAGATCGGCTTAAACGTCTCGCTGCCGGTAACCGCCTTGACCATCTCAACCAGCACGGGCACCTGCCTGGCATTCAGCACACCGGTGCGGACAGGCTTACTGGTCAGCATAAACGCCCGCGAGAAGTGGTACACGGTCCGTAAGTGTGCCGGGATATCACTCGCCGAGATGGTCACATTCACAATGTCAGCTTTCTCCAGGGCATCTGCCATCAACAACATCTGATCCAAATCTGCCGCGCCGGAATCGTGCACCAAGCCGCTCTCCCAATCCAACACGCGGGTCCCCTGGCTGTCGGTGGTATGGTGCGAGCGGGTGCCGTCCAGATGTACATCGCGTTGAGGATCTCTGGCATACAAAATAACCTTCTCAGGGACTTGCCGGAGCGCCCACTCCACCAACTCTGGCGATATCGAGACCCAATTCTTATCATAGTCAACCGGGCAACCGTGTTCTTCCAATACTTCAAGGGCGCGCGGCGTCTTGAAATCTATGCCAACCTCTGATAACAGATCGAGGCTTCTCGCATGGATCCGCTGGACATCCTCTTGGTCGATAGCGGGTTGTAATTTCAGCACAATCTCTCCATCAAGGGGTTACCCTTTAATCTCCTTGTCGGCAGCCGAAAGAATTTTCTTGAGTTCCTGCTGCTGGTCTTCCGGCAGTGGGTCCACCTGGTAATTGTCCATGATCCAGGCGATCTTCTCCCGGGCCACTTCAACCGGGTCTCGGAATTTCATTTCTGAATCCAACTCATGGGTCAGGCCGGGCTTCCATGACTGGCGCATGAATTTTCGGGTGTGCTTCTCCGCCAGGTAATGTCCTCCAGGCCCCACCTTTTCGATCACATCCAGCCCAATCGTTTCCGCAGTGATATCCATATCAGCCAGCGCGTAACGGGCACGCTGGTAAAGATCGTTATCCAGCAGAATGGCTTCTGCATGCAGCAGGGTAAAACTTCGATTTAGCCCAATTCCAGTGACCCATTCCGCCCCTGCAAGTGAGACCATCACCGGGTCCAAAGCCACTTCTGCGGCCGACTGCCAGGTCCCCGGTCGAATGCTTTCCGTACCAAACGCGCCGCCAAAAGACGGCATATTCCAATGATGCGCCATTTCCACCGGCGCATAGCGGGCGCGCGCATCCAGCGGATACGAGACATAATTCCCCGTGCGCGGGTCGGCCCAGCCATGCATCACAGAATGGCTCACCGGGGCTCCGGGAGCAAACAACTGCAGCAGAACCGTCGCGCTGATCACCTCGGCATCCGCCACCACAAAAGAGCCGGGCAGTGTGGCTGGTGCAGTCGTTCCCAGGGTCGGCATCGCCAAAAAAGTCACCGGGACACCGGCCTCAGCCAGCAGCATGGCGCCTTCAATCGCTTCTTTATCCTGGATCAAGGGGGCAATCGTGCAGATAATCGCGGAGAAGATCGGGTTTTCTCTCAATTTTTTGCGGCCGCCAGACACCACCGTCGCCATTTCCAGCGCATACTTAACGGCATGTTCGCCCATCAGGGTCACAGACTGCACATGCTTGGTGGTATTGTTCCAGCCGATTTCCAGTTCATGCAAAGGAGACGTTTCTCCGCAATCCTGCGCGCTGACCGGCGGCCAAAAGAATGCGGTCGAGCCGAGATAGTCCACAATCCGGGCCATTCTGCCCACATCTTCTTTGGTCGATGGGCGGAACTCCCCGGTTCTAAAATCCACAACCTCATGGCCGCATCCATCGGTGCAGAAAAAAGTATGGTCTTTCTGGAGGGAAAATTCCACCGATGGATCCCTTGCGCCCAACTTGTAGTAGCGCGGCACCGTCGACATCGCTTTCCTCACCAGATCGGCAGAGATCTTCACGATCTCGGTCTGGTCATCCACCTCCGCACCATGTTCGCGGAAGATGTCCAAAGCCTTTTTGGAAGGGAACTTGACCCCTACATTTTCAAGAATATGCAAGGTGGCTTCCTGCATCAACGCCAGGTCAGCATCAGTCAGAAACCGCAATTTATGGCGGGTCACAATCGGGGTAACTTCTTGGCGTTCAATCGTCATAATGTCTGCTCCTCTGTGTTATTCTTCAATTTTGTCCAGCACTTTGTACGGATCCAGAGCATCGCGCAAGCCATCCCCAATATAATTGACCGAAATGATCGTCAGGAAGATCATGATGCCCGGAAAGATCGCCAGCCAGGGGTACTGTTGAAGATTCTCCTGGGCATCACTCAGCAGATTGCCCCAGCTTGGCGTAGGCTGACGGATGCCAAACCCCAGGAACGAAAGCCCAGACTCTTCCATGATCGCCCAGCCAAGCTCCAGGGTCGCTTCAACGATAACTGGGCCGAGACCATTGGGTAAAATTTCGGCGACAATCGTCCGGAAATTTGAACTCCCCAGTGCTCGGGCAGCTTTGACATATTCCATCTCCCGTAATGAAAGGAAGATCGCACGCACCAACCGTGCAATCGTCATCCATGACAACAATCCAATCACAATTGCAATCGTCAGCACGTTATTCTTTTCAATGATCGGAATCTGGACCTCCCTCAGAAACGCGGTCAACAGGATCAGGATCATCAAGGAGGGAAGAGCCAACGTGGCATCGATGATCCTCATCAGCAGATTATCGACCCAGCCGCCAAAATAACCCGCAATCGCACCGGTCGGGACACCGATCACCATAGCGATCAGCGTGGCCATGAACCCGACAAACAACGAAATCCGGCCGCCGTACAGCACTCTGGTCAGCATATCCCTTCCGAGGCTGTCGGTGCCAAATGGATGCTGCCAGGAAGGCGGCTGCAGCTTTTCAGACAGGCTTGAGGGTTCAGGATCATAGGGAGAGAGTGGCGCTAACAAAATAGCAACCACCAACAAGGTCAGCACAATTGCCCCAGCCACGGCCCCAGGGTGCTTGCGAAAACGCCGCCAGACGATCACAGACATACTTTCATGTCCGCGCAGTCGGGTGTCTTTCTCTTCTTCTGGTAATACAGTTATCTGAGCATCTTTGTTATTGGTCATAAGATTTAGTCATAGCGGACACGTGGATCGAGCCACGCATACGCGATATCTGCCAGAAGATTACTGATGATGATGATCCCGGAACTGATGATCACAATCGCTAACATCACCGGGTAATCCCGGTAGGTGGCAGAATCATAGAATAGGCGTCCCATTCCAGGCCAGGAGAATATTTTCTCCACGTACAGAGAGCCTGCAAACATATACGGGAAATCCAACGCAAAAATGGTGACCAGGGGAATCAGTGCATTTTTCAACGCATGTTTGTACAACACCTTGCGTTCGATTTGCCCTTTGGCCCGCGCCGTGCGGATGTAATCTTTGTGGATCACTTCGAGCATGCTGGAGCGTAAAAATCGTGAATACCAGGCCACCCAGCCGGCCATCCCCATCACCACCGGTAAGAATAAATGCTTCAGCCGGTCCACCAGGTCAAAATCCATCCCGATAGTTGCCATCCCGCCTGCGGGGAACAGCGGCTCGCCGGTGAACGGGTTTTGCAGCCAGGAATAAAAAACCAGAATCAGGATCAGCCCCAACCAGAATTCAGGGACCGCCTGTCCCATAAAGGATAAGGTTGTGGCTGTAATATCAAAAGCGGAATACTGCTTGATTGCAGAAATAATACCAATCGGGATCGCGACAATCGCGACCACCAGCAACGTGACCGATACCAGGTAAATCGTATTGGGGAGCCGGTCACCAATCTCCTCCAGAACGGGTTTCCGTGAACGGTAGGAGACCCCAAAGTCGCCCCTCAGGATTCCTTTCCGGGTCCCGTAAGTTTCCGGCGTTCCATCCCCATCTTCATCCACCTTGAGCCAATCATTCCCTACCATCCAAAACACATACTGAGAATACCAGGGTTGATCCAGGCCATATTGCCGCTCAAGCCTCTCTTGCCGTTCTACTGCGCCGCGTCCTCTCCTCCCAATCCCGGCCCCGGGTCCGCCTGGGGTATTAAACACCAGCGCGAAAAACACCAAGCTGAGAATAAACAGCAGCGGGATCGCCTGAAGTAACCGCCTGACGACATATTTACCCATGAACTTAACCTTTAATTTTTTGGGGGGGAGGATAACCCTCCCCCCCAAAATACTAAATCCTTACTCGTCTAGGGTCCAATCTGCCACGTTCCAGGTCACCGGATCATTGACAGAGGGCATGACATTCTGCAGGTGTTCTGAAACACCATGCACTTCCAGCGTGGTGAAGAGCAGAATTTGAGGCAGTTCATCCTCAAGGATCTGCGCCATCTCGCAGAAGACTTCCGCGCGGTATTCTTCATCCAGGTAGAAGAGTTCATCGTACCAGAGATCGAAATCTTCATTCGACCAGCGGCCAATATTCCAGCCGCCGCTTTCCGGATCAGCAGCATCGCTGTGGTAGTAGTACCACATACCGTTGTCGGTCGGGTCGAGACCAGGATACCCATCGTCCCACATATTGATATCAAAGCGGCCCTCTAGCTCCGGCCCGCCTTCGGTATCCCACAGGACGGCCCCTTCAACCGTGAAGAGGTCGAGGGAAATCCCGATTGCCTTGAGGTTCTCGGCGATGAACTGCTGGGCCAGTCCCAGCTCTGGGCCGTATTCCGCGTAGATCTGGAATTCGCCTTCCATGAGGGTGCCTTCTTCGGCGTTCAAACAGCCATGGCATTCGCGCACACCATCTTCATCCTCATCGGTCCACCCGGCTGCTGTCAGCATTTCGCCAGCCTTTTCCGGATTAAATTCCGGCCGTGGGATGTCGCAGACATACGGGGGTCGGAAGAACTCCGTCCAGACCGGTTCCCCGTGTCCGAGGAAGATATCCTCAATGATTGTATCGACATCAATCGCCATCCGGATGGCTCGGCGCACTTCCACATCCGACAGCCAGGGATGCGGAGATTCAACCGGGTCGGTCGTGCCGTAGGCAGCTTCGTTCATGAACAGGCGCATCACCCACCGTTGTGTGGGGGAGACCAGCACGTTCACCGTATCCGAAGCAGCATATTCATCCATGATCGCATCGCTGGGCCACATGTGGTGGTCGGCATCGCCTCCCAGCATCAGGGTCCGGCGGACCGACTGCTCGGGGACAATTCGCACGATGATCTGGTCGATGGCTGGCTTGCCTTCCTCGTAGTAATTCTCGTTGCGCGAGAAGAGCAGGTAGTCGTTGGTGACCCATTCATCCAGGACATACGGCCCGTTGCTCAATGGCTGCTGGTCGCAGTCCCATTCATAGAATCCCTGGGATGCATCACAGTAGTGTTCCGGATAGACAAAGAAATTTTCTCCGCCGAACTGGGTTTGGTAGGCTGTAAAGACGGAGTTGTAGTACACCTTGAAGGTGAAATCATCGATCTTTTCAATCTCGTCGGTGTAATCCAACCCATCGGTCCAGGTGCCGGTCTCTTCATCAGTGGCAACGTTCCAGGTGAAGATAATGTCATCCACCGTCACTTGCTCGCCATCCTGCCAATAAACATCATCCCGGATCTTCCAGGTGACATTCATCGTCCATTCGTCTTCATCGAATTCCACCCCACCGTTTTCAAGGGTCGGAATGTCGACCGCCAGCTCGGGGAAAACGTTCCCTTCGGGGTCAATTTCAGCCACCGAAAGCATGAGCAGTTCACCCAGCAGCTGTTCATATCCGGTGTCCGTCACCAGCCCGTTAAAACCTGCCGGGTCTTCGGGGATCAGGATCGTGATCGAACTGGGGCCTTCATCTGTCGCTCCCGTATCACCTGTGTTGCCAGTATTCCCGTTATTGCCGGTGTTGGCAGTATCGTCACCACCGCATCCGGTCGCGACAACCAGGAAAGCCACCACTAAAATGATGAGCGCCAACCATTTTAGTCCTTTTTTGGTCCTCATTTGTTCCTCCTAATTCATTAGTTGACAAATTTTTCAGCTCAAGCAGGTGCGTCTGCTAGCCGCATCGCGAGCTGAACTGCGGATATGGCATCTTCTGCATATCCATCAGCACCGATCTTTTCTGCAAAACTGGCAGTAACGGGTGCTCCCCCTACCATTACTTTGACCTGTTCTTTCAGGCCAGCCTCCTTCAAAGCCTGGATAAGTTTTTCTTGCTGCAGCATGGTGGTTGTCAGCAGGGCAGAAGCCCCCACAATCGTGGCACCTGTTTCTTTGATCGTCCGGATAAAATCTTCAGCAGATTGGTCTACGCCAATATCCACCACTTTAAAGCCATTGGCTGTCAGCATCGTGCCTACCAGGGTTTTCCCGATCTCGTGCAGGTCTCCCGCAACGGTGCCCAGGACAACTGTGGCAACCACCTCCCGTTTTTGATCTCCCAAAAGGGCGGGCTCCAGAATTTCCAGAGCCTTCTTCATCGCCTCAGCCCCAATAATCAGCTCAGGCAGAAAATATTCGCCTGAGGAAAACAATTCCCCCACTTTTTGGATACCGACCGTTAACCCACTCGTGATACATTCCAGAGGATCTAGCTCCAGTTCGAGCGCCTTTCTGGCCAGAGCTTCCGCATCTTCCGGTTCCCCATCAATCACAGCTTGTGCAAGCCTCTTTAAAATTTCATCTTTCTCCATATATTATTAACCTCCTTTTTCGTTTACGACTTGAGTCCGTTTTTCGTACCTGGTTTTCCTTAATCAACTTCGCACCACCGCATCACCAGCAATGCAATGATTTTTGAAAGATCCATCAATTTTTGGATCTCAACATACTCATCTGCTGTGTGTGCAGGATGAGAATCGGGACCGATGGAAATGGTTGGAATATTAGCGTAATTAATCAGGTGAATCGCGTCTGTTAACGAACCAAATCCACACACCTCTGGCGGGTATCCCAGCATCTCGACCAATTGCAGCCCAAGCTGAACAATTGATTCTTCTTGATCCACCTCTGCGCCATAATGCCAGGAAGGGTTGAAAATAAATTCGGGCGGATGTATACGCAGCCAATCATCATCCTGGGTTGCCCGGATCACGTACTCTTGAATTTCGTGTTGGATATCCATGGTCCCAGGCAGGAACATCGCACCAAAATAAATCTGAACCAAATCAGGAATTGTCACCTCCCATTCCCCGCCTCCCTCAATCTTCGTTGGGACAATTACATTGGGAGAGAGCAGGGCATGTTGTCTTTTCGGGTTGGCACGCCATTCTTCAGAAAGGGCTGCCATCGCCTGGAGGACTATGACAGATTTGTCGATTGCATTGACGGCTCCCCCCTCTTTCCAGTCGGGATGCTCCATTTCTGTGTGGCCGCCTCTACCCCTAACCTTTACCTTCCCATAGATACTGCCCCGCATCGCAACCAGCACCTTCATGTCGGTAGGCTCAGGGATAAATGCAGCATCAGCGGTGTACCCTCTCTGGCAACACGACAATGTTCCCATGCAGGACATTTCCTCATCCATCACAGATTGAACAAGCAGGTCCCCTTTCAGTTGCACACCTGCCTGGAAGATCGCCTGCAAAGCAACCAGCATCGCCGCGATCCCGCCTTTCATGTCGCAGGTGCCGCGTCCATATACTCTGTTTCCTTCAACCTCACCCGAGAAAGGCGGATGCTTCCAATGGTCTGGCTGTTCTTCAGGCACAACATCATAATGGCCGTTCAAGATCAATGATCGTCCTCCGCCAGTTCCCTTGAACGTGCCGACCACAATCGGCATCCGGCTCAAATCGCGGTCAGGAATCACACCTGAACCGGGAAATCTATCCAAATCGGACGTATCAACTTCCCAGGTGTCAATGCGGTCAGCCTGCAAGTTTTGCAGCACTCCTGAAATCACATTTTGGTAGTCGATAAAATCCTCATGCTCTGCTCGCTGCCCATCTCTGGGTGTCACTGTCTTAAATGAAATCAATTCCTTAAGGAGTGTCACCAGCGCCTTCTGGCTCTTATCCACGATAACTAGAACTTTTTTCTCAGTTTCTGTATACAATCGTCATCCAGTTAGAAAAGTTGCTCTACATCACTGCAGAAGCAATGTGTTTCCGCAATATCCTTTCAATTTCACTTTCAACATCTGCGGAAAGCTGAACGGGTTGATGGGTGGCAAGCAAATCCAGGGCTTTGGCCTGGCTCAAACTTTTGATATCCTGCTTATGGCTGATCCAGGTCTCATAAGCCTCACGGTTGAGGATCTTCGGTTGCCAATGATGCTTATAGTGGCTGCGGGTATGTTTATCCTTCAAAAAATTACCGCGCGGGATATTGGCTTCGATCAAAGCGATCTCTTCCGTAAGATCATGCAGCGAAATCCCTTGCATCATTCTGCGCAGACCGCCGATCATCTCATTGTCCATCACCATCTGAAGATAAGAGATGGCGGCCCCGGCATCCACCGCTCCAACGCCATAGATGATACTGGCATCCTCCATCAACAGCGGAAAAGCGGTCAGAGCTTTCTCATATCCTGCCTGCAGGTCCAGGTCTTTGGCATCTGTAGATAAACCACCGCACATCGAAGGGATCCCATAAAAAGCGCCCATAATCGCAGCCCCGCTGTTGATCATGCCGCGTTCAGGCGCTCCCAATGGAAGGATCCCTGTCCGCATATCCAGCACGCTTGATACGCTTCCATACAGAAGGGGTGTGCGTGGATACAGGTGCTGCAGGAACACAATCCATGCAAGGATTTCCAGATTGATCACGACCATCTCACCTAACAGAGTAGCAGGGGCCGATGCCCCGCCCATCGCCATGCTCAACAGCGTGATTGGAACGCCAAACTCGGCCCAGCGCAACATGCATTGAATATTTTCCTTGGTGAAATATCCAGGGCTGATCGGGCAGTACACCGTGGCAAAATTTGGTTTATCCCGCATCTCCTGCTCTCCACCAGCAACTGCAGCCAGCATCTCAACCGCATCCGGCACCCGTTCAGGGGCTAACGTGCGGTGAACGATCGGCTTATTTGTGAAACGCAGCAACTCAGCGATCTCGACCAAATCCGAAGCCTCACCGATGTCTGTGGCTGTCACCGTCGGGCGGACAATATCCACCTCTGGCAGAGCATCCTGCAGTGTCACAAACCGTCTCACATCCTGTCTCGTGGCGGATCTTCGTTCGCCGGTCTGCAAGTCAACCACATTTACGGGTGTGCCTGCTCCCATAAAAGATGTCCGCGAGTGAAAATCAAGCGCTTTGGTGCGGTCCCGGTTATACAGAGTGACATTTTTGGGTAATGTTTCCAACGCTGGCCGGATCAACTCTTCAGGAATCCGGACCATACTAGTCTCTTCATTAACCAAAAAACCGGCGGCCATGAGGCGCGCCAGTGTTTCAGGGTCAGGTACACAGAACCCCACCTTCTCCAAAATCTGTACGGAGTGGTGATGAACAACCTCGGATATCTTTTCAGATTGCTGTTTCCATTTCATGGATTTTCTCATCGCTTCTACGATTTTTAGGTGTCGCTGGTACCGTCAGGCGTCTGGGATTGCAAAAATTCTGGAGGGTCCATTTCCCCCCAGCGATAAGACATCTTGTGCATCTTAAGAATCAGGAATGATTGTGTGCGTTCAATGCCTGGAATTTTTTGCAGCTTGGTATTGAGAAAAGAGACGAAATGGCTCCGGTCTTTACAGAACACCTCGGCAAACAGGTCAAATTCACCCGCTGCCTGGAAAAGATAAGACACCTCCGACAGTTTGGATACCGCATCCGCCACTTCTTGGGTCATATTCGCCTGAACGTTGATCCCGATCAGTACCCCCTCATTAAGTCCTAACGAATGAGGCTCAACGATGGCAACCACCTGCATCAAACCGCTATCTGTCAGGTTCTTCACTCGCCGGCGGACCGCACCTTCAGAGATATTCAAATGCTCCGCAATCTGGGTAAAAGGCGCTCGTCCATCATACTGCATATAATCGATGATGGCTCGATCTATTTCATCTAACATAATTTAATTTTAACGAATTTCGTACTAAAGTCAAGTTTTAATAAAAAATTTCGTTAAAATAATGTAATATATTAACGATTTACTATGAATTAACGAGTATGATTTACGAAAAAGGACACCTTATGAAAAACCATTTCCAGTTTCCTTCCCAGGCGCAAGTGGTAATCATCGGCGGTGGGATCATCGGATGCAGTATTGCCTATCACCTTGCCAAGCTGGGCTGGAAAGATGTGATCCTCCTAGAGAGAAAACAGCTCACCGCTGGTACCACCTGGCATGCTGCCGGCCTCATTGCCACCGCGGGCTTCAGTTCCGAAACCTCAATCAATATGGCCAAATATACCCGTGACCTATATATAAACCTGGAAAAAGAAACCGGCCAGGCAACCGGGTTCAAACCAATCGGCTTGCTGCAAGTCGTCACCAACAAGGAAAGTCTGGAAGACCGCCGCCGCAACCAGGATTATGCCAACAGCTATGGAATCGAGATCGTGGAACTCACCCCGGCTGAGATCAAAAAGATATGGCCCCTGCTGGACACGGATGACCTGGTAGCGGGATTTCTTAACCCCGGAGACGGGCGCATCAACCCCATCGATGTCACCATGGCCCTGGCCAAAGGTGCCAGGCAGGGAGGAATCCGAATCTTAGAAGACACGGCAGTCACAGGGATCAACACCAAGCACAACCAGGTGACCGGGGTAGTCACGGATAAGGGAGAAATCCGGGCAGAAATCGTGGTCAACGCGGCCGGCATGTGGGGCAGAGAAGTTGGCAAAATGGTCGGAGTGGATGTCCCGCTGCATGCAGCAGAGCATTATTACCTGATCACAGAACCAATCGAGGGAATACACGCTCAACTACCCGTCATTGAAGACCCGCAAGCATACAGCTATCTTCGTGAGGAGCATGGCGGCCTGATGGTCGGCCTGTTCGAGCCGGTCGCGGCTCCCTGGGGCATGAAAGGGGTTCCAAAAGACTTTTCCTTCGGAGAGATCAAGCCCGATTGGGACCGGATGATGCCCTACCTGGAAACCGCCATGGAACGCGTCCCGGTCAGCAAGCAGGCTGGGGTTCACAAGTTTTTCTGCGGGCCCGAGAGCTTCACCCCCGATCTCTCCCCGATCATGGGCGAGACACCAGGTATGAAAAATTTCTTCGTTTGCGCCGGGTTGAATTCTTTGGGCATCCTGCTCGGCGGGGGCGCTGGTCAGATCATGGCTCAATGGATTGTGGATGGATACCCGCCGGTGGATGTCGGGGAGATATCGATTGAACGTATGCTGCCATTCCAAAACACGCCCAAATACTTATATGACCGGACAGTTGAAATGCTGGGAGTGATGTACGAGATCGGCTTCCCAAACAGGCAGCTCCGGTCTGCTCGCAATGTGCGCCAATCCATCCTGCACGACCGTCTGGCAAAAGCCGGCGCGTATTTTGGGTCTGCCAAGGGATGGGAATACCCGGATTGGTTTGCACCTCCCGGGATAGAACCCAAAGTCGAATATTCTTTCGGACGCCAAAACTGGTTTGACTACCATGCTGCCGAACACAAGGCCTGCCGCGAAAACGTGGTCGTGATGGACCTCTCACTGATGACCAAATATCTCGTCCAGGGTAAAGACGCCGAAACATTCCTCAACTGGATCTGCACCAATGATGTCGCAGTTTCCGTCGGGAAGATCGTCTATACCCAATGGCTGAACGAACGCGGCACTCTGCAAGGCGATGTAACTATCACTCGCCTGGCGGAAGATCAATTCCTCGTGATCAGCTCCGATGCAACCTACAATCAAACCGGCAACTGGCTCAAGGCACATATCCCTGAAGACGCCCATGTATTCATCACCGATGTAACCTCCGGTTATGCCCATCTCAATATTCAGGGGCCACATTCCCGCGCACTGCTCAGCCGGCTAACCAGTGCAGATCTCTCCAACCAGGCCTTTCCATACATGAGCGCCCAGGAGATTGACCTGCATTATGCCAACACGCTCGCTATCCGGATCACCTACCAGGGAGAATTGGGCTGGGAGCTGTACTTACCGCCAGAGTTCACCCCGCTGGTGTACGACAAAATCATCGAAGCCGGCGAAGATTTGGGCCTGAAAAACGCCGGCATCCAAACCCTTTACAGCCTGCGTTCCGAGAAAGCCTACCGCGATTACGGGTACGACATCGACTCACTCGATACCCCTCTGGAAGCTGGATTGGGCGCATTTATAAAAATGGATAAGCCAGGTGGCTTTATCGGGCGAGAAGCCGTCTTGCGCCAGAAAGAAACCGGCATCCTCAAACGCCGGCATGTTCAGTTTCTCCTGAAAGATCCGCAACCGCTCCTGCATCATAACGAGATTGTCTTCCGTGATGGAGAGATCGTTGGCGATATCAGCGCAGGTGCCTACGGGCATACTCTCGGCGGTGCAGTCGGTTTAGGATTTGTTTCCTGTGAAGATGGAGTGACCAAAGAATATATCAACTCTGGTAAATGGGAGATCCAGGTTGCGGGCGTAAAATACCCGGCGATCGCCTCACTGAAACCGCTCTACGACCCCAGGAATGAACGCATAAAAATGTAAAGGAGTAAGTTCACCTACTCCTGTACGCTCAGAGAATTATTTTGATTCCTTGGCTCAGGAACAAACGCCACCAAGAGAATAAAGGCGACCGCCATGATCAGGATCGATACCAGGAACATGGTTTGGTACCCCCAGAGCTCTACCATGCCGCCCCCGATCAGTGGAGAGATCAAAAAACCTGGCCCAGTCAGGGTCTTAAAGACGCCAATATAGGTTGGCCTGTCCTTCGGATTGCTGAACTCCATCACCATATTCATATCCGCAATAATGGCGCCCGATTGGGCTATCCCCACCAGCGCAAATACCACGTACAGGCCAGCAAGTGATTCCGAAAACGCGATCAGCACCAGCGAGAGGATCATCAGCACATCGCTGATCGCAAAGATCAGCTTATTCCCGCTCCGGTCTCCGATCGCCCCAAACACCGCATACCCGAGGATGCTTGCAGCCAGCAGCACCATCGTAAAGGTCGCTGAGAAATCCGTCGATAACTGA
This sequence comes from Anaerolineales bacterium, assembly GCA_035458505.1. Taxonomy (GTDB): domain Bacteria; phylum Chloroflexota; class Anaerolineae; order Anaerolineales; family UBA11579; genus UBA11579. The sequence continues at coordinate 1,327 of DATHZS010000016.1, read as the reverse complement.
TATTTCTCAATGCCATACACGGCAAAGAGCCCCATCGCCATATAGCCGATGAATGCCAGGAAGCGGCTGATGACAAAATTCCGGAAGGGTACATCCCTGGAAAGGATTTCCCGGGTCTTTTCTCTCCTTCTGGTGGGCATCTTTTGCTGTGGCAGCTCTATTTTTCTCTCAGGTTCGATTGTTAAGGCAAACACGCCAATTCCCACCGCAAGCAGGATGAACCCGACAAAAAATGTCAGGCTGTAATTTTGCGGGAAAGGGATCTCGCGCAAAAAATACCCGGTCAGAGCCGCCCCCCCAACGCCCAGCAACTTCCCCAGCAGCATCGACCAGCCGTACAACCGGCCCCGGTGAGACACCGGAATCACCCTGGCGACGATCTCCTGCCAGGGCAATGCCACCAACCCGCTGACAAACGCCTTATAGATCACCAGGAACAGGATCACGGCCAGGGCCACCCGCTTTTCCATGCGCGGCAGCACAAGGGCCCCGATGGCGAGAAACAGATACGACATCCGCTCCAAGGATCCAATTTTGATCACAAGCGATTTTAATTTTGACTGGCGTTCCACATACGGCGCCATGAACAGCTGCGGAATGAACCAGCCGGCTTCGGTGATCGCCGGAACCAGCGCAATCAGGATCGGCGAATCCGTGAACAGGCTGACAAATACAGGCAGGATCGTATAGGCGGCCGCAAAACCATCCCCAAAGAAAAAGATCGCCACATCAAAAAAATTGGTGGTGAAATTACGCCTGAAGTGCTGCACCACAACCGGGTGGGCATCTGTGTCTTCCGGGAGTTGAAATAATTGGTTCAGAAATGTGTTCATTGGGTTCGGTGTCTTTCTTGAAGATTACTCCTGGTTGGATTCAACCCATCTTTTCTCCCCTAAAATCCTCACCGGTGAGAATGATCAGAGCATATCGTCATTCACGTTTGATCCTGCGGCTGGAACCGTTCAACCTTCTAACTGTTATCTTATCACCGTTTTCTTCAAGGAATCCGAATTTCATTGGCTTTTGCTGCCAGGCCAGGGCTTCAGCCAGACCGTGCGCAAGGATGACAACGCCCGGGCGGTGATCATGCCGGGGGGCGATTGGCCTGGCGAAAGTGGACGTAGAGAACAATCTGGTGAGCGGGTTTGCCCCGCCCAACCACCTGGTCTATATCATTGTATAAAACGATCTGGGAAGCACCAAGACAGAAGTGATCTCAGGCGAAGATGGGAATTGGCAGGCTGATTTTTTCGCCGTGCTCGACCTGGCAGAGACCATGCAGTTCTCTGCCAGCCTGCCAGATGAAGATTTTGATTTTACCTTTGTC
>DATHZS010000015.1:0-54058 GCA_035458505.1 Anaerolineales bacterium | reverse complement strand
CACCCTGCCGGAAGGTGTGGAGATGGTCATGCCCGGAGACCGGGTCAACCTGAAGGTGGATCTGATCACCCCGGTGGCGCTGGAGCAGGGCTCGAGCTTTGCGATCCGCGAAGGCGGCCTGACTGTCGGCGCTGGCGTGATTACCGAGATCTTGGACTAGTCCTGAACTAGAGAGAAATTTAGGCGCTCTGCCTGTCATTGGCAGGCAGAGCACCTATGAAGGAAGTTATTGGTATGTCTGGTAAAAAAGGTAACCGACCGGTCGTAACCCTGGAATGTACGGAGTGTAAGGAAAGAAATTACACCACCGAGAAGAATCGCAGGAACGACCCAAGCAGATTAGAACTAAAGAAATATTGCCCGCGGTGCCGCACACATCGTATGCACCGTGAAACTCGCTAGTTCCTGGAAATTACCAGGACAGCGTTGTAGGCGAGTAGCTCAATTTGGCAGAGCAACGGTCTCCAAAACCGTAGGTTGCGGGTTCGATTCCTGCCTCGCCTGTCTGAGAATGGCAACGCCGCATATTTGCGGCGTTTTAGCCGTAAAAGGATATACGGCGCATAAAAAATTTTAGGAGCAACCTGTGGCAAATAAAAAGGATGCAAAAACCAAACCGAAGAAATCGACCAAACGGCAGACCAAAAAGCAAGCTGTCAGCAAACAACCGCGCGGCTTACGTCGGTTCTACCGCGATACCATGGGCGAGCTGCGCAAGGTAAGCTGGCCCACCCGGCGCGAAGCAATTTCCCTGACCTATATCGTGGTGATTGTGATGGCCCTGATGGCTGTCTTTCTGGGTACTTTAGACTTTCTGTTCTTCAGGTTTTTTGCTCTGCTCTGGAATATGTAAGGCCAATCATCAGTCACAATCGTTCAGGTGTCCATCTGGCCCTGTACGAATGTGGCGGAAGCGTGTGTAAAAATGGAAGAAGATAGACAGGAACAACCAGAAGAAGAAACCACGACATCCGATCAGGAAGATCTCTCATCACCCCTCAGGCAGGAAGCCCTGACTGAAGAAGAAGCGGATGATCGCGCCTGGTATGTGGTTCACTGCTATTCCGGCTATGAGAACAAAGTTCGCCATAACCTGGAACAGCGGATTGAAACCATGGGCATGAAAAACCTGATCTTTGATGTGGTTGTCCCCACCGAAGAAGAAATTGAGGTGAAGGATGGTAAACGCCGGACTGTAGAGCGACGCGTCTTTCCAGGGTATATTCTGGTGAATATGGTGATGACCGAAGAATCCTGGTATGTTGTCCGCAACACACCCGGGGTGACGAGCTTTGTCGGGATGGGAAATGACCCGGTCCCGCTGCGCCCCGAAGAAGTCTCTTCGATCATCAAGCGAATGGAAGCGGACGCCCCGCGAATTAAAGTTACCTTCAAGCAGGGCGAGCGCGTCCGGATTGTCGATGGCCCCTTCAACGATTTCCGCGGCACTGTCGATGAGATCGATATGGAGCGAGCCAAAGTAAGGGTAATGGTCAACTTCTTTGGCCGGGAAACCCCGGTGGAGTTGGATTTCTTACAAGTAGAAAAAGCTTAACGCTCAACACACTTTCAACGTGGGAGGGCGTCGCATCCATGCGATGCGAGCATCCGCCAGATGCCAGCGCCCGTTAGTGCAACTTCTTGGAACGTTGCAGGCAAAACCAACAGGTTTTGTCCCACCACAAGACAAAAGGAGAAAAAAATGGCAAAGAAAGTAAAGGCAACAATCACGTTACAGATCGAAGCCGGAAAAGCAACCCCGGCACCCCCGATCGGCCCGGCTCTTGCCAGCCAGGGCATCAACATTATGCAGTTTACCAAGGAATACAATGCCCGGACTTCCGGACGAATGGGCCAGGTTATCCCTGCTCAGATCACGGTCTATCAGGATGGTTCGTTCACGTTCATCCTCAAGACCCCGCCGGCAGCCATCCTGCTCAAGCAGGCCGCCGGGATAGATAAAGGGTCTGGTGTACCAAACCGGGATATTGTCGGTACCGTCACACGCTCGCAGGTCCGTGAAATTGCGGAAACAAAAATGAAAGACCTGAATGCGATCGATATCGAAGGCGCGATGCGCCAGATAGAAGGCACTGCCCGCAATATGGGCATTCGAGTTGTAGAAGACTAAACAACAACACACTTTCAACGTGGGAGGGTGTCGCATCCAGGAGATGCGAGCATCGGCCAGATGCCAGCACCCGTTAGTGCAGCTTCACGTAAAGCTGCAGACAAACGCAAACAGGTTTGTCCCACCACAAAACAAAAGGAGTTAATCATGGCGAAAAAAGGTAAAAAATACCGCGCAGCGCTTGAAAAAGTAGACCGCAAGCGCACGTATGCACCGGCTGAGGCGATTGCCCTGGCCAAAGAAACCTCACAAACCAAATTTGATTCCACCGTCGAGATTCACATCCGCCTGGGTATCGATCCTCGACATGCAGATCAGCAGGTGCGTGATGTTGTGGTTCTGCCGCATGGGTTGGGCAAAACTGTCCGTGTTTTAGTGTTTGCCCAGGGTGACGGAGCACGCATGGCGCGTGAAGCCGGTGCTGATGTCGTAGTTGACGACGATGAAACTGTGCAGAAGATCCAGGGTGGGTGGGTTGATTTCGATGTCGCCATCGCCACCCCGGATATGATGCCCACGGTGGGACGCTTGGGCCGTGTACTTGGCCCGCGCGGCCTGATGCCGAACCCCAAAACAGGCACAGTGGTCAGCATGGAAGATATTCCACGGGCCATCGAAGAGGTCAAGGCTGGTCGTGTAGAGTTCCGTGTGGACAAAACGGCTAACCTCCATGTTCCGATCGGGAAAGCATCCTTTGAGGAAAAGCACCTCTACAACAACCTGGCTGCACTCATTCAGGCTGTTCGGCGAGTTCGCCCGCCTGCGGCCAAAGGAACCTATATTCGTAAAATCGTTCTCTCAACGACGATGGGGCCTGGGATTAAAGTGGATTCCAATCAGGCTCAAACAATGGAAATTTCTGAATAAATCGGGTAAAATACCCGGTTGTGGGTGAGGAAGTCCCTTCCTTGCCCGACGCCTTCGCCACAGACAGTTGGTGACGGAACGCAGGAACCCCTGCCCGTCTTAATTCCCAACCGAGGTGAGGACTTGAGAAGCAAACTACCGCGCACGATGTGTCGCGATCTTGCCAGAAAGTCTTTGCCTGAAATTCGAAGGCAAAGACTTTTATTTTTGAAAGGAGGTATGCTCGTTGGCACTATCAAAAGAACGAAAAGAAGAATTGGTTGCCCAGTATGAAGCATGGATGAAGGAAAGCAAGGCGCTAATTCTGGCAGAGTACACTGGCTTGCGAATGCCGCAGATGGATCAATTGCGGAACAAAGCGCGTGAAGCAGGAGCTGAATTCCATGTGGTTAAAAACCGGCTCGGCAAACGCGTGTTTGAGGCAGCTGGAATTGAATTTCCAGAGTCGATGTTTAATGGCAGCACTGCGTTCGGGATTGCATTTGAAGATGCACCTGGAATTGCCAAAGTGATTAAAGAGTTTGGCAAAGACAACCCGGCGTTGGTGATTAAAGCCGGTTATATGGACGGCAAAGTGTTATCTGCGGAAGAAGTTGTGGCTCTGGCCGAACTGCCGCCACTGCCAGTGGTCCGTGGACAACTGTTGGGCGTCATTTCTGCGCCGGCTTCGAAACTGGCGCGTACGCTTGCCGAACCTGGCCGCTCCCTGGCACAGGTGATCAAAGCACATGCAGATGCAGCTGCTGCATAATAACCCAGGCTGTACAAAAACAAACAAATAACTCTAAAGGAGAATTTTTAAAATGGCTGACTTAGACAAATTAGTTGAAGAACTTGGCAAGCTGACCGTGATTGAAGCTGCCGAACTGGTAAAGAAACTGGAAGAGGAATGGGGCGTTTCCGCCGCCGCTCCGGTTGCTGTTGCCGCTGCTGCTGGTGCTGGTGCTGCTGCCGAAGAGGCAGAAGAAGAAAAGACCGAATTTGATGTGGTTATCAAAGACGCTGGCCCCAAGAAAATTGAGGTCATCAAGGTCATCCGCAAGCTCACCAGCTTGGGACTGAAAGAAGCCAAAGACATGGCTGAAGCCGCTGGTTCCAAAGTGATGGAGCAGGTTGGAAAAGACGCCGCCCAGGACGCCAAGAAACAGCTCGAAGAAGCTGGCGCAGTCGTCGAACTGGCATAGTACGGTTTCTACCGCTAACCAAAAACAAAATCCCGCTTGCGGGATTTTGTTTTTAATTCGTCAAAACTGATACGTAGGAAGCTCTGCCATTCAATTGCGGACTCCTCTTCAGCCCTCCATTTTGCTCTGGATATAACGGTCAATTCTCACTTCGATTTCTTGGTCAAGCTCTGGCATTTCATAGCTGTCCAGGCGCTGTTTGACAATGTCTCCAGCCCTCTCAAGGATATCTCTGCCATTTTGTTTCCAGGTGGTGTACCCAAGGCGGTTGAACAATTTGGGATCAAAATGCTCTTTCCGGAAATGGTCAAAGGTTGTTGGATGACTCAGGAACTCTCCACCGGCCCCCACTTCTTTAATGGTCGCTAAATCGATCGAATCATCGGTAATCTCCACAGGCCGCAAAATCCTTCGGACCATTGCGATGATCTCTTCATCAATCACAAATTTCTCGTAACTCATGGACATGTATGCACCCAGAATTCCGCAAGAATGCAGAAGGAAAGATGTCCCAGAGCGCATTGCGTTCATCAAACATAGGGCCGACTCTATCCCGGCCTGAATATCAGGGATGTGGGCGTCGGTTAAATTCCCACCGCTGCGCCCCAGAACCCCGTAGAACTCCGCCATCTGAGAATTTGCTGAAACAAAAATTGAACTCTCGGGTGCGCCGATGGCTAAGTTCCCGCTTCGCATGTCTGTGATCCCGGGAATGTTGCCAAAGATGACAGGGAGTCCAGGCTTGATCAACTGAGTGAGGACTAACCCTGATAATATTTCTGCGTTTTGCAACACGATTGTGCCAGCAAGTGTCACCGGGCCGGTAGACCCGGACATCATCAGGTTTTCAAACATGATCGGCTGGTTATTCTCAGCATAGATCACAATCGCCTCTGCCATATTGTCATCCCAGATCAAAGGCGAGATGGGGTTGATGGTTGGCAGGATCACATATTTGTCCTGGATGAAGATTTTTCCGCCCCATAAAATGCCAGCCAATTCGAGGGCATCCCGAGCTGCATTTGCAGGGACCGATGTGCCCATAAAAGGCTTGTCAGAATAGGTCAGGTTCGCCTTCATCATATACAGATGCGCATGTTCCGCTGGCACATCCACAGGCTCGACCATATCATAGCCGATCATGTCGATCTGCTGAGAGGTATGGACGAGTTTGCAAAAATTGATGTAATCCTGCAGTGTGCCATGTCGCTGATCACCATTGGCATCGGTGACAAACGGCGCTCCATATCCTGGCGCACAGATTGTATCATTCCCTCCAATGAGGACACTTTTCTCTGGGTTGCGGGCTGTGATCTCAAATTTATTCGTTACAGTTTCGAGGGCATTCATGACATGTTCTTCCTCGAAGTAAACAGTTTGCCCATCAATCTTAAATCCATGACTTTTGAATATTGTCAGGGCTTCAGGTGCCTGAAAGACCACCCCCATTCCCTTTAATATTTGCATCGAAGACGAGTGGATTTTTTCCAACTCTTCTTTTGAAAATTGCTGCATTCTGTCCGGCATAATGAAATCTCCTCGCTACGGATAGTGTCGTATAGAGCCATACGGATAATACGGATACGACCACGAGTTCCTCAGGTGTGGGTATTTTACCTCGATCAATATTTTATGGAACCTGCCAGCCCAATCGTATGGAAAATTCATCGGGCGGGCCTGATTGTCGGGAAATTTATATGTACTGACAATTCGCCATTCCTGCAAGTAAAAAGATCTGGGTTTGCCTTTAAATCAAGCGCTTGCGCCTTGGCCCAGTCCATCTGGCCTGCTTTTTTCGTATCTTTCTGTTTTGATGGAAAAAAATTTTAATGTTTTATGAAACAGATTGGTTTTCTTATGGTATAGTGATAGCAGGAAACTGGACAATTGAAGGGTTTTGTTCTTGTGATGTTAAGGGAGCAAAGATGAGCGCACGAATATTGATCATTGAAGATGATGAGGCTATTCTAACTTTTCTCAGGCGTGGGCTTTCCTATGATGGCTACCAGGTAGATACCGCCCTGGATGGACAAACCGGCTTGCTGCTTGCCTGGGACAATCCGCCGGACCTGGTTGTGTTGGATTGGATGCTGCCAGGGATGGATGGATTGGAGGTTTGTCGCAGGCTGCGCCAGCGGGGACGGATCCCGATCCTGATGCTGACCGCCAAGGATACTGTTTCAGACCGCGTGCAGGGGTTGGATGCAGGTGCAGATGATTATATGGTCAAGCCTTTTAACCTTGATGAACTGCTGGCACGGATCCGGGCCCTGCTCCGAAGAACCCGACCAAACCGCCCGGAAGTATATGAATTTGACGATCTGATCCTGGATACTGGCGCTCGTCAGGCGAAGCGCGGCGACAGGACCATTCAACTGACCGGTAAAGAATACGAATTGCTGGAATTCTTCATGCGCCACCCTCGCCAGGTTCTGACGCGTGAAATGATTTACGAAGAAGTGTGGGGATATGACTTCGGTGGAGATAGCAATATCATTGAGGTCTATATCCGGTATCTGCGACAAAAAATGGAAGCTGAGGATGAGCCGCGCCTCTTGCATACGATGCGTGGCATGGGATACGTCCTCCGCGAGCATCCCTAAAGGCTGACACGAGAAGTATGTCCCTCCAAATTCGTTTGGCAATGTTTTACACAGCCCTGGTTGGGGTTGTTCTGTTTGCCTTTGGGTGGGCAGTCTACAACCGTTCCACTGAGATTTTGATGCAGCAAATTGATAGCCGTCTCCAATCGGCCATAATGGATGTGAGCAATACCTTGCGTTCGCAAAGAAACCAGGAGGTGTTGATTACATATGATCCGAGCATTTTGCTTCAGTTGCATGATGCCAACGGTGAACTGCTCAAAACGACCGAAGCCACCTTAGAGCAGTTGTCTGGCCGTGTGATTGATCCAATGGGTTTTGATATCACTCTTGAGACTCGAAACTCCTATTACAGTGAGATGTTTCGGGAAAATTTTCATTACAAAGCTTTATCGGTGTTGGTTATGGCAGATGAGACTACTGTTGGGGTTCTTCAGGCTGGTACCAGCCTGGCATCAGTGGACCAACTCCGTGCAGATTTGCTCCGATCTCTTGTTTTGATTGGTTTGGTGATCACCACTGTGGCTGCTGGGTTTGGGTACTATACTGCTCATTCCGCGTTGATCCCTCTGGCGACGGTGACCCAGATTGCCTCTGAAATTACCCGTGCCGACGACCTTTCACTTCGTATTCCTCAGGAACGGACTCCCCCGGATGAGGTTGGGCAGCTGATCCAGGCCTTTAACGAGACGATGGAGCGTCTTGAGCACCTGTTCAATGCGCAGCGCCGCTTCCTCGCGGATGTCAGCCATGAACTGCGCACTCCCTTGACCGTGCTGCAGGGGAATGCCGGGTTGATGCGTAAGATGGGTGAATTTGATCTGGTCGCAATAGACAGTATGAGCAAGGAAATTGCCAGGCTGACACGTATGGTGGAAGATCTGCTTCTCATGGCTCAGGCTGAGTCTGGAAGATTGGAGTTGGAGATGGTTCCGGTCGAACTGGATACCCTTTTGCTGGAAGTGTATCAACAGGCTCGCATCCTTGCTGGAGACCATAAGACAATCCGTATTGAGGACATTGACCAGGTTCAGGTGATTGGAGATAAAGATCGGTTGAAGCAGGTACTACTCAACCTGGTCAGTAATGCGATCAAATTCACCCGCCCGGATGGGAAGATCATCCTGAGTTTGAAGATCAAAGAACACGAAGCCTGGCTGGCCGTCCGAGATGATGGCCAAGGGATCCATCCAAAGGATCTTGAGCATGTATTTGAACGCTTTTACCGGGCTGAAAAATCACGGGCCAAGATCATCGATTACGATCAAAAAGGGTTCGGATTAGGACTTTCAATCGCTTACTGGATCATGCTGCGACATCAGGGTAGGATTGAGGTTGAATCAGAATATGGAAAAGGCACGACGTTCACAATCTGTATGCCATATACCAACCCTGACCGAGCTTCTGTATTCGCCCCTTCAGACCAGACAGTTAGGGAGTAATCCCTAGTCGCTCCTCTGCCTGACTGCAAAGGCTGGCACCACCTGCAGACATCCATTCCTCTAACCTGGGACTGAACTCACTCAGCGAAGCAGCATCCTGGTAGATTCCTGTGCCCCAGTACACGTAGCGGATCGTTTCGTTGGGCCAGGCGCTCTCTGGCTTTGCAGCGGTTCCAATTCCACCGTTGTAACCAGCCAGCGCAAGCCGAATTTCCTGGTGAGTATTCAATGCTTTGCTGAGATATGCCATCCCACGCCGGGCATTCGTATCCGGGTTGTAAGGTGCTTCATTCTCAGAAAAATGATAGGGCATCACCTGGAAAAGACCCATAGCGCCTGCTCGAGAAATGGCTCTGGGATCCCCACAAGATTCGATCTGCATCACAGTCGCAACCAGGTTCGGATCCAGACCAGACTCACTTGCCCAGCGTAAGATCTCTCGCTCCCAATAGCGAACGGATGGAGCAAAGAAGCGCGCCAGCGACGAATTGGCCGGGACGGGGTCCGCGTGAACCACCCCAGCACTTTGCGGTACGGCCTCGGCAATCAAGTCCCATGGTCGGGTGGTTTCCCCGGTGGAGATTTGCAGGATGAATAGCACCACCAGCAGGGAAAGTAATGGTGTATAGATGGCAGTAAAACAACCTCCACGTGGCTGAGTGGAGGTTGTTTCTGTGCCGTTCGTCCTTTCATTAGGTGAACTGCCCATGTCTTACAATTCCTTTGTCTTTCGTCCTCAGCTCATGTAATCCGGATTATTATAATCGCTGGATTTGCTCGATTGTTTCGGTTTGGATTGCATCGAGATCGGGTGATAAGTCGGTTCAGGCCGGTTGCGTGTCGCCGACGGGCGGAAGGATGTCTGGGCTGCCGGCCTTTGATTTTGAGTGGTGCGGCTGTAGTTGGTGCTCGGGCGTGGTTTGCGCTGGACGTTCTGCGGTTGGCTCCGCACTTTTGACGAGCGCATTTGCAGACCCCGGTAGGCGGATGGGGAATCATCCTGGGAAAACAGCCGGTCTCCTGCCACGCTGAATGTGCCGATGATCAACACCCGGATCAGCCAAACGATGACAGCTACGAAAATTGGGACCACCTTGAGCAGGGTCTCGCGGGAGACGACTTCGTTGCCAAGTGTTTGATGGTTGATGATTGCAATCGATACGCCCCACCAGGTCAGGGCTGCATTCATCGTGGCTGCCAGCAGCCAGGCACCAAACAAATACCAGACTTCATTCGGTTCATCAGCTCCCTGTTCTGGGGTGAACAGGCGGGCGATACCAGCGAAATCTATGCCGCAGAAAGCGATCGCCAGGATCGTGGACCAGCGCAGCCCGAGAAATTTCAAGTCGCCCAACAGATCGCTCATCGCAAAATCCGTTGTGCTGTAATTGAAAATTTCAAATGCGGTCAGTGCGCCGAGGATGAGGATTCCCCACATTAAACCACGGCTGAGGCGATTGCCCTGCAAAAAATTGGGAAAATTTGATTTACTTGCCATCTGGGACCTCCAATTGTCCTCTAGTAAGCCACGTTAGAACGTGATTAGAACATGTGTTCTTATTTGAGATTATAGAACACTTGTGCTAAGTTGTCAATAGCCAATCTCCCCTGATTCGGATATCAAGCGATTAGGCTCCTGACGATTTCCTTGCAGTTTTTCAGTCCCGGGAAGTTATACTTGACGTGATGCTACATTTTGATATTTAATCAGAACAGCGCCGATCACCGCTTAGTACATAGATTTGTTTATTTCCTCAGCAAATACCATATCCATTCAATAACGGGAGTAACCATGAGTGATCAAACTAAACACGCGATCTACATACTTGCTTTTCCAGTTGTTCTCACAATTGGGATATTGCTGATACCAGTTGTCTCAGATTATTCCAATCATCAGCTTGCTGCTAGCCGTGTTGATATGACAACTCGTTGGTTTCTTGGTCACATTATTTCTGCAGTTGCGTTTGGCTTCAGCCTTTTATCCGTGAATTCAATCGAAGAACAACTCAAAAAAAGGTCATATCGACTGCCTGCATTTATCAGGATTTTCATGGCCGTTGGTGCAGGACTCTATGCTGCTGGTTTAGGTGCAGATGGCATTGGGCCAATCGCTGTCAATGTCTCAAGCTCAGATCCTACACTTTTTTTTGAAGGGAGCGGATGGTGGGTAAGCGGCACATTCATGGCAGGGACAGCTTTCTTCGGCATTGGCCTTATCAGCCTGATTGGTCATGCAAACAATTCGGAGATGCTCAAAGGGATTTGGAGATATGTTTCCTTTATCTCGGCATTGATATTTGTATCCGCACCTGCCATCCCGTCTGGTTGGGGTCTTTACGGTGAAGCACTCGCATCTATCGGAATATTTTTCCCACTGGGGTTTTCTGTCCTGTACTCTGGCAAAAGTCTCGACTAACACATTTCGTGCGAGACAAATCATCCTGAATCGGGTGACTTTGCCGGGTTGCTTGTCTTCAAAGTGTCGGGAATAACCTGGGATGCTTACAATTGATTGAATTATTTTTGAAGAAGGAGAGTATTTCCATGCGTCAACGTGTTACTGCAAAACAAGAAAACTCAAAGATGTGCCTGGTTTGCGGGTTGAAGAATAAATTCGGCCTCAAGGCATCGTTCTATGAACTAGAGAATGATGAACTGATGGCCATTTTTCGCCCTTCCGAAGAACACCAGAGTTATCCTGGACGTTTGCACGGCGGGATTGCATCCGCTGTCCTGGATGAGACCATCGGGCGTGCCATTCTCATGATAGATCGGAATCTTTGGGGCGTGACGATTAACTTCAATACCCGATATCGAAAACCGATACCACTGGATGAGGAAATTCGCGTGATTGGCCGCATTGATCATCTTGCGAACCGCTATTTTGAAGGTTCTGGCGAAATTCTCCTGAAGGATGGAAGCGTTGCAGTGGAAGGGAAGGGGAAATACTTCAAACTTCCTCTGGACGACATCGCTGATTTTGATTTTGAGGAACAAGAATGGAGCGTGGCGATTTCACCGGACGATCCTGAGTACGTGGATTTATAGATACTGAAGCATCCAAGAAAATGTATAAGCTGATACTGTTGTAAAAGCGGTTTCGCGATTGGTATAATTTATAATTGTGAAGATTTATCGGATAAGTCCCCATAATTCAATCGATGGTTATTTTGTGCTGATCATCCGCAATTGAGCGTTGGGCACTAAGTCTTTTTTTGGTTTTTGATCCCAAATAATCGTATCGGTTTGCTTTAGAGCATTATGAGGTTGAGGGATAAGCTTATGAGAAAGCCTAAACAAAGGAGGATCTAACCTTGGATAAAATCTTGACTGATACTTCGGAAGCCTCAATGACTGCTGCGTTTGAATTGAATCTTTTCTCAATGTTCCAGTTGTTCAAACAATGGCCGCAAGCAGAGGTGCATGATACACCAGAAATCTTGTGGTCGATCACCAAGATCCCGTTTCCCATATTTAATAGTGTTCTACGCCCAAGTTTGCCAGATGGGAGAGTGGATGCTGTAATCGATTCAATTCTTGCAGAATACAATGCCAGGAAAGTTCCCATGATGTGGTGGGTCGGCCCATCTGCTCAACCGGCTGACCTCGGAACAATTCTGTTGAAGCGCGGCCTGCAATTCTCCGTCAGTCCCGGAATGGCAGCCGATTTAGCCGCGCTGCCTGAAAGCTATGTGTTACCGGAAGACCTCCAGATCAGGAAAGTCGCAAATGAAACCGAACTGGCGATCTACTGTCGGGTTTTGTGTGGTGTTTTCGGAATGCCGGACTTTGTCGCAGATGCTTTCTGCGATTTCTTCCTCAACCTGGGGTTTGACTCTCCTTTCATCAATTATATCGGGTTGATTGACAATGAAATTGTCGCCACCTCGTCGGTGTGTTTGGGCGGTGGGGTTGCTGGGGTTTACAATGTAGCGACATTGGAGAGCGCAAGAGGGAAGGGGATCGGATCTGCGATGACTGCGTTTCCGCTTTTGGAAGCCCGGTCAGATGGCTATCGGATTGCCGCCCTGGAGTCGTCTGAGAGTGGTTATTCGGTATACCAAAAATTGGGGTTTCAGGAATACTGCAAGATTGCCCACTACGTTTGGTCGGGAGATCAATAAATCCTTGTGGGTTGGGCTGGAAACCGGTTGTCCCTAAAAAGGTGCTTTGAGCAGTTAGAGTTCATCAAGCTCGTATTCGATCACAACCCGTTCCTGCGCAGAGGTTTCGATTGCCGGAAAATACTGCCTGACCCAATCGATTGCTTCCTGGCCTTCCATCTGTAAGATCAGGCGGGCAAGCAAAGCGATGAACATCCCCGTCCGCCCGCGCCCCGCAAAGCAGTGGACGGCAATATTTTCCCCGCCTTTCGCCATCTCCAGTACCTGTTGGAGCACTTTCCTTAGTTTATCAGGGTCATCAGGGGTATCAAAATCAACGATCGGAAAATGGATCACGTTGATCTTGTGGCCGGTATAGGCTCGCGTCAGGTCCCGGTTGGCATGCTTAAGGTCTTCTCCGGTCTCCGTCAGCATAACGACTGTGCCGACATTTGCTTCAAGATAATCCTTCAGGATGGACGCGTTCGTATCGAAAAACGAATACGGCATCGGGCTGCGGAAGATTTTCCCCGGCAAATTGAAAGGAATCTGGGTTAGATTGTTCATCTTGTTTGGTTCGAAAAGCTACGCGTCATCAGCATGTTCAACGGTGAATACATGCGCATACAGGCTGGCGATCCATTGCTTGCCTTCCTGTGTGACGGAAAGATATTTAATTGCATCCTTGATGTACGGGTTGACGATATTCCAAAAGAAGGCTGCATACGTTTTGCTCAGGTCTCCGGGCGCCTGATACCCAAGCTGCTGGTTGGCATTCGTTTCTTCAAATTCATAGAACAAAGCCGGCGTTTTGCGCAGATAATCCGGATCTCCGAGCTGCCCGATAAAATCTGCCGCGCGGGTCAGGCCGGCATAGCCATTGGTATCCTCGTATGCCGGATCGTCCGGCGGCGGGAAGCGGGTCATTTCAATGTAATTGGTGATCGCCTCGACATCTACCAACTGCTTTACGTTTCCCAACAATTTTTTTCCGAAGCGTTCGCGTACAAATTGTTTGCTCCGGTCTACATGGTAAGGGGTCAGGGCGATATCGGTGCCGTCTTCAGGCAGGGTCACCATCTGCCCGTCCACCCCGGTGCCGCAATGGTTTCGGTTGTCTTCGCGGAGCACACCTCTGACGTATCCAATATCGTGGCATAACAACGCAATCGTGTAGTTCAGCCAATCCCGTGGGGTGACCCCACCTTCTGTCAGGTGTTTGCCTTCAATGATTGCCTGTCCTGCGGTGGTGACCAGGATCGTGTGTTCCAGGTTGTGGTACAGCGCGTTGGAGTTGGCAATATTCTCTAAGGCCAGCCTGGCAGTCCAGCCGATCATGCTGCCGATCTCTGGTTCCAGGTTGCTGTAAGTGCGGTAATAGGCTTTTTGGACTTCATCAACCAGATAGTTGATCATCAGTCGGGATAGATTGATCATGCTGGGCCTCCGGGAAACATTTCGCATTTCCATTATACGTTGCCCCCTCAATTTGGATGATAGGAGATAGGTCACCAATTTGCCATCGTTGACCCAATCAGCGAAAGGTGAGATGAGCTCGGATTCTCTCATCTCACCTTTGTGCATCAAATCCTGGCCAGTGTGGATCGTGTTTGCCGTGCTGTGATAGCTTTATCGAGCCAATGTTTTCTCAATTCGATTGAATTGGGCTTCATCGAATGTGTAGCGAACTTCCCGCTGCGGGAAGGGCATCACGATTCCGGCCTGTTTGAGTGCATTGTACATCGAGGTATTAACCTTATCGAACATGCGCCGTGTATCCACGTAGGAATCTAACCACCAGCGCACCCGGAAGATCAGCGCCGAATCGCCAAATTCGAGGAACAGCGCTTCGACCGGTTTCTGCGCTTCTACGCCTTCCACCTGCCTGACAGCATCCACCAGGACTTTTCTGGCAGCTTCAATATCGGTATCATAGGCGACCCCCACATGGATCTCGATCCGGTAGTCGGTATTCGGAAAGGCATAATTGACCACCAGACTCTTACTGATCACCGAGTTGGGCACGATCACCATGCGGTTATCCCGGGTGCGGATGCGGGTGCTGCGCAAGCCGATATCTTCCACATCTCCCCAGGTGTCCAATTCCAAAATCTCGATCCGGTCTCCGATGCGGAAGGGCCGGTCGATCATGATGATGAACCCGCTGATCGTATCAGAGAGGGCCGCCTGGGCAGCCAGGGCAACCGCCAGCGACCCAATCCCCAGGGTGGTCACCAGGCCGCTGATTTCAATTTCAAAATATCCAAGCACCACAATCCCCATGATCACGGCCAGGACAATCAGCAGGATCCGGCGAACAAAGGGGACCATCTGGTCGTCAATCGGGGTTTCAGTTTTGGCGGCGATTTCAGACGAATACCAATTTGCTATGGTTGTGATGACTCGCCAAAGGGTGACGGTGACCAGCAGGCTGTAAAGCAGAAAGGTCACATTGGAAATTTGCACATCGTAATCGGCGGTCAGAAAATCTAACCGTTTGAGAGCAGCTTCTGCAGTCAGCATGATCACCAGCCAATACAGCGGTGGACGGGCCGCATCCAGCAGCTTATTGTCCAGGGTCGATTTGGTCAGTCCGGTGATCCGCGCAAAAATTTTGTCGAGGAGAAAGGTGAGCAGCGGTCTGGCCAGGATAAACGCGGCGGCGATGATTCCCGCCGAGATCCCAATTTGCTGCCACTCTGCCTGGGTGAGATTTAAAAATGTCATCGGTTGCCTCCTAATAAGGTTTAGGTTAGATTGATTTATGTTCATCAGGGTTTTGATTCGATCACCATCGAAACAAAAGTCTATTGGTTTGGATTAAAGGCTGCCATTGATCTCTATATCTTACCCTAATCCGGGTGGTTCCATCACTCCATACCGGCAAAGATCATCGGCCATATTCGTAAAGATAGATTGCCTGCAGCCTGTTATAATGTGTGAACTTGAGTTGAGGTTGAGCGCAGGATTGGATTGTGTCCATGAAAACACGGTGTTCGAACTCAAGGATTGGTGATCTTCAAGATGGTAAAAAGGCAGCATAAGATGCTACAAAAAAGAATGATGAGACTAGCGGCTTTACTGCTTGGCTTCACACTGTTCGGGTTAGGGTTTGTTAGTTTGATGATGCCAGTGCAGGCTGCACCTGCATATCAACTCACGGATTTTCCGACCCCAACCCCAGGATCGGATGGCCGGATCCTGTATGTTGTGCAGGCGGATGATACCCTTTGGCGGATTTCAGCAGTAACGGGTGTTTCGCTGGATGAGCTTCGCCGGCTAAATAACCTGGATGTGGATGCGGTCATCCGGCCAGGCCAGACGCTTCTTTTGGGATTGGCCAGCCCCTTCCAGGCAACCCCGGAGCCGGGAGCTACCCAGGTTGTTCCACAGCAGCCGCTGGTAACTCCTACACCTACACCCTTATTGGACACAAGTGCAATCTGTGCCCTATTGTACCTTGATGTAAATGGAAATGCGATCCGGGAAGAGACTGAGATTGCCCTGGCAGATGGCGAGGTGAGTGTCACCGAACGTCTTGGCGCCTATTCAGACAAGCGCACCACCACCTTCCAGGACGAACCGATCTGCTTTGAACAGATCCCGCCTGGCGAATATATCATCACGATGGCCTTACCCGGGGGGTTGAACCGAACCACGAACCTGAGTGTGACCGTTGTTTTGGCACCAGGCGATACCACTTACCTCAACTTCGGCGCCCAGCCGGCTGGGGCATTTCCTACAGTTGTGGGGCCGGCCAGTGAGGCAGCATCCGGCAGCGGCGGATCGGTTCCGCTGATTGCAATTGCGGGAATATTCCTGTTACTGGGTGGTGTCGGTCTTGGCCTTTGGGCGGCCTTCAGTAGCCGCCGCCGTTTTTCTGCGGATCAGGATTGATCATCGCGCCTAAATAGGCATCCAGAAACCGTTTTGCGCTGTTCAGCAGTTTTTGGTAGGCGGCGTAGTTCTGCGGAGTTCCAAAGATCGAAAAAACCAGCTTATCCTCAAAATTGTGGATGTCCTCAATCCCATCCAGTTCGGATGTGTGTTCCCATTCAAGCAGGTCTCGGATCACTTCTGGCGGTTTGAGGAGGCGGTGAAGTGTTCATCCAGTTCATCGATCCCGAAGCTCATCTTATGACGCATCATCTGCTGGTCGATTTGGTCCAGTTTTATCGTTGGCACAATCCTGAATTTAAAGGTGGTTTTGGGCAGCTGGCTGAAAAGCGCATAGGTGTAGTAGCTTGGATTTTTAGAGAGCGTGCCGGTATAGGCATGCGAGACGAGGATCGGTGTCCCCTGATACCAGAGTCTCAGGCACGGTTGCAGGGATAACCCCCCTGTTTCTACCTCCCCGCCCTGGCGTTCAGCGATCTCTTTGTAAATGTTGGTAATGTTTTGCAGGCGCCTATGATAGATGAGCCAGGCGATAAAGACCGCAACAAGAACGACCCCCGTAATGATCAGGATGGTTTCCACCGCCTTGCCCTCCTTCGGAAAGGTGGTTCATAAGACCTGAGTATCCTGTGGTCACTCCTTTAACATTATACAGGGATTGATCAAGCCGGGAAGAATCAGTTTCTTTTCAAACCAAGAACAACAGGTCTTGGTATAATTCTTTCCGCCAATCTAAAGAGGAATGTTGTAAAACCTATGACCAAACCACGAAATTTTCAAACCATGATCCTGGCCTTGCATCACTATTGGGCTGAACACGACTGCCTGATCTGGCACCCCTATTACAGCCAGGTCGGGGCAGGCACGATGAACCCCTCCACGCTGCTGCGCGTCCTGGGTCCGGAGCCCTTCAACGTTGGTTATGTGGAACCATCTGTCAGGCCGGATGATGGGCGGTATGGAGATAATCCTAACCGTCTCCAGATGTTTTACCAATACCAGGTGATCCTGAAACCGGATCCTGGCAACCCCCAGGAACTCTATCTGGGGTCGCTCGAAGCAATGGGGATCGACCCGCATCAACACGATATCCGCTTTGTCGAAGACAACTGGGAATCTCCCGCAATGGGTGCCTGGGGATTGGGTTGGGAGGTTTGGCTGGATGGATTGGAGATCACTCAATTCACCTATTTCCAGCAGGCCATGCACCAAAACCTGGACCCCGTTTCAGTAGAGATCACCTATGGTTTGGATCGGATTGCCGCCCCGCTGCAAGGTGTCAGCCACTTCAAGGATATTCAATGGAGTGATAAGCGCACCTTTGGCGATATGAACCTGCAAGGCGAGCAGGAGCAGTCCAAATATTATTTTGAAGTCGCGGATACAGTCCGCAACCGGGAAATTTATGACCTGACGCGGGAGGAAGTCCTGCTGGCGTTGGATGCCGGTTTGGTCCTGCCAGCCTATGACCAGCTGCTGCGGCTTTCGCATATCTTCAATGTGCTCGATTCTCGGGGTGCTGTTGGAGTGACTGAACGACAGGAGTTCTTTCGCGATATGCGCAACCTTGCCGGGCGAGTCGCTGACCTCCAGCTGGAGAAAAGACAGCTGCTCGAGTTTCCATGGCTGGAAGACGAAGATACTATTGCGGCCAAGCCGGTCTCCAAACCTGGAGGGGGAGCAGACACTGCCTCCCTGACAGCTCCGGAGAGACCGGCTCCATTCCTGTTGGAGATCGGGACAGAAGAGATTCCGCCTTCCGACCTTGACGGGTATCTGGAGCAGCTAGAGCAGTCGGTTCCTGTCCTGCTGGATGGCCTGAACCTGAACCATGGGGCGGTGATGATCATGGGGACGCCGCGCCGGATCGTGGTGTATGTCGAATGTTTGGAGCATCAGCAGTCCGATCGGGAAGAACTGGTTAAAGGTCCCCCTGCGGCGCGTGCGTTTGGCCCGGATGGAGAGCCAACCAAGGCCGCTGAAGGCTTTGCCCGCGGCAAAGGTCTTTCTGTGAAAGACCTTGAGGTCCGCCAGATCGATGGAGGCGAGTATGTGGTGGCGACCGTCCGGCACGCCGGACGCACCGCGGTGGAAGTGCTGGCAGAAGAACTGCCCAAGTTGATTGCAAACCTCAAGGTTGAGCGCGGAATGCGCTGGAATGCCAGCAATGTGGCTTTTTCCCGCCCAATCCGCTGGATCCTGGCTTTGCATGGGCAACACCTGATCCCGTTTGACTATGCTGGGTATGCTTCTGCCAAGCGCACCCGGCGCTTACGATTCAGTGAACCGGAAGAGGTGGCAGTCTCCAGCCCCGAAGAGTATTTCAACCTGATCGAAGGCCAGGGGGTCATCCTGGATGTGGATAACCGCAAGGAATCCATCGTGGACCAGGTAGCTGCACTGGCGGCTGAAGTTGGCGGCGAAGTCAAAGCTGACCCGGCACTGCTGGCCGAAGTCGCCCATCTGGTTGAAGCCCCCACCGCGCTGCGCGGCTCTTTCGAAGAAAAATATCTTGAACTGCCGGATGAAATTCTGGTGATGGTAATGAAAAAGCACCAGCGCTATTTCCCGGTCTATCGTGATGAAAAGCTGCTGCCCTATTTTGTCACGGTCCGCAACGGTGGAGATCAGCATCTGGATCTGATTGCCAAAGGTAATGAAGGCGTTATCCGGGCGCGGTTTGCCGATGCTGCCTTCTTTGTGGAAGAGGACCTCAAACAAACCCTGGAGGAGTACCTGCCCAAGCTCGACACCCTCACTTTTCAGACTCAACTTGGTTCGATGCTCGATAAGACCAACCGGATCACCCGCCTGGTGTCAAGCGTGGGTGACATGATCGGTCTGGAGAGGGATGATTTAAAAACAGCAGTCCGGGCAGCCGAATTGTGTAAGGCTGACCTGGCGACCAATATGGTGGTAGAGATGACCGCCTTGCAAGGGTTCATCGGTCAGCAGTACGCCCTGGAAGCCGGAGAACCGGAACCTGTGGCCCGCGCCATTTATGAACACTACCTGCCGCGCAGTGCCAGTGACATGGTGGCGAAACACAAAGCCGGTTTGGCCGTCGGAATTGCCGACCGGCTGGACAGCCTGGCTGGATTATTTGCCGCGGGACTGGCCCCGACCGGCAACAAAGACCCCTTTGCTCTCCGCCGGGCAGCCCTGGGCCTGGTGCAAACCCTGATTGCCTGGCAGCAGGATTTTGACCTGCGCGAGGGGCTGAAAGCAGCCTCAGAACTGATCCCGGTTGAAACCACCCCGGCCAGCCAGCAGGAGTGCCTGGAATTTATCATTGGTCGCATGCGCAGCCAGTTTCTTGATGAGGGGTTCAATTTCGATGTGGTGGATGCGATTCTGGCTGCCCAGGGGCATAATCCGTATAGTGCCCGGCAGGCTGTCACCGAGTTGAGCGAATGGGTCGCTCGCCAGGATTGGGATGAGATTCTTCCCGCCTACTCGCGCTGCGTTCGCATCACGCGGGACCTGAAAACCACCCATCAGGTGGATGCCTCTGTTTTAACGGAAGACGCCGAAAAAGAGCTGTACTCTGCACTGCTGGATACAGAAAAGATTAACCGGGCTCCGGGCTCCGTGAAGGATTTCCTGGAGACTTTCCTGCCGCTGATCCCGACGATCAACCGCTTCTTTGATGATGTCCTGGTGATGGTAGAGGATGAAAGGGTCCGCAACAACCGGCTGGGACTGCTCCAAAGGGTGTCCGCTCTGGCAGATGGGATAGCCAACATGAGCCGGCTTGAAGGCTTTTAATTCAAAATTGGTTCCTGATAAAGTTGGATTAGCAAACGCTTTTCCAACTTTATTTTGTTAATTGGCATGATGAAAAAAGTATAAGGGAATGGGTGTTTTTATTGATTGTCTTTTTCCTCTCGCATATCTGCGATCAATGCAATAAACAAAGGTCCAATTGCCATGCCTGTAGCGATTAAACCCAACAAAAAAAGTATGAAGTTTTCCATCAATCCCGCCTTGATGAAAAGACAAATGCCCCAAATGATAAAATTGAGGGTACCCAGATTCCGACGAATAATCCCTGTTCTTTTGATCCGGTAAACCATAAAGTGACGGATAAAACGAATGACAGGAAAGCCGCCAGTAAGATTGTAACCTTGCTGATTTTGAAATATTTATTCATGGACTGCTCCTGATGGTCTGGTCAGATGTGATATGATAAAATATACCATCATTATCATATTTTGTCAATATTTTGTAAAGATATTTTCCAATTAATTATAAAGGGTCTTTGAAAACCATGAACGTTGGTCATTGAAAAAAAAGAATCTCCTGGATAGACCGGAATTTATATCAAGGAAGCAAAGGAAAATACCTTTGCCGGCGCGTTGCTGAGTGCGCCATCTTGCCCGGGATACCCTCGACAATGCCTGGGAGATCGAAGACCGGCTGGAATAACGTTTCCTGCTTCATGCTCAGAATTCTGAGTGCTGATTAGGAGCAAAACTGGAGGTCATATGGAATGGAAAAAAGGAAGGGGAAAACTGGGTGTCTTCCAACCACTGTTGGGGATCTGGCAGGCAGAGGCGGAGTCAGATCTTGGGCTGGTAACCTGCCGGCGGGAATTTAAAAAGGTGCTGGATGGAAAATATCTTCAGTTAACTGCCCTCTGGGAGTATGCCAGCGGCAGTTATGAAGAGATCGCCATGATCGGGGTCAACCAGGAAAAAACGGTCTGCTTTTGGTCTTTTACCTCAGACGGCAAACAATCCATCGGCCAGTTGGCCGATCTGCGCGAACTCCATCCACAGGCGATTGGCTTTGAAGCCGAGATGCCGGCTGGCCTGGGGCGCACGGCCTACTGGCCGGATGAGCAGGAAGGATTTCGCTGGGTGGTGGAAGCCCGCACCAAGAAAGGCTGGAAGCGGTTCGTCGAGCATCACTATCTGCCGGTACGCACGTCATAGCAAATGATGGTTTGAGCCGGTAGCAATCTCCGGAATCAAGTAAAACAGTCCCCGCTGAGGCCCGGCCCACCGTTCTACCTGGTTATCCAGCTTGCCATACCGCTCGGCCAGCAGGTTCAGGATGGCCTGGAAAGCGCGGCCGCTCATTCTGTTACAGCCGGGCTGCCAAAAACGGCACGACCATTTCTTCGGGAGAGAGCCCACCGTGCCGGCCGTAGATCGGGTTGGGCCCAGCTCCCCACCACCAGAAAGCCTGCCCGCGTGCCAGGGCGATCATGTCGCCCGTCCGGTCCAGCAGGCGCGGGTGCTGTTCGCCAGGACCGAACAAGCCTTTTTCAATCGCATATACCGAGTCGAGCAGGGTGAACTGGTTGGGCCAGGTGCGTTCAATATATTCGCGCACCGCTTCAACCTGTCCCGGCTTGATGTACAGGAACGCCAGGCGGTTTTCTCCTGTTGGCAGCATGTGCAAGCGCCGGGTCAACTCCGGGTGGTTCCGCAGGTCGTAATGGTCATCTTCTTTATTCGTGGTGATCTGCCCGTGGTCGGCCGTCAGGATGACCGCGGTGTCTTTCAACTGTTCGCCGGTGAGTTTGTTCAGGAACATGCGCTCGAAAGCCTGGCTGAACGCTTCAAATTCCGCCTCAGTTCGTTCGTCATCCGGCCCATGCAGGTGAGACAGGCTGTCGACATCCGGCCAATACACCCAGGTGAACAGCTTGCGCCGCAGGTCCTGTTCCCACAGTTTGCGCACGGATACCCACAGGTCTACCGCGGTGCTGGTGCCGTGTTTTTTCACCTTTTTGATGAACATGCGGGACATCCCGGAATGGATGATCGAGTAGTGCTGGAAAGCGTGCGCTTCGATGTCCTGCTCCAGGAAGTGGAGGCCGATCGGGTCGACGGGCAGGAAGGTTTCTGCTGAGAATCCGGCCTGTTCCAGGCTGCCTGCTCTGCCGGATTGGTAGGTGATTGGTTTATGCGAGATCATATTGGCGACAATCCCGTATTCTTTCAGCCAGCCTTCATAACCGACGATGCCGTGGCTGCGCGGGGAGGTGGACGTCCAATAAGAGGTCAGTGCTGCGCTGGTGGTGCTCGGGGTGATTGACGTCAGCGGGGCAAGCACACCCCGATCGATGAACTGGTGCCAGAACATGTCCGGCCGCACCGAGATCCAGGCCCGGAAGCGGTGCAGGGCCAGGGCATCCATCAGGATCAGCAGAACTTTGCGCACCTCTCCGCCGAGCGGTTCTAGAATTTCGGGGGTCAATGCCGGGATGTTGTTTGCAGCAGGGATCCCAAGCAGACGGCAGATGCTGTTAGGTGTGTTGAGGATCGAGAGTCCGTTGTAGTTGGGCTGGACGAATTCTTCCGGCAGGTTGAGCTCCGGTAAACGGTGCTGGCGCAGGCGCGGCATCAGTTGGTCGGTCAGATCTGGCATAGGGACTCCCGGGTGGGTCTAGGTCTGCATAGGTTTCTGGCTATTATACTCCTTTGCATCTGGCCTTCAGCCTCTCTTCGGAAAGGGTTTGGATTGAGATTGGTTGGGATGGACAGCCGATACCAGATATAATTAAGCTCATGTGGAGATCGAAAATCATCCTGTTCTGGCTGCTGGCAGCCGTACTGATCACCAGTTTGGCAGCCTGCGGAGGCGGAGATCAAACGCTCGAGGAAACTTCCCAATCCTCGGTGAATATCATTACCGCCACGCCCCGCAATACTGCCATACCTACGGTCACACCAACTCCCCAGGTGCCAGAACTGGAAGTGGATGCCCTGCAAGGGCTCGAGTTAAATTTCTGGTATATCTGGGACCCGACACTCCCGGATACCCTTCAGGTCATGGTCAGGCGGTTCAATGCCGAGAATCAATATGGCATTCAGGTGACTGCTCGCCAGTTCCCGCACCCGGCAGATTTTGCGACCGCCATGCAAGAAGCCGTCGCCACCCGCCAGCCGCCGCATGTTGCCCTGGCGAACCCGTATGAGTACAACGCCTGGCGAGAGGTGGAGGCATTGGTGAACATGGCGCCTTATCTCGAAAGTCCGGTTTACGGGTTGGAGGTTGAGGAACTTGAACAGGTCTATCCGGTGTTCCTCGCCCGTGATCTTGATCAGACAGAACGCTATGGTTTCCCCGGTCTGTTGTCTGCCCGGGTGTTGTTGTATAACCTCTCCTGGGCGCAGGAACTGGGCTACCCGTCGCCCCCGAAAAGCGCGACTGGCTTCACCCAGCAGGTATGTGCCGCCCATGTCGCCAATGGTGACCGCACAGGAGGCTGGATGATCGATACCTCCCCGGCAAGTGCGGCCGCCTGGCTGCTGGCCTTTGCCGGTGACCTGGAATCCGGCAGCCGCTACGCCTTTGATTCAGAAGACGTTGAAGCTGCCTTCACGTTTCTTTCTGATCTCCAGACCCAGGGATGTGCCTGGCAGCCCTCTTCAGCTTACCCCGACCAGGCCTTTGTAGACCGGCTTGGACTTGTGTATCCGGTCGGCACCCGGGAGATCGTGTATGTGGAAGAGGCCTTTGCCCAATCCGAAAATACGGATCAGTGGACGGCGGTTGCCTATCCCAACGACCTGGGAGAAAGCCATGTCAGTGTGTACGGCTCCTCGTATGTCATGTTCCAATCGACGCTAGAGGAGCAGATCGCGGCCTGGCTCTTTATCCGGGAAATGACCAGCGACCAGAACCAGACCCTCCTGGCAGAGACCCAGTCTTTCCTGCCTCTCAGCAGAAATGTGAGCGCTCAGCTGCAAGCGGACGGCAGCCTGCCAGATGCCTGGCTGGACGCCCTCGACCTGCTGGAGCAGGGCGTTTATGAACCGCGCTTCGCCTCATGGCGGGTGGTGCGCGGGGTGGTGCAGGATGCAGTGGCAGAAGTGATGGACGAACGCTTTGTGCCCGGGACGATGTCCCTGTTTCTCAAGCAGCTGCAAGAACTGGTGGCTGACCTGCACCAATAAGCCTGTTGATTGCTGTTTTGATGCGATCTCTTGATATACTAGCGCTATGAGCAAATACCCCAGTGTGACGATTTATACCGACGGCTCGTGTGAACCAA
This sequence comes from Anaerolineales bacterium, assembly GCA_035458505.1. Classification (GTDB taxonomy): domain Bacteria; phylum Chloroflexota; class Anaerolineae; order Anaerolineales; family UBA11579; genus UBA11579. The sequence goes on along the minus strand of DATHZS010000015.1, from coordinate 29,820 downwards.
ACCCGGGCGCGGGTGGGTGGGCCGCCCTGCTGCTGTTCCCTGGCCGCCAGATTCCGCTGAGCGGTGCGGAAGCCGATACGACCAACAACCGCATGGAACTGACTGCTGCCGTGGAAGCCTTACGTGCCTTGCCGGAACGCTCGCACGTGACCCTGGTGACCGATTCGGAGTATCTCAAGAAAGGGATTACTGAATGGATGCCCAACTGGCGGGCGCGCAACTGGCGGCGCAAGGGCGGAAAACTCGCCAATGTCGATCTGTGGAAGGCGCTCGACCAGATCCTGACTCAGCACCAGGTGGAATGGCGCTGGGTGAAGGCGCACGCCACCAGCCGGTACAACAACATGGTCGATCAACTGGCGCGTGAAGCGATGAAGCGGGGAAATGAAAAAAACTAGAAACCTGGTACGCCAGGTTGGTTCGTTGATCCAAATTTAAATGGGTTACCCGAACAGCCCGCGCCGTTTTTTCTTGAGCCCAACCACTTCATAGACTTTGAGCGGCTTACGCTTGCCTTTGGCGTGCACGGGTTCCACTTCCTTTACTTCGACTTCCCCCTTGACCAGTTTATATGCGGACTCGCTGATCAGGATTTGGCCGGCTTCGGAGTTTTCCTGGATGCGCTTGGAGGTGTTTACGCTGTCGCCGATCGCGGTGTAATCGATGCGCTGTTCTGTGCCGATCACGCCCAGCACAGCCTCGCCAAAGTGGATGCCAGCTCCAAAAGAGAGGTGGGCATCTTTGGGCAGTTCGTTGTGCAGTGCTTTGATCCCCTCCCGAATGCCGAGGGCAGCTTTGACTGCCCGCAGCGTATGGTCGGGTTGGGCAATTGGGGCATTGAACCAGGCCATCACCGCATCTCCCATGAACTTGTCGATCGTACCCTCCTGTGCCAGCACTGCATCGGCAGACATTTTTAAATACCGGCTGAGTACCGAAACAAGGTCTTCCGGCGGGAGGTTTTCACTGTAGGTGGTAAAACCGCGGATGTCCGCAAACAGGGTGGTGATCTCGCCGCGCTTCCCGCCCAACGCGATCTGGTCGGGGTCGAGCTGTTCGATCACTTTGGGAGACACCATCTTTTGGAACAGCCTGCGCTGCGCTTCCAGCTTTTTTTGTTCAGTCAGGTCATCCAGCACAATTGCGACCCCCTGAGAGTTCTGTTCGGCATCTTTCAGCGGTGACAGGTTGAAGCGCAAGTCGACCTGGCCGCGCTGGGGGAGTTCGCCAGCGGCCTCTAACCCCACCACGGATTGGTCTGTCTGCCGGACGTTTTCCAGGTGGTTGGAAATGCTCTCTGCGAATGGGGCCAGCATGTCATGAATCGGATACCCGATCAGGTCGCGGCTGGTTTTCCCGAGGATGGCCGCTGCGGCATCATTGATCAGGGTGACTTTATTTTCAATGTCGGCCGTGATCACCCCGCTGGCAATCGATGAAAACACATTGTCCATCAGGTTTTTTAGCCCGGTCACTTCCGCCAGTGTCCGGCGCACAGATTCAAATAAGCGCGCGTTTTCAATCGCAACCGCGGCCTGGTTGGCAAACGCATTCAGCAGGTTGCGCTCAGCCTCGGTAAACAGCCCGGTTCGCACCCGGTTATCGGCATAGATCACGCCGATCATTTCATCTTTTACTTTCAGCGGAACACACAGGATCGAGCGCAGGTTATAGGTAACAATGCTCTCCTGGTCCCCGAAGCGCGGGTCTTCCTGGGCGTTGGTGGTCAGTACAGGCAGACCCTCTGAGACAACCCTGTTCACCACCGTCCGGCTGATCTCGAATTCGGAAGGGTCTAGGCTTTCCTGCTCCCAGTTGCGCGCCAAGGTGGTCACCAGTTCCCCTTGCTCATCTCGCAGCATCAGGAAGCCTCGCTCGGCCTTGGTCAGCCGCACGATGGTGTCCATCACAATTTTCAGGACTTCATCCGGGTTGAGGGATGAATTGATCACCTGCCCGATATTTGCCAGGGCAATCAGATGGCCCTTTTCTTCGGCATCTTTCCTGATCTCTTGACTGGCCTTTGCCAGCTTGTCTCCTAATTCGGATATTTTTTTGGCCAGTTCGGACGGCCGGATCGGTTGGGAAGAACGCAAGCTCTCACCGATCTGGTGTGCGCTCTTGCTCAGTTGATCCAGCTGTTCTTGGGGGGAGGGGGCATCCTGTATTGGGTTTTCATTCATCACAGTCTGGTTTCCTCTCGCGGCATGCTGGTGGGAGATTCCCAATTCAGACACGTTGACACAATCTCATTGTACCCTGAAAGCGGGTTTAGCATGCAGTTGGAAGCACAATTCTTATGCTGTCCTGTGCTTTGTATCCTGTTTAGAAGAAGAAGCTTGAATGGTTTATGAAGATGAGTAGTGGTCACCAATCACCGCATGAACACCCAGGCTGGAATTGGAGCATATGGTAAGTTTGGTTGAATCGGGTATAATATCCGATTGTAAAATGTTGCACAAAAAGGTGAGCGTTATACTGTTTTTTGGTATAATGGCGTCGCTTGGTGTTCGTAGGATGAATTCAGGATAGGTTCTGTCCAACGATCGCCATTTCCGGTAACGGAAAAATCTACGTAGAGGAAAGAGGAGCATCGATGCTACTAGATAACTGGTTATTTGTTGGCATGTTGGTCATCGCGGCGGCAGGTATTCCTGCTGCTGTCCTTGTTATTGCCAGACTTATCGCCCCCCGCAAACCCAACCCCAAGAAACTGGAAACCTACGAATGTGGGATGGAAACTGTTGGGGATACCTGGGTCCAATTCAAGGTGCAGTACTATGTCTATGCCCTGGTGTTTTTGATCTTTGATGTCGAGATCATTTTCCTGTACCCTTGGGCAGTGGCTTTTGACCGCCTGGATCTGCTCGGGGTGATCGCAGGAGTGCTGTTTATCTTCCTGCTGGGGGACGGGCTGCTGTATGCCTGGCGAAAAGGCGCCCTCAAGTGGAATTAGCTTTGGCTAAAAATGTATAAGAAGCTGACGAGTAAGCTCATCAGCTTTTTATTTGTTTCGCCTGAATTGTCACAGATTTTTTATCATCACGCTGTGAGGAAATGAGGAGTTTATTATGGGATTTGACCCTGTTCAAATAAGTGCCGAGTGGCTTAGGAACCTCTTTCTCGGCTGGGGGGCTTCCGAAGGATTAACGGAAGTACTGCTCAAATTTATTGGGGCATTTCTTGTGGCAACGGTTGTGATGCTGGTCTTTGTTTTGCTCACCTGGGTGGAACGTAAAGGAGCAGCTCGCTTCCAGGATCGGATTGGCCCAAACCGGGTTGGTCCGTTTGGCTTGGTCCAGCCAATTGCCGATGCCCTGAAAATGCTGACCAAGGAGGATACCCGCCCAGCAGGGGCTGACACTGTCAGCTATGTGCTGGCACCGATCATCGCCGTGTTTTCAGTGCTCATGGCCTGGGCGGTGATCCCATTCACCGAGAAATGGATTGGAGCAGACCTCAGTGTTGGTGTATTGTATATCGCCGCAGTGGGGTCTTTTGGTATCGTCTCTGTGATGATGGCCGGCTGGTCGTCGAATAATAAATATTCGCTGATCGGTGCTTTCCGCGGTGTGGCCCAGCTTATCTCGTATGAGGTGCCTTTGTTCCTTTCATTATTGGTGCCGGTCTTCCTGGCCCGCAGCATGGGCATCAACTCCATCGTGTATGCACAGGGAGAAGGCGGGGTGTGGTTTATTCTGATGGCCCCTTTGGCTGCGCTCATCTATTTTGTCAGTTCGATGGCTGAAGTTGGCCGGGCTCCTTTCGACCTGCTGGAAGCAGAATCTGAGATCGTTGCCGGTTACCACATCGAGTATTCCGGAATTAAGTTCGGCTTGTTCCAGGCTGCCGAGTTCTTGCACTCATTTACGTTTGCGGCCCTGATGGCGATCTTGTTCTTCGGTGGATGGCGCGGCCCCTGGGCAGATCAGTACATGCTCCTGGGCCTGGTGTACTTCCTGATCAAGACCAGTATCTTCTACCTGGTGATTATCTGGTCCCGCCTGACCTTCCCCCGGGTTCGCATCGATCACCTGATGAACCTGAACTGGAAGTTTATGGTGCCGGTTTCGCTGATCTTGCTGATGGGCATGCCGCTGATCGATTATGCGACCCGTCTGCAAGACAACTGGGTAAGGGTGGTCGCACAGCTGGGGTTCAACCTTGTGCTGGGTGTGGTCGCCTTCAGTCTGGCTGCCCGGGAAGACCGCAGACAAAACAAGCGGGAACGGATCGTCTTCGAAGGCCGGCCAGTGGCTGTGATGCCGAAAGCCCCGGCTCCTGAAGAAGAAACCGCAGCGTAACTGAGGAGTAGTCAATGGAACCGATACAAGTTGTTTTCCTGATTGGTGCTGCGCTGGTGTTGATCCCCGCCGTGATGGTGGTGACCCGCAGCAACCTGATCCATGCGGCGTTGTTCCTGATCGTCGCCCTGTTTGGGGTGGCGATGATCTTCGTCCTGCTGGAAGCCTTTTACTGGGCGGTAATCCAGGTTGTTGTGTATATCGGTGCAATCGCAATTATGATCATTATGGCGATCATGGTGACAAGGGATGTCACGGGTGAAACGCACAAGTCTTTCAATAAAAATGTGGTCTGGGCGGGTTTGCTTGGCCTGCTGTCTGTCGGCACCTTATTGTGGGCTCTGAACGAATGGCCGACGTTTTCTGCGGAAGTCCAGCTTTCCCCGGTGGACAGCCAGTTGGTCATCGAAGAATTGGGTGTAATGTTCTTCAGTGGTCAGGGGTATCTCATCCCCAGTATTGTCGCCTCTGTGCTGCTGCTGGCTGCCCTCATCGCCGCAATCAAGATCGCTTTCCCGATAAAACAAGAGGAGGAGGAATAAGCTTATGATCCCGCTTTCCTGGTATCTCATCTTAGCGGCCCTGTTGTTTGGCATCGGGTTGTTTGGTGTGTTAGCCCGCAAGAATGTGATTGCCATCTTACTGAGTATTGAATTGATGCTGAATGCCGTCAATATCAACCTGCTGGCATTCTGGCGTTACCTGACCCCAGAGGATATCGCCGGTCAGATCTTCACAGCGATGGTCTTTGTTGTGGCTGCCGCAGAAGTGGCAGTCGGTCTGGCCCTGGTCATCTCGGTGTGGCGCAGGCGCACGATTTCTTCTGCCGATGAGCTGGACTTGCTCAAATGGTAAATTTTAGGAATACAGGGTTGCTACTATGGAACTAACTGAACTTATTATCTGGCTGCTTCCCCTGCCCCCCTTGCTGGCCTTTTTCCTGATCGTCTTGTTTGCGAACAGGAGCAATCGGGCCAGCTGGATGATCGGTGTGGGTGCTGCGGGGCTATCTTTCCTGGGCAGCATGTTTGTTTTCTTCCGGGCTCTAGGAGCAGATCATTTTGGTGAACATCCTTTCACCAGTCAGCTGGCCTGGCTGCCGCTGAATGGAGAGGCTTTCAAGATTGGTGTGCTCATCGATCCGCTGTCGGCGATTACACTGTTCTTCGTCGCCATTACCGTGCTGATGATCTTCATCTACAGTGTTGGCTACCATAACTGGGGCCAGCCTAAAGGCGATCATGATCAGAAGGGCTTGCCGCCTCACGGTGCAACTGTCGAGGAACACGGCCACAAGCACGTTGTCCCCTCCATCGAGCCGATGTTTGCCCGTTTCTTTGCCTTTATTGGTTTATTCGCGTTTGGTATGTACACGCTGGTGGTCTCCGACAACCTGCTGACCTTGTTCGTCGGCTGGGAGATCATGGGTTTGTGTTCGTACCTGCTGATCGGTTTCTGGTACGGTAAGCCCACTGCTCGGGCCGCGATGATCAAAGCCTTTATGACCACCCGGGTGGGTGATGTCTTCATGCTGCTGGGCATTGCCCTGCTGTACTATTTTACGGGCACGCTCAGCTTCCGCGAGATCCTCTTCAACGAAAATGTGCTGCATGCACTTTCTACACACGACTCGGGCGTCCTCGGCCTGTCCGTCGCCGGATTGGCTGGCATCTTGCTGTTCATCGGAACGGTGGGTAAATCGGCGCAGTTCCCGCTGCATGTCTGGCTGCCCGACGCGATGGAAGGCCCGACCCCGGTTTCAGCCATGATTCATGCGGCCACGATGGTGTCTGCGGGCGTGTATATGGTCATCCGCATGTTCCCGCTGCTGGCGGCAGGGATGAACCACGGGCATCCCACAACGCCGATGGTCGTCCTGGCAGTGATCGGCTCGATCACCGCGCTGTTTGCTGCCACAATCGCACTCGCTCAAAACGATGTCAAACGGGTGCTGGCCTATTCCACGATCTCCCAATTGGGCTTTATGGTTGCTGCTTTGGGGATCGGGGCGTATGTGGCGGCTGCATTCCACCTGGTCACGCATGCTTTCTTCAAAGCGCTTTTGTTCCTCGGGTCTGGTTCTGTCATCCACGGGATGGAACACGGCGTGCTGCACACCGGAAACCACAAAGTGGACCCGCAGGACATGTTCAATATGGGCGGACTCAAAGATAAAATGCCGCGCACCTTCTGGACTTTCCTGATCGGCGGGTTTGCGCTGTCTGGCTTCCCGCTGCTCACCGCCGGTTTCTGGTCGAAGGACGAAATCCTGGCGGATGCCTGGGCGCATAATCAGGCGGTCTTCTGGGTGCTGGCGATTGCCGCATTCCTGACTGCCTTCTATACCATGCGCCAGATCACGCTGACCTTTCTGGGCAAGCCTCGCACAAAAGTGGCCGAACACGCCCACGAAACCAGCCTGTGGATGACCGGCCCGCTGATGGTGCTGGCGGTCTTCGCGGTCGGGTTTGGCTGGCTTGGCATCCCGGAACACTTCCCCGGGTTGGGCGGTTTGCTCCCGAACTGGGTGCACGATTTCCTCGCCCACGGCCTGCCGGAATGGCTGTATGCCGAGGTGCCGGAATTCAGCTGGGTGCCGCTGATCACCTCCTTGGTGGTGGCATTGGGTGGCCTGGCGGCTGGTTACTATGTCTACAGAGATGTGCCATCCGCTGAAGAAGACCCGGCCAAGAAAGTCCTCGGGCCAGTCCACACTCTGCTGGAGAACAAATACTATTTTGATGAGCTGTATGATTTCTTGTTCGTGCGGCCTGCAAAATGGTTCTCGGAGAAGTTCGTCTTCGAGGGCATGGACCGGAAAGTGATCGATGGGATCTTGCACGCGGTGGCCCAGGTTTCTTATTGGCTGGGCGGGATCTTCCGCAACTACTTCGATCTTCCGGTTGTCAACAAGTTTATCGGCGATACCCTGGGCGCGGCTGTCCCGCAGTGGTTTGGGGCACAGATCCGCAAAATCCAGACCGGTGTCGTTCAAACCTACATGATTTTGGCAATGGTGGTGGCGTTTGGCAGCCTGTTCATCATCATGCTGACTATTCGATAGCAGGGAGCGAAACGATGGAAAATTCTTTACTGACGATCATCTTATTTGCTCCTTCAATTGCAGCAGTCGCAACACTGCTCTTCCCGAAGGATTCAACGAAAACCATCCGCATCTGGGCCCTGGTGGCCAGCCTGGTGCCGCTGGTGTTTGCGCTGGTTGCCTGGTTTGGTTTCGACGGTGCTGCCGTAGATGCCAATGGTTTCAAATATGTGGTCAATGCGCCCTGGTACGCAGAGATCGGCTCGTATTACCATCTTGGGATGGACGGCCTTTCGCTGACCATGGTACTGCTGACCACCCTGCTCACCCCCCTGGCAATCCTGGCCTCGTTTGGAATCAAAGAAAATGTGCGCATGTACATGGCCTTGTTCCTCTTCCTGGAAACAGGCATGCTGGGTGTCTTCCTCTCACTGGATTTGCTGCTCTTCTTCGTCTTCTGGGAAATCGGCCTGGTGCCTATGTATTTCCTCATCAACCAGTGGGGCAGCCCGAAAGGGGAGCGCGAACTTTGGGGCGGCATGAAAGTGTCCAACCGCACGTATGCCTCTTTCAAATTCATGATCTACACCATGGCGGGTTCCCTGGGTTTGCTGCTCGCCATCCAGATGCTGGGTGTGGTCTTTGGTAAATTTGACCTGACCTACATTATCCAGGAGTGGAACGCCATGAGCGGCGAGACCATGATCCTGGGTGGGTTCACCACGGTGGCAACAGCCAAGACGGTGGCTTTCTGGGCCTTCACGATTGCATTTGCCCTCAAGGTGCCGGTCTGGCCGTTCCATACCTGGCTGCCCGACGCCCACACCGAAGCCCCAACCGCAGGATCGATGATCCTGGCCGGTGTGCTGCTCAAGCTGGGTGCCTTTGGCTTCCTGCGCTTTGTGCTTCCGCTCTATCCGGAGCAGGCCCAGGCGGGGGCCAATATCCTCGCCGGGCTGGCAACTGCCGCCATCATCTTTGGCGCGTTTGCGGCTTACGGCCAGCGGGATTTCAAACGGCTGGTGGCTTATTCCTCGGTCAACCACATGGGGTTTGTGGTGCTGGGAATCGCAGCTGCGGCCAAAGCAATCGGTACCGAATCGGCGACAATCGCCCTGAATGGTGCCGTACTCCAGATGTTTAATCACGGTCTCTCGGCGGCTGGGATGTTCTTCCTGGTCGGCGTGGTGTACGACCGGATCCATACCCGCAACCTGGACGAGATGGGTGGCTACTTCCCGCTTGTGCCGGTATATGGCGGTATCCTGATCTTCACTTCAATGGCTTCCCTCGGCCTGCCCGGGCTGAACGGTTTCGTTTCAGAGTTCCTGGTGGTACGGGGTGCCTGGCCGATCTTCACAGGCTGGACAGCGCTGAGCATGCTCGGTTTGCTCTTTACCGGCGCTTACATCCTCAAAGGGATCTCCAAGAGCTTACACGGGCCATTGGACGAAACACATTCCCATCATCTGACTGAAATCAACAAGCGGGAGATTGCTGTGATAGCCCCGCTGATGGTATTGATGCTCTGGTTGGGTGTCTGGCCTTCATGGCTGTTGGATGTGATCGATAAAGCCATGATGGCGCTGCAGAGCGCGATCGGTTAGGAAGGGTACTATGAGCTTACAAGACTTTCCATTCCTTAGTGTCATCGTCTTTCTGCCCGCGGTGGTCGGCTTGCTGCTGATGCTCGTACCGCAGGACAAAGATAAATTAATTTACCGGATTGCCCTGATCGCTGGTCTGGTGACCTTTGCACTGAGCGTGGTGGTATATTTCGGTTTCGATAACCAACTGGCAACCACGGTCAACGAGCGGCTGAGCCAGGGAGAAGTGCTGGATGCCTCTCAAATCTACCAGTTCTACGATGAATTTGATTGGCTGCCCGCCCTGGGCATCAGCTACAAAGTCGGCGTAGATGGGATGAGCACCCCGCTGGTGCTGTTGACCGGTCTGGTCATGTTCACCGGTGTGATCATCTCCCAGCGCATCGAGGAACGCAAACGGGAGTTCTTTGCCTTCCTCTTCCTGCTGGCAACGGGTGTGTTCGGCGTGTTTGTAGCGCTGGATATGTTTGTGCTGTTCTTCTTCTATGAAATCGCTGTATTCCCGATGTATTTGCTGATCGCCATCTGGGGCTGGAAGCAGACCCGGGAATACGCCGCCATGAAGCTGACCCTCTACCTGGTAATCGGCTCGGTGATTTCCCTGGTTGGTGCGCTGGCGATCTTCTTTGCCGCAGGCGGCAACACGTTTGACCTGGTGACGCTTGAACAATTCCAGTTCGACAAAGACTTCCAGATCCTGTGGTTCCCCTTCATCTTCATCGGGTTTGCCGTCCTGGGCGGTATTTTCCCCTTCCACAACTGGTCTCCGGATGGCCACGTGGCAGCCCCTACGGCCGTTTCCATGTTCCACGCTGGCGTGCTGATGAAGCTGGGCGCTTTTGCTGCCTTGCGGGTCGGCATTATGCTGATGCCTGAAGGCGCAAAATTCCACCTGCCCTGGATCATCTTCCTGACCCTTGTGAACGTGGTCTATGGGGCGTATATCGCCATGGTGCAAACCGACTTCAAATATGTCATTGGTTTCTCCTCGGTTTCGCACATGGGTCTGGTGGTGATGGGTTTTTCCACCCTCAATCATGATGGCATGCTCGGGGCAGGCGTGCAGATGGTTTCACACGGCGTGATGACGGCTCTTTTCTTTGCGGTGGTCGGAATGATCTACGACCAGGTGCACACCCGCCAGCTCGATGAACTGGGCGGGATGGTCAAGTACGTGCCGCATGTTGCGATTGCCTTCATTATCGGCGGTCTGGTCTCGATGGGTATGCCCGGCTTTTCCGGTTTCATCGCCGAATTCCCGATCTTTATGGGTGTTTGGGGTGAGAAAACGAACTGGGCGGGCCCGGCCTGGGCCGGCGCCGGCAGCAAGAGCTGGATTGCGATTGTAGCAGCGATCTCGATCGTGATCACCGCGGCTTATATTATCCGTGTGATCCGCCGGGTGTTCTTCGGAGAATTCCCCAAGGAATTTGAAGGGCATATGCACGACGTAAATCCAAGCGAAAAACTGGCATTGGCGCTCCTGTGCCTGGTCTTGATCGGTGTTGGTATCTTCCCCTCGGTGATGGTGCCAATGGTCGAAACCGGTGTGGAGCGGGTGCTGATCCTGCTGGGAGGAATGTAAGATGGACTATCTTGCGATACTACCCGAAATTAGTCTGATTGTACTTGCCGCCATCCTGTTGGTCGTGGACTTGCGGCTCACCAAAGCACACAAGGAAAACCTGGCCTACCTGACCTTTGGCGGCCTGGCACTCATCTTTGTGCTCACGATCGTCTTTTCCCGGCCCGAAGCGGGGCAGGGCACTGCGATCTGGTATGGTATGCTGCGCCACGATATGCTGGCATTTACCTTCCGCCTGGTCTTTATGGCGGGAGCGGCGATAACCGCATTGCTGGCGATCGAATGGGATACGATCAGCAAACGCGGCGAATTTTACATCCTGCTGATCTTCTCCACCCTGGGGATGAACCTGATGTCCGGCGCCGGCAACCTGGTGATGCTTTTCCTGGCGATCGAGACGGCTTCCATCCCGCTGTATGCGATGGCTGGCTTCATGAAAGAAGATGACAAATCGACTGAAGCGGGCTTCAAGTACCTCTTGTTTGGCGCAATGACTTCCGCAGTCATGCTGTATGGTTTCAGCTTGCTGTATGGTTTTTCCGGGACAACCGACCTGTATGCCCTGGCGGATGCTTTTGTAGAGTTCCCCTCCATCCCGCTGTTTGCCAGCTTGGTGCTGGTATTGGTCGGGTTCGGCTTCAAGGTTTCGATGGTCCCATTCCATTTCTGGGCACCGGACGTGTACGAAGGAGCGCCAACCCCGGTGACCGGTTTTCTGTCCACTGCTTCCAAAGCAGCGGGTTTCGCAGTTCTGGTCCGGGTGCTCATCGAGGTCTTCCCGCTGGCTGATTGGCAAATGGCCGTAGCGGTACTCTCGGCAGTGACCATGACCCTCGGCAACCTGGTGGCTTTGTGGCAGACCAACATCAAGCGGATGCTGGCCTACTCCTCGATTGCCCACGCCGGATATATTCTGATGGCGATTGCTGCAGGCAGCGACTTCGGCGTCAACAGCATGCTGTATTACATCATTACCTACCTGCTGACCAACCTGGCCGCCTTTGGCTTTGTGATCGTGTATTACCATCAGGCTGGCTCAGACGAAATTAAGGATTATGCCGGGCTCAGCCGCCGGAATGCCGGATTGGCTTTCGGGATGCTGTTTACCTTCCTCTCCTTGGGCGGTATCCCGCCGCTGGGCGGATTCTTTGCCAAAGTCCTGGTGTTTTCCGCTGCGGTACAGGCTGATTTGGTCTGGCTGGCAGTGGTCGGTGTGCTGAATGCCGTGATCGGCCTGTACTACTATTTGAATGTACTCAAAGTGGTCTACCTCAAGCGCCAGCCGGGTGACGAGATTCCATTGATGGTGAACCCGGTGCATGGTGTGGTGCTGGTGGTGTGTGTGATCGGCGTGGTGCTGCTGGGTACTGTGATGGCGCCCTGGTTCCAGATCACCACCGAGGCGGCCAAGTCGCTCTTCTAGAGTGCATTTGTTGACGTATCAATGTCTTATGTTATAATTCGCGAGCCGTTTAAAAGATGAAAAGACCCGCCAAATCCAAACCACAGTCAACACAAAGAGCTGCTCTGGTAGGGCTTGGGCTGGGTTGTGTGGTTCCCACACTCTTCTTGATAGTAGCCATATTCCTCGGCTTATGGCTTGATAAAACATTTGAAAATTCAAAACATCTCTATACGATCGTCTTGATTGTCGTGAGTGTACCGGTGACTGGAGTGGTGTTGATTTGGAGTACGCGAGCGTATTCCAAAAAGCTAGAAAACGCTCAGCAGCAAGAAGGTGCACAAAAAGAAATTTTACAGGAGGATGCAGACAGTGACGCAGATTGAGAAGAAAAAAGGTTGGCGTTGGGGTGTCAATCGTTGGTTCGTCCTGGCGTTCATGATCGCCAGTTTCTTTGCGGCCAGAGCATATGCCCCCATCCAGCCACACGTTCAATTGCCTGCGGAAGTTGTCTTCCATACCGGTTGGAACCTGTTTGGCCAGGAAGTGAACATCACCAACACGATTGTTGCTTTGTTGGTTGCGGATGTCATTCTGCTGCTGATCGCTTTTGGCGTTCGGCGGGCCACCCGGGAGGAAAACGCAGTTCCCAAAGGCATTTCCAGCGCCGTTGAGGCCCTGTTGGAAGCACTGTATAACCTGACAGAAGGCACTGCCGGCAAATGGACCAAACAGATCTTTCCTGTCTTCGCCACCATCACGCTGATGGTTTTGGTATGGAACTGGACAGAACTGATCCCCGGCGTGGACAGCATCGGATGGATTGAGCCTGTTCATGCAGAAGGCGTACACGGCTACGAAAAAGAAGAATTGTTCCCGGGTGTGTACACGATTGTTAAAGGTGATGGGCACGCTGAGGAAGCTGCCCCAGCCGAAGATGCACACGGCGAGGAAGAAGCACACGCTGACCAGGGTTATATGATCGTTCCCTTTGTCAGGGTGGCATCAACCGACCTGAACTTTACCATCGCTCTGGCATTGATTGCGGTGGCCGCGGTGCAGTACATCGGTTTCAGATCCAACGGAGTCGGGTATCTCACCAAATTCTGGAATACCAAAACATTATTCAAGGTGCCCATTTTTGGCGTGATCGACTTCGCTGTGGGTATTCTGGAGTTGATCTCCGAGGTAGCAAAGGTGCTCTCGTTCTCCTTCCGTTTGTTTGGAAATATCTTTGCTGGTTCGGTTCTGCTTTTCGTGATTGGTTCGCTGGTGCCGGTCTTTGCACAGAGCGGATTCTTGATGCTTGAGTTCTTTATCGGTCTTATTCAGGCAATTGTGTTCGGTATGCTGACGATGGTCTTTATGGCCCAGGCAACCGAATCACATGGACATGGTGACCATTAGGGTCAAATCAACATTTTCGAGCGGAATGCTCGCTTAGGTTCCTTTTGGGTGCGCAAACACTCAAAACATAAAAAAATTTGGAGGCATTGTCGTTATGGAAGGTAATATTGTAATTGCAGCAAAATTGATTGGCGCAGGTTTGGCAATGATCGGTGCGATCGGCGCTGGCGCTGGGATCGGTATCGTCGTGAGTGGTGCGGTTCAGGCTATGGGCCGCAACCCTGATGCGTCCGGGAATATTCAGACCAACATGATCTTGGGGATTGCGTTTGCTGAAGCGGTAGCGATTTACTGCTTGGTGGTTGCACTCTTGATTCTGTTTGTTGTTGGCAATTAGTCTGCCCAGGAGGTGAGTTTTGGAAGCTCTAGGTATTAACTTAGGATACGTATTTGTCCAACTCTTCAACTTCGGGATCCTGTTTGTGGTTCTGCGGGCCTGGGTGTACAAACCGATTATCAAAATGCTTGCGGAGCGCCGCGAGAAGATTGCCAAAGGTCTGGAAGACGCCCGCGTGGCCGCGGAAGCCCGCGCCAATGCGGAAGCCCAAGCCGAAGAGATTATTGCTGAAGCCCAGAACAAGGCTTCTGAGCTCGTACGCGAAGCGACTGTCCGGGCTGAACAGGCCACCAAGGACATCAAAGTTGCCGCGGAACAAGCGGCTGCAGATGCCCGAAAGAATGCTCTGGCAGACATCGAAGAAGAACGCAACCAGGTCCTGGGTGAAGTTCGTGGGCAGATCGCTGCTTTGGCGATGGCCGCGACCCAAAAGCTGGTCGGTGAAACGCTGGATGAAAAACGCCAGCGCGCCCTGATCGATGAATTCTTCTCCGGGATCAAAGCTGGCACAGTGGCCGTGGTTGAACCGGTAGAAGGTGATGCGGCGGTCGTTACCAGCGCACTCCCCCTGACTGAAGCAGAACAGAACACAGTCAAAGCCCAGATTCTTAAGGGCCAGGGTGCGGTTGAATTCAAAGTCAACCCAGCGATTATGGGTGGCTTGGTGGTACGCGTGGGCGATAAAGTTTTGGATGGCTCTGTCGTTGGAAAACTTGAGTCCCTGCGGCAAAATCTGAAATAACTGACTGCCTGTTGGTTTCAATTAGAGAGTAGTAGATCGAGACGCCCGATTCATACCCGGGCGTCTATCCTTTTAGGAGCGGATGCATGACCCAGCAAGACTTGAAGGCTTTACTTGCCGGTTACCCTTTAAAGTCTCCCGTCCCTTCCGTTCAGGTGAGCGGGATTGCAGTCGATTCGCGAGAAGTAAGTCCCGGGGATGTGTTCATCGCCACCAGTGACCGGATTGATGGTCATCAATATATCCCGCATGCCATTGAACAAGGCGCTGCAGCCGTGATTGGCAGCCTGGCGTTGTCTTTGTCCGTCCCTTACCTCCAGGTGGAAGACTGCCGGGGTGCCCTGGCGCATATGTCAGCCGCTTTTTATCACCACCCGGCTAACCAGCTGACCATGATTGGGGTGACCGGATCGGATGGGAAAACCACCACGGTTAATTTACTCTACCAGATCCTGACTGCGGCCGGGATCAAGGCTGGGATGATCTCCACCGTTAATGCCGTGATTGGCAGCACGCAGCTGGATACCGGGCTGCATGTCACCACCCCGGAGGTATTTGATGTGCAGCGATACCTGCGCCAGACGGTTGATGCCGGGCTGACCCATATCATCCTTGAGACCACATCTCATGGTCTGGCTGCCCGCCGGGTGTTAGGCCAGGATTTTGATATTGGCGTGGTGACCAACATCACCCACGAGCACCTGGATTACCATGGTTCCTGGGATGCCTACCTGGACGCCAAGGCGCAGTTGTTTGATGGGCTGGCTGTTCCCAAGCAGAAGACCCAACCGGTTGAACCGATCGCAGTGCTCAACCGGGATGACCGTTCGTACCAACCACTCTCGACGCGGACGAAGGTCCGGCAGGTGGCCTATGGCATGGGCGCTGGGGCAGAGGTCTGGGCAGACCAGGTCGTCAATACGCCAGAGGTCCTCCGCTTTGTGGCGCATGGACCGGGATTTGACTTGCCCATCGAAACCCGCATGATTGGCAACTACAATGTCTGGAATATTTTGGCGGCGTTAAGTGCTGCGGTTATCGGGTTGGGCATCCCTCCGGAAACGGCCGCGGCCGGCATCCGCATGCTGGATAGCGTCCCGGGGCGCATGGAGCGGATCGATCTGGGTCAGGATTTCCTGGCAGTGGTGGATTTTGCCCATACCCCGTATGCCCTCAAAGCTGCCCTCGAATCGGGCCGTGAGATGACCAGCGGGCGGGTGATTGCTGTCTTTGGCTCTGCGGGCTTGCGAGATAAGCTTAAACGCCGCATGATGGCCGAGTTCTCTGCCGAATTAGCCGACCTGACCATTCTCACCGCTGAGGACCCGCGCACCGAGTCGCTCGATGAAATTCTGGCTGAAATGGCGGTCGGGGCCGAGAGTAAAGGGGGCATCGAGAACAAGACCTTCTACCGGGTTCCAGATCGGGGTGAAGCGATCCGCTTTGCTCTGCGCCAGGCCGAGCCAGGGGACCTGGTGTTTGCGCTGGGAAAGGGGCATGAGCAGTCCATGTGCTTCATTGAAACCGAATATCCCTGGGACGACCGGACTGCGATGAGGTCTGCCCTGGCAGAGTTGTTGGGAAAGGATGGACCACCGATGCCCTATCTGCCTACGCAGGAAGATGCGTGACAGTCGTTGCCGAGAACGTTTTGATTTAACCTGTCACCAATTTAATCCAAGAGGGTTAAATTAATAGGGGGCTGCCTGCAGAGGGCAAAAAAATATAGGAGATTAGAAAATATGGTTGCGAAGAGCGTCTCTCGAAAAAAAGAACAATGGGCCTGGTATTTATATGATTTTGGCAATTCAGCGTATGCCGCCGTGGTGCTGTTAGCCATTTATTCGGCATATTTCCAAAATGCTGTCGTGGGCGGCTCGGAAGGGATCCGTCTATGGGGGATTGCGACCGGCATCGCCATGTTGGTGGTGGCGGTCATTGCCCCGGTCCTGGGGACGATCGCCGATCATTCCGGCAAAAAGAAGACCGTCCTGTTTTTTATGAGTGCTGTGTCGATCATTTTTACCGCGATGCTGTTTACTGTGCGCGAAGGCAATGTTTTCACCGGGATGCTGTTTTTTATCCTGGCTGAGATCGGCTACCGCGGCGGGCAGGTGTTTTACAATGCGCTCCTGCCGGAGATTGCCACCCAGGACGAGATCAGCAAGGTGTCGGGGAACGGCTGGGCGATTGGCTCGGTCGGCGGAATCCTGTGCCTGGTGATCGTGTTGATCCCGATCATGTTCGTCGGTGACCACTTAGTGCGATACTCGTTTATCATCACGGCAATCTTCTTTGCTCTTTCGACGATCCCGATGTGGTTCTGGCTCAAGGAGAAAGCAGAGCCAAACCCGCTGTTGCCCGGAGATAACTATCTGAAAGTCGCCTACCGCCGCCTGCGGACGACCTTCCGCTCTGTCAACCAGTACCGGGAATTTCTCAAGTTTATGCTTGCCTTCCTGGTTTATAACGACGGGATCATTGCGGCCCTCGATTTTGCCGCGATCGTTGGGGCGGTGCTGTATGGCATGGAAACCCAGCAGCTGATCCTGATGATGATCCTGGTCCAGGTTGCCAGTGTTGCGGGGGCTTACCTGTATGGGGTTATGGGTGAAAAGATTGGCTTCAAACGCGGTTTAATCCAATCGCTCATCCTGATGATCCTGGCTGTGGTACTGATCTACTTCAATACCACGATTGCCGGGTTCTTCGCGATCACCTCGCTGGCCGGGTTCGCGCTGACCGGGGTCCAGTCTCTCAGCCGCACGATGATCGGCGCGTTTGCCCCTCCTGGGAAAAGTGCTGAATTCTTTGGTTTCTTCGGCATGGTGGGGCGGACTTCTTCCTTCATCGGACCGACCTTATTTGGGGTGCTTGTTCACCGCCTGGCAGTCATGCATGAGGCCGCCGGATTAACCTCTGAGATGGCCGAACAGCTCGGAACCCGGCAGGCGCTCTTTGCGATTGTGGCCTTCCTGGTGGTTGGGTTGGGATTGCTGTTCTTTGTTAATGAAAAGGAAGGACGAAAAGTGGCATTGGGCCAGACAGTATTGGAGCCGGGTGATTAGCCAGTGACCAATTTCGCCAAAAATATTGAAGCCGACCAGCTGAAAAAACGGCAGCCTTTGCGCCAATTGATGCGCTGGTTGTCGAGGGTGGCTTTTTGGCTGCTGACCGACCTGACGATCGAAGGGAAGGAGAACTTTCCATCCGAGGGCCCGTTGATCGTGGTGGGCAACCATTTCAGTTTTGTCGACCCGGCCGCGTTTGTGCGCGCCAGCCCGATGCCACTGGAGTTTATTGGTGGTGCGGTTAATCCGCATGCACCTGCCTTGATCTTGTTCATCCCCCGCCTGTGGGGTTTCCTGCCGGTCAAACGCGGCACAGGTTCGACCTTTGCGCTCCGTGAGGCGGAAAAAGTGCTCAACCAGGGCGGTGTTTTGGGCGTTTTTCCTGAGGCTGGAAACTGGGCGCAGGTGCTGCGTCCGCCGCGTCCGGGGGCGGCTTTTCTGGTGTCCCGCACGGATGCGCGGGTGCTGCCGATTGGGTTGGATGGCATGGAGCAGGTCTTCCCATCTCTCAGGCGTTTCAAACGAGCCAAAGTCACGATCAGGATCGGCAAACCGTATACACCGATCAAAGTGGATGGCAAGGGCCGCCAGCGGAGAGATCAGATTGACGCCGTAGGGCATGAAATGATGCGCCAGATTGCACAGCTGATCCCACCGGAGAAGCGCGGCCATTATTCTGATGATCCTGCGATCCGGGCAGCAGCCCAGGGCACCGAAGTGTATCCATGGTCGGACAAAATGGAGGGAGAAGTAAAAGGTCAGGTGAGCTGATTTTTAGCTGCAATGCAATCGGAATGCCTGGTGGAGTTCTTCGGTAGCCATCAGGCATTTTTTGTCCAGAGAACCGGTGCTGAGGTTTCTGCAGAACAGTACAACAATATGAGGCAACTTCCGTCCGATTATTGGTAGTTGCGGGTACAATGAAGAAACGCTTGATAAAGTGACTGCGTATGAAGATCCACTACCTGAAAACAATTCTCATCCTGATGCTGATCCTGCTGTCATCCTGCCAGCAGGCAGAAGACCCTGAAAGCCAAACGGCTACCCCGCAGGGCGTGTCTTCGTCCACGCCCAAACCCCTGCGCCAGACGACCCAAACGCCAACGAACACCCAGGCGGTAAGCCCGGAACTTTATCTGGGCCTGCCAGCAGTCGGGCTGGAGCCGGAGATTTTTTTGCCCGGGGTGATCTCGGGGGATGGGATTGAGTTGTTTTTCGCCCTGCATCCAAACCTGAAAGAGGCGTATTTTACCCGGGTCACACGGGGGCGTTCGTTGATTATGGTCACTTATCTCAATCCGGGTGGCTGGACGGACCCGGTACCTGTCGCCTTTGGTTCAGATTTCCAGGATGCAGGCCCTTTCATTACAACGGATGGCAAGCGGTTGTACTTCTGGTCCAACCGCCCGCTGACACCCACGACACCACTGATGAGACATCACCAGATCTGGATGGTTGAACGCGAGGGAGATGGCTGGGGAGACCCTGAAAACTTACTGCTGCCGCTCGACTCGGTTCAAGGCGAGTGGGATGTCTCTGTAACTGCAGATGGCACGCTGTACTACATGGCCGATTATCCATCTCTGGGTGGGTACGGGCTGTACCGGGCAGAAGAAGCAGATGGAATCTTCCAGATGCCTGAAAGGATCGAGGTACTTTCGAATGAGAATGGGATGATTGAACTTGAGCCTGTGATTTCTCCGGATGAACAGTTTATGCTTTTTTATTCCGTCGGCCGGGAGGATAACCTTACCCCGGATGGGCGGGTAGGGGATTTGTATCTCAGCGTCCGCCAACCTTCGGGCAGCTGGTCTGTGCCCCAGAACCTTGGCTCGCCGGTCAATTCAGCGGCGGAGGAGGCTACACCGGCCTTTTCACCGGATGGGCGATTTTTATTCTTTGCATCCAACCGGGATGCTCGAACCAATTTCCCGGATATTTATTGGGTCTCGATGGAGGTGATTGCGGATCTGTTGGCCGGGGATTAGCCGGCGGATTTTCCTGAATAGTGTGTATAAAAAAGAAAGAGGTGTTGATTTGCTCAACACCTCTCTTTTGTAAGTAATCGTGACGGGTTAGTCCCGGCGGCCGCCGCGGTTGCCACCACGGCCGCGGTTTCCGCCGCCTTTACGGCCTCCACCGCTGGGCTTGCCACCGCTGTCCCGTTCCTGGGCTTCCTCGAGCGTCCAGCCTTCGAGGACTGCCTGGCGTGACAGCCGGACGCGTCCTGATACTTCGTCCACATTGGTGACCATCACAGTGATCTCATCGCCAACCTCGGCGACATCTTCCACCCGGTTAACCCGGTGTGAGGCCAGCTGTGAAATGTGCACCAGGCCGTCGGTGCCAGGGATGATCTCTACGAACGCACCGAAATCTGTGGTGCGGACAACTTTACCGGTGTAGATTCGTCCCGCTATCGCCGATTCTGTCAGAGCTTCAATCCGCTCACGGGCGATTCGCTCGCTCTCGCTGTCAGTGGTGAAGACGAACACTGTGCCATCATCTTCGATGTCAATCTTGGCGCCGGTTTCTTCCTGGATGGAGCGGATCGTTTCACCGCCCTTACCGATCACCGCACCGATCTTGTCGACCGGAATCTTGATGGTGATCATGCGGGGAGCATGTTCTTTTAGTTCCGGGCGCGGGGCGGAGATCACGGACAGCATCTCGTTCAGGATGTGGGCACGACCCTGTTTGGCTTGTGCCAGGGCTTCGGCCATCATCTCCGGGGTCAGCCCAGAGACTTTGATGTCCATCTGCAGGGCGGTAATCCCTTTATCGGTACCCGCAACTTTGAAGTCCATGTCTCCGAGGTGATCTTCCAATCCCTGGATGTCGCTGAGGATCTTGTATTTGCCGTTTTCGCTGACCATGCCCATCGCAATCCCGGAGACCGGGGCTTTGATCGGAACACCCGTATCCATCAGGGCCAGGGTGGAGCCGCACACAGAGGCCATCGAGGTCGAGCCGTTGGAGGACAGACATTCCGAGACCAGCCGCAGGGTATAGGGGAAGTCTTTTTCGTCCGGGATGACCGGGACGAGGGCTCGTTCTGCCAGGGCACCGTGGCCAATCTCCCGGCGGGAAGAGCCGCGCAGGGGGCGGGTTTCCCCGACGGAGAATGGCGGGAAGTTATAGTGGTGCATGTAGCGTTTGGTCTCATTCGGTGTCAGGTTATCCAGGCTCTGGGCGTCACGCGGGGTGCCGAGCGTGGCAATCGTGAGTACCTGGGTCTCGCCACGGGTAAAGATGCCGGATCCATGTGCTCTGGGGCTGAAATCGACTTCGCTCCAGATGGGTCGGATTTCGGTTGTGGAGCGTCCATCGGGGCGCAGGCCGCGGTCCAGAATGCGGGCACGCACCACTTTTTTGTTGGCGTTCTCAAAAGCTTCCCGCAGGTCGGGCAGGAGGGTTTCATCTTCCCCGGCCAGTTCTTCGAGAACCTCTTTGCGCAATGTGTTGATGGCCGTATCCCGCTCGTGTTTGGAAAGGGCCTGGTCATAGATCGCTTCTATGCGGTCCTTGGCCTGGGTATATACGTTGGCTTTGATGTCTTCCGGGATGCTGAAGGGTGTATATTCAATTTTGGGTTTTCCAACTGCGGCAGCCATCTCGAGTTGTGCATCGATCAGGGGCTGCATCGCTTCATGTGCAAAGCTCAATGCCCGGTTCATTGTGTCTTCGTCAACTTCATTCGCACCCGCTTCGACCATCAGAATGCCTTCTTTGGTGCCTGCCACGCGCAGGTCCAGGCTGGACCCTTCCATATGGGTATAGGTGGGGTTGACGACAAACTCGCCGTCTACCAGGCCGATGCGAACTGCGCCGACCGGTCCGCCCCAGGGGGCGTCAGAGATCAGCACCGCGGCAGAAGCCGCATTGATCGCCATCACATCCAGGGGGGTTTCCGGGTCTGCCGAGATGGCATACATGATCACCTGGACATCGTTCCGCATATCTTTGGGGAATAACGGCCGCAGAGGGCGGTCGGTCAGGCGAGCGGTCAGGATCGCATTTTCAGTCGGACGGCCTTCCCGGCGGAAGAAGCCGCCAGGAATGCGGCCGCCCGCGTACATGCGTTCCTCAAAGTCTACGCTGAGCGGGAAAAAATTGATCCCCTCGCGTGGTTCTGCGCTGACAGTGGCAGAGGCAAAGATCAGCGACCCATTCAATCGAACGGTCACTGCGCCGCCTGCCTGAAGCGCCAGTAAGCCGGTTTCAAAAATAATTTCTTGATCACCGACAGACGCTTTAAAGCGTTTTAGATCTGGTTTCATTTGTAAACCTCCTAAGGTTTTCCCACCTTGTTAGGAACTGGGGGCCAGCGACAACTGAGTTTTTCGAAGAAAGGGGGGTTATCTCCAGCATCCAAATCCCAACGGGCGGGCATAGTGCATATTATAAAACGGGTAGATGACCTGGCGACCATCTACCCACAGATTCGCGTATCATTATTTGCGTCTGATCTTCAACCGGTTGGTAATTTCGATGTAGCTCTTATAGTCTTTCCGGTGGATGTACGCCAGCAGTTTTCTGCGGCGGCCGACCAGTTTGAGCAGCCCTCGGCGGGATGATTCATCGTGCTTGTGGGTGCGCAGGTGATCGGTGAGCTGGGTGATACGGTTGGTCAGCAACGCAATTTGTACTTCAGGTGAGCCGGTATCTTTCTCGTCTCTTTGATATTCCTGAATAACTTCTGTTTTTACTTCTTTTGATAGTGGCATGACATCTGTCCTTTCAAATTTTTTTACAGGTCTCCAAGTATGCAGCGTACTGAAAAATGCCGCATCCCGGTCTAGTCAATAGATGATTATACCAAACGGTGCTTTTAATATCAAGCCAGCAAATGACCGTTTATGGAGCGAAAGAGGGGTATTTTTTACGAACCAGTTAACCTTTACTTTGTTGCGGATATATCAGTGATTTGAGCTTGGCCTGTTGTTCTGCCGGAAGTTCATCCATGGTTCGGCGGGCCAGCCAGATCAGGTGTTTATTGGCAGGTGTTTGGGACAACTCGGTACGGAGGATATAGGTAATCTCCTGTGGAGACCGGCGGGCCAATGGGCGCAGCAGATCCAACAGGTAGGGACGCAAAGTGTTGGGGGCTTCGGCCAGTTTCGGCTTGAGCAAGTTGTACACTTTTGGCAGATTCACAAAAGAGGGGGCGTTGGCCAAGGGGACCAGGGCGGTGATCGCCAATTTGTGCAGGTTAAGCTCCGCAGCAGGGGTTGGTTTTTGCGCTTGGGGCGAAACTTCTTCTGAACTTTCTGGTTCCGGGTACAGCCACCTTTCGATATGGCCGAGCAGCTGGTCTGGGTCTTCTTTTTGAATTTTTTCCAGGCTGTTGGTTGCCAGGCTAATCAGGATGGATTCTTCATGGTTCTGAAGGCACCATTTGGGTACAAGAGAAAGGACCTCATTGGAATAGTTGAGCGGAAGTTTGCCGAGCAGTAATGTGGCGAGCTCCCGGTGCTCCAATTGAGGTTGTTCCCAGAGGCTGCGTGCCAGCACCAATACGGCATGGGGGATATTTTCTGCATACGGAGTAAGCTGGAGCATGACTTGCCGCAATACTGGTTTGGGGACGTGCGCGGATGGCAGGCCAGTTGTTTTCATCGAACGCGGGCTGACGCGCTTGGTTTGGTCTCCATAAAACGCGAACAGGTCTTGTAATTTTCGCAAGAATTTTTCCGGATCAGCGTAATTCTGAACCAGTTCGCTCACTTGCTGCTGCAGTTTGGGAGGATGGATGGCAGGCATCAGTGTTAGGTAATGTGCCGGTAGGCAGTTTCGACGGTGTCTGCAAAGGTTAGGTAGCTGCGGTGTTCCTGGGGGATATAGCCATCCTGGCCGTTCAGCAGGGCAGTAATTGTGTTTTGCCAGCCGTTTCCCACCAGCACCAGGGGACGTGTGGGAATGGCATTGGTTTGCAGCTGGTTCCACATCATGGCGATCTCTGCCAATGTGCCTACTCCACCAGGTAAGGCGATGGCTGCCTCACATTGATTGATCAGAGCCAGCAGCCGCTGGTGAATGGTTGGGTAGCGCAGCTCTTCGATCACCCAGGGGTTCGGAGAGACGGGTCTCCAGGATTCGATCTCGTCGCAGGTCACCCCAATCACATGGCCGCCAGCTTCGGCACAACCGCGCGAGACGGCTTCCATCGTGCCAATGTAACCGCCTGTCAGTGCGGTGTGGCCGTGGCTGCCCAGCAATTGGCCAAGGTGGTAGGCCTGTTGGTATTCAGGAGAATCTGCCTTGGGGGCAGATCCGCCAAAGACTGTCACGCGCATTGGATTTCCTTCCTTGGGTTGGTCATGGGAAACGCCGGTTGAATGCGGCTCGCAAAGGAGAGAAGAGCACTTCTTCCAGGGCAGAGAGTCTCATCGGCAGGATGGTTTCTGGCGTGCTGGCAAGCCGTCCCACCCATCCTCCGACAAATGTCCACATTACAGTATAGTCCCAGACGAGATCAAACTCCCGATTGGAATAGGTATGTGCACCGGCTTTGGCGAGCTGGCTGCGGTAATGTGCGATGATCTCGTCTGCCGGGATCGGCAGGGGAGAGAAATGCCAGCTGCTGCCTTGCAGGAAACCCAGCAGGTCCAGCACAGCAGGGCCGATGGCGGCATCTTCCCAATCGAAAACAGTCAGCTGGCTGTTCTTTTCGATCAGGATGTTTCCGGGCCAGTAGTCCCCATGAAGCAGCGTTGCAGGGCTGTCCTGCAATACGTCTATGATATCGTCGATCTTCTCAACGATTTTTTCGGTGATCGATAGGATATCCGTTTGGCTGCCGAGGACTCCATTGGTGTTTTGTGCCAGTTTGGCGGTGTCGGCTTTGGCCGCCTGAAGGTAGATATCGCGGTCAGAATTCAGGGGTTGTTCCAGCCAGGGGTAAACGGATAAGTGCTCATCCAGGCCCCAGAATCGATCGTGCAGTACCGCCAGCTGCTCGGCTGCCAGCAGATAATCGGCCGCGGTCCATTTTTCCGGCTGCCTGCCGGCAGGCAGGTGGACCATCACCAGCCAGTCTCCCCTGGGATGGGAGGCAATCACTTCAGGGAGATGGACAGGCAGGTGTTCTTTGAGAGACTGGTAGATGGATTTTTCACGCAGTCCTGCTCCGGCGGCCCCGGTCCGCGTGCTGCCCTGGGTTTGCTTGAGCACCAGTTCAAAGCGGTGTTCGCCCGCTGCGCCCATCGTTTGCACATGGATGCCGCGCAGCTTGCCCACTGCCGGCCTGCGCTGGCAGATTTCGCCTGCTTGCAGGCCGCTGATCGTCAGGGTCGGGTCGCTGGTATAGCGGCGCAGGCCGGCGGCCAGTTCGCTCTGGGAAAACGGCCAGTCAGGGGTTGGGGTGAGGGTCGGCGCACTCTCTGGCTGCGTTGGCAATTCGCTTTTTGGGTCCATTATTCGAGATCCCTCTTGGGAGTGTTCCACTCACGCTGATAGTTCTCAGAGAGTTTGGCTAAAACCGCGGCTTCCAGGTCAATCTCGCTGACCTTTGCCAGTTGAAGTAAATATAAGGCCACATCTGCCAGTTCGCTGGCCAGTGCTGCTTTGTCCGGCGGGAGGTCTGTCCACTGCATTAATTCAAGCACTTCAGCGCTTTCTATGGCCAATGAAATCGCCAGGCTGCGCGGGTTTTGCGGTTTGGGGCTATCCGGTGCGTACCAGCCTTTGGCAGCTACAAACGCATCCATCTCTCTGGTCAGTTCTTTTATATCCATATCCACTATTATACAAAAAGCCAGCAAATCTGCCCTTCTGGCTGAGGTGAAATTCCCGCTTTTCTTGGAGGTGCAGGCTAGATGTCTGGCAGGTCTTTGATCGCTTCGATGGCGATCGAGGCTGATTTGACCTGTTCTGGATGCCAGTCCGGGTCGCTGGTCATGCGGATCAGGTGAGCGCGCACCGCGATCTTTTCGGCTGTGTTGAGCTGTTTGAACGTTTCCCGGATGCGGTTTGGCTCGCGGGAGAGGATGTCGGTCCAGATATCCATTGCCTGTCCTTACTGGCTCAAATGCCATCCCGGTGCTTGGGTCTTGATGACTTTGGCCGGGTTGCCGACCGCAGTGGTGTTGGCCGGGATGTCTTTGACGACCACGCTCCCGGCACCAACCACCGACCACTGCCCGATGGTTTTGCCCTCGATCAGGTTTGCCCCGGTGCCGATGAAACAGCCCGTTTCAAGCCGGTCGTTGCCGGAGATATGCACCCCGGGCGAGACGGTGACGCAGTCTTCGATAACCGCATCATGTCCTACCGTGCAGTCCAGGTTGAGGTGCACGTGGTTGCCGATGGTGATGTTGTTGGTCAGGATGCACCCGGCTGTGATGATTGAACCGGCCCCCATCGTGACCCAGCGGGTCAGGATGGCACGCGGGTGGACCGCGCTGAAGAACTGTACTCCCATCTGTTCTGCCTGGCGAGTCAACCGCAGGCGTACTGCGGGTGATCCAATCGCGCAAATCGCTTTAACTTCGTGTTTGTTTTGTTCCAGCCAGTCGAAGTGCCCCACGACGGGTTTTTCATGGATCAGTTCGCCGGGTTGTTGGTAACCGGGTTCGGTGATAAATCCCAGGATATCGTATTGGGCTTCAGCCTGGTTGATGGCTTCAAGCACATCCAGGACTTCTCGGCCAAAGCCGCCAGTGCCTATGATGACCACTTTTTGCAGCTTCATCGGGCAACTCCTTTCTTGAGGGGAGCAGGGGATTGGGAACCCAGTGCAGTGAACGACCCCAGCTGGGGGTTCCAGGGATTCCGAAAACTTAACAGGTTGAGGATGATATTTTTCAGCTTCGGCGGCCGGGTGGTGTCCAGGTCTGCACCGGGAGAATGATACAGGTACAGGTTGAACCCGGCGTGTTCGAAGAGCCCGCGCAGGACATCCAGCGGGAACCCTGTGCCGGGCTGGTGGTGGACTTCTGCCAGCAGGTTGAGCCTGGCTTGGCGGGTATCGCGGAAGACATATTTGCTTTTCCAGACATAGCTGAGCAGTTTATATACCGGGAAGCGCAGGTCGAATACCAAGACGGCCAGCTTGCTGAAAGCCACCATCTCTTTGCTGGGTTCGGCATCCAGCATGATCCCGCCATCCGGTTTGCATACCCGGCAGCTCTCTTTGACCACGTTCTGCCAATCCAGGATATGATGCAGCACCGAGGCTTCGGTGACCAGGTCGAAGGCCTGATCTTTGAAGGGCATCCGGGCTGCATCCCCGCAAATGACGAACGCATTGGTCGCTTTGCGGGCATTGCGCAAGTTGGCAAGGGATACGTCCATACCCACGGAAATCAGCGCCTCGTCCTTCAGCCACCCCAACACCTGGCCTGGCCCGCAGCCAAAATCAAGGTGGTAGCGCGGCGAGGCTTCCGCGGAATAGGCCAGGATGCGCCTGACGCCATCCTGGATGCGCAGGGCGTTTTCCGGCAGGCGGCGGGTATAGCTCTGGTACTCATCGGAAATGGCATTGTAGACCTGGATATTCGCTCCGATCGCCGAATCCGGGTCCAGCGGGTGCTGGAATTGTTCTTTCAGGGCTTCGCTCCACAGGATTGGGATGGAGTCCGCGGTGATCGGGAAAGCCTCTGTGCAGGACGCGCAAACCAGGTGACGGTCTGCCGTCTCGAACGGCAGCGGGTCTGGATAAGCCGCTGGGCTGAATTCAATCGGGCCGCTGCCGCACTGCGGGCATTGCAGAAGTGGCAGCAGGGGAGAGATTAGGTCAGACACCGGCTGCCTCTGAATAGAATTGCTCGGCCTGGGTCATCACCGTGCGGAAATTCGCTCGTTCTGCGATCAGCTGAGCGTTGATGGTTTCTGCCCGCTGGCGCAGAGCGTGGTCCTCAATTGCCTGGAGGATGGCCTGTGCCAGCATCTGGGGGTCCGAGGGATCGACCAGCAGGCTGTTCTCTTCATTGGTCAGCCATTCGTTGATTGATTCGATATCTCCGGCTACCGGGAAACAACCGCACGCCATGGCTTCCAGCAAGGTGTTGGGCGTACCGTCGTGTGTGGAGGGCGAAACCACTATGTGCGACTGCCGGAACAGGTCGGCCATCTGCCCATGCGGGACCAGTGAGAGCAGTTCGACGTTGTTTTCCAGGTGGTAGTGCTCCACCCATTTATGCGCCTGGATTTCGTGGTCCATGGCTGGGCAGAGGAACCGCGCCTCCGGGTACTTGTGCAGCACCTGCGGGATTGCCCGGAAGAAGACATCGTTGCGGATGTAGGTGCGGAAACCACGCGGGTTAATGATGACCGGTGGTGAGATTGGGCGAGGTTGAGCAGGAGGTGAAAACACCTCGGTGCGAACTCCGCCGGAACCAGGCAGGACAACCGCCGGGCGAGAAGCCGGAAACCCCAACTGGTGGGCTAAACGCAGGTCGCGCTGGCAGTCTGCGTGCAGGGCGTCGGTTTTTTTGAGGGCACGGCGGGTTAAATAACCGATCAGCGGGTTGGCTTTGGCATGCAGGGTAAAGTCGTTGCCCCAGACAGAAACGATCAGCGGGGCTTTGGGGTTGGCCAGAGCGGCAACGATCCCTTCAAAAGGGTAGCGCATCGCATGCACCATATCCGGCTGGATCTGGTCGATCAGGTCGCGCAGGCGGCGGATGGTTTTGGGAAAGGTCAGCGGTCCCAACCACTGGCGGATAAAGGTGCGCACAAAGATTGGGGCCAGCCGGCGCAGGGTGCCTAACCGGTTTGGCTCTTGCGTTTTGGAAATCCCGGTGCTGCTGAAGGCCACCGGCAGCACATGCAGCGACGCTAACCCCGGGATGGCAGTGCAGTCGCTGGTGGAGATCAGATGGACCTGGTTCTCTGGTTTTATAAAATGGGTGATCCAGTTCCGGGCAGTTGGGGAACGCCCATCAGCGATATAGAGAATACGCATAGTAGCACTACTTTAATCGATGTCTGGGGAAATTGCAAACCGCTTAGGACTCGTTCGGTGGTTGGTGCTGTGCCCCGCTGGTGGAGCTGCCGGTGAATTCCTGGGCAGTGGCATTGCCTGGCTGGTTGATCCCTTCCCGGCTGATGACCTTCCAGGCGGTTTTGAACAGGATTGATATGTCCAGCCATAAAGACCAGTGATCGACATACCACACATCGAGTTTAAATTTGATCTCCCATGAAACATTATTGCGCCCGTTGACCTGTGCCCAGCCGGTGATGCCGGGCAGTACATCGTGGCGGCGGGCTTGCGCTGCGTTGTAGCGCGGCAGGTAGGAGACCAGCAGGGGACGCGGGCCGATCAGGCTCATTTCTCCCTTAAGCACATTCAGCAGTTCAGGCAGTTCATCCAGGCTGGTTGCTCGCAGGAGTTTGCCGAACAGGTTCAGGCGCTTTTCATCGGATAGCACGTTTCCGTCCGAATCTCGGGCATCCGTCATCGAGCGGAATTTGTACAGGGTGAAGGTCTGGCCGCGGTAGCCAGCCCGCTTCTGAGAGAAGATCACAGGCCGGCCGAGAAAGATCGCTACCAGCAGGGCTGTCAGAGCCAGCAGCGGCAGCAGGATAGGGGATAACACCAGCATCAGCAAGTAATCCAGGATGCGTTTTGAGGTTGGAACACCGGGGGGGAAAAGGCTTGAACTCACAGGTGAATTGTACCAATAAATACTGGAATTGTTTTGATTTTTATTCTGCGTCTGGATGTGAGATGGCAGTCTGGGGATACCCCAGGTCCTGTCCGAACAGGGCAAAAAAGATCGTTCCTAAAACGCCGAAGCCAAATGCGACCAGGAAGTTTGTTTCGGGAGCGGAGAAGCGCTCAAAGAAGGGGAGCAGCGAGCGGCCGATTCCGAGGGTGTTCACGATCAGCTCGGCAGTCGATGAATCCCAGAGAAGCGCTCCGCTGAAAGCTGCAATCGAAACAATCACATCACGGATGAGGTAATACACGCCAAAGGTAGCACCCTTGCGGGATTCCTGGGCAAGATCCAGGATCAACGCTTTCCGGGTGGGTTCCCCAAATTCCTTCAGGCCGCGGATCACAAAAGCAATCACCATGGCCCAGAAGGTGCGGGCTGTAAGCAGTACCAGCGGGAAGAGCGTAAAAAAGACAAAGGTGGTGACGACGAAGGGTTTTTTGGTGGATTTATCCGCAAAATAAGCCACAGGGAGATAGACCAGCACGGCGGTTGTCATTTCCACGGCGGTTAAAATCCCAAATTGAAACGGGGTGATCTTGTGGATGCTGACGGCCCAAATGACCACGAACGCATATGGAATCTGTTCGCAAAACCGGACCAGAATATCGGCCACCAACAACTTCTTCAGGTGAGGAGTGAGCAGTGCCAGCCCATTC
>DATHZS010000014.1:0-32072 GCA_035458505.1 Anaerolineales bacterium | reverse complement strand
CTTGAGGAGGGTGCACGATGAAGTTCAGATGGGTAGTCTTGTGTGTGGTTCTTTTCTTTTTCGTTACGGCCTGTGGTGCCAAAGAGCCTCTGGAACCGCCTGCCGAAGCGTATCATAATTTTTTCCGCGCTTGCGAGAAAGGGGACATCGCTGAAGCAGAAACCTACTTATCAGAAAAAGCGATCGACGCATTGGAATACAGTCGGGCCGAGGCAGCCAAGTTGGGGGAAGGTGAACCACATCGAGAATATTTTCTTCAATATGGAGACCCGTGCTACCGGTATGCGCACAACGGTGCAAACGCGAATGGGATCGAAATTGAGTCGGATACTCCGGAAGGCATCCGATATTGGGAAGATGGTGATGTTGAAATGGCATGGCTGCAATGGTTTTACGAAGGACCAATTGATCCTATGGGAGAAAATCCTCCCAGCGAAAATACCAACTATGTTTCAACAATCGAAGTATTGATGATTAAAATCGATGGTGGGTGGAAGATCGATTGTGGATTTTGCTGAGGCTAATTTAGCCCATTAGCTACAATCAGAGGGATTTGACTGTAGCTCACATTGATTGCAGATAGAGGAAACCCATGCTGTTCAAGCATGGGTTTTTGATTGGTGTTTTTAGCCCTAGAGATGCTGGATTTACCCGGTCAAGTTAAATATCAGCCAGCATTTATTCTATAAAGGTGATAGGGCTCAATAGTTGCCATATTGGGCTATGCCTACAACCAACGCCAAGCCCGAGGGAAATGAATTTGAGTATTTGATTTGCAGGTCTTTTTCTCCGTAACTTTACCTGAATTGTAGGGTTTACAGATTAACTATTCTCTTGTTCACATCCTGTATTTCCAAGGGAGAAAAAAATGAAACTTAATGTGGTATTTACAATCACGGCTATTTTAATGGTACTTCTCGGACTTGCTCAGCTTTTTGCCCCCGCCACAATGGCAGCAGCATCTCAAACAGACACGGCCCCTACATCAGGATTTTTAATGACTATACGGTTTACGGGCGTTGAAATGCTTGGGCTGGGTCTGATCGCCTGGTTTGTCCGTAATACGGAGGCTTCAAAGGCTCGGGATGGGGTAACGCTCGGTTTCACCCTATACTTCGCTCTCCATGCCCTGACCAGCCTGTATGGTCAGTTCACCGATACCTCTACATCCGTTCACTGGGTTGCGGCGACTATCCAGGGCTTGCTTGCGATTGGTTTCTTTATGGCAGGCAAAGCTGCTATGTCCGAAAGTTGAAGTTATTCTTTGATCATGCGTCCTCATCATTGCAAAATCCACAAGAGGATGAGCTCAGTTCAGTGCTGCTTGCACAGCCTGCACCTGACAAGCGGGCTGTAAGCCCGGCTATCAGGGTCAAAGTGCCCTTCAAAGTTCTATCGGTAAAAAGAGGAGGACCTTATGGCCAGGCCCAAAGGATATGTTGACACTGAATATCTTCAAGTTGTTGGGGAATTTCTCAACCACCTCAAGCAGCGTACTTATACGTGTATGGGAATTGAAACCGGCCACAAAGTACTTGATGTTGGATGTGGTCCTGGAATTGATACCATAGCACTTTCAGAACTTGTTGACACCAATGGAGAAGTCTATGGAGTGGACTACGACCAGGAGATGGTTGCAGAGGCCGAGCGACGTGCTGAGGAAGCGGGCATAAGTGCCTGGGTCAAGCATAAACACTCCGACGCGGCTGCGTTGCCATTTGAAACAGGCTATTTTGACTCCTGTCGCAGCGAGCGACTGTTCCAGCATTTACCCGAACCAACCAAAGCGCTCGCTGATATGGTTCGCGTGACAAAGGCAAATGGCTGGGTCGTGATATTGGATACCGATTTGGGTTCTTTCGGTACTGACACCCGTGAAGTTGAGATTGAACGGCGATTAGTTCGGTTTTTGGCTGACCACTTAGCCCACAATGGATACTCAGGGCGTCAACTGTATCGGCAATTTAAAAAGCAAGGTCTTGTGAATGTCTCTTTTGAAGTATTTCCTCTTGTAATGACGAATTATGCTTTTGCAAGACAAGCTGCTCTTATGGATAAAACCGCAAAGGAAGCCCTTGCCAAGAATGTTATTACAGAGGCTGAATTGAAAAGGTATCAAATGGATCTCGAGCAAGCAGACGCAGATGGCGTGTATTTTAGTTATGGGTGCATGATGCTCGTTGCTGGACAGAAGGCGGGCTAATTCAGCCCTGCTGTGCCGGGTTACTTATGCAAACCGTTAGGCAGTTCCATACACAGCTTTTATGAAATATTCCCTGATTGGATTTTCAGTTAAGAATTATAATAATCATCCTTTGACATAACACTATTCTTGATATTCAACTATTCTGTCCTCAAAGTTATGGTCTGATAGTGGAAGTTGAAGGTGTGTGTAAATAAGGAGTTGCCTATGAGTCAGAGTTCCAACCATTAATATATTTCGTTTTCTGTCAATGTGCCTTCTAGAAGGAGCACACTTATTACAAAAGGAGAATAAAATGCCAAAGTATCTTGTTCACGCCAACTATGTTGGTGACGGAGTCAAAGGATTGATCACTGATGGCGGTTCGGGACGACGCGCAGCCATCCAGAAATTGTTCGAATCAGTTGGTGGAAAGCTGGAAGCCTTCTATTACGCCTTCGGGGAGACCGATCTTTTTGTCATTGCAGATTTACCCGATAACGCCACCGCCGCGTCCCTGTCTTTGACAGTTAACGCCTCAGGAGCGGCCACTACCAAAATTACTGTACTTTTAACCCCTGAAGAAGTCGACGCAGCGGCGAAAAAATCACCTAGTTACCGCCCGCCCGGACAGTAAGGAATTTCCTTTCGTAACGATAATAGGTAAAGTTGCCGCCGACCTAAGTTGTGAGGTCGGCGGCATATGACTGTAAAAAGATGATTTGTTTTGCTAAGGGTCTGCCCAACAAAGCATGCACCTGACATCTGGGAGTCTGCGTGACTTACACGCATTTTTCTCGCTTGGGGTTTATACTGCCCTCAGGCTTATATTCACTCCCACCCTCCCCGTCCGCTGCTAACGCAAGCTGTTGGGTGTTGGCTTTACAGCAACCCACGATTGACTATCTCTCACAAATTACTTTTAAGGAATATACTCACGTGCTATGACTCACACGCAGTTTATCCAAGCAGACATTCAAATTCACAACGCGGAACTTCTCAAACTCAATATTGAGTACATAGCGTGGGTTTGGGGCGAGTTTGAGTCCTACTTTCACATTCATCCCAAAGAAATTGTTGGGATGTCCGCTGAAGATTCCGCGCGCTTGGGTATGGTTAAAGTTTGTGATCAGAAGCCACCTGAAGGTGTCTTTTACATTGTCAAGTTTCAAGGACAGCTTGCTGGCATGGGTGGGTTGCGCGGTTTAGGATCCAAGTTGGCTGATATAAAACGAATCTATGTTCGCTCCAACATGCGTGGTTTTCGGCTTGGCGAACAAATCCTATCACGTCTGTTGGATGACGCGAGATCATACGGCTATGACTCCGTCTACCTTGATACAGCACCCTATATGAAAGCTGCACACCACCTCTACGAAAAATTTGGCTTCGTTGATCGACAGCCTTATAAAGAGACAGAGGCACCGATTGAATTTCATGACCGCTGGCGATTTATGGAAAAGTCATTGTTACCGCACTAGTCTTAATCGCCAGTAAGAAAAATGCGATTCTTTATGGTTGTGTTGGCTGCACTACGCATTGAGATTGAAGCCAGACACAATCCCCTGAACAAATAAGCCGTAAAAGCGGTTTTTTTGATTCCACTCTCCTAAAGTGATTATTCCGAACGAAACCCTCCTATCCAGCCATCGTGCGGCCTAAGTCATCAATGCTCGCTGGATAGTAGTGAGTTTGGCATTTTCAAGGTCACTGCTTGTAACAGTTTTTTTGCACTATTAGGTGGCTGGAGGAGGGGGAGCATCTGTTGGATTTTGTGCGGGGGATTTTGAATTGTCCTGGAGTTGTGAAAACACAATGTGAAATTGGGACTTGACAAATATTTTGTACTAGTGTATTATGTGTGTAATACACTAGTACACTAGTACACAAGGAAGGTCCATATGATAGAAGTATTTGATGAAAACAAACCGATTTATATCCAGATCATGGAATTGATCAAGAAACAGATGATTTCGAAGGAAATCCTGCCTGGTGAGAAGCTTGCTTCAGTGCGCGATATGTCGAAACAATTGGAAGTGAACCCCAACACTGTGCAGCGAGCTTATGTAGAAATGGAGCGTGAAATGTTGGTTTATACAAAAAGAGGACAGGGCACATTCATTGTTGATGAACCGGAGGTTGTCTTGAAACTTCGCCAAGAAATGGTTCTCGATCGAGTTGCCAGTTTTGTAAGAGAGATGGAGGAGTTTGGCTTTTCACACGATGAACTTCTCAAAGTGATTGAAAGATTTTTGTCTGAGTGAGGAAAATATGGAAGAAATATTAAAATTACACAACCTGAGTAAGTCCTACGCCAGTTTTCCGGCGCTGAAGAATGTGGACCTGGAACTTGAACCTGGCAGAATCTTGGGGGTTTTAGGCCCCAATGGCAGCGGGAAGACCACCCTGATCAAGATCGTGGCGGGTCTTCTCCAACCCTCTAGTGGCGAAGTGCTGGTGTGCGGGATGGCCCCAGGCGCGCAGACCAAGGCATTGGTGTCTTATCTGCCAGATGTCAATCACCTGCCAAACTGGATGACCATTCAAGGGATCATCCAATATTTCAATACCTTCTATGCAGATTTTGATGCCGACCATGCTGCTGCGCTGCTGGAACGGATGGGTATTGATCAAAAGCGTAAGGTGACCGCTCTCTCGAGAGGTACGCGTGAGAAGCTGCAGCTGTCTTTGACATTGGCCAGGAAGGCACGCTTATATCTGATGGACGAGCTTCTTGAGGGCATCGATCCTGTTGCCCGTACGGTTGCGATTGATACGATTTTGGACAATTACAACCCCGAAGGTTCCCTGATCATTTCTACGCATCTGATCACCGATGTGGAGAAACTGCTGGATGAGGTGGTCTTTTTGAAGGATGGTGAGATCATCCTGTCCGGCAGCACAGAGGACCTGCGGGTGCAAAAAAAGAGATCCATTGAAGGGATCTATAAGGAGGTTTTATCATGACAGGCAAATTGATACTTGTCGGTTTGAAGGAACGTTTGAAGGTTTACGTAGGGATCGTAGTACTTTACCTGCTGTTTGCTGTGCTCAGCGCCGTCTCCGAACCTACTC
Source organism: Anaerolineales bacterium (assembly GCA_035458505.1). Classification (GTDB taxonomy): domain Bacteria; phylum Chloroflexota; class Anaerolineae; order Anaerolineales; family UBA11579; genus UBA11579. The sequence continues at coordinate 26,815 of DATHZS010000014.1, read as the reverse complement.
CCCGGATGGATCATCTCCTGGATTGGGTGAATTGGAGCTATGGACTCTTTGGAATGAAAATCTATCCGATGACTTTTATCCTGTTTGGAATGGCGGCGGCAGCCCTGCTCGTGGCGGAGATCCTGATTTTTGTCCGGGATTTTTACAGCCCCCAGGCCTACCTGCTCTTCTCTCTGCCGGTGAATGGCAAGCAGGTGATCGGCTCACGGCTGAGCTTGTTCATGCTGGACTTTCTCTTCCTGGTCGCTCTGGATCTTCCGTTCCGCTGGCAATTTTACCGGGACATGATTTCCAGTACCACAAGTGGTGAGATTGGCAGTTGGACGCCCTGGTTGACCACGACTGACCTGTGGAAACTTGGTATTCTGACCGGTATCACCTTGATATTGATTTTCACGCTGGTGCCTTTGCTCACCTACCTGCTGATTTCAGTGGCAAAGAGTGTGTTTGACCTGAGCGCAGGCTGGCTGACCGCTTTTGTTGCCCTGGGGGTGGGGGCCTTTACGGGGCTGAGCTATCTCCTCGGATCGGCGATGCCACCCTTGGTCAATGTGCCGTTTGGTTCTACGACCTATGACATCAACCTATTGATACCGGTATTGCTTCTGGCAGCCAATATTCTGATCTTCTGGTCAGGGACAAGGGTGATCGACAGGAAATTGAACATATAATTTCCATCCGGTCGAATGTAACCGATGCACAGGAGACTCTCCTGTGCATCGGGACCGGTCAGTGGTAGTTCAGACGCGGGGAATTTTAGTACGAAACGGCTTCTCTATAAAGAAATCAGATAAGGAGTTGCCAATGTTATCTCGGACATCTTTTCGAACATGGATATTATCAGCCATTCTGGCCTTGCTGCTGGCGGGCTGCTCAACAGGCTTGAGACCTCAACCTCCCACTTCGATAGCTACCAGTGATGGCGTATCTGCCATCAGCCAGGCGGAACTGGAGGAAATCATCACCGGAATCAGCCAGGAATATGGCGTGCCAGCCATGGTGGCGGCTGTGGTGACCGACCAGGGCCTCCAGCAGGCCGCTGCGGTTGGCGTGCGTAAATGGGGAAATCCGACACCCGTTACCCTGGATGATTCCTGGCCAATCGGATCGGATGCCAAAATCATGACATCCAGCCTGGCATCCATCCTGGTCGACCAGGGGAAGCTCAGCTGGGAGTCGACCGTCTCGGACATGTTTCCGGACATCGCAGACTCGATCCATCCGGATTTCAAATCTGTCACCCTGCGGCAGCTTTTATCTCACCGGGCCGGGTTGCAGCACGATATCGACCATAGTCTTGTGGGTCACGCCTCCATTCAAGACCAGCGGGTGGCTGCGGCCAGGATAGCCTTATCTGAAAAGCCTACCAGCACCCCTGGCACTGTAACTTTATACTCGAACATGGGCTACGTCATCGCTGGCGCGATGATCGAAAGAGCGACTGGCATGGATTGGGAAAGCGCGATTGAACAATACCTCTTCTCCCCGCTGGGCATGGCTTCTGCAGGGTTTGGTGGATTGGGCAAATTTGGCAAGGTCGACCAGCCCTGGGGCCATTCTCAAAGCAACCCACCTTGGGTTTGCTGTAATGGCCGTGCTGCAGCTATGAATCCTCTCTGGCATGGACCGGCGGGCTCGGTTCACATCACGATCCAGGATTGGGCGATATTTATTACGGATCAGCTGCGTGGCGCTCGCGGTGAGCCGGGCTTCTTGAGCCCGCAGGCCTATACCATGCTGCTGTCTGACTATGGCGGCTCCTATTCCCTGGGTTGGTCCTTGTATCCAGGCACTTGGGCCGGAGGTGTGGCCTATGGCCATAACGGATCTAACAGCATCTATTATGCCAGCGCTTTGATGGTCCCGGACCTTAACTACGCCGTGATGGTCGCCACCAACGCCGGCGATGGTAACGCAGCTGATGCTGTAACTGAGGCGGTTGATAAAGTCTTCGAGAGAATCATGGTACCGATTCTCTCCGAAAAAACCATTGTCTCCAACTGGGAGTACGGTATCTTATGGACCAGCCTTGGTATCCTGTACAGCGCACTGGTGGTTGTTCCCATCCTCCGCTGGCGCATCAAAGACCCGGCTGGTACCCCAAAAAGCATCCGGCGCTGGGTCAAGGCTGCCGCCTGGGTTGCATGGGTCAACAGCGGTTTGTTCGCAACCCTGTACATTGTCTCGACGCTCAACCAGCCCCTGGAGATTTTTGTCGAGTATCCAATCTTTCTCATGTTCAACTTACCACTCATGAATCAAATATATGTGTATTATGCATACTTATGCCTCGTATTCACGATTATCCAGGTGATTTTCACAACCCTGGCCTGGAAGGGAAAGCAGCGCTCGCTGGGGGAAAGGATTTACTATTCCCTGGCCACGCTGGCAGCCACCGGTTACATCCTGCTCCTGGCGAACTGGGGTTTGATTACGGCCCTGTTATAATCGGCGCCTTGGACATGCTGAGGGAATGCCTCATTGTTGCCGGTTGTGTTGGTAGGAACCAGATTTGCTGCAAGGCCTATTCTCCTGGCTCAAGTGCATAACGGGTACTGGGATCTCTCTTAATCAGAAGTTATCTTTGCCCAGCATAGAAACTTGAACAATTTAATACACCCACAGGAATATTTAATCAAATTTTGTATATCTCTTATACAGTATTCTTCCATCTACTTTATACAATGATCATTATTGAAGTTCACAAAATGCATGGTGCAAGCTAGAGGAGGCAAGCCATGAAGGATGTTATTGCATTGGTTGGATTTGCACGCAAAGACAACATTTCCAAAGCTGCTGTTCAGTTCATCATTAGTCTTAAATCACCATATGGAAGAAAGGAAAAGATCATGAAGAGGGTCAATTTTTTCGCGCTGATTTTAATGGCCGCGATTGCAATGAGCGCATGTGCGGCGGAAACATCGCAATCCAATTCGGCTGTCGATGACGTTTTCACTCCGACTCCACAAGCGCTCGATAGTACACCAGCCCAAACAGGTGGGAACGATACATTGGAAGTGTTCTCGAGCGATGATCTGGGTCTGTGCTTTTCCTATCCTGAGGGATTCGATCAAAACTCCTCTGGGGACACATTTTCTATCGACTCTCCCCATATTCCGGGGGCGGGTGATACGCATTTCTGGCTTGAAATCAGCGATTCCTATGATCGCACTGCCCTGAGGATTGCTGATGAGGAATTGACAATCGAGGCCTCAATGGGAATCCCCCGTTCAAGCATTGGTTGGTGGTCAATCACACTCGGTGGCGTAGAGGCGGTGGTGCTGGATGGTATATCGGGGCAGGATCTTCAGCGCAGGGTGTACGCAGTGCGCGATCAGACCCTCTATATCCTGGCGTTCATGCCAACACGCTCGGAGAATCAGGCGGCGAGTGACCAGATGGAGACCCTGTACACTGCGGTCACGAATTCATGGTCATGGTCACCCTGCTCAGCAAGTGATTAAACCTCAACACCACCTTCCGTAATCACATCGGGAAGTGATGCGAATGGTAAATTTGTTTCGCTACTGAAATTTTCCTAATCAAAAAAGGCACGTAGTGCCTTTTTTGATGATTCCATTGCTGCGTCTCGGTCGCACAACCTACGCTACCAGAGGATAGGGATCAGGTCGAGTGGGATTGTTTTACCTTCATTCATTCACTCTGCTTGTCCTCATCCGGGATGTATTCCAGCAGGTCTCCGGGTTGGCAGTCCAGTTCTTTGCAGATCGCTTCCAGCGTGGAGAAACGGATGGCGCGGGCTTTGTTGGTTTTGAGGATTGAAAGGTTCGCCAGGGTGATGTCGATGGCTTCGGCCAGCTCAGAGAGCTTTACACCGCGTTTTACCAGCATCAGGTCGAGGTTTACTTGAATCGCCATGGCTGCCTCAGATGGTCAGGTCCTGTTCGGTCTTGAGTTCCAGACCGTATGCCCACACCTGGGCAATGATCAGGATCAGTAAGCTGGCGAAGATAATCTCGATTTTGAATGGGGAGGGCATGGTGACTGCTGGTGAGATACTGGTCAACCGCCTGAGGATTTCGTTGGCTGCCATTCCTTCGAAACTGGGCCGGATAAAACCAAGTATTAGGATAGCATACCCGAGTTTGCGAAGTTTATGGCTGTTTTCCATGGTGAATATTTCATCTTTGGCGATTGCTTCAAGGATTCCGCGTAACTGGTAGAAGACATACGCCAAACCTATCGCCGTTACCAGTTGTGAAATGTAACTGACAAAAATGAAGTACCAGTTGGTGGTTTCAAGTCTTAAGATGCCCTGAGCTTCGTCTACAAATGCTGTGCTGATATGCACGGCGGGGGAGGTGGTGATGCTGACATCAAATTGGGGGGTATCACCGGTGCCGATCGAAACAGGGACAGAAGCGGTCAGGTAGCGTAGATTCTCCTCTAGAAAAAGCGGAGAGAAAATCATCACCACCACCAGGAGGATGGAGCCGATTACCATTGCTCCATAGGCCAGGTTGATGATCCCCTTCAACAAAGACAACAACTTTTCATTCTTTTTCATGATCTTGTCCTTTCATTTTTTGATAATCAATAAATATTTATTGTTTATCAATAAAATAATATTGAAAATCGATATGCTTGTCAAGAGTTTTTAGATTAGACCAAGATGAGAAAAACCCTTCCAGGAGGAAGGGTTTGACTGCTTGTTGAAGAGGAAATTGAGGTCCCAGAAAGAGGATCTCGTTATACGGAGAGCGTTTCGAGTTCGTCCAGTTTTTCCAGTACCTGCGCATTGGAGGGGATTTCCCACTGTTGAGCGCCAATATAGGCAAACTGCACGATGCCCTGCTTGTCGATGATGAACAGCCCCGGGCGCTGGCCGAGGGAGATCAGTTTGCTCTGCACATTGTATTGTTGATAGACCTCAAGGGAATTATCTACCAGAGCCGTGAAAGGCACCGGGTTGTTCTCGAAGAAGCTCTGGGCATTCATCATCGTATCGGGGGCGATCACGACGATCTCGGTGTTTCTTTCCTTGAACTTGTGTACGTCTTGGCGCAACTGCTCCAAATGCCGGCGGCAGAATGGTCAGAGAAATCCCCGCAAAAAGACGAGGACCACGTTCTTCTGACCCAGGAATTGATCTAACGAGATATCCTCTCCGCTTACTGTAGGCAGAGTGAAGGAGGGGGCTGGGTCGCCTGGTTGAACAATTTCAGAATTGATTGGCATCGATAGTCCTTTTTCACTAATTAGATCATACCGTATTATGGATGCGGAGAAAAGATAATCCCTTACGTCGATCATAAAATGTTGGGAAATTGCTAAGGAATCCCAATGAATTTCTAATGTTTTATCTTTAAATTGTATATAATATAAATACACCATCCATTTCATTTTCTCCTCCTTGCACAGGATGGCTTCTGGCATCCATCGAAAATTCATTGCGAAGCCATCAACACAAAGGAACTCTGAGTGAAGGCAGAAACCCTTTGTGGAGGAAGTTTCCTTCAACACCAAACTTTCGTCGATACAATGCTTTCTACATCCAAGGATGAGGATGAAAGCATTGTAGCCAAGAAGGAAATCAGAAAGACCTTATAGGAAATTCAATCCTATAAGGTCTTTTCTGTTTTGTTAGGAAGATTGGGGTGATCCCAATTATTTTCTACAAATTCCAAATGTTCTCAGGCTAAAAATTTAATAAGATATAGAAGATCATTTATATTCTCCTTTTATCGAGTGAGCAGCCAATCTCTCTCCCCCAAAAAAACCTCCTAATGGCTGTTCACAAGCAGGGTCTCTGAGTGAAGGCAGTGCCCTGACAAAGTGTTGAGAATTTCCTTCGGACATTGACAAAACATTTTTGCAACGATACATCGCTGAACATCTCGTTTCATCACAGCCGCATCATGCATCATCGTGGCACCAATCATTGAACATTGCAGCGACGAAGGAAATCAGAGAGGCCCTATTGAACACCGATAGGGCTTTTTCTGTTAAGGACTTGATGGGTCTGCGGATTTTGGCCCAGGCCCCCGGCTTTTATTATCTGGCAGTGTGCAGAAATCGAGCACGACTCAAGAAAGTCCGGGACTCATCACTGATTGGGAAACTGGTTTTCATCTATGACGCTAATAAGAATTTGATCGGGATATCGACGCGGCTGCTCCAGAACTGTTCGTTGTGTTGGTGGTTGGGAAAAAACAACGACAGAAAATTGTCGTTTTCCTGGTACCCCGCCTCCCGGGCATACTGATTGAAAATGGATTGCAAGGCTTGAAGCCGCTGATCTTGTTGTGGGTTGGCAACCTCTTTTCCGCCCAAATCCATGTAAATCCGGTGGTTGGCGGGGTCTGGCAAATTGGTTTCAAAGAACGGCAGCAGAGAGCTTTTCCCGATATGCCAGGGGGTAGACAGACTGGCAGCGCCGCCGAATACTTCCGGGAACCGACAGAGTGCATACAGCGAGAACAGCCCTCCCATGCTGGAACCGAGCAGGTTGGTGTGCAGACGGCCCGGCAGGGTGGGGTAGTTGGAATCGACCCAGGGCTTCAACTCTGTCACGATGAACCGGAGATAGGCTTCCCCCGCGAGCTGGTAGGGCTTGCCGGTGTGGTCCTGATGGAGCTGATCTTCTATCGTTTTTTGCTCTGATTCGGAAGGTATGGCATATTCCGGCATATATTCTCCCAAACGGTTGGGGGTATTCCAGATCCCGACCACGATTGGTGGACGGATCTCTCCATTATGGATCAGCTTGCGTACCGCCTGGTCGATTCCCCAGGTCACTCCGACGAATGACTCTTCCGCAAAGAAGAGATTCTGACCATCGTGCATATACATCACAGGGTAGCGCATGTCTGGCTCATCGGCATATTCAGGCGGCAGCCAGACATCTACGTTGCGCGGTGGGACATGCTGTGAGGAAAACTGTGGAAAACGTTCAAGGTTCATGTCCGGTATTATATCCCAGACAAATCCGGATCGATTAGGCGGCGATGCTCGACTTTGTTTGGAATGAATTTCTTATAAAAGAGCTGGATTACCAGATCCCGGGCAGCAGGCGGTAGCGCACCTTTTGGGTGTATTCCCGGTAGCCGGGCAACTCGTGGATGAGGGTCTGGTCTTCCCTGGAGGTGCGGTAGATAAAGGCAGCGGTCAGCAGGGCGGCGGGGATCAGCCCCCACCATGACCCGAGGAACAGAGGGGAGACGGCATACAGCAGGGCGACGCCTACATAACCCGGGTGGCGGACAATGGCATACGGGCCGCCGGTGAAGGTGGAATGGCCGCGGTCTTCCTGGATCCGGACTGAGGTCTCAAAATGGGGGTTGGACACCAGTGCCCAGAGAGAAAAACTCCAGCCAAAGATGAACAGCCCGATGCCCAGCCATTGCAGCCAGCCCGGCACCAGCGACCAGCCGTACCGCCCGGCATCGATCCCGGTAACCGCCATGATCAGCAACAGCATGGGGCCGTACAGGGCCGTGAAGGTCTTATCCCAGGATTTGGTATCTTCTTTGGTGATGTCGGCCCGGGCGGCGAAGATTTGTGGGTTTTTTGCCGCCAGGACGACCCAATTGACCACCAGGCCCAGGAAATTGAGCGCGATATAGATCCAGGCGATGCTCCAGTCCAGCCGCCCGGCTCCGGCTAACAGCGCTGCGCTGACGAAGAGCGTGCCGACCAGGTCCTTGCGGATGCGGATGCGGATATTTTCTCGCTGCGTTTTCAGGTTGGTTTCTGTTGTGTCGGTTGACAGGTTCATGGTACCCTCCTCAGGAAACCTTTTTAACTCGTTCTTGAGCCTCTAGTGTAAAGTGATTCCCTGTTGGTTTCCATCCAAGAATATATGATGATTGTTCCAAATTTTCGCACTCCCTGTGGTGGGCACCATAAAGCAAAAAAGCCAGGTAATTCACCTGGCTTTCGACATTTCTTGTTGATCAGTTTTTGTCCCGGAATTGGATCGGGCCGATGTTTTCCGGGAACTTGCCGCGCTTATCTTTGTAGAACTCGCGGATCTTTTCCAGGTCGGCCTCGATATCCCCGGAGGGGACAAAGCCAGGGTGAACGCCGATGGTTTTGCTGGGGTAGTCGATGAAGGCGAGATGGACGGGAATCTGGGCTTTGTACGCAATGTGGTAAAACCCGGAGCGCCAGAAATCGGTTTTGCTGCGGGTGCCTTCGGGGGAAAGGGCCAGCATCACCCGTTCGGTATTCTCGATGGCATCCACGATCAGGTCGACCTTGTTCTCCTTGCGGTTGCGCTCGATCGGCACGGCTCCCAATTTGAGGAAGAAGGGCTTCAGGGGACCTTTGAGGAGCTCGGTCTTGACCAGCCAATTCGGCTTTAGCCCGAGAGCGAAAGCGGCCGGGATGGCGTGCACGACATCAAAGTTGCTGGTGTGCGGGAAGAAGATGATCACCATCTTCGGATCGTCGGGGATTGTATATTCAATTGTCCAGCCCTTTAGTTTTGAAATCGTCTTGCCAATCCAATGCAGGATCGGGCTCGGGCTGTGGAATTCAATCACCGGTTTTACTGCGGTTTCACTCATGGTCAATCTCCATACACCTCATCGAGGCCGCGCCTCGATTGTTATCAAAAAGAACACCCAAACAAAAGAATAGTTTTGGTGCCGCTAAGTTTCATCAATTTGGGGGGTGGTACGGAAAAAAGGGGATGCCCCGGAAACGCGGGTTATTGTACCTCAAAATCTTGTCCAGACAACCTGATTCGAGGCTGTGAAAAAATTCATTAATTTAAAGAATCATCGGGCACAGCGCTATCGTGTAAGGGTGTACTCGTCTACCAGTTCTCCCTCGATGTTGTAAAAGCCAAACCACAACTGATCCGGAGTGGCTTCGACCAGGAGTGCGCCGTAGGCCCTGTTATAGCGCGCCTGGCTGCCGGAATAAGTCTGGTTTAGTTCATAGATGGCCCCGCCGCTGAGCCCCTGGACAATATAGAGCAAACTATCGACCTCCAGCCGTTCGTAGTGGTGGTCGTGGCCGCTGAGGACGACATCCACTCCCCAATCGGCAAACGGCCACTGCATGTGTTTGGTGGGGCCGTGGTAGCCGGAGGAGTACGGCGCGTGGTGGAAAATCACCATCTGCCAGGCGACTGTTGAGGCGGCGAGTTCAGCCTGAAGCCACTCACCCTGGATGGAGTTGGCGGTGATCCCGTCCGGTTCCTCCCAGTCGCTGGAGAGGATGAAAAAGTCGATGAAGTCCCAGGTGAAGGCGTAGTAGCGTTCGTTGCCGGGCAGCTCGAAATAGTCCAGGTAGGGCTTGCCGTCCAGCCAGATCCAATCGTGATTGCCCATCGAGGGGAAGAAACGGTTTTTCTGAGCGCCGTCCCCATACGCTCCCTGGTACGGGAAGATGTAATTATGAAAATACTGGCCGATGTTCTCGTCGATGGTGAAGGGTGAACCAAGCGGGTAGTTATTGTCTCCGGTTGTGAGGATCAGGTCCACTTCCCAGGAGTCGATCAGATCGGCAACTGCAGCCAGGTCCGGACCGGCGCTGCCAAAGTCTCCGATGACGGCGAAGCGAACCTGGGGAATCTCGGTTGGGGATGGTGATGGTGCAGGGGGAAAGGTTGCCCGGGGAGGATTTGGTGTGAGGGTGGCAGTGGCCAGAGCGAGCGGGGTAAAGGTTGAGGATGGCATGGGAGAACTGGTTGGTGTCTCGGTTAGGCGTTCCGTGCAGCCAACCAGCACCAGCAGGAGCAAGGCTGCAAGCAGCCCAGTGCCAGCGATTTTTTTCATGGTTGGGCAATAATGTTAAAGGTGAAGGCGGCGGGGTCAGCTCCCTGGGTTGGGTCGATCGGCAGAAAACCGCTCAGCAAGGTTTGCCCGTTGGGCAGGGTGAGCAGAATAGAAATGCCGGTGGTGGGCGGGAACAGGCAGGAAGCCTGTCCGGCAATCGCCATCACGTTGTCCAGGATATTGAGGGCAGCACCCTGATCCGGGACACTCCACTGCGCATAGACAATATTCCCGCCGGCGTCGCGGATAAAGGTAAATGCGGCGTCGACCTGCCGGGAAGAAAAATCATTCTTCAACTGCGAAGCCAGTTCCTGCCAGGTGCAGGCATCCGGACCAGCAGATGATTCAGTATTCGGGGGTAGTGATTCCCGTCCGCCGCCTTGCTCGGTTTCAGCACCCCCACCAATTTCTTCCGTTTGCAGATTGGGCAGGTCTATGGTGCGGAGGGAGCCGGAAAACCACAGCTGATATTCAGCATCCACCACGGTCAGTTGCATGGTTTCGATCTCGAGCAGGCATGGATTGGCGTCAACCAGTGCTTTGGAAACCTGGATGGCTTGCAGTTCGGCAGTCGCCAGGGATTGATCTGCATTCGTTGGGATAATTTCCTGGGAGACCAGCCAGATCCCCAGAGATTCCTCACCACCATACGATTGGTGCGTTATCACAGTTTGTTCGAAGGGAAGGCTTGATGAAAGTCCGTCCAGGAAGGTGCGGGTCAGCACGCAGCTTCCGGTGGGGGATGAGGGGCTGGTGGGGGAACGCGGTCCGCTGCTGGTCTCGCTGAGAGGGATGAATGTCGATTCAGGGAAAGTCTCTGAAGGGGTACAGGCCGTCAGGAGGATCAAGGCCAGGCTAAGGATCAGGAGGATGCTGCGCGTGTTCATGTGTCGATTCTATCATGGGAGCAGCTTTTTTTATTATCTAATCTATTGATCGTCCATAAATGATGGGAGGTTGCAGATGAAAAAAGTGGATGGCTTTGTGCCATCCACTTTTTAGGTTTTGGTGTAGTGATCGTTTGGAGGTTATTCGCTCTGCTCTCCAGCGGAAGATTTCTTCCTGCGGCGGCGGCGAATGACAGCCACCACGCCCCAGATGATCAGGCCGAAGAAAATCAACCAGGGCAGAACGCTGACCCCGAACTGGATCAGGAAGTCTGCAAAACCTTTCATGCTGTCCAGCAGGTTTTCAAGCGAGGCGCGGAAGGTCTCGGCGGGCTTCCAGCTGGTGTCGATCGGCTCGCTCAATTCGTAGGGAGAGAGATAGACGTTGATCAGCGACAGGGCGGCGGATTGGGCGAGGTAATTTAAGCGGCCCTGCAAAGCTTCCAATTCCGCTTCACGCTGGGCAAGCTGGGCCTCAGCACTGAGCAGGTCTTCTGTGAGGGTGGCGTCCCGCATGAAGTCTTTCAACCGTTCGATCGAAATTTCCATGGCCTCGATGCGGCCTTCCAGGTCGACGTATTCTTCGGTGACATCCTGGCTGGTCTGGTAGCGCTCATCGACCCGCACAGCCATCTCGGCGATCTGATCCATGACAGAATCAAATTGCTTGACGGGCACCCGGATCGTCATCTGGATATACGGCTGGCGGTTTTCACCGCGCCCGCTTTCTGAGGCTGTCACGATATACGCACCCTGACCGGCCAGCTCATCGACGATGTCCTGGATTTTTTCCCGGGTTTCGATGGTATTATTGACAGCAACCGTGATATTGCCTTCCCTGATGAGCAAACGCTCAATCACAGCAGACCCGTCTGTGCTGGCGGTCATATTTTCAACCGGGATATCTTTGGCCATTGAGGATCGCACGCTTTCTTCCATTGTCTCGGCCTCCGCGGCGAAGTCCATCTCTAAGGGTGCTCCCTCGGCATAATCAAAATCGGCAGTGTCATACGCAAATTCACTTGCGCCTGAGATAGGTAAGCCCAGTAAGGTGAAAACGAAAAACAGGACAACGCATAAAGCCGGGATGCCCAGCCCAATGGCGAGCCAGAAATGTTTCTTCTTTACGGTCCAACGGTTGAAAAGATTGATCTCAGACATGTTCTTCTCCTTCGATAACGATTGAATTGAGTGTAGCAGATTAATGGCGATGGTACAACCTGCATATCTTTCAAACGCTCCTGGCACCTGTTTTGTTCCCCGTGCAGTGACGACTAGATTTCCGGAGAGTGCTCTCGTTTTTGATTCGCTTTTTGGTTTTCATCATAAAATATGGATATGACGAATTTGAGCAAAGGAGTCCCCATGCACATCAAATGGTTCCGAATCACATTTATTGTTTGCCTGATCTTGTTAACAGCCTGTTCTCCACCAACCAACCCCGGTGGAAAGGTGACGCCATCCCCGGAAAAGACCCCGGAAGATCCTGAACCGACCCCGAAAGGAGAAGATCCGACCGCTGTTCCAACTCCGACTGAGGTTGCCAAATGGGATGACCTTTCCATCTTTGAACAGACCTTGACTCAGGCAGGTCAAGACTCCCTGGATAATCTACCCCCATCGAATGTCTATCATCTCTCGCTGATCATCCCTGAGAACCTGACTGAACCCCTGACCGGCTCTCTGGAAGTGCGCTATGTCAATCTTGAAATAAACCCTGTGGACGAGGTCTATTTCCGCCTGTTTCCCAATTATTACGGTGGTGTGTTGAGTGTGGAACAGGTTGAGGTGGATGGTCAGCCCGTTGAAACCAGTCTGGAGAGTGATGGGACTGCCCTGCGGGTCGAGCTGTCTGACTGGCTGAACCCGGGCTGGGAAGTGGAGATCAGCATGGACTACGAACTGGTCCTGCCAGAGACGATGGGGGGCAATTATGGGCTGCTGGGTTATTTTGATGATGTGCTGGTGCTGGATACGTTTTATCCGATGATCCCGGCCTATGATCAGGATGGCTGGTATTCCGACTACCCCTATCCAAACGGGGACCTGACCTACCAGGATGCCAGTTTCTATCTGGTGGAGGTCAGTGCACCGGCAGATTTGGTGATTGCCGCAAGCGGGTCTGTGGTGGAAGAGACGGTTGAAAATGGGATGCAGCACCTGACGATTGCCTCCGGGCCTGCGAGAGATTTTTACCTGGCTGCCAGTACTTCTTTTACGGTCAGCTCCAAGGAATGGGATGGGGTTCTCGTCAGCAGCTATGCCCTGGAAGGGTTGCAAAAACATCAGGATGCTGCCCTGGACTTTGCGATTCAGGCCCTGGAAACGTTCAGCGATCTGTTCGGTCCCTATCCTTACCGCGAGTTTGACCTGGTCAGTACGCCGATGCAGGCCCTGGGAATTGAATATCCCGGGATTGCCGGACTGTTTTTAGATCTGTATCAGGAGGGCGAATCCACCCGGGGGCTGCCAAACCTGACCCTGCTCGAGTCGGTGGTGGCTCACGAAGTCGGCCACCAGTGGTTTTATAACGTGGTTGGGAATGACCAGCAGAACCAGCCCTGGGTGGATGAGGGATTGGTTCAGTATATAACCTATGTGTATTTCCTGCAAAATTACGGTGCCTCTGCTGCCCAGGGATTGTCTGATAGTTGGACACAGCGGCTGGAATCCAGCACGGACCCATCCCTGGCAGTCGGCCTGCCAGCCGGAGCGTATTCTCCCGGTGATTACAGCGGGATCATCTACGGAAAAGGCCCGATCTTTTTCCAGACTTTGGAAGAAAGTCTGGGGCAGGAAATGCTGTGGCAGGCGATCTCGGTCTATTACCAGATTCAGTATTGGCAGCTTGCTGATACCGAAACGCTGAAAGCAAGCCTGGAATTTGGCTGTGGGTGCGATCTTTCGCTCTTATTTGAAATCTGGATCTATCCTGGAGCGGAGTGAATCCTACTGCATGGAATTGAAGAGTATGGCTGCCTCGGCATCATTCTCTTGGGGATTTTTGTCCCCATCATGCCCATACTCAAAAGAACTGATAAAAAAACCGGAATCGCCTGGGCGATTCCGGTTGCTGTCTATCTGACGATTGGTGGAAGGATTCAGTGGGTAGGGAGTGAACGCAGGAAATTGTAGGCGGCATCACCGACAGCATCCGGCTTTTCCAGCATGACCATATGAGCGCCGTTGGGAATGACCGTCATCCGGGCATTCCTGATGCCGGATTCGAGCTGGCGGTTCACGTCAATCGGGGTCATTTTATCGTTGTCCCCGGCGATCACCAGGGTTGGCACTTTGATCTTGCCCAGTTTGCCGGTCAGATCGAATTTGCTGCAGGCAAGGAAATCCCCATACAAGACGGCAGAGCGCGTACTCAGCATCTGCTCGCGGATCTTTGCGATCACCTTGCCGTTGGTCTCCGGTGACCAGGACCATTTTAGGATCATGTCGATGGCTGTGGGAGTGGTGCTGGGAGTGGAGAGGACCTCCAACAGGTGTGGGTTGACTGCAAGTTTGGCCCCGGTGGAAACGAGGATCAGCGCCCGGACTTTTTCAGCATACTGCATGGCCATCGTCTGGGCGATCGCTCCCCCCATCGAATGCCCGGCGAGGACCGCTTTTTCGATCCCGACCTGATCCATCCAGGCGGCCAGGGCTTCGGCATACTTGTCGATCGACTGCTTGCCGAGTCCATCGGATTTGCCGTGACCAGGAAGGTCAGGCGCAAATACCTTGTAGTCTGTCAGCCTTCTGAGTGTATATGGCCAATGCAGATGCATTCCCCCGGCACCATGGATCAGGATCAGTGCTGGCCGGTCGTCCCCATTTTTGGATGCAAAATAATAGATGTCGCCTGCCGTCGGCATGCGTTCCTCCTTACATTCTTATCCTCCAGTTGCTATTGTACCAGTATTTTTAGTTGAATCAAAATGCCAGTTTTCCAGGTAATATTTACTAGCATTCAACCTTTTACAGGGATGACCGGCAAACTCACTCAATCATTCTCCTAAATGCATCTGCTTTGAAACTCTTTCCCGCCTCGAAACTTATGCTAAAATTGCAGGGTTAGTTATTTTGATTTTTTGGACTTAGAAGGAAATGATACGAACATGGCGCGAAATGTGATCCGATCCGTCAAGGGGACCCGAGACTACTATCCGCAGGAGATGGGCGTGCGTACCTGGCTGTACCAGAAGATGCGCCAGGTGAGCGAATCTTTCGGGTACAGCGAGTACGAAGGACCGATGCTCGAACTGTTCGAGCTGTATATCGCCAAAACGAGTGAGGAGCTTGTTGAGAAGCAGTCGTATGTCTTTGAAGACCGCGGCGGGGATAAGCTCACCCTGCGGCCGGAGCTGACCCCGACCCTGGCCCGGATGGTGGCGACCCGCCAACCCCAGCTGACCTTTCCACTGCGCTGGTGGTCGTTTGGCCCATTCTGGCGTTACGAACGCCCACAAAAAGGCCGCACGCGGGAATTTTTCCAATGGAACATTGACATGATCGGTGACGATTCCCCAGAGGCGGACGCAGAGCTGGTGGCGATTGCGGCCACCTTCCTGAAGGAAGTCGGCCTGAAATCCAGCGAGGTGCAGATCCTGGTCAACAACCGCAAGCTGATGGACAGCCAATTGTCGGGTTTGGGTATCCCGGAAGGGATGCGCCCTGACGTGTTCAACCTGATCGACCGTCGAGATAAGATGGGCCGGGACGGCTGGCTGGCGTACGCGGCTGAGGTCGGTTTGTCGGGCGAACAGGTTGCCGGAGTTGAGAGCCTCATTCAAAACCAGGATTTGTGGAAGCAATCGGAGGAACTTGTCCGCTTATTCCAATCCCTTGAGTCCTTTGGGATCGGGGAGTATGTCCAGTTTGCCCCGCACATCATCCGTGGTCTGGTGTACTATACCGGGACAGTTTTTGAGGCCTGGGATACCGCCGGGGATTACCGCGCCATCTTTGGCGGCGGGCGTTACGACAACCTGGTCGGCGATATGGGCGGGGACCCGGTCGGCGGGGTCGGGTTTGCGGTTGGCGACCTGATCATCAGCCTGCTGCTGGAGAACCTCGGTCGGCTGCCCGTTTTTGACCAGACACCGGCACCGGTGTATGTGACCTTATTTGATGAGGAACTGCTGCAGCCCTCCCTGGCACTTGCCAACCAACTGCGCCAGGCGGGAATTAAGGCAACCAGCCAACTCCAGCCGGATAAGCTCGGAAAGCAGTTTAAATATGCTGACCGGATTGGGGCCAGGATTGCCGTGGTAGTTGGTCCAGACGAAGCGGCCAATCAGCAGGCCAGCCTGAAGGACTTGAAAACCGGAGATCAGCAGACTGTAGGGCTGGAAGATTTGGCTGATACCATCCGGAAATTGCTTGAAGCCTCCTAGGCTTCGTGATAGAATACCGTTTGCGTGGTGGATGTAGCTCAATGGCAGAGCGCCGCACTGTGGATGCGGTGGTTGAGGGTTCGAGCCCCTTCATCCACCCAACTACGCAAAAAAACAGGCCTTCATCGGTCTGTTTTTGGTTCCGGTAGTTTTTTTTCTGCTATAATTTTCTTGTACTACAACACACAAAATTTAGGGTGGGAAAGCATGCGTATGCATTGTTTTCCCACCTTATATTTTTTTAGGCCACACATGGAAGATACTCAATCTTTTAAGACCATTCCATCTCAACCGGTAAAGCTGCCGAGCAAAGCAGCTCCGTTCGTTCAAATTATCTGGTTATCAATTGTTGTTTTGTCTGTGGTTTTTTTCGTCATGGGATGGCCATTCCGCCTGAATGAGCTGACCCATCCACCCGCCGGGATTTCCCTTGGACTGGAGAAAGCCGGGCTGACGCCTACCGTATGGGCGATTGGCATGCTGGGTTCAGAAACACTCCTGATGCTGTTTTGTACCCTGGTGGGGATTTTCTTGTACTTCCAGCTAAGAAAAGATCTTGTCATCTTTCTGACCTCATTGGCTCTGATCACCTTTAGTACCGGGATCCTGAATGTGCTGGAAGCATTCATGGTTGCCTATCCACAGTTTGATGAGGTGATTCGCTTCCAGAAAGCCCTGGCATGGGTCCTGGTGGTGTTGATCTTCTATATCTTTCCGGATGGAAGGTTTGAACTGAAGTGGACCAAGGGGGCGTTTGTTGGCTGGCTGGTGTTCACCCTGAGCTGGTTGATCCTTCCAGATATGCCGCATGATCCTACTCGTTTAGGAGCCCTTTCCACAGAATGGGTCTACATCTCTTATCTGGGCTGGCTTGGCAGCGGAGCAATTGTGTTATTCTGGCGCAGTATTCATTCGTCTTCCCTGGAAGGGCGCCAGAAAACCAAATGGGTCACGACTGGGCTCGTTGCTGCGGTTTTCATTGCATTTATGCAGGAATTTCCCACACTGGTGAACAATAATTTTGTCGATCACACTCTGCCAGAAGGGATCTGGTATGCATTGATCAGTACATTGATATTTTGCCTTGGTGTGATGCTGGTTCCCCTCGGGATCATCTTTTCGATCCAGCATCATCGACTTTGGCAGATTGATTTTCTGATCAATCGCGCCCTGGTGTATGGGCTGATGGTTTTGATGGTTGTTTTGGGGATGTACGGGATCTTTACACTTTTTACCGATCTGGTGACAGGGATTACAGGAGTTCAATATAAATGGTTCCCGTTTCTCATCTCTGGTTTGTTGGTTTTCTATTTATTTAGGCCAACTTTCAGGTGGGTTCAGTCTTTGGTCGACAAGCACGTCTTTGGAATTCATATCTCTTACCAGGGAACCCGCGAGGTTTCTCAGACGCAGGTCAAAGAAATCACGTGGACTGGCCAAACAGTGGGACGCTACCAGATAAAGGAGTTGATCCGTACCGGAAGATCAGGCCGAGTGTATCAAGGGGAAGAGATCCATACAGGGAAGCCTGTCGCGGTGAAATTTCTCCACCAAAACCTGGTCAGGCAGACCGATCAGCGAAAGGCTTTTGTTGCCGAGGCAAAAACTCTAAGCAAACTGAATCACCCGAATATTGGCAAGATGCTTGATTATGGCGAAGAGGGTCAGAGCGCATGCTACATTGTGATGGAATATCTCTCGACTCAAACCCTGGCGGACAAGCTGAGGGAGGAAGGCCCATTCTCGATGGATGAGACAAAATATGTGCTGGATCAGATCGCATCGGCATTGGAATTTGCGCACCAGCAAGAGATTATTCACCTGGATGTGAAACCCGGAAATATTCTGCTCAAGAAAAAATCAGGGGCTGCGTTTGGTTACATCCCCATCCTGACGGATTTTGGAATTTCCAGAACATTGTTCGAGGATGGCAGCCAAGTTCACAGGGGAGTCTCAGGTACGTTGGATTACATCTCACCGGAACAGATCCATTCCCCTGCTCACCTTGACCGGAAAGCGGATATTTATTCCCTCGGCGTTGTGGCTTACCAGTTGTTGACAGGAGAATTGCCATTCCAAAATCGCTATGCGGCAGCCAAGTTGATTGCCCATCTGTTCGAACCGCCGCCCAATCCTTTGGAGGTCAATCCGGCGATTCCATCGAAAGCAGCGCTTGCCATTCAGCAGGCCATGAGAAAAAATCCTATCGAGCGATATAATAACGTTCTGGGGTTTACCTCGGCTTTCAGTGATTAACCAGTATTTCCGGACAGATTGTTACTCCCCTGATACAAATGATCCTATATTGGATTGATCGCGCTTCATCCTGAGCCAGAGTTTTGTTGTTGTGCAAGGGCCGCGAGAATGCGTTGTCTTTGCTGGAAAGTGGCAGCAAACTCTGCTCCAAAGAGGGTCAGCACTGCCAACAGATAGACCCATAACGCCAGGATCAGGAACCAGGTGAGACTGCCGTACAGCAGACCGCTCCGCTGGATCACGAGAATGGTGTAGAGCCTGAAACCAAACTTGGCAATCATCACCAGCACCGTGGCTGAAAATGCACCGCTAAAGGCAGCCCCCCAGTGGACTGTTGCGTTGGGAAAGATGCGATATAGCAGCATCAAGACGATCGTCAGAGAGACCATTTCGATCAGGTAGCTCATTGTTTGCTGGCTGAGGCCCGAATTATCCAGCAGCAGGCTGGTGAGCGGCCCGACGAAAAAAGAAATGATAAAGATGATCATCAGGGTGATGACAGCCAGGATACCCAGCAGGCGGCGGCGGTAGAACGGGCGCGGCAAAGTGTTCCAGATCTGGCTGAGTGATACTTCCAGGACGCTAAAAATGGAAGAGCCACCCCAGAGCAGGGCAATCCCGGAGACCACCCCGATGGACCCCCGGGCTCTCCAGGTTTCTTCAATGATCTCGCTCAAATTCTCTGCGCCATAAGGGAATAAGCCTTGCAGGTAGGTTGAGAGCACCTGACGGGATTCAGCCGAGTTGAAGATGAAACTGGCTCCATACAGGACAAAAAGAAGCAGCGGGAAGATTGAAAAGAGCGTGTAGTAGGCGATTGCGGCGGCACTCTTGGAGTTTTTGTGGGATTCAAAGGATTCCAGCACCCGTCGCAGAAAGCGGACCACGCCAGAACTCCTTGATTTAAAATAATCCAAGATCATAACCTGATTATAGTGGATAAACATGGAAAGTAAACTGCCCAAGGTGAAAATTTTATTTGCCGGGATTGGCAAAGTGGCCGTGACCAAGCATAAATGAGGTACACTAATCTCATCACGGGAGCAAGGTGAAGCATGAAGGATGATTGGATGTTTGAAATTTATCGTTCGGATACCCAGCGCTGGTTTCCAGTCGCACATGTTGACGAAGCCCAGATGCGGGAGGTGGACCGGATCGCGGTGGAGGAATTTCGCCTGGGACTCTTGCAGATGATGGAGAATGCAGGGCGCAACCTGGCAACGCAGGCCTTCCGCTTCCTGAAAAAAACAGCCTCATCTGTCCAACCGTACCGGGTACTGGTCGCGGCCGGAAGTGGCGGGAACGGTGGGGGAGGGTTGTGCGCAGCCCGGCACCTGCACAACCATGGTGTAGAGGTAAATCTGATGCTCACCAGTAGCCCGGACCGGCTGGGAGGCGCGGCCGAGGCCCAGCTCTCGATCCTGCACTCTGCCGGTGTTGTACCCCTGGATTTTGAAGAAGCTGCTGAAGAAATTCACTCGATGGACCTGGTCTTGGATGCCGTGATTGGGTACAGTCTCAAAGGCGCACCGCGCGGCGCAGCTAAACGTGCGATAGAGCTGGTCAACGGATCCGGGGTGCCAGTGATCTCGCTCGATCTTCCCTCAGGTGTGGATGCGTCAAACGGAGAAACCCCCGGGGTGAGAATCCAGGCTGCCCAGACGCTGACCCTTGCCTTGCCTAAACCAGGTCTGAAAAACCCTGCCAGCGGAGAGCTTTTTCTGGCAGATATTGGCATTCCCCCCGAGGTTTATCTACCCTTGGGGATGCAGGTGGATCCATTCACCGGTGATGACTACATTCATCCGCTGCGAGTGGTCAACATCAATTTGTAATGGATTTCTCTAGGATCTCACCCATTTTTGTTGTAAGATACAAACATGCTTGCGAATGAAACACGCAACCCAACAGATAATCTGGTTCTGCCATTTAAATGGTTGGCTCTGATTGGTCTCACATTGTTGATCGGCTGGGGGAATGCTGTCAGCAGCACCAGCGTCACGATCGTAAGTGTTGCTGCCATCTGGACATTGTTCCTGACGCTCCTCTCAATCGGAAATAAGCGTCTGGTGTTCCATGCGTATGTTTCCCTTGGCCTGGATTTGGTCTTTGCTCTGCTGATGACGGGGTATCTTTCAACTTCCGGAGAACCGTTTCTCTGGGCAGGGATTCTACCCATCCTCACCGGTGCAGCATATTTTGGATTACAGGGCGGCGTTTTCACCGCACTTGCGGCCATCTTCCTCGAGGGCATCATCCTCACGGTTCAGCTGGGCAATGCGGAAGCCCTGGCTGCTCTGAAAACACCAGCCATCTGGCAGGGGGGGGCAGGGGTGGTCCTCGGGACGATCGCCCAGTTAGGGTTGTTTGTTCACCTTCGGAAACAGTCACTGGCACAAACTGAACTGGAGCAGTCCCAGCGGGTCGAGCGAGACCGGATTAAGGCCCTCTACCAGGTCACCTCGACGATGACTGCCACCCTCAATTATCAAAAAGTGCTGGATATGGCACTGGATATGACGTCCAATGTGCTGGCAGAGCAGGGCAAAAACAATACCCTGGTCAGTGCGGTGCTGTTGTTCTCGGATGATGAGCTTGTGGTTGGTTCTGCCCGCCGCCTGACGCCATCCGACCATAAAGTTTCCCTGCCGGCAGAGGAGGGGTTGATTGTTGAATGTTTGCGTGCCGGCCAGCCGAGGAAATTGTCTCACCCAGAGAATGATCCGGAATTAAATCGCCTGATTGCAATGCGGAACTGCAAAGAGGCTTTCTGCTACCCGCTCCGGACGCATCAAGATTTGTTTGGCGCGCTGATTTTTGCGCACCCGGAGGAAGGTTTTTTCACCGACCAGCGGATGGAGATCCTGGAGATCGTCGGGCGTCAGTCCCTGGTGGCGCTGCAGAATGCTGAACTGTACCGTGACCTGGAGCAGGAAAAGGAACGCATGATGGAGATCCAGGAGGAAGCCAGGAAGCAGCTGGCGAGAGATTTGCATGACGGTCCGACTCAATCGGTGGCCGCGATTGCCATGCGGGTCAATTTTGCCCGCCGGTTGATCGACCGGAATGTGCAGGCGGCCGGTGAGGAACTGTACAAGATCGAAGACCTGGCCAGGCGCACGACCAAAGAAATCCGTCACATGTTGTTCACCTTGCGGCCATTGGTGCTGGAAACCGGCGGACTGGTGGCGGCCTTCCAATCGATGGCAGAAAAAATGCTGGAAACCTACAAGCAAAAAGTGATCGTGGAAGCAGATCCATCCATCGTTGATGAGCTGGAAATGAGCAAACAGGGGGTGGCTTTTTATATCGCTGAAGAAGCGGTCAATAATGCCCGCAAGCATGCTGAAGCTGATCAGGTCTGGATCCGCCTGAAAAAAGTGCACCCGGATGTGGTCTTGCTGGAAATCGAGGATAACGGGGTTGGGTTCAACGTGGGGGAAGTGGATATGGGCTATGATAAGCGCGGCAGTCTGGGGATGGTCAATATGCGGGAACGCACCGAACTGGTGAATGGACTGTTCCATCTGGCCTCGGAGGTGGGGAAAGGAACCTACATCCGCGTGCTGATCCCGGTTACCGATGACGCTGCCGAGCGGCTCAAGCGTGGCAAACTCTAAAAAACTTCCTATATGGCTGCGCTGGTGGGGGTTGTTGATCGGGGCAGTTTCGATCTTTTGGCTTCCAATCGAGGACACTACCCTGACGATGCTGGGCTTGATCTCTGCCGGGTGGGGGATTTGGCTGGCCGGGTGGCTCTTTCAGCGCGGCTGGTTTCAGCTGACCCGGCTGAATGATTGGCAGCGGAATGTAATCGGGGGTGGGCTCTCCGGGTTACTGCTGCCGCTGGCCGCTTTGCTGCTGGTGCTGGTGAAGGCCGGGCTGCACGGGCATGGCTTCCTGGATTTCTCTTTTTACCAGCTGGGCTGGCTGCTGGTGCGCACCCCGCTGTGGGTGGGTCTGGGCTGTCTGGGTGGCGGCCTGACCGGATTATTTGCTCCGTAATGAGTAATGAACACGACCGGATATTAATTCACTGTTAATCTTCTTGACTTGACTCTGGGGAGGATATCCGATAAGATATTTACTGAACGTACAGTAAATAAAAGAAAGAGAAACACCGATGAACGACCGCAGACAAAGAGACAAAGAACAGACCGTGCAGGATATCCTCAAGGCAGCGATAGACCTGTTCAGCCAGAAAGGGCTGCACGGCACCTCCCTGCGGGACATTGAGAAAGCATCGGGCGTCTCGAAGGGATTGATCTTGCATCATTTCGAAACCAAGGAGAATTTGTATGCCGCAGTTCAGGACAGCCTCAACCAGGCATATGTCAGCTGGATGGCTGCCCGGCGCGATGCCAGCAAAGATCTGCATAACGCCATCGAGACCGGCATTGCAGGATCGCTTTCTTATTTGCGGGCGAACAAGGAGTTTCGCAGGATTGTGTTGTGGTCTTACCTTGAAGGGCAGGAGCGGACCACCGATCTGGATAAGCGTTTCACGGCCAGCCTGATCGAATCGATGCTTGTCGGTCAGGAGATTGGTCTGGTACGGGACGATGTGAATGTGACGGTCTTGCCGTTCATCATTCGAGGTGCGATTGACTATTGGATCCGCAAAGGATCCCTGTTAGGAGAAATATATGGAGAAACAAAAAACCAAGAAGCAGTTTCCGATGAGGATTTGGTTGACGCGCTCGTCAAGCTTATGCTCAAATAAACCAATATTTTTTTAATTCAAATACTTACCAAACGTTCAGTAAATTAAGGAGTAATCTGATGAAAACCAATACTTTTTCCACCCCCAAAGCACTGCGCCTGACGGGTAGCACCTGTCTGGTGCTGGCTGTCCTGACGGTGTTGACCTCGGTTTTGGCCTACATCCCAGGCAACCCGGACTTTTCTCTCTTCAGTACTTACCTGAGTGACATCGGGGATACGGCTGGATGGCCGCAGGTGCTGTTCAATTCCGGTACGATCCTGGCCGCCCCGCTGCGCTATCTGGTGATTGTCCTGCTGGTTCTGAGGCTGCGCACTTATACAGAGGGCCGAAAGTCTTTTGAGGTGTCAGTTCTGACCGTGGGAGCTTTTTCCACCCTGGGAACGGTATTTATGACCGCAATACCTTTTAGCGTGGGACCTGCAGTGCATAAAAGCGGGATTGTGCTCTATTTTCTCGGGGTCGTGTTCCTGCAGTCGATCATCGGCTGGAAGGAAGCCTCGATCAAAGCCCTCCCGCGGTCCCTGTCCCGGTGGAGCTTTGGCGTTGTCGCCAGTTACCTGTTGTTCTTCGTGCTGGTCGTGCTGTACGAAACAGGGAATGTCGGCCGCAATACCCCGGTCTTCTTTGAGTGGATGTGCTTTTTCACTTCAATGGGATGGCTGGCAGCCCATGTGTACTTTCTGGGCAGAGAGACGCCACCAGGTTAGCTGTTAGGTTGATTCCTGAACAGGCCAAAACCCTGACAATTACCATGAACCGCAACCGGTATACATTCCGGTTGCGGTTCGATATTTCAGATGACTGTCTGATGAACTGCTATCCTGCTACCCCGGCAATCAAGAGAAAGATGATCATGCTGTTGACAAAGCCGTGCTGAATGATCGATATCCAGGTGTTCTTTCGAACCTGTACGATATAGATCTGCAGGAGCATGGCAGGTAATATCTGGATCAGCACCCAGGGTTGGTAAATGTGGATGAACCAGAAGACTGCCGTATTGACCAGCCAGGCTGATTTGCCAAAGGCAAGCTCCTGACGAGGCAGCAAGTAGCCGCGAAACAGGAATTCCTCACCAACAATATTGAAAAACCAACCAAGTGTGAAGACGCCTACCACCCACCACTGGCCTTTGAGCGCCATGCCCATGAATATTCCGGGAACTGTTTTTATTGCCCCCTGCGGTCCCCATTCTGGTGGCATTACATCGCTCGGTGCCAGGAAGGGGACTGCATTGACCCATTTCCCGGTAAAACCAAGCCCGAAATAGGAGGCCAGAACGATTAGAATGATCGCCAGGGTCCACAACCAGTCTCCCCGGTTCATCGGCCTTAGCCTAAAGCGATTTTTTACTGTTTGCCAGTTGAGGGTCAATCCTTCCCGGAGATAGCCGATCAAGGCCAGTACCAGCATCATGCCCATGGTGATGGTATAGGCGATCAAATACCCTTTAAAATACGGCTCTCCGGTTTGAATGACATATCCCGGGATGAGCACGTAGTGCGTGATGAACAGCACGGCTCCGATCAGACTCGCGATAAGAATGGATTTGCCAAATCCAAGAGGTTTTGGTTTCTCCTCGGCTTGCCGAGGCTCTTCAACTGCGAGTATCCTTTTCGCCTGACTGAAATTATTTTCCTTTTGCATCAGAAATTCCTTTCCTGTGCCACCCCGCCCTGTTTGAGTCTGGGATTTCGCCCCTCACGGAAGAATTGGTTCCCGTGAGGGGCGGTTGGATGGCGTGTTATTTTTTCTCCACCAGCGCACTTTGGAAGGTGTCACTGCTAAGTGAGACAGGCTCACCGGAGTAGAATACCTGCGCATTCTGGCTGGCATTCACCTCCAGGCTGCCGTTTACCCTGATGGAAGTGATGCTGTTACAGCTCACCTCCAGGACAGCCTCGACAGCAGTAAACCTTTCCAGGTTAGCGATACTGTTCCCGCATGAGTCCAGCCGCAGGGTTTCCGCCGAACCGCTCAGGTTTACAGCGGAAGCCCCGGAGAGCTTGAAATTGGCCTTGGCTGCCTGAAGTTCACCTTCCAGCGAGCCCGATCCTGTCAGCTCTGCCGTGAAAGTATCCGTGGAGAAGGCCTGGTCAATCCAGGCATGGCTGGACTGATTCAGGGTCAGCCCAACCAGGTCGGGCAGGGTGGCTTCCACCTGAAGCGTGACATCGTAAATGTTGTAGGCGTAGCCGGGGTCTAATCCCAGGCTAAGGGTGGTGCCAACCTGTTTGACATCAATGTATTCGATAAAGTTGTCATCAGATAAGACTGTCAGCAGGTAGTCGTCTCCATGCCTGATCGTCAGGTCGAAATGCAACCCTGCTTCCAGGCGGTCAAATTCTGTCACATCAATCTCTTTTGAGATGATCGTCCCTGACCCGTGAACTACGAGGTCGTTGCTCCTGGGTGTCTGGGGTGTTTTTCCACATCCTGCCAGCAGCAGGGCTGTGATAACTATCAGGATAATCGTTATTTTCCTCATCATATTCCTCATTTCTTTTTGCGTAAGGTTCCTCTTACGTCTGTAGTTGTGATTTGCTCCGTAAGCGGCTTTTGGCAAGTCCGCCAGGAGATGTTTGAAATTGTGGGATTTACTCATTTTGTCCTCCTTGTGCCCATACTCATTGGGTGATTTGTGATTCAAGATATTCGGCAATCCCGACCATCCACCCGATCCCGAAGACGTAGTTGCCGCAATCGGTTCCGAATCGGGCCAGCACCAGGTCTGCCTTGGGATACACATAGATGAACTGGCATTTATCCCCTTCGGCATAGTAAGCGCCGTTTTCGGTATCCAGGAACCAGTAATACTGGTAAGCATCGGCATGTTTGCCCCGGTTGGTCAGAACAGCACCGTGGGCATTGGCTACGTCCGCAATCCAGGCCTGGGGGACGATCTGTGTGTCGCCGTTTTTGCCTTCATTGAGATACAGCCAGCCCAGTTTTGCCAGGTCGATGGCCCGCCCGTTGATGCCGACGAACATCTTCTCAAACCCTGAGCGCTGGCTGTCCAGGCTCCAGGATCCGTCTCCTTCGGCACCCATCGGCTGCCAGAGCCGGGATTGCGTGTAGTCGGTAACGCTCATCCCGGTCGCCCGTTCCAGGATCATCCCCAACAGGAGCGGGTTGTAATCGTTATAGAGAAATTCTTCTCCCGGGGCGCTGACGATTTCACTCTCGAAAGCCGTTTCCCGCAGGTCTGTCGAGTAGTAGGTGACAAAGTCATCGCTGAAGGGGTTGGAGTCGCTCCGTTCCCAGCGCAGACCCGACTGCATGCTGATGAGGTGGCGGATGGTGATCTCGGCGAAGCGCGGGTCTTGCTCAACCATCTCAGGCAGGTAGGCCGTGATCGGGTCATCCAGACTGTCGATAAAACCTTCTTCGACCGCAATCCCTACCAGGGTGGCGGTGAAGGATTTGGCTGCCGAGAAGGAAGTCTGGATGGTGTCCCGGTCAGATCCGTTGAAGTAGCCTTCGTAGAGCAGTTGATCGCCGTGCAGCACGATAAACGCGGTGGTGTTGGTTTTCTCCAGGAAGGTCTCAAAGGGCATCGGTTCTGCCTGGATGGCATCTGCAGTGATCGGGATACCAGTCAGCGGATCGTCCGCGGCAGGTTCAAAGGTCAGCGGGGTTGTGCTGGCCTGCATCTCCCGGGTGGGGAAGCGGGCCAGGTCGCCGGCGTCCGAGTCGCCCCACATGATCCCCCTGGCGACCAAAGAACTTCCGGTGGAGAGAAATGCCCAGAGGAACATCCCTCCAGCAAGCACCACCAGTGCCAGGACAACCCTCAGCAGCCAGGTTGCCACT
>DATHZS010000013.1:0-13177 GCA_035458505.1 Anaerolineales bacterium | reverse complement strand
GGCGGTCCTGGAGTCATTCGCCAGCGAGCACGCCGCTCGCATGGTGGCAATGAAGAACGCAACTGATAACGCAACAGAGCTGGCAGGTCTGCTACAGCTGGACTACAACAAAGCCCGGCAGCTCAGCATCACCAGCGATATTCTAGATATTGTCGGCGGCGCCGAAGCGCTGGCGAAATCGAAATAATTATGGAGGCAACAAACATGGCAGAAGCTACAGGCCGTATTGTTCAAGTTACAGGTGGTGTTGTGGATGTGGATTTCAGCGGCAACCCCCTGCCCAATATTTATTATGCATTAGAGATTCCCTTGAAAGACCAGGAATATCCGCTGGTGTTAGAAGTGCAGAACCACCTGGGAGATGGCTGGGTGCGCACCGTGGCCATGGATGCCACCGACGGCCTGCGCCGCGGCATGCCGGTGGTCAACACCGGAGCCCCGATCCGGGTGCCGGTGGGTGAAGCATCCCTGGGACGCGTGTTCAACGTGTTGGGACTGCCGGTAGACGGTGGGGACATCGTCGAGACCGACCTCAAATACCCGATCCACCGCACTGCCCCACCCTTTGAAGAACAGGCCACCTCAGTGGAAGTGTTCGAAACCGGGATCAAGGTTATCGACCTGATCGCCCCCTTCACCAAGGGTGGTAAAACCGGGATCTTCGGCGGCGCCGGAGTGGGCAAAACCGTTATCATCCAGGAACTGATCAACTCGATCGCTTCGGTCCACCAGGGCAACTCGGTGTTCGCCGGAGTGGGCGAGCGCACCCGTGAAGGGACCGCCATGTACCGCGAGATGATGGAATCTGGCGTGTTGAAAGACACCGCCCTGGTATACGGCCAGATGAACGAGCCCGCCGGTGTGCGCTTGCGCGTCGGCCTGACCGCCCTGACCATGGCGGAATACTTCCGTGACCAGGGTAGGGACGTGCTCCTGTTCATTGATAACATTTTCCGCTTTAGCATGAGCGGTTCCGAAGTGTCGGCGCTGTTAGGGCGTATGCCCTCCGCGGTTGGCTACCAGCCGACCCTGAGCACCGAGATGGGCCAGCTGCAGGAACGGATCACCTCCACCCGCACCGGCTCGATCACCTCGATGCAGGCTGTGTACGTGCCCGCAGACGACTATTCCGACCCGGCCCCGGTTGCCACCTTCACCCACCTGGACGCCACGATCGCCCTCGAGCGCTCGATTGCAGACAAGGGGATTTATCCCTCCGTGGACCCATTGGCCTCCACCTCCCGAATTTTGGACCCGATCATCGTTGGCGAGGATCACTACCAAACCGCTCGTGAGGTCCAGCAGGTGCTTCAGCGCTACAAAGACCTGCAGGACATTATCGCCATCCTCGGTATCGATGAGCTGGGTGAAGACGACAAGCTGATTGTCTCCCGCGCCCGCAAGGTAGAGCGCTTCTTCTCCCAGCCGTTCGTGGTCGCTGAGCAGTTCACCGGCATGGAAGGGATCTACGTCCCGCTGAAAGAGACCGTGCGCGGCTTCCGCGAAATTCTGGACGGCAAGCACGATGATATTCCCGAACCGCTGTTCATGTTCGCCGGTTCGATTGATGATGTAGTCGCCCGCGCCAGCAAGCAGTAAGCTGGCTGATGGATTGGAAAGGAAAATATGACTATCCGATGTGAGATTGCCTCACAGGACCGCCTGGTATTTGAAGGCGATGCAGATATTGTCGTTCTTCCCGGTACAGCCGGAGAGATGGGCATCCTGCCGCACCACACCCCACTATTGACCACCCTGAAAATGGGTGTGATCAAAGTGCGGTTGGGTGGCAAGGAAGAAATCTTCACCGTGACCGGGGGACTGGCAGAGGTTCAGCCCCAGATCGTGACCGTGCTGGCTGATGCCGCCGAGAATATCGACGAGATCGACATCGCCCGTGCCGAGGCCGCCCGCGAGCGCGCCAAACAGCTGTTGGAGGAAGGCCCTCCGGCAGAGGATATGGACCGCTATCTGGCCATCGAGGCCGCCCTGCGCCGTTCCAACTTGCGACTGGAAGCCATCCAACGCTATCGCTCCGGGCGCAGCAGGCTGCCCCAATTTGAAGAACGGGGTGAAGAGTAAGCGCTAATGGCACTCTTTTCTAGAAACCTGGGCATCGACCTGGGGACCAATTCTACGCGCATTGCTGAAGATGACCAGGTCATCCTCCACGAACCAACTGTGGTGGCCGTCCATCTCCAGCAGCAGAAGATCGTCGAGATCGGCCAGGAAGCGCTGAATATGTACGGCCGGGTCTCCGAGGAGATGGAAGTCTCCCGCCCGCTGAGGGATGGCGTGGTGGCGTATTTTGAATACACCTACCTGTTCCTGCGCGAGATGATCAAGCGCGTGACCCCGATGCGCATGTTCAAACCCACGGTGATGATCACCCACCCGTATGGAATTACCAGCGTGGAACGCCGGGCGGTGCATGAGGCTGCCCTGGAAGCCCTCGGAGCGCGCTCGAATGCCCTGCTGGTGCCCCAGCCGCTGGCCGCAGCCCTGGGCGTCGACCTGCCGATCGGGATGCCCTCGGGCAACATGATCGTCTCGCTGGGCGGCGGATGCACCCAGGCGGCCGTGATTGCGGTACACGACATTGTCTCCGGGCAAACCCTGCGCGAAGGCGGGCTGAGCCTGGACGATGCCATTTCCACCTACGTGCGGCGCAAATATGGCCTGATCATCGGCCAGCCGACCGCTGAGAACGTCAAGAAGAAGATCGGTGCTGCTGTATCCCAGGATGAAGAACTGCGCATGGAGCTCCAGGGACAGGACCAGATCAGCGGCCTGCCGAAGCCCTTTACCCTGACGACGAGCGAAATTGTGGACGCCCTACAGGAACCGCTGAACCGGGTCTTTGAAACCATCCGCCAGGTGCTGGAAAAGACCCCGCCAGAACTGGCCTCCGATGTGATCGACCGCGGGATTGCCCTGTGCGGCGGCGGCGCGCTGCTGCGCGGCGTGGATAAACTGATGACCCAGAAACTGGGTATCCCGACCTACCTGGTGGATGACCCGGAGAACGCGGTGGCGATCGGCGCTTACCGCGCGCTAGAGATCTACCCGGTCTTGCAGCGCAACCTGCCCAAATTTTAGCCTCAATAATCAAAATTTGAACAGCGGTGACAATAGTCACCGCTGTTTTGATTCCTGGGTTAAAAATGAAGTGTTTTGCGGGATTTCAAGATATTGGCTTACCGGTCAGCTTAACTACTCGTACATGTACATGCCGATTGAAACTGCCTCTTTAAACACGAACGGGGAAGCCCCGCAGCTTCCCCGTTCACAAGGAGAGGAGAAAGTAAACATGCGAAAAAAATTAGTCTGCATGTGTTAGGTATCGTTCACATAAGTTGTCACCTCACAAATGGTCGCATTCTCTGCAACCCCCACCTGGTAAGGCTTGAAGGCTAACGATTGAGTCTTTTTCCTCCCCCTTTGAAAAGGGGGAGGTCACCGACGCAGTCGGCAGGTGGGGGTCATACTGCTCACCAGGTGAACTTTCCAGAATTGGGTGGCAACTTGAGGTAGTTATTAAACATTCATCTATATTTTTTGCAGGCTGCCCGGCGGAGGAGGTATACACCAGGCAGCCTGCCACTTTATGTTTTGTGTGATCAGGCCGTTTCCAGATTGACCTGCGGCAGATCAGCCAGGGCAGCGTTGATCTTCTCTTCCGGGTAAGCGTAATCCTGTAATTGACCTCCCAGGTATGCCTCGTAGGCAGCCAGGTCGAAGTGCCCGTGACCGGACAGGTTGAAGACGATCACCCGCTCTTCACCTTTCTCTTTGGCGTCCAGCGCTTCGTCGATGGCGGTGCGAATGGCATGCGCCGATTCGGGTGCAGCAACAATCCCTTCGTTCTTGGCAAACATCACAGCCGCTTCGAAGGTGGCCAATTGATGGACGGCAACCGCTTCAATCAGGCCGGCATCGTACAAAGCACACAGGCTGGGGGCCATCCCGTGGTAACGCAGCCCACCGGCGTGGATCGGGGCCGGCACAAAGCTGTGTCCCAGGGTGTGCATTTTGACGATTGGGGCCATGCGGGCGGTATCGCCGTAATCGAAGGTGTAGACGCCCTTGGTCAGGGTCGGGGTGGCCATCGGTTCCACCGCCACCAGGCGGGTGGTCTGGCCGTTGCGCAGGTTCTCGCGCAGGAAGGGGTAGGCAATCCCGGCGAAGTTCGAGCCGCCGCCGACGCAGCCAATCACCACATCCGGGTACTCGCCGGCCAGGTCCATCTGCTTGAGGGTCTCTTCCCCAATCACTGATTGGTGGGTGAGCACATGGTTGAGCACTGAGCCGAGGCTGTATTTCTTGGCCCCGCCGGAGGTCGCCGCGGCTTCGACGGCCTCAGAAATGGCAATGCCCAGCGAGCCGGGGCTGTCCGGGTCCTGCTCCAGCAGGGAGCGTCCGTACTGGGTGCGGTCGGTCGGGCTGGCATACACCTCCGCGCCGTAAGTCTGCATCAGCACCCGTCGGTAGGGCTTTTGCTGGTAAGAAACCTTGACCATGTAGACTTCCAGCGGCATCTCGAAGAAGTTGCAGGCCAATGCCAGGGAGGAGCCCCACTGCCCTGCCCCGGTTTCGGTGGTCAGGGCTTTCGTACCTCCTGCCTTGTTGTAAAAGGCCTGGGGGATGGCTGTATTGGGTTTATGACTGCCAGATGGGGAAACGCCTTCATACTTGTAGTAAATATGCGCCGGAGTCCCCAGGGCTTTTTCCAGCCGCCGGGCGCGGATCAGCGGGGTTGGGCGGTAGAGCTTGTAGGCTTCCAGCACTTCCTCGGGGATGTCGATATAGCGGTCGGTGCTGATTTCCTGCATGATGAGCTCCATCGGGAAGAGCACCGAAAGGAAATCCGGGGTGACGGGTTCGTTGGTTTGCGGGTTGAGGACCGGCGTCGGGGCGGTGGGCATATCAGCGGCCACGTTGTACCACTGTTTCGGTAGGTCTGTTTCGTTCAACAGGAATTTGGTTTGTGTGTGAGTCATAAGATTTCTCCTTGGATAGTATTAGATTAGATCAGTCCGAGTGGTTTATTTTTGAGGTAGTCATGGCGGTCTTTCTCCTCGGTGTCTGCCTTTGGGGAGAACAGGCCGAGAAGTTCCTGGATCGCCATCACGGTCAGCGGGGGCTTACTTTGGGCTGGCTGTTCTTCATGCCGGAGATCGGCTTCTTCTGGAGTTTTCGGTTGTTGTTTCATATCTTTACCTCTGGTCATAAAAAATTGGTTTTGGACGAGGGAATTAAAAAAGCGCTCGCCCACATATCCTTATGGGGACGAGCGCTTGAAAAATCTCTTGCGGCCCGCGGTGCCACCCCAGTTAGCCTGGCCATTTAACCAAAAATCCCGCCGGTGTTGCGACGGGGGAGAAATAGCCAGCCTCACTTGTGCAGAGTACGGCAGGGAAACCCCTGCGATTACTCCTCGCCATGGTAACGGTGGCGGTTCCGGCTCAGGCTACTCGGTCACGATCTTTCGCCCTGCAACTCAAAGGTCCATTCTTCGCTGGCGTACGGGCAAGGCTTCCACTATCCCTTGCTCTCTGTGCCGCCGTTTCAGCGGGTACTCGTCCTTTTCACAGTTTTTTGTGGCTTATCGGTTGTTAAGTTGCATGTTTATATCATTTATTAGGGTTCGTTGTCAAGTGTGAATCCAAAAACAGGATAAGGTCAAGACATCTGCCAACCTCATCCTGTTACGTATTTCATCCGGATGGCATCAATTATCACTACATGAACAAAGCCGCTACATCTCCTCCCAATAAGGCTGAGACTTCACGAGCAGTTATTTCTTGGAAGGTGTCAGGAATGATCGATGATCATGATTTTCACGGCGGGACAACCTGGGAATCAGCCTTCCGGTGTGCTGCATATAGCGGCGGTATTCTTCACCAAATTTGGCAAGCATCATCTCTTCTTCCCTCTGCACCCGCTGCAGATAGAACAGCCCGTATAATCCCAAAAATGCCGGGCCCGCCAGCCAATTGGCCAGGCACAACACCTGCCCGATACCTAACAACAAGTACCCAGCGTACATTGGATGCCGAATGTGGAGATAAACCCCATCCGTGATCAATTTTTGGTCCTTGCGGATCTCCACGTGGGGAGACCAACTGCGGTCAAGATCGATATACGCCTGCCATAGCAGCCATAGTCCAAACCCGATGATCGGGACCCCAATCCATCCCAACCAGGTGACCCCCGGATAATTTGCGAAATCCAGCCAATCAGTAAAAATATAGATGAACCCGGCTACAAGCCCTGCTTCTGTCAACCAGGTCATCAAGCGATCCAGTCTCGTGTTGTATACCTGCTCTTTTACACCGCGCGCCTGGGAGATCAGGACATAGTAGCGTCGGACAGCAAACATGATTACCAAAACAATTAGATAGACCAGTTCATAATATGCTCGTAACATATTTCACCAATTTCATTCATTGTACAGCAGCCTCTCCCAAAGATTGTTAAGGGATGCTAAGTATCCTGAACGCGGTATAATCTACAGCACACCCCAACCAAATTCAGCAGACAAAAGGATCACTCTATGTCAGGATTACCCAAGATTGATCAAAATTTCATGCTTGATTTTTTAGTCGAACTGTTGAACACTCCAAGTCCGACCGGTTTTACCCACCATGCGATCACGCTGGTGAGTAAAACGCTCAAACAGTTCAGCCAGCTTGAGCTCACCGCAACCCGGAAAGGCAGTCTGGTAGCCCATTGGCCTGGCCAGGCGAGCAACACGCCGCGCGGGCTGACCGCCCATGTGGATACGCTTGGCGCAATGGTCAAGGAAATCAAGAGCAACGGGCGGCTCAAACTGACCAATATCGGCGGATTTGCCTGGAATACCGTAGAAGGTGAAGGTCTGACCGTCTTCACCAATGACGAACAGCAAATCCGCGGTTCGCTGCTGCTTAATAAATCATCCAGCCACGTGCATGGCGCAGACGTGAACAAAACAGAGCGCAAAGCGGATGTCATGGAAGTCCGGCTGGATGCCCGCACCTCGTCTGAGGACGAGACCCGCAAGCTGGGAATTGAAGTTGGCGACTTCGTGGCCTTCGATCCGCGGGTGGAAGTCAATAACGGGTTTATTCGTTCCCGGCACCTCGACGATAAGGCCTGCGTGGCCAATCTTGTTGCGGCAGTAAAAGCGATGCACGATGCCGGGCAAACCCCTTCCCAGGATATGACCCTGGTCTTTTCCAATTATGAAGAAGTCGGACACGGCGCTTCTACCGGGTTCCCCGCCGAGATGGCGGAACTGGTGACGGTGGACATGGCCGCCCTGGGAGATGGACAGACCTCGGATGAGTTCCACGCCACCCTGTGTGTCAAGGACTCGGGCGGGCCTTATCATTACAGCCTTAACCAGCGGCTGCGCCAGCTGGCCGAGGCACATCAAATCCCGCATAAGATCGATATCTACCCCTATTATGGTTCGGATGGTGAAGCCTATTGGCGGGCTGGCGGCGATGTTGCCGTATCCCTGATCGGCCCCGGCGTGGACGCCTCCCACAGCTACGAACGCACCCATATGGATGCCCTGGTAGCGACTACCAACTGGATCATCGCATACATGGTGAGCTAATGTACCTGGATGTTCAGATCGCTCCATATACCAAATTGAATGAAATCCCAGAGATCGCGCGTGCTGCCGAGGAAATGGGATTTTCCTGCCTGTGGGCAGCCGAAACGCAGCACAACCCCTTCCTGGCCAGCGTACTGGTGGCCGAGCACACCAAAAGGCTCAAGCTCGGCACAGCGATCATTGTCAGCTTTGCCCGCAGCCCTGCGGTGATGGCACACACCGCCTGGGACCTGGCAGAACAATCCAAAGGGCGTTTTATCCTGGGGCTGGGTACACAGGTCAAACCGCATATCGTCCGCCGGTTTGGCATGCCCTGGCCTGACTCGGTGACCGGCAAACTGCGCGAGCAAATGGCCGTGATGCGCGCCTTTTGGCGCTATTGGCAGGAGAATGAGCGGCTGTCCTTTTCAGGTGAGTATTACCAGATCAACCTGACGTCACCCTTCTTTACGCCTTCCAGCCACGACCACCCGGACATCCCGATTTTCATTGCAGGCGTGAATATCGGCCTGGCAAAACTGGCCGGGGAAGCCGCCCAGGGATTCCATACGCACCCGTTCCATTCGCCTGCCTACCTGGAGGATGTGATCATTCCACAGATCGCGGCCGGGGCCGCGTCTGCCGGGCGCACCCGGGACGCAGTAGAAGTTGTCGCGCATGCGTTTGTAGTTACGAATGATTTAGAACGACAGATGGTGCGCCAGCAGATCTCATTTTACGCTTCCACCCCATCTTACCGCAGTGTGCTGGCTCACCACGGCTGGGAGGAGGTTGGCAACCAGCTTTCCCAAATGGCGAAAGCGCAGCAATGGACACAGATGCCCTCCCTGATCACAGATGAAATGGTGGAGACGTTCGCCACTATTGCGGCACCAGCAGACCTGGCAGACGCCCTCAAAGAACGCTACAACGGGATTGCTGAACGGATCAACCTGTATCTCCCGTTCATCCCTGGCGAGCGCGATGACTTCTGGAAGCAGCTCAGCGAGGCGTTCTAACCACATGCCAGAGAAAACATATTTCCTCGTGGATGCCCACGAGGATTTGGCCTGGAACATGCTCACCTTTGAACGCGATTACACCCAGACGGTCGAGCAGATCCGTGCCATGGAAGCCCGGACAAACATCCCCCAACTGAACGGAAGCACGCTGCTGGGGTGGGATGCCTACCAGCAGGGAAAAGTAGGACTGGTCTTCGCGACGCTGTTCAGCGCGCCGCTGCGCAAGAAAGAGGGTGAGTGGGATATTTTGTGCTACAAGGACGATTCCCAGGCACAGACCCTTTACCGGCGTCAGCTGGATGCTTACCACAAGCTCACAGAAGAACACCCAGGCCATTACCGCCTGATCCGCACCAGACAGGACCTGGCCGACCACCTGCAGGAATGGCGGGAAGCCGCGGAGTATGTGCTGCCCGAAACGCACCCCGGGGAAGCTCCTCCCGCTGAAAAGGAAGACCAAACACCAGAAAACCGGCCGCCGGTGGGGTTAGTAGTGCTGATGGAGGGAGCTGAGGGCATCCGGAGCATCGAGGAACTGCCCGAATGGTGGGACAGCGGGGTGCGCCTGATCGGGCCTGCCTGGACCGGAAACCGCTTTTGCGGTGGCACCGCAGAACCCGGGCAGCTGACCAGGGCTGGCTTTGAGCTGCTGGAAGCGATGGCAGACCTGGGCTTTGTGCTCGACCTCAGCCACATGGACGAACTTGCCGTGGTCCAGGCCCTGGACACCTATTCCGGCGCATTGATCGCATCGCACGCAAACCCGCTTTCCCTGCTCCCCGGGGAGGAGAGCAACCGCTTCCTGTCCGATCCTGTGATAGAAGGAATCCTGGAACGTGACGGGGTAATTGGAATTGTGCCATACAACCGCTTTTTGGACAGCAACTGGGTCAAAGGCATGCGCCGGGAACTGGTCTCGATCCAGCGGGTTGCCGTGCACATCGACTATATCTGCCAGATGGCTGGGGATGCCCGGCATGTCGGGATCGGCTCGGACTTTGACGGCGGATTCGGTTGGCAGCATGTCCCGGAGGAGATCAACACCATCGCCGACCTACAGCAACTCGCTCCCCTGCTGGCAGGTAAAGGCTATTCCGATGACGATCTGAGCGCGATCTTTGGCGGGAATTGGCTGAACGTGTTACAATCCGCCCTGCCGGAGGATGCATGACTCAAACCGAATTTCCCAACCCCCCTCGAAGAATCAACAATATTTTTGTGCGACGTTTTGGACTGACCATGACAATCTTGGGGATGGTGGTATTCACCCTGGGCGCTGTACCCGGCTGGTTTGGGCTGGATCTCAGCGAGGCGGTAGGCTTTATTCAGGTGGCGGTGTTTAGTGGTGGGCTGCTGCTGATCTGCATTGGGGGGAGTTATACCCTTGGTTCTCTCTGGCCGCGCCACTGGCGTTCGATCCCCGCCGATATCGGCCTGCGGTTGGCCTGGAGCGGATGGGTGTTTGCGGTGGTTTCCGCCCTGGCAGACGTATTCGGCCTGGGCACCCGGCCGTTGGCAGTCTCATTCACCTTTTTTGGTCCCTGGCAGGCGCGCGGGGTGATGATTGGTGAAGCGATCATGTTCATTGGATTTGTGCTGATGATCCCGTTCCAGAAAGAATTCCCGCCCGAACCAACGGACCAGAGCGCTGATGAAGAGTTTCAACCAGTTGAGGGGGAAGCGGAAGCACCCAAGATCAACATCGTGATCGATTCAGACTAATTGTGGCCGGAGTAAATGCCAATAAAGATCCTCAGGCTGTCCGGGAGTAACTGGATACCTAAATCAGGTGGCGTATAAGGCCTTCCGACCCTCGATCAGAAACGACTTTCCCGGGGATGCCCACAACAACTGCTCCGTCAGGCACGTCCTCTACGACAACACAATTCGACCCGATTGCCGCACCATTCCCCACTTTAATATTGCCCAGGACGACCGCACCAGCACCGATAAACACGTTGTCCCCGATGGTCGGGATGCCCTTTTTCTCACCCCGATAGGTCCTTCCAATCGTCACCCCCTGTAACAAACTGCAATTTTTCCCAATCACACTTTTATAGTGAACTACAATGCCGTTGAAATGGCCGATGTAAAGGCCGGGACCGACTTCGGTGCGGAAAGGAAGCTCAACTCCGAACCTGGTGGATTGATATTGGTAGATCAGCCTGGCGAGCGGATATAGGGTCACCCGAAAAACACCAACCTGATGGAGGAACTTGACAGTTCTCATCCAAAATGAAATTTTAAATCCGGGATGAAAAAAATATAACCAAAAAAACATCAGCCAGTTTGCCTTTCCCTGATAGCGGAAGAGGTCTGACCTGACTAAATGCCTGTACTTTGCGTAGCGTTCCATTTTTTTGACCTTGCGAAAGCCAAAGCGGCTTTATTTGTATCGTTGTTATGGATCGTTTTATCACTTGTAGGATTTCTGCCATGATTACCAAAACACATAACCGAAGGCAGGTTCAATTAGATTATACTGTGAGAAGAGGATAACCAGCCTTACAGACCTGTCAGGAGCCCACACCGGCCCAAATACAAACTGAGGATGCCCATGCAAACGAAAATGACACACCCGGAAGAACAGCCGTCCAAGCGATTTTCTTTTTTTTCAGAATTGGAATGCTCCGGCTGTAGGAAACTGCACTCCCCCGACATCATCCAGACCTTCTGCACGGACTGCAATTCCCCCCTGCTGGCGCGCGACGACCTGGAATCCGTCCGCAAACACACCGACCGCGACGAAATTTCCGGGCGCGCCGGGCGCATGTGGCGCTGGCACGAACTGCTGCCGGTCAAAGACCCGCAGCACATCGTCCACCTGGGAGAAGGCGACACCTCCATGCTGCACGCACCTCGCCTGGGGAAAGAACTGGGCCTCCCCAACCTGTACATCAAGGATGAAAGCACCAACCCGACCGGCTCGTTCAAGGCCCGCGGGCTGGCGGCGGCCGTCTCCAAAGCCAGGGAACTCGGCGTGGAGAAAGTCATTATCCCGACCGCCGGAAATGCCGGCGGGGCGATGGCGGCCTACGCCGCCCGGGCCGGGATGCAGGCGCTGATCTTTATGCCGCAAGACACGCCGCGCGCCAACATCGAGGAAAGCCGGATAACCGGAGCGGAGGTGATCCTGGTGGACGGGCTGATCAGCGATGCGGCCAAACTGGCGGGCGAACGGGCGCGGGCCGAAGGCTGGTTCGATCTCTCGACCTTCAAGGAACCGTACCGCACCGAGGGCAAGAAGATCATGGGCTATGAGCTGGCCGAGACCTTTGGCTGGAGGCTGCCGGATGTGATCATCTACCCCACCGGAGGGGGCACCGGGCTGGTGGGGATGTGGAAGGCCTTTGTGGAGCTGGAAACGCTCGGCTGGCTGGAGGAGACCCAACGGCCGCGCATGGTGGCGGTGCAGTCGGACGGCTGTGCCCCGGTGGTGCAGGCTTTTGAGGCCGGAGCCGATCACTGCGATTTCTGGACCGGCGCCCAGACGCTGGCCTCCGGGCTGCGGGTGCCCAAGAGCTTCGCCGACCGGCAGATCCTGGACGACCTGCGGGAGAGCCAGGGGACAGCGGTGGCAGTCAGCGATGCGGCAATCGTCGAGTCTCAGCACAGGCTGGGCCGGGCGGAGGGCATCTTTGCTGCCCCGGAAGGCGCTGCCACCCTGACCGCGCTGGAAGTGCTGCTCAAACGGCAGTGGGTCGCTCCGGAGGAAACCGTGGTGCTGTTCAACACTGGCGCCGGGCTGAAGTATATTGATTAGTGGTAATTCTGAACTGGCGTTTTTTTTGATTCGGAGAACACCTGCGGCGTTGATGACAGAACCTAATATAAGTTGGATAAACGGAGTAACCAAAATGCTGCAAGACAACCAAGTCATGTAGTAAAAAAAAGCAGGACAGCCAAGCTGGCTGTCCTGCTTCATGGTTACGCTATGGTTCAGACTAGAGGGCGACGACTTCTTGCGCCTGGGGGTCTTTCTGGCCTTCGGTCACAATGAACTCGACGCGCTGTCCTTCCCTCTACAAGTAATAAATCAGTAGATATTCTTCCGACGGTCCCGGATAATATTCCACCCGGCCGGATGGCTGCCCCGGACCAAATCGAGGTTCAAATCGGCAACATACAGGTTGGGATGGTCACATTGATCTTCCAGCCTGCCCTCAGGTCCCGCGAAATAACTGCTGCCAAAAAATTCAACATTCCAGGGCAGCTCTGCCCCGCAGCGGTTGTTACCCCCGATAAAAACTCGGTACTTCAGCGCATCTGAAATAAAATCAACATCCCATAGTTTCTTTGAAACCTGTCCGAAGGATGCACTTGGGCAAAATATCACTTCAGCTCCCTGGTCGACCAAAGTGGTGATGACTTCCTTAAAGTGCCTGTCGTAGCAAATCATAAGCCCAATATTGGCTTTTTCAGTGGCGATCACAGGAAAATAAGGCGAGCAAGAAATATTATGTGGGGAGTGATTATTTTGTTTGCCATTATTTGGCTCGAAATAAAATTTCTCGTAAAAGCCGGCCTGCTCATTCCTGCCTTCCGGGATATGCGTTTTGCGGTATTTCCC
>DATHZS010000012.1:0-23833 GCA_035458505.1 Anaerolineales bacterium | reverse complement strand
AATTGGGGAACGATCATCAATGCCATGAACAGGAGCGCCCACATCACCTGGAAGTTGACCGTGTTGTAATGAACACTCGGGTCTGGAACGAGGACGTTCTCGCCAATATTCACCTCCACCGATCCGCCGAGCAACTGGCTGAACTGTTCGGAATATTTGCTTTCCATCTCGGAGACTGAATTGCGGAAGACCCACATCGTGTAACCGGTCAGCACTGCTGTCTCGCCGGATGCCAGAGTTTGGTCAAAGTCGGCCGGGATCAGGATTCCGATCTCTTTATAGCCCATGGAGGAGCCAATCTCTTCTGCTGAGTCTACTTCATAGAAGCGAAACTGGTAGCTGTCCCCAATTACTTGTGTGAGAGTGGGCAGCGATGAATTACCTTCATCGAAATAAGCGACATCGATTCTTTTATCAAAGGGGCGCGGGGTTGAGCCCCACCAGTAGAAGATCACCATCCCGATCACGAGCAGGATATTGATCAGTGTGCCTTTGTTGGTCAGTGCGTCGGAGATATCTTTCCAGCCAATTGCCCAGATCGAGTTTAAGTTTAGTTTATTGCGTTTCATTTTATACTCCCTCAAGTAACTTGCGGCCGGTAAGCCTGACGAAAACATCCTCCAGGGTGACGGTTTGGCCGGCACCATATGAGGCTTTGAGCTGTTCCGGAGTATCCATTGCTACGATCTGGCCCTGATGAATAATCGCGACCCTGTCACTGAGCGTGTCTGCTTCTTCCATGTAGTGCGTGGTGAGGAACACGGTCATGCCTTCACGGGCAAGCTGTTTTACCAGGCTGCGGATTTCTCGGGCCACGTTTGGGTCCAGCCCGCGGGTTGGTTCATCCAGGAAAAGCACTTTTGGCCGGTGCAGCAAGGCTCGGCCGATCACCAGGCGCTGCTTCATCCCGTTTGAATACGTTTCCACTTTATCTTTCTTCCGGTCGTTCAGCCCAATGGTAACTAAGATTTCTTCCACCCGCTTCTTGCCGACGCCGTACAGGCTGGCAAAAAAGCGTAAGTTATCCCGTCCCGACATTCGCCCGTATAAGTTATGTGAATCGGAGACCACCCCGATCTGAGGTTTGAGATTCTCACGATCCTCAACCACATCGCAGCCCATCACGAATGCCTGGCCGGAGGTGGGACGCAGCTGACCGGTCAGCATACGGATGGTGGTGGTTTTGCCGGCCCCGTTGGGTCCGAGATAACCAAAGATTTCGCCGGCGGATACGCTCAGGCTGATCTGGTTTACCGCCAGCAGACCGTTGTATTCTTTGGTCAGGTTGTGGATGTCGATTGCGTTCATCTTTACTCCTCATCCAGGTATGAGCCGCTTGTCTGCGCTCACATCTGGTGATTTGATCAAAGTTCTGCTTTGAGTATATTTAAAAGAAGAACCGGTTGCAATAAAAAACGAGCGAACGGCGCAGAGAGAGCGTGAACGGCATCAATTCTGTGGTGAACAGCACATGTTTTTGAGGGAAAAACATGCGTAAAACAGGATGATTTTTCAATCGTATGGCAATTGGATTTCAATACCCCAATAATTCTCGCAGCTCGCGGGCAGCGCTTTTACTCAATGGAATCTCAGTGTTGGCTTCATCCTGCAACCGCAGGCTGTAGCTGTCACGGGTGTAAGGGATGACCTCTTTTACGTGCTGCAGGTTGACCAGGTAGCTGCGGTGGGCACGGAAAAAGCCGCTGCGCGACAGGCGGGTCTCCAGCTCGGAGAGCGTGAACTGGGTGGGAAACAGGTCATTGGCCGTTTGCAAATACGCCTTGTTGTCCTGGGCGATGGCGTAAAGGATATTGGTGGGGTTGACCAGGGCGACCTTCCCCTCCAGTTTGGCCGGGATCATGAAGGGCAGTGTTTGAGCCTGATCGTTTTGCGGCTGGATCGCTTCGCTGATCTGACCATTCACCAGTTGGTACAGGTTGGTGCAGATTTTTGAGAGGTGGGCGCTGTTTTCTGCGATGATCAGACCGGCTGTTCCGCCTTCCGCCTGATTAAGAATCAGCCTGGAGAGGATCTCAACCGTATTCTGATCGCATTTGTGGAAAGGTTCGATCAGCAGGAGCACTTCGGGTTTGTGCAGGATGGCGCGGCCAAGCGTCAGCCGCCGGTTGAGGGAGTGGGATAATTCCTCCACACGCGTCCTGGCATTGTCTGCCAGCCCGACCTCTTGCAGCACCTCCTCGGCCCGTCCGGAAGGCAGGCGGTGCAGTTTACAAAAGAATTGCAAATTGGATAGCGCCGTCTGGCGGGTATAGAGGTTCTCCTCAGCAAACTGGACGCCAACTTTATGGCTGAAGGCTTCCCCTTCCGCGAAAGGATCAATCCCTGCCAGCCGGATGGTGCCCATAGTGGGGCGCGTTTTACCCAGCAGAAGCTCGATCAGCAGTTCCTTCCCGCTGCCTGTAGATCCAATCAGCGCGCTGAATGTCCCACCAGGCACGCCAAAGTCTGGAATGTCGAGTACATTTTTTTGTTCTACCGCTTTCT
Source organism: Anaerolineales bacterium (assembly GCA_035458505.1). GTDB lineage: Bacteria > Chloroflexota > Anaerolineae > Anaerolineales > UBA11579 > UBA11579. The sequence continues at coordinate 21,328 of DATHZS010000012.1, read as the reverse complement.
GCAGGTTCCTGATCTTGATTAACATGGGGTTCTCTATCCCTGTTTAAAGGACTAATATTACTATAGCAGATTAATCAGAAATGGGAAGCGGCTGGTCATCACGGCTGCCTAAAAAACAACCCCCCGGTAAACTCCGAGGGGTTGAAAATCGTTAATACACTTATTCTGCGTGCTGTTCCAGGTACCGGATCGCAGATTTCGCCAGGATGGCAGCCCCGATCGGGAGGCAGTCTTCGTTGACATCAAACTTCGGATCGTGGTGACGCCGTTCAAAGTCCGGCATTTTACATCCCAGGAAGAACATCGCTCCGGGTGCATCTTCCATAAAGAAGCCGAAATCTTCCGCTCCCATCTCCGGCTCAGGATCTTTGATGTGTTCTTTGCCGATCAGCTCAGCGGCGGTTTCCTCCAGCAGGGTAACCATCTCCGGGTCATTCTCCATCGGCGGGTAGCCTTCCACGATCTTCAATTCATACTCTCCGCCCATTGCGCTGGCGACTTCAAATGCCCGCCGGATTTCCTCGTGGAGTTTCTTCTGCACCTTCTTGCTCAGGAAACGGATCGTGCCGCTCATCTCGACGCGTTCAGGGATGACGTTGTCGATCGTTCCGCCGTGAATCGAGCCGATGCTGATCACTGCCTGGTCGAAGGGGTGCAGGCGGCGGGAGATGATGCTGTTGAGCGCCAGGATGACGTATCCGGTAATAAAGATCGGATCAACCACTTTATGCGGGGTGGAGCCGTGCCCCCCCCGCCCGATCACGGTGCCGTAAAACGTGTCCACCCCGGCTGCCGAGTCGCCTGGTCCCAATTCAACATCCCCGGTGTCGATCGCCGCCCCAACATGCAGCGCAATCACTGCATCGACATCTTGCATTGCGCCGTCTTCAATCATCCGTGGCGCGCCGCTGATGCCTTCTTCGTCTTCCACCTCCTCCGAGGGCTGGAAGAACAGCCGCACTGTCCCGGGGAATTGCTCCTGTGCCAGCAGGGTCGCCACTCCCAGCAGGATGGATGTATGGGCATCGTGGCCGCAGGCATGCATCACACCTGCTGCGGTGGATTTGTAGGGAACATCGTTCTCTTCCTGGATGGGGAGGGCGTCCATGTCAGCCCTGATACCGATAATCGGCTTACCCTCTCCCAGTTCGCCGATCACTCCGGTCTTGCCTACGCCCGTCCGCACCCGGCAGCCGAGGGTATTCAAAACCTCGGCCACTTTGCCAGCAGTGCGGTGCTCGTCAAATCCCAGCTCCGGGTGCATGTGGAAATCCCGCCGCCAGGTCACCATATTTGGTTGAATTGCTTTTGCTTTCTCCAGCATGATGTTCATTCCTCACATTTGATCGTCTTCCAGGGCTTTGGCCATGAACTCCACCCGTCTGGTTTTGGCTTCTACCTGGGTTTCAACTTTCAGCAGCGCATGGCCTTCGCCTTCAAACAATACGTAATCGACTTCTTTGCCCAGCTTGGACAGTTCTTCGGCAGCCTGCTGCGATTCACTGGCAGGGCAGCGCACATCGTTCTCCCCACACAGCAGCTGCACGGGAGCAGTGATCTGATCAAGGAAAAAATATGGTGAACGTTGGTACCACAGGTCGTAATCTTCCTCAGGATCACCGAAGTTTTCCCGGTCCCAGTGCCGCAGGTCTTCGCGCGAGTTCTCGTGGCTGGTAAACCAGTTCAGGAAGGGGACCGATGCAGACCCGGCCGCCCAGCGGTCTGGGTATTGGGTCAGGCAGGTCATTGTCAGGTAGCCGCCCCAACTTCTGCCGGTAACGGCTATTTTATCCGGGATCGCCAATGTCTGATCTTCAAGGTAATTAGCGCCAGCTACCACATCCTGGGTATCGACTCCGCCCAGATCGAATCTGCTGGCGAGCTGCCAGGCTTTTCCGTAACCGGTCGAGCCGCGGTAGTTGGGGGAGAGCACCACCCAACCCCGGCTCACCATGTGCTGGATGAATGGGTTCCAGGTGATCAGGGAGAGCCAGTTCGGGCCGCCGTGCACGTCGATGACTGCGGGAATGGGTTCATCCTGGTTAGGCGGGCGGTAAAGCAAGGCCGGCACACTGGCCCCATCCAATCCCGGGTAGTTAATTTGTTCCGGGATGACCAACTGTTCCGGGTCGAGATCCTCCGGCAGGGAATGGGTCAGCTGGGTGAAGGTCTCGTCAGCCAGCGAAAAAGACCACAGGTCGCAGGGGTGACGGGGGTTATCAAACACCAGGAGGATCTGTTTTCCATCCGGGGTGAAGGTTGGGGAATACACCACACCCGGCTCGATCTGGTAGCTTTTCACCCGGTTTTCATTCAGCTCATGAACCGTGAGAAAGCACTCTGGCCCGTAGCTGGTCACATAAGCGATCTTGTCTCCCTCAGGAGACAGGTCGGGGGATTCCTTTTCACCTTTTCCCTCAGTCAGCCAGGTGATCGCCTGGCTCACCAGGTCATAACTGGCGATCTGGTAGGTGCCCGGTTGATTGGACGCGAACACGATCTGCTTTCCATCGGCAGACCAGCACGGATTTTTGGCCGAGATCGCCTCACCATCCAGTTTGATGGGGTAGTGCTCTCCGCTGGACACATTGACCACAAATGTCCAATAATCCTGCCCTGCGGCTTCGCAGACCACTGCCAGATGAATCCCGTCTGGTGACCAGTAGACGGTAAAATCCGGATAGGGTACGTCCAGCACCAGCCGCGGTTTGCCACCGCTGGCCGGGAGGATGTACGTATCAAACCGCCCCCCCTGATCACAGCAGTAAGCAATCTGGCTGCCATCGGGCGACCAGGCGAATTTGGTATTGATCGCATGCGGGTTGTCGGGGGTCAGGTTGGTGTGTTCGCCTGTGACGGCATCATACAGGTAAATATCGTAATTCTCTCCTCCATCCAGGTCGATCGCATAGGCCATTTTTGTCCCATCTGGCGACCAGTGGGGGGCAAATTTGGCACCTTCCCCGAGACTGATTTTTTCAGGGGGCGCTGAACCAACCAAAGGAACGATGAATAGCTCCCATTGTCCGGTGGTATTCCAGGAGAAAGCAATCTGGTTTCCGTCCGGATGGATATCGAAACCCAGGTAGGGTTCCACGATTGGAACGCGCATTAACAAGTCAAGGCCAATGATAGAAGGTTGCGACATACATTTTCCTCTAAATAATTTTTTTGGATTTATGCTTCCCAACAAGCTACCCAATGATTGGGTTTTAACTCACGGAATTCCGGTGTTTCCTGCTTGCATTGGTCTGTTGCCAGTGGGCAGCGGGGGTGAAATCGGCAACCGGAAGGCGGGTCGGCCGGGCTGGGCGGATCACCCTCCAGGATGATCCGCTTCCGGGAGCGGGTGGCCCTCGGGTCCGGGATCGGGACGGCGGAAAGCAAAGCCTGAGTGTAGGGATGCAGCGGATCGTTATACAGGTCATCCCGGTCGGCCAATTCGGCAATGATTCCAAGGTACATCACCGCCACCCGGTCGCAGATGTGACGCACCATGCTCAGGTCGTGCGCAATGAACAGGTAGGTCAGACCCAATTCGCCTTGCAGGTCTTCCAGCAAATTGACGATTTGAGCCTGGATGGAAACATCCAGGGCGGAGATGGGTTCATCACAGATGATGAAATCGGGAGAAGTAGCCAGGGCCCTGGCAATCCCGATGCGCTGTAACTGCCCACCGGAAAATTCGTGCGGGTAGCGGTTGACATAATAAGAATTCAGCTGGACAAGCTCAAGCAGTTGTTCGACCCGTTCCAGTTTTTCCTTGTTCTTTAAGTTTTGGTGAACCTGGAGCGGTTCAGAAATACTTGTAGAGATGGTCCAGCGCGGGTTAAGAGATGCCATCGGGTCCTGAAAGATCATCTGCATCCGGTAACGCAACTTGCGCATTTCTTTTGGAGTTTTATTGGTCAGGTTATCACCAGCAAACACCACCTGCCCATCGGTAGGCTTATACAGCTGGAGGATCGTGCGGCCGGTTGTGGTTTTGCCACAGCCGCTCTCGCCTACTAACCCTAAGGTCTCACCTTCGTAGATATTGAAAGATACATTATCGACGGCTTTTACCGCGCCGACTTCGCGCTGGAAGAGGATCCCTTTGGTAATCGGGAAATATTTCTTCAGGCCTTTTACTTCAAGGAGTACGTTTTGATTGTTCATCGTTCTTTCCCTGTGCTGATCTCAACCCAGCAAGCGATCTTGTGTCCTGGTGCGATCTCTCGCAGAGGCGGATTTTCATGATTGCATCGCTCTACAGCAAATTTACACCTCGGCATGAGCGGGCATCCTGGCATGACGGTGATCCCATCCGGCGGGAAGCCGGGAATGGTCGCCAGGCGCTCGCTGCGGCGGGTGTTGTCTATCCGGGGAAGGGATTTGAGCAAGAAATTGGTGTAGGGGTGCTGGGGGTTCTCGTAGATCGTGAACACATCCGCTTCTTCAACCACGTAACCGGCATACATCACAACCACATCGTCTGCCAGGTCTGCCACCACTCCCAGGTCGTGCGTGATCCAGATGACGGCCATTCCCAGGTTTTCCTGCAGGCTTTTGGTCAGCTCGACAATCTGGGCCTGGATGGTCACATCCAGGGCTGTCGTCGGCTCATCAGCGATCAGCAGGCGCGGGTTGCAGGAGAGTGCCATAGCGATCATCACCCGCTGGCGCATCCCCCCGGAGAATTGGTGAGGGTAATCTTTCATCCGGTCCGTGGGGTTAGGGATGCCAACCACATTCAGCAGTTCTTTGGTGATCTCATCGGCTTCCTGGTAGGTCATGCCTTTATGGACCACGAGGGATTCACTGATCTGCTTACCGATGGTCAGCACCGGGTTGAGATAGGTCATGGGGTCCTGGAAGACCATTCCGATCTCTGCTCCCCGGATGTGTTCCATTTCCTCTTCAGATAATTTAAGCAGGTCTTGCCCGCGGTAGTAGATTTTTCCTTTCTTGATCTTGCCCGGGGGTTCCTGGATCAGCCGCATGATCGAGAGCACGCTGACGCTCTTGCCGCAGCCGCTTTCGCCCACGATACCGAGAGTCTTTCCCTCTTTCACAGAATAGGAGACGTCATTCACCGCATGCACGACCCCATCCAGGGTGTTGAAGTTGACTTCGAGATTTTTGAGTTCTAAGATTGGTTCCATGGAATCTCCTATTCTACCTTGACGAGCCCGTGTGGATCGGCGGCATCGCGCAGGCCGTCCCCAACGAAATTGATCGACAGCACCGTCAGCACGATTAATGATCCGGGGAAGATCCATAACCAGGGGGCAGAAGCCACATAATTGTAAGCCCGATCCAGCATATTGCCCCAGGTGGCGGTAGGCGCCTGCACCCCCAGGCCCAAAAAGCTGATGTACGCTTCTGTGATGATTGCATTGGCAACACTCAGCGTACCGGAGACGATGATCGGGGCGATGCTGTTGGGAAGAATATGTTTGAAAATAATTGAGAGGTTGGACGTGCCAATCGTTTGGGCGGCCATGACAAAATCCCGTTCCTTCAGAGACAGGAAGTTAGCGCGCACAATCCTGGCCAGGTACATCCAGCTGGTCAGGCCGATGATCACAATGATCACGATCACGCTGCCGCTTAACTCGCGCCCAAATATCTCGATCGGTGGAATCTTGCCGCCGAATAATTTTGCCATCACCAGCAGCAAAAAGAGCTGAGGGATGTTGAACATCGCTTCAGTGAAGCGCATCAGCAGGCTGTCGATCCAGCCGCCATAATAGCCGGCGATCGCTCCGATCAGCACCCCGACAAAGACTTCCACGATGACTGCCGAGAGGCCGATCAGCAGGGAGATTTGCCCGCCGTACACCGTGCGCTTAAAAATATCTCTCCCAACGGTATCGGTCCCGAAGGGGTGCTCGACAGATGGGCCAGTCAGCAGAATCGATAAATCGGGGAAGTTGGCTTCTGCTTCGGTGAAAAATAACGCCCCGCCAAAGGAGTAGAGGATCAATACGATCAGCATGATGGCCCCAAAGACGGCCATTCTGTGCTGCAAGAACCGCTTCCAGACCAGCTGCCCGGGTTTGAGGGGACTTGTGCGGAATTCTTCCTGGTACTTAATTCGTTCGTGTTCTGTGGTTGTTGCTTCCATATTTGTCTCCAAACGGTCAGTCGTAGCGGATGCGCGGGTCTAACCAGGCGTAGACCACGTCGGTAATTAACTGAAAAATGACGACCGCTACCGAGATCAACATCAGGATTCCCATCACCACGGGAGTATCCGAGCGTGAGAGATGGTAGATGAACAGCCGGCCCGTACCAGGCCAGGCGAAGATGGTTTCGGTGAGCACTGCCCCTCCCAGGAGCAGCGGGATATCCAGGCCGATAATCGTTACCAGGGGCAGGGCCGCATTTTTAAGCGCATGCCCATAGGTGATCATGCGTTGTGGTAACCCTTTGGCCCTGGCAGTTTTGATGTAATTTTCGCTGATCACTTCCAGCATCTGGGAGCGCACAAAGCGGCTGTAGCCGGCGGCAGTGATCACGGTCATGCTGAAGATCGGCAGCACCATGTGCCAGATGACCTGGGCGGTGGTTTTTCCCACTTTCGGGTCGAACATCCCGACTGTAGGAAAGTACGGCAGTCCCCACTGTTTGAAAGTGACCCCGAAGATGTACATGGATGCCAGGGCGACAAAGAAGATCGGCATTGAAAAACCGATAAACGATAAACCGGTAATCGTATGATCGATTAATGAATACTGCCTGAGGGCTGAATAAATGCCGATCAATAGAGAGATCACAATCACGATCACTTCGGCTGGGATCATCAGGATCAGAGTGTTGGGCAACCGGTCCAGAATGATCTCCATGGCGGGTGTCCCCCGGTTGACCAATGAGGTACCAAAATCGCCCCGCACAACTCCTTTCCGGACACCGGGAGTTTCTTGTATTCCGTCCCCGTCCATATCGATCATCGTCCAGTCATTCCCAACCAGCCAATAGATATACTGTCTGTAAATGGGCTGGTCTAGGCCCAACTGGCGGGCCAGACGCTCCCGGTCTTCTGGGCGGGTGGCTTTTCTTCCCCCCATGGTGGCTAAAGGATCCCCGGTGTTCATCATCAGTACGAACAGGATCAGGCTGATAATGAAAATTAAGGGGATGGCTTGCAGCAGCCTGCGGATTATGTATCGGAACATGAAACCTCCAGCGAGGATCAGAGAGTATTAGAATAGGTTTATTCCTTGCGAATCACACGAAACCAGGTTTCGGGTAGAGAACTGCTTTGCTCTGAGTAGATAACCTGGGCAGGAGTGTCTCCTGCCCAGGTCTTGGATCGTTGTTATGTTTCCTTATTCGTTGATGTCCCATTCCATGATGTTGGAGAATGGGGTCACACCGGAGATCTTCCACCCGGTGAGCCGGGGGCTGACCATCCAGTAGTCTGCATCGACATACAATCCATACCAGTAGACTTTATCGTGCACGATCTGGCTGATCTGGTGGAACAGCTCTTTGCGGGCTTCTGGATCAGATTCGGTCAGCTGTGCCTGGAAGAGGGCATCCAGTTCCTCATCACAGACATAGTAGTTGTACCCATCCGGATTATCATCGCTCGGAATATAGTCACACAGCCAGTAGTCTGTGTCTGGGTCCGGGAAGTAAGTGCCATCCGACCATTCCATGATATCGACGTCACCAACCGCAGGCGGGGCGCCATCGGCATAGCTGCCGAAGAAGATATCCGAATCCCAGCCCTGGATCTGCAGGTCAATGCCGACATCCCGCAGGTACTGTTGGGTGACTGCCTGGATATCCTGGCGGATTTCGCGGATGGTGGTGCCGTGGTATAGTACCAGCGGGTTGCCATCTGGATCTTCGCGGATACCATCGTTATCGGTATCGACATAGCCGGCGTCTTCAAGCATCTGCCGGGCGCCATCGGGGTCAAATGTCCACGGTTCAATGTCGGGGGATACCCATCCGGAGGCAGCAATTGCATCCCAGAAAGTTTCTGCGGTGGGGGCCAGGCCGAGCAGGAGGTCTTCTGCAATCGCTTCTCGGTCGATCGCTTTGGCAATTGCCTGGCGGACAACCAGGTCTTTGACCGGCTCGCTGGCCATATCACGCAGGTTGAAGAACCAGCCTTCGGAATAGCCACCGTTCTGGGTGAAGATTGTCAGGCCGGCATCTTGCAGGGCTGGTACATCGGAGATCGGCGGGAAGGTACCCAGGTCGGCATCACCGGAGATCATTGCCGCGGTTTGGGCGGCATCATCCGGGACGAACTGGAAGAAAATTTCATCGATCTTGGCGGTGCCTTTCCAGTAGTTTTCGTTGCGCACAAAGCGCAGGAAGCTTCCTGATTCCCATTTCTCTGCGACATACGGCCCGCAGCCAACGGTCGGAAGCCTATTCCAGTCTGCTTCCATGATATTGCCATCGCTTTCAAAGACCGGTCGCAGCACGTGCTCTGGCAGAATGCCGCGCCAGAAGGTGGATTCCCAGGGGGCGAAGGTCTCTTCAAAACTCATCACCACCGTGGTGTCATCCGGTGCCTGGAGATCTACCAGGTAATCATATGGGTATTGGGAGTTGACGATATTCTCATCAGCCATTACCATCTCGTAGGTGAAGAGGAAATCGGCCGAGGTGATCGGTTCGCCATCCGACCAGTTGATGTCGTCACGCAAGTTCAAAGTAACGGTGAGGCCATCTTCTGATACGCTGGGCATTTGAGTTACCAGGTGTGGGTAGGGTGCATTACTGTCATCGTATTCCCACGGCCAGCACAGGTAGAGCTGCTGCATGATGGCAGAGAACCACATGTCGGTGTAGAACGGGTTCAGCGAGTCGGGTTCCTGCGTCCAGGCAAATGTGGCAACCTTGTAGGGCGCTTCTGCCCCGGTATCACCGGTATCACCAGTGTTGCCGGTATTGCCGTTGGTGTCTCCACCTCCGCAAGCTGACAAAGCAAGGGTTAGGATGGCAAGAACTGCCATCAGGATAAACCATTTACGCATTACTTTCTACCTCCTTGATAGAACAAATAGTTGGATATATTTTTAACAACTATGGTTGGATTTTTTGACGGCATCCTCCTTTCACTATCTTATTTTAAACATATACCAAGTTAACCGAAATGTAAATGAGTAATACTTAAGACTGGGAAACCAGTTCTCTTTCGGCAGCGGCCAAAATGTTGTCCAGTTCTTGTTCCTGTTCATCCGCCAGCGGTGGGACCTCGTGCTGGGTGAGGATTTCCTGGGCTTTTTTCTGTGCGTTTTCAAGGATTCCCTGGCTGCCGCCTCTCACCCATTCATCAAAGGAATTCCGCACGCTGAGTTTGGTGAAATTAATTTCTCCGGAGCGCAGGAAGTCAATCGTATGTTTTTCAGCCAGGAAATTATGCGAACCGTCCATCACAGATGCGATCACCTCGAAGGCCAGCGCATGCTCATCCACCTTGAAGCCGCGCAGGGCGCGCTTAACGCTGCTGGCGATGTCGTTATCGACCACCATTTGCGCCAGTGAACCCATCACGCCGGCTGCCATTTCACCGATCCCGGAGAGTTCATCAGCCCCGGCCAGGGCGGGTAAAATGGTGTTTAGCGCCCGTTCGTAGCCGTTCTGCACATCCAGGGTGTGGGCATTGGTCGACAATCCATACACATTAACCGGGAAGCCGTAGAAATGGCCGATCTGCACCGTGGCGGCTGAAGCCATCCCCATTTCCACGCCGCCCCACACCGAGGAGCCCGTGCGGGGTTCCATCATTGCCAGGCGCCCGCAGTAGATGATTGGGAGGCCCGGAGTGACGCATTGAACGATCACCACCGAAGCCAACACCTCGGCATTCTGCTGGGTCAGCGCTCCCGCCAGGGAAAACGGGGCGGTTGTGCCTGCTGTGGGGCACGGCAGCGGGCCAAACGGGATGCCGTGCCGGGCGATCTCGACCATCGAACCCGCCATCTCGTCCGGGATGGTCAGCGGGCTGACCGGGGAAACACTCATCGTCAGCACCTCGTCAACTGGCCCGATCACTTCCGCCATGGCAACCGCATATTTCACTTCTTCGGGGGTCTGCACGCCTGGCCCTTGCAGCGGTTTGGTGGTGTGCGGCAGGGCATGGCGGTACATCGCCAGCGACATCAATTCTCCGGGCACATCGGTCGGTGTATAAAATGGCGTGACCGTGGTGGCATGTTCCAGCGCATCCAGCAGCCGGGTTGCCTCGCGCACGTCCTGCACGGTTGCCCGCCTGGTCTGTTTGGAGTCTGGGTCGAAGACATCGCGTGCGCCTCCCAGGTTGTGCCAGTGCAGGGTATCGCTGCCGATCTCGGCGGTCACGCCTCCGCGGCCGCGCACCCGGACAGTCCCGCCGCACTTTTCCAGGATGCCTTCCACCATTTCCGGCGGAAAAACCACGCGCTCGTTCCTGATCGCCGCGCCGGCCTCGAGGAGGATGTGGCGGGTGTCAGGATCGTCGAGGATGATCCCAACCTCGCCCAGGATGCGCAGGGTGGTCTGGTGAATCTGCTCAAGATCTTGGGGCGTGAGAATTTGCCAGGGCTGCATTTTTTACCTTTTCATCCATCCATGGATCGTAGTGTTCGTTATTTTCTTTGTTTCCGCTGGTTGCGGTAGAGATCTGTCGGCTCCAGGCTGAGCGATTCGCCGGCAAAAAGTTTCTCCAACCCAACTTTAGGCTGGTCCAGGCCGCGCTGTTCCCGGTCATCGCAGATGGTGCAGTTTTCCGGGCAGCCCAGGAAACTGGTGTCTTCCGGTTCAATATACTTCGCGATCACCCCTTCATAATTCCGGAAGATGGTCACCCGGTCGCCCTGGCTGATCATGTACCGCGGATTGACGGGCATTTTGCCGCCACCGCCGGGCAGGTCGACCACGAACTCCGGCACGGCAAACCCGGTGGTATGCCCGCTGAGGTGTTCGATGATCTGGATGCCGGTGCTGATCGAGGTGCGGAAGTGCGAGATACCGCTGGACAGGTCGCATTGGTACAGGCGGTACGGCCGCACCCGGTTTTCCACCAGGCGCTGGCAGAGTTCTTTGAAGATGTACGGGCAATCGTTCAGGCCGCGCATCAAGACGCTCTGGTTCCCTAAAGCAAAGCCTGCATCTGCCAGTTTGGCCAGGGCCTGCCGGACGCGTGGCGTGATCTCTTTGGGGTGGTTGAAGTGGGTATTGATCCAGACGGGCTGGTATTTCTTCAGCATATTGACCAGCGAATCGTTGATCCGCTGAGGTAAAACGGCGGGGGTCGCTGTCCCGTAGCGGATCATCTCAACATGGGGAATTTCGTACAGCCTGGCGATGATCTCTTCCAGCCGGTGAGTCGAGAGGGTAAATGGGTCGCCGCCGCTGAGCAGCACATCCCGGATTCCTTTGGTTTCCCGGATATAAGCGACTGCATCATCAATCTCCGACTGCCGGCGCGGCTGGTCGAGTTCACCAGCGTACCGTCTGCGGGTGCAGTGCCGGCAGTACATCGAGCATTGGTCGGTGATCAGGAATAATGCCCGGTCGGGGTAGCGGTGGGTGATGCCGGGGGTGGGGGAATCGACATCTTCGTGCAGGGGGTCCAGTAAGTCTTCGGAAACGGTCTTGGACTCCGCCATGGTTGGCACTGCCCGCATTCGGATCGGGCAGCGTGGGTCATCATAGGCCATCAGGCTGGCATAGAATGGCGTGATCGCCATGCGCATCTGGTTCAGCGAGCGGGAAACTACCTCTTTCTCATCATCCGAGAGGTGAATGACCTGTTCAAGCTGCCCGAGGGTGGTGATCCGGTTGGCGATCTGCCAGTGCCAGTCTTCCCATACCTCCTCGGGGATCTCTGCCCACGGAGCCGGGCGTTCGGTTTTATGGTTGGTGTTGATCGTTTTCACAGCACAACCTCCTCATGATTAATTGTACTTTTCTGGCTGAAATTGTGATCAAATCTGTATTAGATCCAGCCAGGTTGGGTGTCGGGATACAGGCTGGTGCATCCCGCAAATTTTGATCTAGTTCACCGCTGGCAGTTGCGCCAGACCGGCCTCCTCAGCCAGTTTTTGCACCATGGCCTCCAGCTCTTTTGCCTGGGCTGGATCTACCGCAGGGGGCTGGTAGGCATCCAGTAATTCTTTCACCCGTCCGCGGGCCCGGGCAACCGCATCCAGCTCTCCGGCCTGCTTCCAGGCCCGCACTGAGCCGCGGTCGATGACGGCTGACGGGAGATACTGTTCTTTCGTCACCAGTTCCCGGGTGGCTCTCTGCTTGAGGAATTCTCCTTTGAAATTGATCCCTTCGAACATGGCTGTCGCCAGCGTTTCGGTATGCAGGTGGATCCCTTCAGCCAGGCGTTTGCTCATCCCGATTGCCTCGGCATCGATGACCAGTTTTTCCAGGCTTTGTGCCGCCAGAAAATCGAGCATCCCGGCCCCCGAGATCATGTTAATCCCGGCCAGGGTCCCGACCAGGGCAGTCATGCCCGATTCCAACCCGGCCTGCGCATCGATCAGTTTTGCATCGCTGGCCCCCATATAGGCATGGGTCGGGAATCCCAGGTACTTGCCTACCTCAGCGTAAGAGGCATCGATCATCGCTGTTTCGATAGCGCCCATGGGAGTCGTGCCCTGGCGCATATCCATGATGGCGGGGGCGCCGCCCCAGATGATCGGTGCGCCGGGGTTGGCCAGCTGGTGGATGGTAATCCCGCTGATACATTCCGCCGCATGCTGCACCACCGACCCGATCAGGGTGATGGGGGCGGCGGCTCCGGAGAGGGGCATCGAGACGATCTCGGCAGGCACGCCCGCCCGGGCCAGGTCGATCAGGTTCTGCGCGCCAAAATCGCTCCAGATCAGCGGCGGAGACGGGCAGACATCGAATACTGCCAGGGGTTTCTCCTTTAGTTCCTGCCGGCCGCCAGCAAAGATCGAGAGCATCTCGACCATCAGGTCGGTTGTCTCGACGGAGAACGCCCCGGTCACAATCGGCTTCACGGAATGCAGCAGCACCAGGTACAGCCGGTACAGGTCACCGATCTCTACCGGGATTTCGCTGCACACCAGGGCTGTGGATTGTGCATCATATTGGGGCAGCTGCTCGGCGATCTTGATCACATTCACCAGGTCAGCGCTGACTGCCGGCCGGTGCTGTAGAGTTTCGGAATCAAAGATGTTGACCCCGGAAGAGCCGGGGTCAAAGTGGACGGCGTCACCGCCGTACTGTACAGCTGGGTTGCCATTGCGGTCGTACAGGAAGAATTCTGAAGGGACCGTCGCCATGGCCTGGCGGGCAATCTCTTCCGGGATCGCAACCACATGGGTCTCAAGATTGACATCTGCCCCGGCATCCGCCAGCAGGGTGCGGGCCTCTTCCGAAGACACTTTGATGCCGGGCTTGATCAACAGCTGGAAGGCTTCATCAAGTACCCGCTCGATCAATGATTGTTCTAAAAAGGTTACCTTTGGTCTCATAGCAGATCACTTTTCCAGGGAAGAGATGATGCGCTCGAATTCGCTGACGATCTTCGGGTCGAGCGGCTCTGGTTCGTGTGTCTTCAGGATGTCCCTGGCTTTTTCCCTGGCCCAATCCCGGCCATCGTCGCCTTTGGCGTTCCATTCTTCGTAGGTGCGCCGGTCGAAATATTTGGGCAGCCAGAGCTCGCGCATATGGCGGCGGGAATGTTTTTGAGCCAGGTAGTTGCCGCCCGGGCCCACGGCGTGGACCGTGTCCAGCGCCAGGGTCTCATCGGAAACCTCAATGCCTTTCATCACCTGGTAAATGATGTCGAAAATTTCGCAGTCCATCAGGAGCTGCTCAAAAGAGAAGATCCGGCTGCCGTGCAGCAGCCCGGCACCGAGCAGCATATCGCTCATCGAAACGGATGCCATAAAGGTGGATAAGCTGTTTTCGATCCCGGCCTGCCAGTTGGGTTCCTTGGCGCCGGTGGCAAATGAGCCCATCGAGAGCGGCATGTTGTAGTAGTTTGCCAGGGAGTTGGTGGCGGCCCCGAACAGGAAATCTTCCGGACCTCCGCCGGTGTAGCTGCCGCTGCGCGGATCGGATGCTGTCTGCGCCGCGGCATAGAAGAAAGAAGACCCGGGATAGGCCAGCTGGATCAGGGCTGCAGCAGAGATGACTTCGGCATTGCCAACTGCCAGATTACCTGCCATTGTAGCAGGCGCGGTGGTCAGGCAGGAGGTCATGGTCATAAACCCGACCGGCAGGCCGGCTCCGGCTGCCACCAGGGCCGCATCCAGGCTGCCGCCATCCTGCCCGAGTGGGGGAGCGGTGCATTGCATGATTGAGAGCAGCGGACGTTCCCGCAGGGCATCTGAACTGCCGGCCAGGATGGTCGCCATCTCTACGGCTGCTTTGGCTTCCTCCAGGGAATAGATGCTCTCTGTCTGCACATGTTTGGTGGAATTTTCCCAGATGGTTTTGATCTCATGCAGCCCGCGGGTTTCTGGCGGTCGGTCCTGCGCGGATACCGGCACCCAGTGAAATGCAATCTCGGGCAGGAAGTCTGCCACGCGGGCAATATCGCGCACGTCTTTGATAGACGAAGTTCGGATTTCACCAGAATAGAGGTCTTTGACCTGTACTCCGCAGCCATCGGTACCCAGGTAGACATGATTGTCATCGAGGATCAGGTCTTGCTGCGGGTCCCGCGCTGCCAGCGGGTAGACCGGTTTACCCAATTTGAGGGCATCTTCGATCACCTGGGGTTTGACCTTGACGACCTGGGTCTCCTCATCGACCTGGGCACCGTGCTGTTTCCAGATATCCAGCGCCCATTGAGAGGGAAAGCGCACGCCGGTTTCTTCGATGATGGTGAGCGTGGCTTGATGAATTTTCTCGATGTCACTCTGGCTGAGGATGTTCAATTGTAGTTTGGGATTGCTGATGGATTTGATGTCTAACGCCATGATCAATTCTTTCCCAAAAGTTCTTTTGCGACGGCAATCGCCCCGATGGCGTCTTCGCTGTAGCCGTCTGCCCCGATCTCCTCCATCCAGGAGCGGGTGACTGGTGCACCGCCGACCATCACTTTTACCTTGCCAGCCAGGCCGAGATCATCCACGGCCTCAACCACATCACGCTGCCGGACCATTGTGGTGGTCAGCAGGGCGCTGACGCCGATCAGATCGGCATCCACCTCGCGCGCTTTTTCGACGATCTCGCTGATCGAAACATCCACGCCCAGGTCATACACTTCGAACCCGGCGGCGGCCATCATCGTACCAACCAGGGTCTTGCCGATATCGTGAATATCGCCTTCTACCGTGGCGATCACAATCTTGCCCAACATTTCCCGTTTGGACCCGCGGCGGTTGAGTTCTGGTTCCAGTATGGCAATCGCGGCTTTCATGGCTTCTCCTGCCATCACCAGTTCAGGCAGGAAAGCATTTCCGCAGCTGAATTCGTCCCCAACGTGATTGACACCAAGGACAAATCCTTGGTTGATCGCTTCCAGTGGATCGATGCCCAGGTCGATGGATTGCTGCGCCAGTTCTGCGGCAAGTTCATCTTCTCCATCAATGATTGATTGGGCCATGTCCTGGAATAATTTTTCATGCATATCTGCCTCCATAAATTCCAACGGTGCGGTAGTTTGGCTCAGGATTGGTCGTCGCTCCGCAACGTGTTGATCAATGGGCAACCACGGCTCCGATGTTGAGATATTGACTTGCCATCATTTTAGCTTGATTCGTACGGTCGGTCAATAATGATCGCATAATCCTTGGTATTTGTGTTGAATTGCTGCGATATTCATGATAATATGGATTTATATGTGCGAAATTCGATTAATAAATCACTTTGGGATAGAACTATGATGGACGAGATAGATTTACAGATACTTCAGAGCCTGCAAAAAGATGGGCGGACTCCTTTCACCACGATCGCCAAACAAACGGGTGTGTCGGAATCTACCATCCGGGCGCGCTACGCGGGTCTGGTGGAAGCAGGCATTGTCAATACGGTTTCGATTGTTGATCCATTTGCCCTGGGCTTCCAGGCCCCCGCGATCATCGCCATCAATGTCAAAGCCGGTAAGATTGATGAAGTCGGCAACGCCATCCGAAAATTTCCCGAAGTGAGCTACCTGGTGATGACCCTGGGGACCTATGACCTGATCGTGGAGGTGTTCTGCCGGGACCTGGCCCATCTGACCAGGTTTGTTGCGAAAGATTTGCAGACCATTCCCGGCGTGGTCAGCACCCAGACCCTGATGGTAGCCAAGTTGTTCAAGCTGAGTTATTTATGGTCACCTGTGTATGAGCAGGGTGACCATAATGCTCAAGAGTGACGATGTCATGAAAATCTCTGTCAAACTTCTGACCATATACCGGAAGCACCTGCCTGAAGGAACAGTGGGCAATACCTGTACGCTGGAGGTGGAAGAAACCTGGCGCGTCAGTGATGTGTTGACCCGTTTTGATATTCCGAATGATGCTACCAGTGTTGTGTTGGTGAACGGTTTTTCTCCGGAAGGGGATCAGCATCTTGAAGAAGGCGATGAGTTGTGTGTGTATTCCGCGATGGCAGGAGGCTAAACGGATCATTAATATTGAGGAGGATGATTGTGAAAGGCTGGCATGGAAAAATACTCAGAGTTAATTTAACCAGCGGGGAAATCTCTACCGAGACGATTGACCCCCAAATCGGCAAAGATTATCTGGGCGGTCGGGGATGGGCGATCCGCTATCTGTACGATGAAGTGGACCCAAAAGTGGATCCTTTTTCCCCGGACAACAAACTGATTTTTGCTACCGGTCCCCTGACGGGTACTCCTGCTCCCACCGGCAACCGCTATATGGTCGTGACCAAGTCACCGCTGACCGGCGCCCTGGCCGATTCGAATTCAGGTGGGGTCTTCCCAACCGAGATGAAATGGACCGGGTTTGATATGTTCATTTTTGAAGGCAAAGCCCAGCAGCCGGTGTACCTGTGGGTGAACGAAGACCAGGTGGAGCTGCGCCCGGCGGCACATTTATGGGGAAAAGAAGTTCCTGAAACCACCGACCTTTTAATAGAAGAAACCGATCCAAAAGCGAAAGTGGCGTGTATCGGCCCGGCTGGTGAGCGGCTGGTAAAAGTAGCTGCCATCATGAATGATAAGCACCGGGCTGCCGGACGCTCCGGGGTGGGGGCTGTGATGGGCAGCAAGAACCTGAAAGCCGTGGTGGTGCGCGGGAAGCGGGTGCCGGAATTTGCCGACCCGGAGAATATGAAAAAACTGAGCATGTTCATTCAGAAGGAAGTCGGCGGCGACATCAAGACCAAAGGGTCTTCTCTGCGGGAATATGGGACAGCTTATGTTCCCCAGGTCACCAATGAGTTGGGGATCCTGCCGACCAGGAATTTTAAGACCGGTAAGTTTGAAGGTGTCGACCAGATCGATGGCCCATCCCTGAAAGAACAATTTCTCATCCGGGCAAAACCTTGCTACAAATGCCCGATTTCCTGCGGGCGTGATACCCGGGTGGACGTCCCCGGTTATGAAGGAGCAGGCGAAGGCCCGGAATACGAAACACTGGGCGCGATCGGCAGCTCTTGCGGGATCGATAACCTGGCCGCAATCCTCAAAGCCAATTACCTGTGCAATGAGATTGGCATAGATACGATTTCAGCCGGTATGACGATTTCCTGTGCTATGGAAATGTATGAGGATGGGGTCATCCCTGAAGAAGATATCGGGAAACCGCTGAATTTTGGCGATGCCGACACGATGATCGAATTCATCCACAAGACAGGTTACCGTGAAGGGTTTGGCGACCTGCTGGCCGAAGGCAGCTACCGGTTGGCCGAGCATTACGGCCATCCTGAATACTCGATCACCGCCAAGAAGTTGGAGTTCCCCGGGTACGACCCGCGCGGGGCACAGGGGATGGGATTGTTATATGCCACCTCGAATATCGGCGCTTCGCACATGGCTGGGGATATTGCTTATTCAGAAGTGTTCGGCGTACCGGTCAAGCTGGATCCTGTTTCGATTGAAAATAAAGCGGAGATTGTCAAACGCTATGAAGATGTGTTCACGGTGATCGATGCTGTGGGGTTGTGTGTTTTCCTCAGCGTGCGCTACATGCTGGATGACGACATCAGTCTGCTGCCGAGCCGGCTGACACAGGTGATGAATTATGCCACCGGAGCCGGTTATGACGTGGAAACTATGCTGGAAGCCGGCGAGCGCGTCTTTAACCTGGAGCGCCTTTTCCTGCTGGAAGCCGGGTTCACCGGTGCAGACGATACCCTTCCCGATCGGATGCTGAAAGAACCGATGACGGAAGGCCCGGCCAAGGGCCATGTGGTCTATCTGGATCAGATGCTGCCTGAGTTTTACCGGCTGCGCGGCTGGGACGAAAATGGTGTCCCCACCCCGGAAAAATTATCTTCTCTTGGAATTCAATAAAAAAATCAAGCCTACGGAGCTAAACGATGACGAATCATGTACCCAACCTGATTACCAGCCTGCCAGGACCGAACGGCCAGCAGTACTTGAAGAAAAATAAAAAAGCGGTTTCACCATCTTTGCCGCATGCCTACCCGCTGGTGATCAAAGAAGCCAGCGGCTGCGTGGTGGAGGACCTTGACGGCAATACGTTTCTGGATTTTGCAGCCGGGATCGCGGTTTGCAGTACCGGGCATTGCCACCCGAAGGTCGTCAAGGCCATTCAGGAACAGGCAGGAAAGCTGATCCATATTTGCGGGGCAGATTTTTATGACCCGAATTACATCGACCTGTGCGATCGGCTGGGGGAATTGGCCCCTGGGGATGGACGGAAAAAAGTCTTCCTGGGCAATTCTGGAGCAGAAGCAGTTGAGGCCGCCCTGAAGCTCTCCCGCAACCATACCAAGCGTTCCTATATCATTGCCTTTTTTGGAGCCTTTCATGGACGCACGATGGGGGCCATCTCGCTGACGGCCAGCAAGCCAATTTATCACCAGGGGTTTGGTCCCTTGCTGTCGAATATCACACACGTGCCGTATGCTTACTGCTATCGTTGCTCCTACAACCTGACCTACCCATCCTGCAACCTGGCTTGCGTAGATTATTTGGAAAATTCCGTGTTTGCCCATAAAATTGCGCCGTCGGAGGTGGCCGCCATCTTTGTGGAGCCTGTCCAGGGCGAGGGCGGGTACATTGTGCCGCCGAATGGCTGGCTGGCGAAGCTCCGGGAGTTGTGCGACAGGTACGGTATTTTGCTGGTGGATGATGAGGTCCAGGCGGGGATTGGCCGCACCGGAAAGATGTTCGCCATCGAGCATTGGGGCGTGGTGCCAGACATTATCTGCTCAGCAAAATCCCTGGCTTCGGGAATGCCGCTCTCAGCGATGATAGCCAAGGAAGAGGTCATGACCTGGCCCCCGGGAGCGCACGGCAGCACTTTTGGCGGGAACCCGGTATCGACTGCCGCAGCGCAGGCTACCCTGGATGTGGTGGAAGAAGAACACTTGATGCAGAATGCCGAGAAGATCGGCTCATCCATGAAAGAACAGCTGGAAGGGATTGCGAAATCCAGCAAGATGATCGGGGATGTCCGCGGCCTGGGTTTGATGATCGGGGTGGAATTGGTGAAGGATAAGACCACCAAGGAGCGAGCCAAAAAAGAGGCTGAAAAAGTCATCTCGGCTTGCTTCGAGCGGGGGTTGATGCTGCTTCCCTGCGGGCCGAACAGCATCCGTTTCTCTCCGCCGCTCAACATCACTGAAGCACAGGCGGAGACAGCTCTCGAGATTTTTGCCGAAGCGCTGTTTGATGTCGAAAGCAAGCTCTAAGACTTGTTGCAAGGAAAGATGATGAAACAGACCACGATGAAAGAAGCGGTCTCCCGCTTTGTGCAGGATGGGGCAGTGGTTGCCATTGAGGGGTTTACCGCTTTCATATGTTTTTCAGCCGCGCATGAGATCATCCGGCAGCAGAAGCGAGGCCTGACCCTGTGCCGCATGACCCCGGACCTGATCTACGATCAGCTGGCTGCTGCGGGATGTGCCAGTAAACTGGTCTTCAGTTATATGGGTAACCCGGGGGTGGGGTCTTTGCACTGCATCCGCCGGGCAGTTGAAAAGGGAATTCCCCACCCGCTGGAAATTGAGGAGTATTCCCACTTTGGAATGGTCGGGCGGTATACGGCCGGGGCGGCCAGGATGCCGTTCTTCCCTTTGCGCAGTTACTACGGCGCGGACCTATCCGAAGTCAATCCCAGAATTCAATTCATCGAAGATCCTTACGGCAGCGGCCCGGTTGCGGTCGTGCCTGCTCTCAACCCGGATGTAGCCATCATCCACGCTCAACGCTGTGATGAGATGGGCAATACCCAGCTCTGGGGGTTGGTGGGGATGCAGAAAGAAGCCGCGTTCAGCGCCAGCCATGTGATCGTGGCGGTGGAAGAGATTGTCTCTGAAGAGGTGATCCGCAGCGATCCCAACCGGACCCTGATCCCCCACATGGCAGTCGATGCGATTGTTCTCCAGCCGAAAGGCGCTCACCCGTCCTATGTGCAGGGCTATTACGACCGGGACAACCAGTTCTACCTGGCCTGGGACCAGATCTCTCGTGAGGAAGAAAAGGTGCAGGCCTGGCTGGAGGAATGGGTGTATGCCCTTGAAGATTGGGATGCCTACCTGGCAAAGCTGGAAGCGCAAGAGCCGGGGATCTGGCAGCGGCTGGCGGCAGGAGAAGCGTTCTCCGAGCCGGTGAACTATGGGGTGTACGGGTGATGGCGATGAATGACTATACTTCCTCAGAACTGATGATCGCGGCCTCTGCCCGCGCCCTGGAGGGCGAACGCGTGGTGTTTGTCGGCGTAGGGATGCCGAATATTGCCTGCAACCTGGCCCGCCGCACGGTGGCCCCGGACCTCGAACTGGTCTACGAATCCGGTGTATTTGGTGCCCGCCCGGCACGGCTGCCGCTCTCGATCGGGGATCCAACCCTGGTGAGCGGGGCAACCTCGGTCTGCTCAATGTCCGACCTGTTTATGAATTATCTGCAGGGCGGGCGGATTGAGGTGGCGTTTTTGGGGGCGGCCCAGATCGACCGCTTTGGCAACCTGAACTCGACTGTGATCGGCGACTATGCTCATCCCAAGATCAGGCTTCCAGGCAGCGGCGGTGCCTGCGAGATTGCCATTCACGCCAAGAAAGTCTTCCTGATCACTCCACTCAGCAAACGTACCTTCGTGGAAAAAATTGATTTCGTCACCAGCCCCGGGCACCTGGATGGACGACCCGGAGGGCGCAGCAGCCTGGGGATCCCGGGCGGGGGGCCGCATCTGGTCGTCACGAACAAGGCCAACTTTGTCTTTGACGCGCAGAGCAGAGAGATGGTGCTGCACTCCCTGCACCCCGG
>DATHZS010000011.1:0-49965 GCA_035458505.1 Anaerolineales bacterium | reverse complement strand
GCTGTTTTATATTGCTTGTAAATAAAAATAGTGATCAGCCCCCCAAGTCCTCCCATGATTATTGGGATGTTAAAAATAAATTCTTGGTTCAAATGATAAAACGGTCCGGTGATCAGTGCTGATGGATAAAGTTTCCAAATGTAATTGTAAAAAATGTCTATAAAATCTCTTAAACCACCGACCATTGCTAACCAGATCAAGATTAATAGTATGGGAAATCCAAGTCCAAGGATAGATATTAACCTTCGATGTCCTGTTTTTGCGATCAAAATTGGAATAAAACCAAGTATTAAGATACTTGGTTTTACACACGCCAGGAACCCGATAATAAATTGAGTGAAAAAATCAAAAAACAATGAGACATTTCTGCCTCTGATCACCAGTTCGCTGTAATTAGAATCGAAATGTGTTTTTATAATAAAGATTGCTAATCCAAGTGCAATCCAAGTGTCTCGTTGAAAGGCCATATTCGGCCCTTGAATTATTATATGGGTGTTAAAGATAAAGGCGATGCCAAGAAGGGGAATTCTTTGCCGGATGGGAATATTAAGTGGAAGAACCGAAATTACATTAATGGATAGTAATAATAACAGTTCTAGAACGCGGTATCCAATTTCCACGTTGGAGTTAAATAGAGTTAAGCTAAAAATATGGACAAGATATGTTCCTGGAAGATTAAAGTCAAATATATCCTTGTAAGGTACCTTTCCAGATTTGATCATCCAAGAGGAATAAGACATTATTGCGTTGTCGGAAGTCAGAGCCCAATCGAGTGAGGAAGAAAAAGTAGAAATAAAAACGAACGTAAAAAATACCGATGAAAGAACAATGGTGGCCCAATAATAATTTTGAAAACCAATTTTTTTCTTTAGCCAATGATCCATGGGTTTGTCCAAAACTTGAATATTTTAAATGTGAGTTTAATCAAATCAATAGTAGATCAGTTTTTCAAATTATGAAAGCAAAAAAATAAATAAAATTTTGTGGAATGATTTATTATGGCTTCTATTTTGGAATCCCCATGGAAAAAATTTGAATGTCACAGGATATTTTGATCTTATTAGAAAATTAATTTTTTTGCGATCCGTATGTAATGAATTTGCTTTGAAAAGATTAATTCAACGAAATATTCTAGGATCCGCACATGATCCACTGGGAGCTTTGCAGATCAATTCTCCCAGTGGATCGACAGTGGGGCGATTGTTCCGTTCACCCCGACAGAAAAATAGACTCTGTGAAATGCAAGGGTCTATTTTTGTTTTGTTCAAATATACTTGACAAATAAGGTATAATTTAGTATTATACTAACAGGTTAATTAACCAAATAGTTAAATAAGGTTGATTCAACATGATGAATGGCGAAGACGATAAACTAAGCGAAATTTTTGGCGCATTGGCTAATTCTACCCGGCGGGAAATATTGGCCCGGTTGGTGGAGGGGGAAGCCACCGTCAACGAGCTTGCCGAGCCGTTTAATATGAGCTTGCCGGCGATTTCCAAGCACATTAAAATTTTGGAGCGGGCCGGGCTGATCATCAAAGGGCAAAAAGCACAGTACCGACCCTGTACCATTGACGTAACGCCACTCGAATTAGTTACCAACTGGACAGAGCAGTACCGTCATATCTGGGAGGCAAGCTTTGACAGCATGGATGAGTATATCAACCAACTTAATCAGAAGGAGAAAAACAATGACCGGTAAAGATGCAGTCGTGATTGAACGAATTTTTGATGCCCCGGTAGAACTTATCTGGCAAATGTGGGTGACTCCCGAACATTTTAAAAATTGGTATGGTCCAACAGGGTTCAGCGTGCCGGTGGCCGAGATGGAGGCGCGGGTAGGCGGCAAACGCCTGGTTTGCATGGAGATGCAAACACCGGATCGCACAATGAAAATGTGGACGACAGGTGAATACACCGAAATCATCCCTAACCGGCGCCTTGTTTACACAGAAAGT
Source organism: Anaerolineales bacterium (assembly GCA_035458505.1). GTDB lineage: Bacteria > Chloroflexota > Anaerolineae > Anaerolineales > UBA11579 > UBA11579. Next base: position 48,007 of record DATHZS010000011.1, on the reverse strand, counting down.
ATGTCGGATGAAAATGGCAATCTGGTTGCGATGCCCGGGAGCGATTCTCCCATGATCACTGAGGTTAGTGTAGTATTGGAAGACCTGGGAGGGCGAACAAAAATGGTGATGACGCATGCCGGCATCCCGGCGGATTCAGGCGGAAATGCAGGTTGGGAACAAGCCTTCGACAAGCTGGCCAATTTGCTGGATACGGTTACATTTGGTAATCAATAGGGTAGATTAGCCAAGTGCAGAATGGGATATTTAATCCCATTCTGCCAACTATTGCCTTACGGGCGATAATCACTTTTGTCCCTCCTCACTGGCAGCGGGTCTGGTCTTGCCAGTTGACGCGGTAAATATTGACCGCCGGCATGTAGTTCCTGAGGGGGCCATTGCCTAACTCCCACTCCGCCACAGAAACGGTATAGGACTGTTCCAGCGAGAGAGAGAACCGGGGGTCGTCGGTTAATCCCATTTCCTCCGTAAAATCCAAACCGGCGTTCTCAACGGAGGCATACAGCAGCAGGTAGCAGAGGTGTTCTTTGGCGAGATAATCTGCCGTGTTCCCGCCGTTCTCCATGAATTTGTTCAAATCCTGGTTGATGTATCCAAACAGGTCCACCACGGGCTGTTGTGAATAATACCCGATGGCCCCGAGATCGGTAGCGCCGATGGGTGTTTCCGGCGGATAGTTGGCATCGAAAAACACCGCAGCTTTCTTTGGTACGTTCCCCATGTAGTCAACGTTGGCCCGGTATACCACTCTCCAATAATTCAGGCTGGTGCCAAATAAAAGGAGAACAAAAACCACGGACAAGGCCCTGATTTTTGCCTTTTTGATCAGAATCGTTCCCAACAACAAGCTGATCCAAAAGGCAATCTGATTGATGGTCGCATAACGGCCTGCAGATCCAACGCGCGGTAAGAATAAAGCATACGCCAGGTTGAACAGGAAAAACCAGGAAAGCAGTACAAGCCTCAAACGACTGTCAGGATTTTGAAGAGACCTGAATCTGGTAGAATGCCAGATTTTCTTCAGGGCTAAGATGATCAGCGGCAGGCAGAGGCAGAAGATGACGATGCCTGCCAGAGGAATGGTCAATTCAGTTCCGACGATATTCCCCCCCAGAGAAAAATCCAGCCCGGGTAGTGAGACACTGCCTGTAACGAATGTAAAAATGAAATACGCCCAGCAGACAAAGTGGATCAGGGGATGGATTTTTTGAACCCAATAGAGAAACGGAAATTGATTTGTAATTCTTTCTTCTACAGCTGAAACAACGTACTGCCGTCCCTGAAAGCTGGAGGAAACCGGCACACCTTCTCTGATCTGAATATAAATAAACCAGGGTGCAAGAACCACGGTCAGGGGGATGATGATTTTTAGCACAGTGGTTGTGATCCGTCTCGAGCGGATGAGTTCTATCAGAACCAGAAGACCCGCCAGGGTAATCCCTTCAATCCGGGTGAGGGTCAGCAGCCCGAGGGTGAGGCCCATCAAAATCCATGATTCCCGTGTATACAGCCAGATGGACAGCAATCCGAGCATCAGAAAAAGCATGGTTTCCATCCCGCTGAGGGCAATCCATACCATGCTGCCTGACAGCACGCCAAGGATGGAGAACCCGGCAGAGATTAAATAATGAATCGTTTTGGAATGGTCCCCGAAAACTTTCAGTGACAGTTCGAAAACCAGAATTCCGCTCAGGAACAGGAAGCTGATACCTAATACTTTCGACATGATCAGGGGAGAGAAGCCCAATGTTTGAAACAATGCCAGGACGACTACCCAGAAGAAACTGGATGACCCCATGCCTTCTTTTACCCCCGGGTTGTAGGATAATTCCCCATGTAAAGCCAAATTCCGGGCATACTCGAAATGAATGTAGGAATCGGTCATTGGCGGTTCCAGGGGTGCCCCCCAAAGGAAGGCGAGTGAGATTGCAATCGTGGTGAGCAGGATAAAAACATGATACTGCCGCTTTATTGGGGTACTGGTCGTTAAGATGTGTTTTAGCTTTTTCATTGGAGATTTCTCCTAGTAGTTACCTGGCCCTGTTTCTACCTAGAGAGTGATCCCGCGATGAAGAAAATATGATTGGTTCTCGGAAGACAGTGACACTTGCCTGTTTAAGGTTTTGGCCGGTTAAACATGATCCGATCTGGTTGATTGTTCATTTTATAAATGTTTTGATCTGCCAAAACCAGAGCCAGAACTGCCAAAAACTGCCAAACCAAGCAGAATATTTACAAGTAGTGACTTAGAAACGCTCTTTTTTCTATTGTACGTAAATTTTGTGATTTTTAAGATGGTGATTTTCCAACTGAGTATGAATTCATCGATTCGGTGGTGTGCAGCCTGGTTGGCGTGCATTGTTATTGGTCACGAGGTGGGTTAATTCTTCTTCTTACGATCACCTAAACTTTCAGCATGTCGTTTGGGGAATATTTAAAGTGGCATTTGGATAGTGCAGGTTGACGCCACTATAAAAATTTCAGATAATTAGATAGGCTTTGATTGTTGTTGACGTTACCGACATCGGTCCAGGCTGTTGCCAGTTAACAAGAATCTGGCTTCCGTCTCCAACCCGCGATATGAATACTGGGGATCACCGCGTTTGATCAGGTTAGGTGAGTTGGTCACGGAACATTATCTGTTTCATTTCTTTCAGTCTACTTATTCAGCAGGAGGAGTTTAATGGTTGATGGAACTGCGGCTCTGATCGCAACGGCAATCTTCATTATTATCTTCTTGCTGATATCTTTTCAGGTGTTGCACGAAACAGCAGCGGCGTTGATGGGGGCAGTGGTTGTTTTTCTGATCACCTATATTGGGGGGACCTATCATCCAAATTTAAAAATCCTGCCCTTCGAAGAGGCAATGAGGATCGTGGATTGGAACGTGATTTTTCTGATCATGGGGATGATGATCTTTATGGCGATCCTGGGCGAAACCAACATCTTCAAATGGCTGGCATTTCGGCTGTATCAGGGGGCGAAAGGGAATGCCTGGGTAATTGCGGTCTCGTTGATTCTATTGACCGGGTTCACTTCAGCTTTTCTCAACGATGTCACAGCAATTCTGCTGATTGTGCCCCTTTCTATCCAGATTGCCGCGGCGATCGGCTTAGATCCTCTTGCCATTGTCATCCCGGAAGTTTTGGCCTCGAATATCGGCGGTGCGGCTACACTTATCGGTGATCCGCCGAGTACCATTGTGGGATCTCATATCGGAATTGGATTTGGCGCTTATATGGCCAATATGGCTCCAGTTGCCATCCTTTGTATGTTCGCACTTCTCCTGCTGAACTGGTATCAGTATCGGAAAAATTATGCTGATGCAAAACATAAGGCCTCAGAAGTGCTTACAGAGCAATTGGCTTCGGAAGCAAAGATCCATGACAAGGACACACTGATCAAAGCCTTATTGGTGGCACTATTCACCTTTGTCGGTTTTTTCGTTGCGGATAAATTTAACCAAATGCCGCCAGGGGTTGTTGCGCTGAGTGGTGCGGTGATTTTGATTGTGTTGGTGCGCCCAGATATGCACCATATGTTGCACGAAGTGGACTGGACCACCTTGCTCTTCTTCATCGGGTTGTTCATCGTGGTTGGCGGAATGGAGGCCACTGGGGCGATTGACTGGTTTGCATCCCACATTATTAAATTTGCCGGGAAGAGCCTGGATCTGGCGGCCGTATTGATTACCTGGGTGTCTGGAATTGCCTCGGGGATTGTGGCGAATATTCCGTTCACTGTTGCTGCTCTGCCGGTTGCTGATTACCTGACAGCAAATATCCCTGGTGGGTCTGGTAGCAAGATCATTTATTGGGCATTAATTCTGGGCGCTGATTTTGGCGGTAATGCAACCTATCTTGGTTCTGCTCCGAATATTGTGGCGATTGGCTTGCTGGCTCAGGCAGGGATCCGGGTGACTTTTGCTCGGTTTGCCCGCGATGGTATTCCTGTAACCCTGGTCACATTAGTGATTGCCACGATATGGCTATTGTTGCGTTATTAAAAGAGGTGATGAGATGGGATTAATTTTGTGCGCTACTCGAGGTGGGGAGGCGAGCTACCGTTCACAGCAGGCGGCGATAGCGCTGGCCAAAGAACGGAATGATGAAATCGTTTTCCTGTATATCATCAACCTGAGTTTTTTAGATAAAACATCGGCGCCGATCGTTGTCAACATCGAAAATGAGTTGGAACAAATGGGGCGGTTTTTCCTGTTGATGGCCAAAGAACGAGCCACTGAACAAGGTGTAAAAGTGCGTACACTGATCCGCAGAGGGACTATCAGGGAAGAAATTATCAATGCCGCGCGCGATGAGGGTGCCACCCTGGTGGTACTGGGCCGCCCAACTGGAGAACAAAGCGCGTTTGAAATGTCGGGTTTGAGAGAATTTATGGATGAAATACAGAGGGAGACCGGGGCGGAGACCCAGCTTGTATAATTTCTGAGCATCTGCATTTCTTGCGCACGTCAGTTTATTGGTTTCACACAGAAGGAGGCGATATGAAGGCTTCAACTTGCCGGGTGAAGGGGTTGGGCGAAGTGGCGATCCGGGTACGGAACCTGGATGCCATGCAAAAATTTTACGCAGAAGTGATTGGCCTTGAGGTGCTCAGGCGCGATGAGGGTTTTGTGTTCTTCAAGATTGCCGAAGGCTACGGTGGTCATTCCCAGGTGCTTGCTTTATTCGACGCCAACGAACTCGGATTTATCGAGGCCAAATCTCCGCAGGTAACCCCGGAAACGAGCACGCTGCACCACATTGCGTTGAATATCGCCCTGGACGATTTTGAAAATGAGCGAATGCGCCTGGAGGAGTTGGGCCTCAACCTGGAGGTGGTGGAGCATCCATGGCTGCATGTTCGATCGCTGTACTTTCCCGACCCAGAGGGGAATATACTGGAGTTTGTGAGCTATGATGAGAGGGTGAGATAACATTCTTTGGATCCGCCTCAGCCTGAAGCTGTCCAACACATGCTTTATCTCGATCAGAAATGATCCTGCTGCATTCAAACGGTGGGCGACCAGATACCCTCGACATAGGTGGCCTCGGATTCACCCGGCCAGGGTGGCATGGCGATGCAGATAAATCTCAAGTCTGAATTGGACACGTTCCGGTATTGAAAAGCGGTTCCTGCCGGGATATGGATTGACGTGCCTGGGATAAGCTCCGTGACGCTGCTCTCCGAGCGATTGTCGCGCCAGATCTGTCCATGCCCCTCCAAGATGTACCAGAATTCGTCCACCGTGGCATGCACCGTTGCCCGATTGATTTGATGGGGCGGCACCGTGCTGTGGATCATGTTCCCGGTTTTGCCAGAGACCAGGAAACGGATATCCGCTCCTGCTGGCGATTTTGCTTCGGGCTGGGCTGAAAGCAATACAGTTTTCATGGGTCCTCCTCGAGCCTTTTTTGGCCCATTTCTAATCTCTCCTACTTTTTACATCCTGTCGAAATTATGCAATAAGCGAGCGAAGATTGCGTATTAATTGTACAGCTTGATTCCAGATTTAAGGATGATATGGGGTGATCGATTCCGTGATTTCTTCCAGATAAGGCACTTCGTTGAGTAATTCCTGGTCGATTCGTTTCCTCAGGTTATTGAGCTGGGAAAACTCCACTTCCGGATCAGCGGTGATGCGGGCTTCCAGGTGCAGGCAGTGGCCCACCCAGCGCATCCGCAGGTAGTTGATTTCACGCGCAGCACTTATCATTGTGTTGATCGCGATCGTGGTGATTCTGACCATGCAGTTCCTGGCCCCGACTATCGGCAATGTTTTCTCCGAAATTGGAAATACCCTGCAGGGCGTAAGTATCTCGACCGATGATTCTGGTGAGGTTACGCTTCTGGATTGGGGCTGGGGATCAAATGATCGTCACGATTATCATGACCATCACGATCATACACCCGATGATTGATGTGCGGCGATTCAGAAAAACTGCCAATAGCTACTGACAAAGCACAAAAACCATTCAATCAAAGCTGTCTGCCCGCGTTCGGGTTGATAAATTTCGGTGGAAATTTAAAAAACACCTTGCTTTTAGAAAGGGTGTTTTTTGTTTTGTTACGATTGACTTTTTATATAAACATCAGAAAAAACCTTCTTTCAGAAGCAAATAATTCTCGACCTCGAAACCAATTCATTTCTCTGGGCAAGAAAATTCCTCCCTTTCTGGTTATTCGGTTCGATTTGGGTATACAATACTCTAAAACATGGTGATGTTTTACTTCATTTGTTCTGGGATGGGGAGCACTAAGAAAGGAGGAAAAACCATGGATGGAGACTATCGTATCGAGTACGCAGATCAGCCTGAATGGGGGATCATCGGGGGTGGGATCAGCGAGTACAACACGGAGCAGGCAGGTGATGATAACGGCCAAAATTTATGTTTTGTCCTGCGGGCACCAGATGAAGAGATTGTAGGCGGAGTGATCGGGGCGACGCATTGGGATTGGTTTTATCTCAACCTGATGTGGATCAAGGCAGAGTACAGGGGGCTCGGCTACGGGAGCCAGCTGTTGCAGTTGGCAGAGGAGAAAGCAAGGGAGCGCGGTGCCAGGCATGCATATCTGGATACGTTCAGCTTCCAGGCACTGGGGTTCTATGAAAAATTTGGTTACGAAGTGTTTGGAGAACTTAAAGAGTTTCCACCGGGACACCAGCGCTATTATCTAAAAAAAGAGCTGTAAGATACGATTGGCGTGGTTGGGGGAGAAGACCAAGTCTGTGAAGCGCTCGGTTTAAAGGGGTGGCCGGGATATTTTCAATATCCCTTCTCATTGACATAACTTGATTTAGAACATACGTTCTGATATAATGAAACTATGATCACCAAAGATAGGTTTCTCAGGTACCTTATCGCCGGTGGGCGTAAGGAAGACGTTGCCAGGCGTGTGATCCTTTTGGTGCAGGTGTTTGAGGAATTTCTCTATGGGCGGAGCAACACAGCCCTCGACAGCGCTACCGAGAGCGACCTGGATGCCTTCATCGAGTTTGTCGATCAGGAACAAGAGCATCTCCCCAGGCATGATGAGATCAAGCCCAGCTCCAAGAGCTATTTATGGGCGCTGCGGTATTACTTCCAGTTCAGCCAAAACGATCATCTGGCAACCTACACGGCAATGCAGCGCGAGAAACGTATTCAGCGGAAACCATTTTTGTTGAAGGATTTCCGCGGCATCCATCCCGACCATCTCGCAGCATTGGCATCGATCAGGATCAGGAACATCCATCAGATGCTCAAGGCAGGGGGCACCTCAGAAGGCCGTGAACAGCTTGCTGCCCGGACGGGTATTCCCTCTGCGAACATTCTGGAACTGGTCAAGCTCTCCGACCTGGCCCGGATTCCTGGGGTCAAAGGCATCCGGGCGCGCCTGTACCATGATGCAGGCATAGACACGATAGAGAAACTGGCAGCCAGCAAGGTGGAAGACGTGCTGGTCATCACGCAGAATTTTGTCCGAGAGACCGGTTTTGACGGCATCGCTCCCTTACCGGCAGAGGTGTCCTTCACGATCAAAACCGCTGGCAGTCTCCCCGCACTGGTGGACTACGGATGATCCAAGAAGTAGAGGTCAAAGGGATCCTCAACCCTGTGAGGCAACCGGATAACTGGTTCGGGCTGAAGTACAACATGAATCTCTATCGAGGCTGCCAGCACCGGTGTATCTACTGTGATTCGCGCAGCCGCTGTTACCAGATTGAACACTTTGACCGGGATGTGATTGTCAAGGTCAATGCTGTCGATTTGCTTCAGGAGCAACTGCCGCGTAAACGGGGCCGGGGAACGATCGGGACCGGTTCGATGAACGACCCGTATATGCCGATTGAAAAACAATACAACCTGGCTGGCCGGGCTTTGGCGGTAATTGCTGAGAACCGGTTCCCTGTTCATGTGATTACCAAGAGCGATCTGGTTCTGCGGGATATTGACATACTGGAGGAGATCAGCCAGGTCTTTGCCGCGGTCAGCTTTACGATCACGGCAGCATCCGATGCATTGGGGAAAAAGGTGGAACCGGGTGCCCCGGAAGTCTCCCGGCGGCTGGCGGCGATGGGCAGGCTGGCCGATCGCGGGATTGATACGGGTGTGCTGCTGATGCCCGTGCTGCCTTTCATCGAAGATCATCCTGAAAATATCCGGGAAATTGTGCAGAAGGCCGCTGACCACGGTGCTTCGTATGTTCTGCCATCTCTGGGTATGACCTTGCGCGACCGGCAGCGTGAGTATTATTACAAAAAGCTGGATCAGTTATTCCCAGGCACTCGAAATAACTATCTGAAGCGCTTTGCGAACCGCTATTTTGCAGAAGCCCAAAATAGCGCGGTGCTCAATCATGCCCTGAAAGAGGCCTGCCGGGAAACTGGCATCCGGCTGAGCATGCCAAAATTTGTCCCCGAAAAGATATTCAAAAATGAGCTTCAGATGTCGATGTTCTAGTTAGGGAACAGGCTTGAACACCAGGAGTGAGGTCTCTGCCGCCCGACAGCTGGCGGCCGGTTGGCTGCGATAAACCTGCTCAAGCTGGCCGGCATCGATACGCTCCTGCCACTGTGAGTTAAAACGACGGGTTTCCAGCACGATATAGTCAGCTTCTGCAATCCACTGCTCTTTGAGCACAGGATTCCACCAGCCGAAGCGGGTCAGCCATTCAGGATCTGCATTTGGGTCATCCAGATAGGTGAAGTCGGCATTCAGTTGGGCGGGAAACACCTCTTTCTCGGGCATGTACAACAGCAGCATATTCTCTTTAACCCCCCAATACACTTGAGACCCGTCCGGGATGACGTTATCCAATCTCTCACCAATCTTTTCATAGCTGGAGATGACGGAATCCTCGCAGGTATCCATGGCTAAGGATCCTCCAAAGAACCGGGTGCCGCTGAAGACAAACCCAACCAAGAGGGTAAACATGAGTACAAATGTTCCGTAATTTTCGGGACCGAGGGTGTATTTTTCACTGATGCGGTACGCCAATGGTGTAATCACGAGCATGAAACCGAGAATCTTTATCCAACGCAGCCAGATGACGGCATTGTCATTGGTCAGGATAAATTGGCGGAGGGGGAAATGGTCAATGCCAAATCTGTTTTCCAATATTTCCCAGATCTTTGCTTCGCCCTCAACGATCATGCCAAACTCCAAAGTGGGAGGGGTCAGATCGAAGGTGTTCTTGATGAGGTCAAAGCGGAAATCAAGGTAATCTGAATTGAAGTTGAATTCGATTGAGATCAACAGCAGCAGGACGACGGCAATTACCAGCACTTCTTTCCAGAATGGGATTTCCTCCCGCCAACCAGAAGCGGCCAAAGGTACCATCACCAGGCCAAATACAAAGAAATACATGATGCTGTCTGGCAGGCAGGTGAACTGGCAAACCCGTCCGTTGGCCCCCCACATGGAAACGCCAACCATCACCAGAAAAGTCACCAACAGGAAGACAATCTGTTTGTGCTGACTGAAGAAGGCTCTGGTGATCGAACGACCTCCCGGGCGCGTACTGCGGAGCCAGGGCCAAAGCAAGAGTGTTGCCAGGGAGCTGAAGAATACGACAAAATGGACCCTTACAGCTTGTCCCAGCGCGCGCAGCCCGATCCAGGCCAGGTGGCCGGGATTGGAAAGCCAGTCTGAGATTGGCCACCAACTGAAATTTGCCGGGAGCAAATCTTCGCGCGAAGGCGTGTGGTAGGTTTCGGTCCAGGACCAGAGGTCTTGAGGAAAAAAATTCGCCCAGACTCTGAGTACATCCGGCCAATACAGGATATGGATCACAGCTACCGGTAACAGCCCTGCCAACAAAACGTACAGCCCAACCCGTCTTTCAAATTGCCAAAATGCGTACAGGACGAATAAAGGTAGTACGATCAAAGCGTTGAGATGTGTCATTCCAGCCAGGCCGGCAAACAACCCTGCGAGGGCTAATTCCCAATCCTGCCGGTCTGCACCCAGCCCGAAGGCCAGCATCCAGGCAAAAAACAAGCTGACCAGAGCTTCTGTTTTTACCTGGCTGAAGTATTGAACATATGTCGGGTTGAGGGTGACTGCCCAGACAGCGGCCGCCGCCCACCACAAGTTTGAATTCCTGCGCACTGCGAGCCACAAACCGAGGATGGTTAATCCCCCGACCGCAATGGCAAACATCCGGCCGATGTACATGCCAAGACCATATTGGTTTTGCACGAAGCCCGGCAGGAGGTAGGAAAGCGGCATCTGGAAAGTCCATGGGCCATTGTCCTGAAAAGGCTGGTACCGTCCGGCAGCGAATAAATACCCCTGGTAAAGGTTCATCCCTTCGTCTGGTGCGACAGGGGGAAGCGCATCCGCATATGCAAGTGCCTGATAAATAAAATAGGATAAGCCTAACAGTCCGACAATGACTGCAATTGCAGCATGAGCTCGGAATAATCCTTGTTTAATTTTTCGCCACATCAGGGCACCTCCGATGCGAATGTTCTTTCCATTATATCTTGAACCCACAATTTTAATAAAAAAATATCTCAATAAGAATTTAACGAGTGTTATAATCCAGCGAATGGATCATGATCAAAATAATCTAATCCGAAATCGGTTTGCCAGACAGCGCAAAAAGAGCCAGCGGCTGATCCTGGTCTTGGCTGTGGTGGTTGTTTTGACGGTCATCGCTTTATTACCTCCCATCCGGAGCAGGATTGCCTACAGACTGTTGATCCTGCGAGAACAAATCGCCTACCAGCTTAATCCGCCAGATGAGGCGGTCTTTGTCCCGGGTGATCAACAAAACCTGGATACGATCGTGGCGGCCACGATACAGGCCTTTACTCCGACCCCAACGATTGAACCTGCCCCCACCACGACGCCAGAACCCAACTTTACTGCTACGCCAACGCTGACACCAACGATCACTCCCACACCCAGCCCGCAGATCGTGGAACTTGAGGGTGTCACCTATGTTCACCAGCATGAACGCTGGAACTACTGCGCCCCGGCTACCCTGACGATGGCGCTTAATTTTTGGGGGTGGTCGGGAAACCGGGATGATATTGCCAGAGCGATCAAGCCAGGTGAGAATGATCCGGAGCTCAATTTTATTGACCGGGGCCGGTCGGATAAAAATGTGATGCCGTACGAGATGGCCAATTTTGTCACCGACTTCACTGACTATTCGATCGTGACCCGTTATGGTGGGGAGATCAGCGTTCTAAAAGACCTGATTGCCAATGGGTTCCCTGTGGTGATTGAAAAAGGGGTGTACCAGCGCGATTACCTCGGTAAGATTACCTGGATGGGCCATTACCTGTTTGTCACAGGCTATGATGATACGGAAAGTGTGTTCATCGTGCAGGATGCATATGTGGAACCCGGGGAGAACCGCAGGCTGCCGTACCAGGAGTTTATCGACGACTGGCGCGGTTTCAACTATCTGTTTATGGTGATCTACTCCCCGCCGGACGAACAAGAGGTATTTTCATTGCTGGGCCCCTGGGCAGATGACACCTGGGCCAACCGTAACGCTCTGAATATCGCGAACCTGGAAATCACGACCAAGACTGGGGTGGATGAATTCTTTGCCTGGTTCAATAAAGGCACAAGTCACGTTCAGTTGTTAGAGTATGTCGATGGGGCGTTTGCCTATGATTATGCGTTCATTCTGTATGCCGGGATTGGTGAACCGGCGGTAGGGGAGACGGTCGAGACCAAGCGGCCGTACCGGATGATGTGGTACCAGACCGGTCCCTATTGGGCGTATTATTACTCCGGCCGCTACCAGGATGTGATCAACCTGGCGAATACCACCCTCTACGATACGATCTCCGAACCTACCCTGGAAGAGAGCATTTACTGGCGAGGGATGGCGTACCTGGCGATTGGGGAGACCGGGAATGCGGTGACAGACTTTCAGCAAACGCTTTATTTAAATTCCAGCTTTATTCCTGGGAGACAAATGCTGGAGCAGCTTGGGGTGGAGCCATAACATGGTCAAGATTTTACATTTTGCTGATGCTCATATCAATATGGCCAACTATGGCCGGCTGGACCCGGAAAGCGGGCTGCCGATGCGGGTGATGGATTTCCTTAAATCCCTGGATGAGATTGCTACTACCGCGATTGAGGAGAAGGTGGATGTGGTGCTGTTCGCAGGAGACGCCTACAAAGACCGCAACCCGGCACCGACCTTCCAGCGCGAATGGGGTAGACGGATCATGCGGATCGCCAATGCCGGAATCCCGGTTGTGCTGCTGGTAGGTAATCATGATCTCTCTCCCAGCCTGAACCGGGCTCATGCGCTGGAAGAATTCAATACCCTGGAAATTGAAAATGTGATTGTGGCGGATGCGCCAAAATTTTATGGCCCGGATGATCTGTGGGGGCTCCCGCTTCAGCTGATCTCTATGCCCTGGATCTCCCGTTCCGGCATGCTGGCACACCTGGATCTTTCACCCAAAAATCCGGATGAAATTTACGAGGTGCTGGAGAATAAGATTGGCAACGTGATCGATGAATGGTTGGGAAACGCAGATCCCAATTTTCCGGTGGTGCTGGCTGCCCATGCGTCCATCCAGGGTGCAGTATATGGTGGAGAACGCACCGTAATGCTTGGAAAAGACCTGGTGCTTTCCGGCAGCCTGGTGAAAGATGCGCGCCTGGATTATGTTGCGATGGGGCATATCCATAAACCGCAAGACCTCAATGAAGGACAACATCCCCCGGTGGTCTATCCCGGTTCAATCGAACGGGTAGATTTTGGGGAAGCCCAGGACAAAAAATATTTTGTGATTGCCGAAGTTGAGAAGGGCAAAACCCATTATGAATGGCGCGAGCTCAAAGGGATCCGCAAATTCATCGATCGCCAGCTTAAACTTGAGTCGAACGAACAGGTCACCGACCAATTGCGCCGCGCCTTGCCCTCCATGCAGGAAATGGAAGGGGCGATTGTGCGCCTGTCACTGGAATACCCGCGTGATTGGGAAAGCCTGATCGATGAAGCAGCTTTGCGCGAGATCACCTCTGAAGCGTTCGAATTCCATCTGGTCAAACGGCCCAAAATGGAAACCCGGATCCGCATCCCGGAAGACAAGAATGTAGGCAGCCTGAGCGTGGTGGAACTCCTGGATATTTATTGGAAATCCGCCCATACTGAAGTGGTGGATACCGATACATTGATGGCACTCGCCAAAGAGATCATCCAGCGGGTGGACAGCGGAGAAGAAGACTAGCCAGTTTTGGAACAAAGCAGACAGCTGTTTGCCTCTGTGTTGACAGTGCAACCGGTTGCACCTATAATCATTCCCAGAACCAAAAAGTTCAATTATCTGCATTCTAAGGATCGATTGATATGGCGACCATTCGTGATGTTGCCAGGAAGGCACATGTCCACCCCAGCACTGTGAGCAGGGTTTTTTCGGGGAAAGCCGCCATTAGTGAAACGACCCGCCAGCGCGTCCGGGATGCGGCAAAGGAACTGGGTTTTCAGCCGAATGCGATTGCCCGGTCGCTCAGCACCCAGAGAACCAATACGATTGGCATGGTGGTTCCGCACGTGTTTGATGGCTTTTTTGACGATAGTTTTTTCCCACAGATCATGCGAGGAATTTTGGATGCCGCCTACCAGAACCAATTCCGCATCATCCTGAGCGGGAGCCAGGGATACCAGGATGAAATCTCCCAGATTGTCGATATTATGCAGTCCAGCCAGGCTGATGGAATCGTGGTGATGTCCAGCCGGGTGGACGTGGATACGGTCAAACAACTGAAAGAGTTGGATACTCCCTTTGTGCTGGTGGGACACCCGCCCACTGAGAATCTGTCCGATATCGTTTGGGTGGATGCGGATAACAAATTGGCAACCAGGCAAGCTGTGGAACACCTGATGAACCTGGGCCATACCCGGATCGCGTATGTTGGCGGAGATCCCGAAACGCTGACGACCAACGAACGTCTCCAGGCATATCAGGAGACCATGCAGAATGCTGGTCTGCCGGTTCACCCCCAATGGGTTGATTATGGATATTTTGATGAACCTGGGGGCTACACCGCTGTTCAGCGCATGAAAGACCTGGGTGCTGATGCGCCAAGCGCATATTATGCTGCCAATGACCTGATGGCTGCCGGGATCCTGCGGGCTCTGGCTGAACTCAACCTGCATGTTCCTCAAGATGTGTCAGTGGTCGGGACGAATAATTCCTACTTTTCCCAGCAAACATCCCCGCCTCTGACCACGATCCATGTGCCGTATGCGGAGATGGGCAAGCGAGCAGTCGAACTGCTGGTCGCTCAGATTTCTGAAGAGAGCCTCTCACCGATAAGTGTGATGGAAGACTGCCAACTGATCGTGCGTGGATCTACCGGGCCAGCGGCTCAACCTGCCTGAGGGAGTGGATCTGCATTTACCAACCAAAAAACAAACCAGCCTTCAATTCTAAACAAGTACCCTGGGAGTGAAAGATGAGACGAATTACTTTCTTCCTTTTTTTATTTTCCTGCTCACTGCCAATTCTACCAAGTGGTCAACATATTCTTGGTACCCGTACCTAATCAAGTGTGCAGCTTTTCCTGGACACCGCACAAGTGAAATTTTTATTTTTGATAAAAATATTGTATAGTAGGAAATAAGGTCAATTGAAAAAAAAGAAGGAGGAATGGACACTCTCACACTCTGGACCTCCATCATCAACTACTTTGCACTTGCTCTATCCGTATGGTTAGGCTGGTATGTTCTCACCCGAAGCATTCGCCAGCCCATTTCCTGGCTCACCAGCCTTACTCTTTGGTCGATCAGTGGAATTTTTATTAATTCGCTGCTCGCACTGACTCCCCCACCAATTCCGGAAAATGTTCCTGAATGGTTCCGATTCTTGCTTCCCTTCTGGGATAAGGATGTGTTAAACCATGGTACAACCGGATGGCTTTCAGGTTGGCTGGTGATCCCAGCGGTTGGATTCTGGCACCATGTCACTATGCTGATCCGGTCTGAGCGATGGAAAACATGGCGTTCTGTTCAGGTGGCTGCTGTGTATATCGTCATACTTGGAGCGATCTGGGCTATTCGCGATACTCCGTATATGTTTGAAAGCGAGGAAGGACCTCCAACATTATTGAACAGTTTGAAGCCGGGGGTTTATTATTCGACTTTCCTGGTCTTGCTGGCGTTGATTCTGGTGATGAGTTTGCTGAACTTGCGATATGCCAGGCAGCGGTCGAAAACGCGTCTTGCCAGGAGACAGCTGGATACCATGATCTGGGCCACTGTGGCAGCGATCTTTACGGCACCAATCTCCTTCATTGCTGTCCGGATTGAATACGGGGTACCCAGGGTGGTCATTTCGACCTTGCTGGCGATCTCGGTGTTCCTGATTGGTTTTGGGGTGGGGAAGTTCAGCGCTTTGGTCGAAGGAAGAACATTGAGGAGGGATTTTATTTTTTCCGGAGTGGCGATGGCGGTTGTGGCGCTGCTATACTCTGGTGTGATCTGGCTTTCGATTGTCCTGTTCGACGTGCCTCCTGCCTCGTTTGTGTTCCTGATCATTTTTGCTTTTGCTACCCATTCAGTGATCGACTTTGCCCGCCATTATCTGGACCGGATCTTTTTCCAGAAGGAAGACCGCTCGTTGCTGAAAAATATTCGCAGGCTCTCTCGCGAGATGAGTGGGCAGAGCTTAGATGAGATTCTCGAACTGGCACTTGATCTGGCATCTACTTCGGTCAGGGCAACCTTCAGCCTGATCGTCCTGTTCAGGGACAAGAAGAATCAACTCTCAGCCGCTTTTCAATGGAACAAAGGGATCTCCCACGTTTCGAGAAATGTGCTTACCAGTGATGATTTCCAGCAGTTCGACCCTGGGCATCTGCCGCAACCTTTCGAAGAAGTTGTGCTCCTGATCCCGATCTATTTGAAAGAGAGCCAGATTGGCACGCTCTTATTCGGTCCTCCGGTGAACAGCACTCGATATTTAGATACAGGGATTGACAGGTTGCTGGATGTGAGTGACCAGGTTGCGGATACCATCCAGCAAATTCAGCAAAGGAATTTATTGGTTGAACAGGCTACTCAATCGGTCCGGGTGCCCCAGATTTCCAACTCTGAACCGAAGCAAGGTTTGGCGGTGGGCACGGTTGAGGATGCCCTGCGGAATATTCATGATTATGCGTCTTTGGGGGATCTGGGACTGGCAGAGACAAAACTGGTTAATTCGCGTCTTCCTGAAGGAGACTGTACTCACCTGGACCGTGGAAAGGTCGTCTATACTGTGATCGAAGAAGCCGTGGCTAAGCTGCGCCCTGAAAAGCAGCTCGCGGACGGTATTCCATCGCGCGAGTGGTACCCGTACCTGATCCTGCAGTATGCCTATTTTGAAGGCAAGCTAAACCGGGATATCATGTCGAGCCTGTACATTTCTGAAGGCACATTCAACCGTACGCGCCGGTCGGCGATCCGGACTGTGACGCGGGTGCTGGTGGAGCTTGAGAAAAACCTGACGTGACCTTTTCGTTCGAATTTTTCCTGTAAATCCATCCTTTTCAGTGAATTTGGCAGTTTTTGGCAGTTAATCCACTGGTATTGGCAGATTTTTTTATGCACAATAGTGACATGAAAAACTATCAATCCTGAGGAGGATCAGCATGGCAAGTAAATCCAATCCAAGAAAAAGAATTTTTACCATCCTGGCGATCATCATCGTGGTCTTGGCGGTGTTATACCTGGCAGTGTGCACGTACGCAGTCCTAGAGGTCACCAAGTCAGGCGATGAATACCGGGAACCCCAATTACCTCATGAACCGACCCCGGCAGAATTTGGGGTAATGTATGAGGATGTCCGGCTCCCGGCCCGGAGTGACGGTCTGGAGATTGCAGGCTGGTACATCCCGAATGAAGGCAGCCAGAATGCGGTGGTGCTGGTGCATGGCCGGCATGCCAATATGGCTACGGCCATGTCTGGTAATTTACCTAAATTTGCCGCTGCCCTCAACAAAGCCGGTTTTACCGTGCTGATGATCGACGTGCGCGGTCATGGCTGGAGCGAGGAAGCCCGGTATGATTTCGGTCTTAAATCCAAGAATGATGTGCTTGGGGCAGTTGACTGGTTGATGGGGAAGGGCTTTGCTGGCGGGCATATCGGCGTGCTGGGGATCTCCCTGGGGGGCGGCGGGGTTAATTTTGCAGCAGCCGAAGAACAAGCGATTGGGGCGGTGGTCACCGATAGCACGTATTCAGATATTAACCCGGTCATCGAAGCGCTCTGGCAGGAGGAAAGCGGCCTGCCCAACTTCTTCCTCCCCGGGGTATTTCTCATGCACCAGATCATCTTCGGGTTTGACCTGAGGGATGCAATCCCGGTCGATGCAGTCCGGGTGATGGAACCGCGGCCGGTGCTGGTCTTGCACTGTAAAATTGATGACACCGTTCCCTTCAGCCACGCTGAGGCGCTGGTTGAGGCGACCAATGCAGACTCCTGGTACATCGATGATGAATGCGAGCATGCTGAACTCTACACGGTAAAGCCGGATGAATATGAAGCGGCGGTGATCCCTTTCTTTGAAGAGAATCTTCCCTAATTAAGTCGAGCGATCCGCCAGTCGGTGTGGAACCATCCCACACCGATTGGCGTTTAATTAAAGTGACTGTGTTTGCCCTCGGATATCCATTGAGATGGTTTGATTTGTGTGAAAGATAAAATTCCACCTTCAGGAAATGCTAAAGTGATAAAGATATTCAAAATGATCGCGAAGCAACCGTATTGTTTGCTTGTTGTGATTGTCTGGCTGCTGCCGGCCTGCACACTGACCCAACAGAACGCGCCTGTTTTGGAAAAAGCCCCTCTGCCCACTCCTGAGGTGTTGGCCACTCCGGCGGCGATGCAGCCGGCTGCGGGGATCTGCGCAGAATTTGAAGGGGACATTGTCACGATGATGATCAATCCGGAT
Source organism: Anaerolineales bacterium (assembly GCA_035458505.1). Lineage (GTDB taxonomy): Bacteria > Chloroflexota > Anaerolineae > Anaerolineales > UBA11579 > UBA11579. Next base: position 30,104 of record DATHZS010000011.1, on the reverse strand, counting down.
ATTCCGGACCCGCGCTGTATCAACATTCGCCCTGAACAAAAGCTGGCCGTGGTCAACCACCGCCTGGAAACCCTCCGGGTGCGGATTGGGTCGTTGGAGACCACGATTCTGCCGGAGAGGCAGCACCTGTTCGACCTGCCGTTTGGGGACTATCTCGCGCCTGGGGTGCATCTTCTGGATGTCTTTCCTTGCTGCGGTGGGGAATTGGTACTCAGCCAGCCTTGAGAAAAGCCACTTTCATCTGAAGACTAACCCGCCATTTTCGATCAGCATCCGATCTTTCAGCCTAGATTGACTGACCCAATGTTATAATACGGGCTTGGGATGGGTTCTGCTGGCTTGCCCTTGGACACCCACTCGATAGTCTACGGAATGGACATCATCATTTCAATTCCGACTGTAATGCTATTTACTTTTGATCAACTCAAGGCTTGTTCTGAATCAAGATGATCCCGATCAAACTTAATCTTTCTGGATTTCTCTCTTACCGTGATCCGGTAGAAATTGACTTCACCACGTTTACCCTGGCGTGTATCTCCGGGTCGAACGGCGCTGGAAAATCATCAATGCTGGATGCGATCACCTGGGCGCTGTTCGGACAGGCCCGGACGCGGGATGATGCAGTGATCAACCTGCAATCAGAAACCGCGGAAGTCAGCTTTATCTTTGAGTATGAGACCAACCGCTACCGGGTCACGCGGGCCAAAACCAGCAATAAAACCACCCTGCTGGAATTTCACATCCAGGGAGCCAGTGAACGCTGGAAGCCGTTGACCGAGCGTACGATGCGCGCTACCGAGGCTCGTATCGTTGAGATTCTTCGGTTGGATTATGAGACTTTTATCAACGCTTCATTTTTCCTTCAGGGTAAAGCGGACCAGTTCACCCAGCAGCGCCCGGCAGACCGGAAGCGGATCCTGGGCAGTATCCTGGGACTGGAGATCTGGGAGAACTACCGCAAGGCAACGGTGGCGCAGCGAAAGGTGTTGGAGAACGAAATTATCGAGCTGGATGGCCGCTTGCAGGAGATCAACAGTGAATTGGCCGAAGAAGACCAGCGCCGGATCCGGCTGGAAGAAGTCGAGGCCAATGTACAAACGATCAGCACAGCAGTGAGTGCCCAGACCGGCCTGGTCCAGGAAATGAAGCAGACCATTGCGGCCCTCGATGAACGCCGCCAGATGGTGCGCAAACTTGCGGAACAGGCTGACCAGACGCGAGAGGAACTGGCAGACCTGACAGCCCGGCAAAAGCTGCGCCAGGAAGAGAAAGATGCCTTTGCAGAGCTGATGGGACGGGCAGATGAGATCAAGGCTGAATACCAGGAGTGGCAGGACGCCCGGTCTGCACTTGCGCAATGGGATGAAACCGCCCAGCGTTTCCATGAACAAAATATCCGCCGCCAGCAGCCTCAAACCGAGATTGATACAGAACGTGCCCGGCTGCAAACCGAACACGATGCCTTGCTGGCGAGGGCGAATGAGATCGAAAACTCGGAGAAAGAATCCGTTGACCTGAAAGAGACGCAAAGGCTGTTGGAAGCGGAGACGATCCAATTCGAGAAAGCCATCCAGGAGCGAGATGAATTGAACCTGAAGCGGCAGCAAGTGCTTCAGGAGCAGGCCAATGCCAAGGCTGAAAACCCGCTCCTGAAGGGAGAGATGGATGCGCTGAAAAAACGCATCGAGCAACTTGAAAAGACAGAAGGCGCCATCTGCCCGTTATGTGGGCAGCCCCTTGACCCAGATGACCGGCTTCGCCTGATTGAGGAGCTTAACCTTGAGGGAACTCAAAAAGGAGATCAGTACCGTACTAACCAGGCCCTGCTCACGTCCGTGACGGAACAGGTTGAAGAACTGACCCTGGCGATCGCTGAATATGATGAGTCTGAACAAAAGCTGCGCGAGGCAACCCGCATGCTGGACCAAACCACCAACCAGATCGAACACTTCGAGCTTGAGAGCACAAAGTGGCTGGAAACCGGAGCCCCAAAACTGGCTGAGATTGAAACCAAATTAAAGCAAGGGGACTACGCGCTGGAAGCGAGAAAAACCCTGGCCGAGATCGACAAGGAATTGAAAGAGATCGGGTATGACGCGGCCAGCCATGATGCCGTCCGGGAAAAGGAACTCAACCTGCGGGAATCTGAGAATGATCACCAGCTCCTGGAGAACGCCAGGGCGACTCTTGCCCCGCTGGAACGGGAACTGAAAGAAATTGATCAACAGGCCGCGAAGATCCAGAAGAGGCTGGAAAAAGAAGAACAGGAATACCAACAGGCCGCAGAGCAGTTGTCTGACGCAGAGAACGAAGCCCCAGATCTGCTGATGGCTGAACGGAAAATGCTTGAATTGCAGGAACAACAGAACCGGGAACGAATGGAGTTGGGTGCTGCCCAGCAGAAGGTCGAAGTGCTAGCTACTCAAAAAATTCGTAAGAAAGAACTGGAAGCGGAACGGGAACAAACCTCGAACCAGGTGGTTGAGTACAAAGTGCTGGAACGCGCCTTCAGCAAGAACGGCGTCCCGGCCATGCTGATCGAGCAGGCATTGCCGCAAATCGAAACCAAGGCGAATGAAATCCTGGAGAGGTTGAGCGGGGGCAGCATGCATATCAGTTTTATCACCCAGCAGGAATATAAAGACAGCAAACGCGACGATCTGCGAGAGACCCTTGATATCCAGATCGGAGACAGCAGCGGGACGCGGGATTATGAAATGTATTCCGGCGGCGAAGCGTTCCGGATCAACTTCGCCATCCGGTTAGCGCTGTCCGAGGTGCTGGCTCAGCGAGCAGGGGCGCGCCTGCAGATGCTGGTGATCGATGAGGGTTTTGGCAGCCAGGATGAAACCGGTCGCCAGCGGCTGGTCGAGGCGATCAATACGGTAAAAGCGGATTTTGCAAAGATCCTGGTGATCACCCATATCGAAGAATTGAAAGAAGCGTTCCCGACCCGGCTGGAAGTGACCAAGGGCCCCCGCGGCTCGATGGTGGAAATGATTTCGATGTAGTAAGAGGAAGTCTTATGGAAGCGATACAACCAATTGAACGAAAACGGATCATGATTTACCTGGCCATTGCCTTTGGGATTTCGTGGGTGGCTGGTTTGCTGATCTTTTTGCGCAGCCGCCAGGAGGGTATCCCTGTGCTGGACCCCGAGGTCGGGGTGAACCAGTCTTTTGTGCTGTTTTTAACGGTGTATATGTTCTCACCGGCGATTGCCCATGTGCTGACCCGGTTATATACCCGGGAGGGCTGGCAAAACACCGGAATGAATTTTGAGTTCAGGAAGGGATGGCCGTATTGGGTAATCGCCTGGGTGGGAACGCCATTACTGATTGCGATCGGGGCGCTGGTGTATTTCGTGTTTTTCCCACAGCATTATGATGCCGGGATGCTGACCGTCAAGGAATTTATTGCTGAATATGAAGTTACAAATGGAGAGCTCCCGTATGGTGCGGGGACCTTTGTAGCGATCCAATTTCTTCAGGGTATCCTGATCTCACCCCTCCTGCATCTTATCCCGATTTTTGGAGAAGAATTTGGCTGGCGTGCTTATCTCCAGGCCAAGTTGCTCCCACTTGGAGAGCGGCAGGCATTTCTGTTGATGGGCCTGATCTGGGGTGCGTGGTATGCGCCATTGATTGTGATGGGGCAAAATTATGGCCTGGAGTACCCCGGTGCCCCGTGGGTGGGGATTCTGCTGTATCTCTGGATCGCCATTCTGCTCGGGACATTCTTTGGTTGGGTCACCCTGCGCGGGGGAAGCATCTGGCCGGCGATCATTGCGCACGCTGTGCTGAATGGGATCGGTGGAGGGGTATACATCTTCGTGGTTGGAGAACCGGACCTCCTGGTTGGCCCGATTGTGACGGGAGTGGTCGGGTCGGTTGGATTTTTGATGATGGCGGTCTGGATCTTCCTGAGGGGCACGCGCCAGGTTGATGAGGGCCGGGAGGTCATTTCAGGTTGAGTGTCCGAATCCGAGGAGCAATCTTTGATATGGATGGGACTTTGGGGGATACCGTGTTTGTCTCAGTAGAAGCGATTGTCCGGACTGTCCATCAGCTGACCGGGCAGCAGTATGCACATCCGGAAATAATCGACCGGTTTGGGCCGACCGAGCCGGGAATCCTCCGTCAGCTGCTGCCACAAGAGAAATGGGAAGAAAGTGAGCGGCTCTTTCTTGCTGAGTATGAATCGATTCACCAGAGTCATAAGATTGGGGCTTATGCCGGCATCGAAGAGGTACTCCACCTGCTCAAGCGCCATCATATCCGGCAGGCGATCGTGACCGGGAAGAGCCGGGAGTCGGCTGAGATCTCCCTCTGCTACTACCAATTAGACGGGTTTTTTGAAGCGGTGGAAACAGGATCGTTGACGAGATCCATTAAAAAAGATTGCATCCAAAAATTGGTGCGGGGCTGGCAGGTCCCGTCTGAGCAAGTGCTCTACATCGGAGATGCCCCCTCCGATGTGACGATTGCCAAAAGTGCCGGGGTGTGCCCGATCAGTGTTGCCTGGGCAGATACAGCCGAGCTGTCCCAGTTGGAGCAACGACAGCCTTGTGCTGTTTTTGAGCGGGTGCAGGATTTTAAAACCTGGCTGGTTTCTCAATTGAATGGCCACGTGTAGGGGAGGGGAACGATGTATCTTGAGCAGATTCAATTAGCCCGAACCCTGCCTTGCCTGGCAGAACCCGGCAAGATCCAGGTGGTCGGGACTCCGTCCCGTTCTTTGGCGGAGGTGCTGCCATATCTGGCTACCCTTCCCGGAGTGATTACGTATCGTCCAGAAAAACCCAGCCTGACCTTTCGCCGCCGGCCGGGCTTTCTTACGTTGCTGGTAGACAAAGTCCATATCACCCAGGTGACGGACAATGAAGAAGGGGAAGAGCTGCTCAAATCCCTGGTCGAGGCGATCAATTCCACCTGGGAGAACAGAGCTCAACTGACTGCGGTCACCCGTCCTGCCAGGATTCTGCGTCCGTTAGATATCTACACCTTGCTGCCCCAGACGAATTGCGGGGATTGCGGCGAGGCAACGTGTATGGCCTTTGCCGCCAAACTGTTTATGCGGGAACGAAATGTTGGAGAATGTGTGCCGCTGGTATCTGACCCTGGATTTGAGGAACGGCACAGCACGCTGGAAGCCCTGGCGGCCTGACAACCGCTCGCCAGCAAGCCCGTCAAGGGGATGTGTGGCATATCTTACAAGTAGCACTTTAAAAAGAATTTTTTCGAATCACTGTCTGGATCAAATCATCGTAGAAAGTGTGGTTTCGATTTGATCGAATTAAGAGTATAGTTGAAGAGTATCGTGTTTTAATTATCAAGGAGAAGACAGATGAAAAAAATCTTTTTGGTCGGTTTGATGTTGGTAGTAGTGATCGCCCTGACCGGATGTGCTGCCGGGCCGAACGTGCATCGTAACCAGCCCAACCCTGATGGGGAGATCGCCGGATTCTGGCAAGGGTTATGGCAAGGTTTCATTTCAGGATTTACCTTCATTATTTCCCTCTTCAACGACAATGTGAGTGTGTACGAAGTGCACAATAATGGAGGCTGGTACAACTTTGGCTTCATGATTGGGGTGAGTACATTCTTTGGTGGGAGCGGCAGGGGGACCAGGAGATCTCGCTGGAAAAGTGAGGCTTAATCCTAAGGTTGGATAAACGGTGAAGATTCTTGTCACATATGCGACTCGATTTGGGGCTACCGAACAGGTAGCAGAAGCGATTGCTGAGACCCTGCGAGAAAAAGGGCAGAACGTAGACCTTCTGCCGATTGAGTCGATCACCACGCTGGAGGAGTACCAGGCGGTGTTCCTCGGCAGCGCGGTTAATTATGGGGCCTGGCTGGCTCATGCTGTGAAGTTTGTGAAAGCCAAGCAAGAAGTCTTCAAGGATATCCAGATTGCCTTGTTCACAGTTCATATAACGAATTTGGGGCGTGATGAGGGCAGCAGGCGCAACCGCCTCACGTTTTCAAAAGAAGTTCGGGATCTGCTTAATCCGATTGATGAGGCTTTCTTTGCGGGAAAATTCGACCGCCGGGCCGCCAGGGAGTTGATGCCCAAATGGGTGGCAAGGTTGGTCCCGACGATTGATCTAAGGAAATGGGACCGCATCCGGGATTGGGCTCTGCAGGTCCTGGAGAGATTAGAAGCGGATCTTAACTACTAAGCGGCAAAGAAACGTTTGTCTGCAGAAGTCATATGCTTATCTGGAGCTGTGCCATTTGGACCGCATATTCGGACAGCTTGTCTTTGCAGTGATATAATTGACCCTTGTGAATAGCGACAAAAATGCCCCGGCACAGGCTTCAAAAATGTGGGAACGCACCCTGTTCATCCTGGCATTTAACCAGCTGGCCAGCGCGGCAGGATTTTCCAGTATCTTCCCTTTTCTTCCTTTATATGTTGAGGAGCTTGGATCCTCCTCTGGCATGAGCATCGAACTGCTCTCGGGGTTGGTGTTCTCCGGACAAGCCTTTGCGATGATGCTTGCCTCACCGATTTGGGGCAACCTGGCAGACCGGTTTGGCCGAAAGCTGATGATTCAGCGGGCTACGTTTAGTGGGGCAGTGCTGCTGCTAATGATGGCTTTTGTCCGCTCGGCAGAAGAGCTTGTCTTGTTGAGGACGATCCAGGGGTTGGTCACCGGGGTCATCGCGGCCAACAATGCCCTGGTGGCATCGATCACCCCCCGAAAGCGCAGCGGGTATGCCATGGGAGTTCTTCAGATGGCTTTTGGGGTCGGGATCGCGATTGGACCGATGATGGGAGGGGCGATTGCCGATGCCTTCAGCTACCGGACTGCATTTTATGTCACTTCGGCTTTGCTGCTGGTAGCGGGATTGGTTGTCACCTTTGGGGTGAAAGAACCTGTCCGACCCAACAAAGAGGACGCATTGAAGTCAGCTTCATTCATGAAAGAATGGAAATTCATCTTCGCCACCAACGGTGTCACCGTGACCTTCGTGCTGCGTTTCCTGACTCAATTGGGCAGGATGATGGTGATTGCGATCCTGGCATTCTTTGCCCGGGAACTGATCCAAAATGAAGGCCAGCTTAACTCAACGGTTGGCTTGATGATCGGAGCTTCAGCCGGAGCCGCCACCCTGACTGCGATCTACCTGGGAAAGCTGGGCGACCGGATCGGGCATCAGAAAGTTTTGATCGGCAGCACACTGTTTTCAGCTTTGGTTTACCTTCCCCAGGCATTTGTCACCACCGCCTGGCAGTTGGTCCTTCTCCAGGGGCTGGCTGGCGTCGCCCTGGGAGGGATTATTCCCTCGATGGCGGCCTTGCTGGCAAACTATGTAGACTCTGGTCATGAGGGCGCGGTGTATGGTTTGGATAATTCGATTAATGCTGCCGGACGCTCAGCCGCACCGCTGATTGGTGGTTTAATTGCAGGCTGGTTAGGCCTGCGGGTAACCTTTATCAGTACAGGCGCGGTTTTCTTGCTGACGACAATCATTGCATTCATCTGGTTGCCAGGTAGCACTCCTGAACCAGATCTGACCACAGAAAGTGCGGCTTGATTTCAGCACAGCCCTTAAGAATGAAGAAAATGTCCAAGATGAAGAAACCGAGTTGCGGTATAATCAAACCTAGACTTAATTTAGAAGTAGAGTAAAGCAGGTATGTTAGAAAAATTAGAACCGATTGAAAAAAAATATCAGGAACTCACCGACGAATTGCTTACCGTGGGCGATGATTACGAACGAGCAACTGAGATCGCCATCGAACGCGCTGAGATCGAGCCGCTGGTGAACATCGCGAAACAGTACCGGGCGACCCTGAACAGGATCGAAGAAGCCCACACCCTGCTCGAAAGTGATGATGAAGAACTTGTCGAGCTGGCAGAAATGGAATTGGGTGAACTGGAACCGCAGGTCGGGCCGCTAGAGGATAAGATTAAATCCATGCTGCTTCCGAAAGACCCGCGCGACGATAAAAATGTGATTGTCGAGATCCGTGCAGGGGCAGGTGGAGATGAAGCAGGTATTTTTGCGGCTGATTTATACCGCATGTACTCCCGCTACGCCGAGCGGATTAACTGGAAGACGGAAATCATGTCCCTCAATGAGACCGGTGTTGGCGGATTCAAAGAGGTTACCTTCGAAATCAGAGGGGGGGGGGCCTTCTCGCGCTTGAAGCACGAGTCGGGAGTCCACCGGGTGCAGCGTGTCCCGACCACGGAATCCCAGGGACGCATCCATACGTCCACTGCCACGGTGGCGGTATTGGCTGAAGTGGATGAGGTGGAGGTTGATATTCCGGATCGGGATATTGAGGTTGAAGTCTTCAAGTCAGCGGGAGCAGGCGGTCAAAGCGTGCAGAAGAACGCCACGGCGGTCCGGATCCGCCACCTGCCTACCGGGATGGTGGTCTCCTGCCAGGATGAACGATCGCAACTGCAGAACAAGATGCGGGCAATGAGCATCTTGCGGGCGCGCTTGTATGAGATCGAAGAAGAGAAACGTCATAACGAGATCGCGGAAGAACGGCGTTCACAGGTGGGGTCTGGCGACCGTTCTGAAAAAATCCGGACATACAATTATCCACAATCCCGGATAACAGATCACCGCATCGGATACACATCGCATAATTTGAGCGGAATGTTAGATGGTGATTTGGATGACATCCTTGACGAACTGGCCACTCAATTCGAGGCGGAAAAATTGGCTGAAGCAGGATTGAAAGAATAAGAGGATTTCCCCACCGTGAATTTTCAGGACTATTCCCCTATCCGCAGCAAAACCCTTTCTGAGGCGATAGCTCAGATCCGGCAGCATATTGCCGGGCTGACCGATACTCCTGGTTTGGATGCCCAGGTCCTGATGGCGTACGTATGCAATAAAGATCGCACCTGGGTATTAGCGCACCCGGAATATGAAATCAGTGCTGAGGAGACGTTGAGGATGGCCGATGTACTGGCTCAGATTTATGCCGGTATCCCTCTGCCATATGTGATTGGGGAATGGGAGTTCTACCAGCTACCGTTCAAGATCACTCCGAATGTGCTTATCCCGCGTCCGGAAACCGAACTGCTGGTTGAGTATGCGCTCAATTGGCTCCGGGCTCATCCTGAGTCCAGGCGGGTAGCGGAGGCTGGCACAGGGTCTGGCTGTATCTCGGTGAGTATCGCGGTAAATCTTCCCGGGGTGCATATCACTGCAACGGACATCTCACCCGACGCTGTAGCGGTGGCCGAGAAGAATGCTGAGATGCATCAGGTTTCCGACCGGGTCCATCTGCATGTGAATGATCTGCTTGCGGGTATTCCTGGCCCCTTCGATCTGATCTGTGCCAATTTGCCTTATATTCCCAGCGCTTCGCTGCGGAAACTTCCGGTATACATGCGGGAACCCACCCTGGCGCTGGATGGGGGCAAAGATGGGTTGAGTGTGATCGGGCAGTTGCTGGAACAAGCATCACACAAGCTGGCGCCTGGCGGGTTGATGTTGTTGGAAATTGAAGCCGGACATCCGGAGGAAGCGAAAGCCCTGGCAGCACGTTTCTTCCCAGAGGCGAAGATCAGAACCAAGCTTGATCTGGCAGGCCATCACCGGCTGTTGATACTCGAAAACGTATGAAACGCACGCGGGTAATCCAGGCTGACCATCCCACCGCTATCCAAATCGCCACGGATATTGTTCAGCGTGGGGGAACGGTTGTTTTCCCAACGGATACCGTGTATGGGTTAGGATGCAGTGCTTTTTCCGAAAAGGCCATCGAGCAATTGTTCATTATCAAGGAACGAAAACAGGACCAGGCGATTGCGGTTTTATTGGGAAGTGTTCAACAGCTTTCTGAAGTCACCGAACATCCCAGTCAGCAAGCATTAGACTTGGCAGAGGCTCACTGGCCAGGAGCCTTGACCCTGGTGATGCCCCGGCACCCGAAAATGCCTGAAAATTTATCCCCGCTTCCCACCCTGGGGGTGAGGATCCCGGACCACCCGGTTGCGCTGCGCCTGCTTCAGGCAGTTGGCCCAATGGCGGTAACCTCGGCAAACTTATCCGGGAAGGAAAATACCACCACCGCGGAAGAAGTTCTATCCCAGCTTGAAGGCCGAGTGGACCTGATCCTTAATGGGGGGGAGACCCCGGGTGGGGTTCCTTCTACTGTTGTAAATATGACAAGTGAAAAACCCGTCGTGCTGCGGCAGGGGCCGGTAATCATCGAATAAAAAGGGTCGTGTGGATTTTCGGCTTGCCTTAATCATTTTTTTATCTTAAATTCATCTTCCCTTAATCTTCATGTATATACTATAGGGTAGTACTGATTTAGAAAAAATCATGTAATCTCCTCCCCCTCCAACCACCCTGACCGATGTCAGGGTGGTATTATTTAAGATCGTTTGGCTTCTCTCTGGCTGAAAAAGAATCAGATTTTCTAAGGGGATATGTCATGAAACCGCCATGAACGCTTACTGTATTAGATTTTAAAAATGCCCTATAATACAAGCAGCATGAGAGGTCATGATATATGGATCGATCCAACAAAGAAATTTTCTCAGAAGTGATACAACTTTTGAAAGCGGGGGATACTGCAGCAGCTTTACCCCTCCTGGCCAAAATTCTGAAATCTGATCCGAACTTTGTCCAGGCCTGGTATTTGCTTGGTATGACGATTGATGACAAGGAAAAGAAAAGAAGGGCGTTCAACCAGGTATTGAAGCTGGACCCGACTCATGAAAAAGCAAAAATACAACTTGAGTGGTTAGAATCAGACTTAACTCCCAGCCAGGAAATTGAACCAGAAACAGGACCTGAGCCAACCTCAGCCCCCGGTGTTATCCCCCACGATGATTTCACACTCCCGGACTGGATGCAGGAATCTTCCTTTGACCCCACTGAGTATTCCGACGATGCTCAGGGATTGGGTTCTCAACCGGTATATGAAAACACAGAAGCAGATTTTCCCGATTGGGCGCAGCAGATCCCCCTGGAACCACAAGCGGAGGAACTGGCAGTTGAAGACATGCCCGCTTTCGAGATGGACTCAGATCTGCCGGAGGAAGAGGACACTTCACTGGTTCCACTAACTGATGACACTGAACTTACCGGGTATTATGATGATGTCGAGGATGAGCCGGAAGGTAAATCTGACTGGCTGTTTGATGAAACCGAGGCCGTCGTACCTCAGGAACAGCCCGTCGCCGCCTTTTTGGATGATGATTCATTCCCGGTTTCGGAAGATGACCCCCAGCAAGATAAACCTGAATGGCTGCGGGATATGGTTGAAGAAGACGGCAACGGGAAGAAAAAGAAAAAAACGAAAGAGAAAGTTCCCAAGAAATTACTTTCCCCGGACCAGCGCCGGCGCCGCCGAAAGATTATCACGTATATCATCCTCCTGTTCGCGATCGCTGGACTCAGCTATGGCGGATACTATTATCAGGATGAACTCAAGCCGTATGTCGATCCGGTTCTGTCACCGATCAAGACATGGGTAGCCCCTGTTTCAGATCTGCTCACACAGGGCGCCCCGCTCACCTATCTGCTTACTCCGGGATATAACATCACCCCAACAAGTACCAATCCTCCTCCCCAGCAGCCAACCGGTGAACCAACCTGGACTCCCGCGGGGAACCAGGCCGGGGGCGGTATACCGCCATCAAACCAGGTGCCGACATGGACCCCAACTCCGATGCCGACACCTCTTCCTCTCTCAGAGGAGACGATTGCCAGCATGACAGCACTTGAGGAACAGGTCAAGACGGTGCGGAACTTGCCTGGTCCGCTTAATATTGAGCGGGAACTCATGACGAAGGATAAGCTGCGCGCGGTGATGGAAAACCAATTGATTGATGAAGAGGTTATCGAACGGCTGAAAAACGACGAAACGGTTTTACGGGCACTTGGCTTTATTAATGCTGATTATGATCTTGTTCAGGCGGGATTAAATTCCAGGGGAGACGCCCTGGGTGGATATTACGATCCTGATGTGAATAAGATCAACTTAATTGGCGGCAGCTTTTTTGGTGTGGAACAATATGCCTACGTTCATGAGTATGCTCATGCCATCCAGGATGCGAATTTTGACCTCAATCGATTGGGCTTGTTTCCTGACTGTGCCAAGCCTTTGCAGGCTTGCCTGGCAGCCCGTGCCCTGGTTGAAGGAGACGCATCCCTGGTTGCTCAAAGCTGGTTCCAGGAATTTCCACCGGAAGAAGGTGCCGCAGATATCCAAGATTTTCAGCCTCCGCCTGCCCTGTTTGAGGTTGAAGCGGAACCGGCCTATTTTGCCATGAATACTGTCTTTGCTTACGACCAAGGCAAAAATTTTGTGGAAGAACTCTACGAAGCTGGTGGCTGGAATAGGGTCAATCGGGCGTACGCAGCCTTGCCAGAAACAACCGAACAGATTCTGCATCCAAGCAAATATTTGCAAGGTGAACCGCCGGTATTTCTGGACCATCCTGATCTGAGCCCGGTTTTTGCCTATGAGTGGGATCTCATTCGCAGGGATTCGCTGGGGGAATGGGAGAGCTACCTGCTGCTGGCCTACAACGATTACCCGGCAGCACGACAACCGGAGACCGAGGCCGCAACGGCCGCGGAAGGCTGGGGCGCAGATGAATACCGGGTCTATACCCATCCAGAGCAGAACGATGTCTTTTTATCCGCATATTGGATCTGGGATACAGCAGAGGATTCGGACCAGTTTTACAACTTAATGCTCTCGTATGTTGCGTCCCGGTTTGGCACCAGCGAAGTGGATGGACCTGGGGAAAGCGGCCGGTGCTGGTACTCCGCCGAGCAAATGAGCTGCGTCTATCAGAACGACAACCAGGTACTCTGGCTACACAGTGATAACCTGGAGATCCTTGAGGCTGCACAGGCCAGGTTTACCAAATTCCCATAAACCCCTGTCCGGATGATTGAGCACTTCAGGCTCTGAGAGTTCCATTCAGGGCCTTTTTATATTTTGTCTGGTAGATCAGAAAAGAGAGATTTCCAGCTGAAAAATTGAATCCCCAGCAGTTATAGTTTCGCCTGTCATGCTATAATCGTAGATACCACTCTGTGCAAATGTTCACCGCTTAAATACTACAAATCTGGAGGAAATTTCATGTCGCCAACTGATTCGAAAGCCTTTGATTATCTGACTGATGAACATCATATGATCCAGCAGGCTGCGCGGGATTTTGCGCAGAAAGAAATTGTGCCGATTGCCGAAGAATTTGATCACACCGGTGAATTTCCTATGGACACGATCAAAAAAATGGGGCAGATGGGGTTTATGGGGATCGAAGTTCCTGAGGATTACGGCGGTGCCGGGATGGATACGCTGGCCTATGTGCTGGCTTTGGAAGAAATCTGCAAAGCGGATGCGTCTCATGGGACAATCATGTCGGTAAACAATTCGTTGTACTGCCATGGGATCTTGAAATTTGGTACGGAAGAACAAAAGGAGACGTTTGTTGTCCCGATTGCTTCAGGCGAAAAGATCGGGGCTTATTCTCTCACGGAACCAATGTCCGGATCGGATGCCGGGACGATGCGATGCACCGCGGTACGGGATGGTAACGAGTATGTCCTCAATGGGCGCAAGTCCTGGGTTACCAGCGGGCCGGTGGCGGATTATATCGTGGTCTTTATGATGACCGCTGCCGAGCAATCCCATCGCGGGGTGACCGCTTTTCTGGTCGATGCCAATACACCAGGATTCTCCCGGGGCAAAAAAGAGCCCAAGCTGGGAATCCGCGCTTCGGCTACCAGCGAACTAGGATTTGAAGATTGCCGGATCCCGGTGGAAAACCGGCTGGGAGAAGAGGGCGAAGGCTTTAAAATTGCCATGACTGTCCTGGATGCCGGGAGGATCGGGGTGGCCACCCAGGCCCTGGGGATCGCGGAAGCGGCTTACGCGGCCAGTATTGAATACGCTCGTGAACGGGACGCATTCGGCAAGAAGATTGGACAATTCCAGGGGATCGGCTTTAAGCTGGCGGATATGAAAACCCGCATCGAGGCGGCCCGTGGTTTGATCCACCGGGCTGCAATTGCAAAGATCAAATCCGGACAGACCGGTCAGCGCTATACCCTGGAAGCCTCCATGGCGAAATTGTTTGCCTCTGAAATGTGCATGTTTGTTACTCACCAGGCACTTCAGATCCATGGCGGGATGGGATATAGCAAAGAACTGCCACTTGAGCGGTATTTCCGGGATGCGAAGATCACAGAAATTTATGAAGGCACCAGCGAAATTCAACGCGTGGTGATCTCTCGGCTGGAGACCGGACTGCGCTAAAACTTTCTGTTGATCAGGTGATATCACTGAAAAAGACTCAATTCCTGGCAATGAACCCTGCCCCTACGGCTATGCTGGGAGGGGTGATTGGGGCTGTTGCTGGTCTCAGGATTTATCTGCGGATGGCGCCAGAGCAAAAATGGCTGGCGACCATTTTGATTGTTCTATGCTTGCTCATGTTCAGCGCAGGCGCGGCCCACCTGTATGGAATCGGCCGATCTAAATTCAACCGTTTGAAACAATGGAAAGAGGCAATTCTCCGCCTGAGTGGCCAGACGACAACCCAATGTCTATTTCTTTGGTTGGCCTTGCTGGCTTCATTGCTGACCGCGATTGCCGCCAGAATAGACCCGGCCAAGATCCCGGATTTCTGGCTGGTGACTGGTTTATGGATCGGTGGAATCATTTTGGTTTTCCTGGGTTCCTGGAAATTAAACGAAGCTGCCCCCAAAATGTCACTCAGGACATTCCTGATCGCAGGGGGAGTGTTCGTGGCCAGTACGATCATCCGCGTCGCTGCTTTGGAACAGTTTCCCCCGCTGCTGAACGGGGATGAAGCCTCGGCTGGGCTGAGTGCGGTTCGTTTTGTCGATGGGCAGACCAATCAACTCTTTGGGGTTGGCTGGTTCTCTTTTCCCTCACTGTATTACGCAGTGCAATCGATCTCCATCAGGCTGTTCGGCCAAACAACATTTGCCCTGCGCTTAACTTCTGCCGTGATCGGTGGTTTGACCGTTTCGGCCGTGTACCTGGCCGGGAAGCGGGTTTTTTCCGAGAGAGCTGGGTTACTTGGAGCGCTGTTCCTTGCCGGGTCCCACTTCCACAATCATTTTAGCCGGATTGGGCTGAATAATATCTGGGATGCATTGTGGTACGTAGTGGTACTGGGTGGATTGGTCGAGGGGTGGCGCAGTCAGCGGCGGCTGCCTTTCCTGCTGGCGGGGGTTGGTCTGGGTTTTGCACAATATTTTTATGTAAGCAGCCGCTTCCTTCTGGCATTGGTCCCGTTCTGGCTGCTGCTGATGATCGTGATTGACCGGAAAAGCTGGAAGGCCAACCGGCTGAACCTGTTTTTCCTGGTGTTGATCTTCCTGGTGATTACCCTGCCCTTGATCTGGTTTTTCTCTCAGGGAGAGGGATGGACTGACTTTTTGGCGCCTTTCAACCGGGTGGATATCTTAGGGGAATGGCTGGAGCGGGAGGTTGCCCTGGTGGGAAAACCGGGCTGGAGGATTTTGGCCGAGCAGATCTTTGCCAGTGCGCGGACGTTTGTCAGCATCCCGGTTCAGGTCTGGTATCCCGCTGATGCCCCGCTCCTGCGGCCAGTTTCCGCGGTTTTGTTCCTGTGTGGGCTCATCTTGCTGCTTTTTCAGCTGCGCAAGCCGGTGGCTGTCATGCTCTATCTCTGGATTGGGGCGTTTGTGCTGGTAGGCGGGTTCAGCGTGCCGGTTTCCTCAGCGCAGCGGTATGTAGCAGTGATCCCGGGATGCGCGCTGGTCATCGGATTCTGCCTGGATGAATGCGTCAGCATAATCTCAAAGGTGTGGCAAAAGAGCGGACGCCTGCTTGCGGCTGGTGTTCTATTGCTGGTGGTGGGGATGGGGGTGTCCGACCTGCATTTTTATTTTTACAAGTATTCTCCCCAGACTCAATTGGGTGGACAGAATACCCTGGTTGCCCAGCGGCTGGCCTTGTATCTGCAAGATCAACAACCAACGCAAGTGGCATTTTTTGGCGGAAGCCGGATGGGGTATTATTCGATCAGTTCTACCGCGTACCTGGCTCCACATATCGAGGGGCTGGACTTCCGACAACCATGGGGTTCTGCTGATAATCCTGAGATCACTGCAGAGCAGGTGATGTTTGTCTTCCTGCCGGAAGAGCGGCAAAATCTCGACCTGGTAAGACAAGATTATCCGGACGGCGCTCTGTCAGTTGAATATGACCAGCAGGGTCTGCCCCTTTATTGGCTTTATACGGTAAACCTGATCACACAACCATAACCGATGGATACTGCCAAACATTCAAGTCCCCCCAATCATTCTACTCCATTCAGACAAGTGCTCAACACACTGCGCTGGACACGTTCCAGCTATTACTTGCTGAGCGGTTTTTTTATGCTGCTGTTCCTGATCGGATATGTCTGGTGGCCGCTGGTTGAGGAGTACCTGTCCTATTTCAACTCCGAGATACCCTTGTGGCGACAAATTGACTGGCTGCTGATCGGGAATTTTTTATTCATGTCTGTGATGATTATGGCCAACGCGAACCTGCGGAATGACCTGCCGATCCTGGTGGTGGGGATGGTCGGCGGGTTAGCCATTGAAGGGTGGGGGACGCAAACTGAACTCTGGACGTATTACACCTTTGAACGGCCGCCTTTATGGATCATCCCGGCCTGGCCGATTGCGAGTCTGTCGATTGACCGGTTATTCCGCATGCTGATGATTGGCAGCCAGAGGATACCTGATTGGCTCTTTCGCCGGCTGTATTGGACGGTTTTTCCAGCCTTTTATGTGCTGATGCTGGTATTCGTTTGGCCAACCCGAACCCAATCGCTGACGATCCTGGCGCTGACCATGGTCGGATTGCTGATCTATGCCCTGCGCAACCAGCGGGAGGCGGTGCTCACCTTTGCTGCCGGGGCCGGGTTGGGGTATTTTTTGGAATTATGGGGGACCACCAGATTGTGCTGGACGTACTACACACTCCAAACGCCGCCTTTGTTTGCCGTGTTGGCGCATGGGATGGCTGCGGTTGCTTTTTGGTGGGGAGTGCAAATCACCCGCCACATCTCCAACAGATTTTTTGGAAAATTTCTTCCCCTCTCTTTCCGCAGGTAAAGATTTCTTGTTCTAATACGTCTAGATGTAGAACTTAAACGAATAAGGATGTAAAGATGGCAAAAAGAACAAATAAAATGAAAAAGCAGCAGCAAAACAACAGGAATTTGCTGTTTGGTTTGGTCGGAGTGATTCTGGTTGGGGTGGTGGGAGTCGTGGTGCTTTCTGGCCCGGCAGACTCCGCACCTGTTCAGGCGAACGCCCTACCGATGGAAGTCTCCGTGCAGGACGCCTTCAGCATGCGGGAAGAAGGTGCGTTTATTCTGGATGTGCGCAACCAGGATGAATGGGATGCTGGCCATGTTCCTGGAGCTACCTTGATCCCGCTGCCTCAGCTTGCGAGCCGCCTGGCAGAATTGCCCCAGGATCAAGAGATTGTGGTGATTTGCCGTTCGGGAAACCGGAGTGCCACTGCCAGAGATATTTTATTGGATGCGGGTTTTTCATCCGTGACCAGCGTGGCCGGCGGCTTTAATGATTGGGCAAGAAACGGGTTTGATGTTGAAGTTGGCCCGTAATTTCTGAGATACATACGGTATAAAAAAACAGAACCGCAGTCAAACTGCGGTTCTGTTTTTTTATATATTTCAATCAAACGGTTTCGATCAAGGCTGAGCTAGGAATTGGAAACAGCCACGACTTCGGTATGGATGTCAAATTCCGGGGGTTTCTCAAAATGACGTTTTACCAGGCACATCCCGGCTGCCCGGATCAGGGCTTCGTGATATTTTTCTGGAAATTCAGGCGGAACCTGGATCTCAAGTTCAAGGCGTTCCACCAATCCCTGGCTGAAAGGGCCAGAGTGCATGCGCTGGACGATGCGGACACCTTCGGGCGAAAGGCCGCGCTGCTTGCAAAAACCCAACACATAAATCCCAGCGCAGGCGCCAATTGATGCCAAAAAAACTGCAAATGGGGTCGGTGCGGACCCTTGTCCGCCACCCTGAGGGGGCTGGTCTGTCATTACGGTGTAGTCACCAAAATGCGTATCGACCCGTGCACCTCCTGGGAAATCCACAATCATTTCCATAAGTTGTATCTCCTGTTATATATTCGCTATTACGTATACATGAATATTACCAGATTTTTCGCGGGGTTGAGTTAACATTATCTTAGAATGTTTCCAAAAAAGCACCTTCCGACCTGAGGGGGGCAGGCCGGAAGGTACACTTTTATTATAGGGATTATGTACGCTAAAATCAAGTTAATAAGTATCAAGCCCTATTTAAACCCCCATGCCGAATGTGTTTCCCCGCACATCCGGCACAGATGTTTTATTTTATGTATTAAATTTATACTAGATTGAAGGCAAAACCTCAATAGACGAAAATACTATTTTTTAAACCAAATTTCTTAACCTGTTTTATTCTGAGGAGCAATAATTATGGGTATAATGGTGGCATCTGTTCACACATCGAAAAAAATAGCATACCTGCTGGGCAGGACTGGAAGGACTTCACTATGCCGAAACAAATTCGGATAGGCATTCTGGACGACCACATTGCGACTGCGAGAGGATATAAGTCGAAACTGGAGAAGAATCCTGGTTTATCGGTGGCCTGGATCGCGAACTACTATCAGGAGGTTGATTCTTATCTCAAGACCCATGATACGGATCTATTGATCCTGGATATTGAGGTGAGCAATTCTCCTGATTCTACCGAGCCATATCCGATCCTGCATGCTATCCCAATGCTGCTGGAAAAATTTCCTGAAATTAAGATCGTTGTGATCTCGATGTACAATCGCCCGGTGCTGATCAAAGCCGTAAAAAAAGCCGGTGCCAGTGGTTATGTTCTTAAGGATGATGTGCAGTCTTATGAGAAGTTGGATGAGATATTGATTAACATCGCCAACTCTGACAGCATTTATTTTTCCCCTGAGGCGCGTAGGGTGCTTACAAACCCAGAGGAGATCCCTTCGCTCACTCCACGGCAGAACGAGATTCTCTCTTTGATTGCCAGCAACCCGACGATGAAAACCAAAGATTTGGCCGAACAGCTTTTTGTCAGTCCATCCACGATCCGCAATCATCTCTCAGAAATCTATCTGGTGCTTGCAGTAAACAGTCGATCGTCTGCCATTTTGAAGGCGCAACAGCTGGGGTTGATTGCAGTAAAGAACATTGACATTTCGCTGACTTAATGCTTTTGCGAATTTGATCTTCTTCACAAGGGTGCGATTCATCTTCTTCCTGTATCCGGCATCTCTACGAATGGGAGAGGTGAGCCCAACTGCTGTTGGAGCAGAACGAATGTATTATGGAAAATATCGAGCGCTCTGAAACTACTTTTCGTAAAGTCTTCCTAATCGCTTTCACTTTAATTTTGAGCACGAGCATCATTTATTTTGTTGGATTTGTATTTTATTCGTTTTATCCAGGATTCGGTTTTGATCCAAGCACGGGTTCCGAAATCGAGGTGTTTGATCCTGACCAGGCTGGGGTGTTCCAACCCGGAGATCGGATAACCGCAGTCAATGGCCTGGATGTGGAGACCTACAGGAAAAACCTGAGCGCATCCTTTTGGGAAGGTGTTGATGTCGGGGATCAGGTGTCGATCAACCTGGTGCGGGAGGAGCAACCGCAAACAGTGACCTGGATGATCAGCGGGTTCACTGAAGCTGAATTCAACGAGCGGTTCCTCACCCATTGGCCGCTTGCTTTGAGTTTCTTGACCCTCAGTTTTTGCATGGTCAAGTTTGTTGATGTCGGTAATCCATTAAGGAAAATCTTGGGGAGCACCTTCCTGATATTAGCCTTGTGGGTCATCATTGCCGACGGGCCTGGCGATCAGCATTTATGGTACAGTGGTTATCTGGTCAGGATCATTGGGTGGATGATCATTCCATTGGCGGTGCACATCCATTGGTTGTTTCCTGCGCCATTTCGCCGGGTTCCGGGGTGGGTAAACCGAATGGGGATTCCTCTGGTTTATCTGGTTAGTGCTACCTGTATGGCAGCCGACCTATTCGATCCCACGCTGATGCTGTTTGAAACGGGGATGGTGATTACCTTTAGTGTCGGTGTTTTCTTTTTAGGCCAGCATTATCTTCACCAGAAAGAACACCGGTCTCGAGTATCACTGGTGTTCAGGTTTGCAATGTTGGCAATCTTGCCGACACTCCTGCTTGCTATTGGGAAAGAGTTCCATCTCTATTTAGACAACCATGCAAAATTTGCGGCGATTAGCGGATATTCTGTGTTTTCGGCAGGCTACTTGTTTGCATTGTGGCATCGAAACCCAACTGTTTATTACCGGAGAGCGAATCGCTACCTGGCGGTTTATATTTTCATGATCTTGATTATTCTACTAAGTCTTTCAATTGTTGATGTGATTGAATATGTCCATGGGGAAATCTATACGCTGGAAATTATTGGTCTGATCGTGGTGATTGGAGTGATTTCATCATTGGGTTTTGAAACCTTTGAGTCGTTCATCGCAAAATATGTGATTGATGTGCCGCAGGAAGTGCCGAATTTGCTTCAATCCTACGCGCAGATCCTGGAAACCACACAAGATACTGCCAGCATTTCTTCTCTGCTGGGTGGTTTGATCTTGCCCGCTTTGCAAATTCGCCAGTCAGTGCTGATTGAGATCCAGTCTGAACAGGTGATCCGGGTGCTGGATATGAATGGGGTGGTGGAGACACAGATTCCCAATCTTGGGGAGATCCATACTATAACCGATCAGAAATCAAAAGTTCTGGTGCCAGCCAGACTGAAGAGTATGATTCCTCAAAAGAGATGGATCCGGGTTGTACTGCCTCTCCGTTTCGATGATGAAGTGATTGGGGTCTGGCTGCTCGGCCGGAGAGACCCAAACGACTTATATGAAGATCACATCGTAGAGGCATTGGAGACGATTGCCCAACATACTACATTTGCAATCATTAACCACCAAAAAACAGTCCGGCTGCGCTCGCTGTATGAGGACAATATCAATCGTCATGAAGCAGAACGCGCCAGCCTGGCGCGTGAGCTCCATGATGACACACTGAACAATCTGGCATTGCTGCAGCGGGAGTTTGGGGACTCGAACCTGGCCAGCAGCCTGCATACCATCACATCTTCACTGAGAAAGATCATCCAGGGTCTTCGGCCGGAAATGCTCTCCTATGGCCTGGTGACAGCCTTGCAGGATCTGGCCGATGTCCTTAATGAGCGAATGGAATCCCCCAGGATTGAGGTGGATCTGGAGGGAGATCCGATCGCCTTGAACCAAAACACTGAACTGCATATCTTCAGAATTGTGCAGCAAGCCTGTGAAAACGCTCAAGAACATTCCGATGCGACAACCATCAAGATTGAGGGCAAAATTGAAGAGAATTCGATCCTGCTGCGGGTGATGGATGATGGCCAAGGTTTTGACGGGGAAAAGCCTTTGGATTTGACTGCCCTGATTCGAGACAGACATTTTGGGTTGGCAGGCATGTATGAGCGCGCCAACATCATTAATGCGAAATTGAAAGTGGATACTGCACCCGGAAAGGGCACAACCATCAGCCTGGACTGGAAAAAATCGAATAAGAATTGACCTGTTTTCCCTGCTGAAAGCCATCCAAGAGTTATTCAGAAACCTTACAGGATTGAAAGCTAACGAAAGTGTTGGCAAATCTTGTTTCGGTTGGGAATAAAATAGTCAATAACTGAAAGGAGCCTGGCATATGTCACAGCAAACATCGAAGAAAGCCCAGAGCACGAACAAAAAATCCGGAGAAGGCCTGTCTAAACAGTTTATTCAAAAAATGGCTGAGGAAATGCTGGTACTTCATACAACCAAATACAGCAAATCCTGACCAAGCAAGCGAAATGTAAACATAGGGAGCGTGTGGTGGCTTGCCCGCACACACTGGATTCTAAAACCACAAATCGTGGTGATCGTAGGGATTCAAACTGATCTGAGACCGCGTGTTCTCATCTGTCATCCAGGCTGGGGGGAGAAAGAATATTGGATAAACTTGCGAATATTTCTGTTATAATCTGCTTCTAAATGCCCGACCAATGCAGGGGTTCAACTCCCCTACCTGGCAATCAGAATTTGCAGAGGTGCACACAATGGATTATTCCCCCCAAATGATTGAAAAACATCTTAATCGACTCCTGCCACGGGTTCAGAGACCCGGGCGCTACACTGGTGGTGAATTGAACCAGGTCGTCAAGGACTGGTCTGCAACGGAAACCAAGGTTGCCTTCGCATTCCCGGATATCTATGACCTGGGGATGTCGAACTATGGTTTGGCGATCCTGTATGATCTTCTCAACCAGCGCCCGGATGTGCTTGCCGAACGCACCTTCCTGCCCTGGACGGATATGGAAGCGATCATGCGGGAAGAAAAGCTCCCGCTGTATTCCCTCGAAACCAAACATCTGATTAAAGATTTTGATATTTTGGGGATTTCCATTCCTTATGAAACCCTTTACACCAATACCCTCAACCTGCTGGACTTGAGCGGGATTCCACTCTTTAGTGCGGAACGCGGCAAAGGTGACCCGCTGGTGATTGCGGGAGGGCATGCGATGATGAATCCGGAGCCAATGCACGCCTTTTTGGATGCCATCGTGATCGGTGAGGGAGAAGACGTGATCGTGGAGATTGTTGAAGCGTACCAGAAATGGAAGCGAACGGGTGAATCCAGGCGGGTGTTGTTGGAACAACTGGCAAAAATTTGGGGTGTGTATGTTCCCAGCTTGTACCAGGCGCACTATGATGCAGAAGGAAATTACTCACATCTTGAAAAGCTGCACCAGAATGCGTCCCTGCCGATTGTGAAGCGGATTGTTGCCCGGCTGCCTGAGCCTACGACAAACCTGATCGTCCCGTATATCGACACGGTTCATAACCGGATCCCGATTGAGATCATGCGCGGTTGTACCAGAGGTTGCCGCTTTTGCCAGGCCGGGATGATCACGCGCCCTGTGCGCGAACGTTCGGTGGATGAAATTCTCACCGCCATCCAGGAAGCGATGGACAAAACCGGTTTTGAAGAAGTCGGTCTGCTCTCGCTGTCTTCCTCAGATTATTCGCATGTGCTGGAACTGGTCAAGGCCGTGGGAGAACGGTTTGGCGACCGGGCATTATCCATCTCGCTGCCCTCTTTACGGATCGAATCATTTTCTGTGGACCTGATGGATGCCCTGAAAGATACCCGCCGGAGCGGTTTTACCCTGGCGCCGGAAGCCGCCACGGAGCGGATGCGGGAGATCATCAACAAACCGGTCAGTACGGATCAGCTTTTGGAAACTGCCCGAGAGATCTATTCGCGCGGCTGGACGAACATTAAATTATATTTTATGATCGGCCACCCGGAAGAAACGCTGGAAGATGTGCTGGCGATCTCTGAACTGTGTAAAGCAGTTCTTAAAGAAGGTGAGAAGATCATCGGGCGTAAGGCGAAGGTTACCGCGGGCGTGAGCACCTTTGTGCCCAAACCGCATACGCCTTTCCAATGGTCTCCATGTGACACTGTGGAACAGATCCAGGCCAAGCAGGACCTGCTGCGCAGGGAACTGCGCGGGCCCGGCTTGAAATTAAACTGGAATGGACCCTCGGAAACGATGCTGGAAGCAGTGCTCTCGCGCGGAGACCGCCGCACGGCCGAAGTGATTTACCAGGCATGGAAGAAAGGTGCAAAGTTTGATGCCTGGCACGAGCATTTTGATTACGACCGCTGGCTGTCGGCGTTTGCTCTGATTGGTCTGGACCCGGATTACTTCACCCATCGCGAACGCCTGATCGATGAACCGTTCCCCTGGGAGCATATCAGTTCTTCGGTGCGGCGCAAATTCCTGACAGAGGACTACCTGATGAGTAAACGCGGCGAAACCCGGATTGACTGCCGGTTGAGATGTTTTGCCTGCGGTATCCTGCCAGAATTTGCGGATATTCGGAGTGAGAATCCCGGTAAGATCTGGATGTGTCCTGAGGTGAAACCGAAAGGTCAGCGCAGGAAGGCCGCAGTCGAGATTATCTCGGTAGATCAGATTTCCGAGGTTGAATAACACGCCCGATTTGTGGGAGGTAGGCAGGCGGTTCGGAATGTGTTGTAAGATAGGATTGGTACAGTCGAACGGTGCTGTTTCTGATGGGGATGCTCCCAAACATGCCGCTGGCCGGATAATTTTTAATCGGATAAGGATTGTAAGAGACGACGATGCGTTACCGGATCACTTTTTCTAAAACGGATGCCATGCGCTTTACCGGACACCTGGATTTGCATACCACCCTGGAGCGCACGATGCGGCGCGCCAATCTGCCCCTGGTGTACAGCGAAGGGTTCACCCCGCGTCCCAAGATCAGCCTGGCGTCGGCTCTGCCTCTGGGATATACCAGTGAAGCTGAGATCGCGGAGTTCTGGCTTAAGGAAGATCTGCCGGTGGCTGAAGTGGCCCGGGCTTTTCACCATGCGGCACCGCCTGGAATTGTGCTGCACGAAACCCGGATCGCGCCACCTGACGCGCCGAAACTGCAAAACGCCCTTTCCAGTGCTCGTTTCCGAATAACCTTTGAAGAAGTGCATCCTGGCCTGGAGGATAACGTCCAGGCGCTGTTATCAGCGGAACACCTGCCAAGGGAGAGGGTGCGAAAAGGCAAGAAGAAGACCTATGATCTGCGGCATTTGATTTTGGATATCGGGATCTTGCCGCTGAATGAAGCAGGCCAGCAGCAGATTGTGCTGCATCTGCGGGCTGAGCCGGGTGCTACCGGACGCCCGGATGAAGTTCTGGAGGCGTTGGGGATTAATCCGCTGGTCCCCAGGATTCACCGGATCGATTTAGTATTCTCATAATATTGGAACCTTCTTCGGGAAGGTGGTTTGAGATGGTTATCGTTCGACATGCTGTCGAACGGAGAGGAGGGTGACGAATGAAAGATGTGGTTCGCAATCACCGGACACTGCTTCAGTGTGACTGGTGGACCCGTTATGATGAGTTCAGCACAGACCAGGAGAAGAGGCTGCCGCGTCCAGAGGTGCAGAAACCTGCACCGCAGGGAGCTGCATTTTTTGATCTGGTGGCTCCGGAAGCATTTTCCGTGGGGAATGTTTCCCTGAAGGCGTTGATCGCTGCCAGGCGCAGCCACCGTTATTTTTCCGGCGACCCGCTGACGCTGGAGGAGCTGAGCTTTTTGCTGTGGGCGACGCAGGGGATCAGTGAGGTGGTTACAGAAGGCGGGATCTCGTACTACAAGCGGGTTGTGCCCTCTGGCGGTAACCGGCACCCTTTTGAAACATATCTCAGTATTCACCGGGTGGAGGGATTGGAGATCGGGCTCTACCGCTATCTTCCTCTGGAGCATCGTCTGGTGCTGGTGCGGCTGGACTCGAATCTGCCTGAGAAGGTGAGCCAGGCCAGTTTGAGCCAATACAGCATCCATGACGGAGACCGCTTTTACTTTGTCGAGAAGAGCGCAGTCACCTTTATGTGGACGGCGATCCCCTACCGGACGGAATGGCGTTATGGCCCGGCGGCAGCCAAGTTGGTCGCTGTGGATGCCGGGCATATTGGGCAAAATTTGTACCTGGCGTGCGGTGCGATCGGAGCAGGCATGGTGGCGGTAGGCGCATATGACCGGCTTGCCGCGGATGCTGTGATCGGTGTGGATGGGGAGGAGGAGTTCACGGTTTATATGGCTCCGGTTGGTAAACTGCCCAGGTGAGTTGTGCCTTGGGATCAGATACAAATCCAAAAAAATTTACGGTATAATATGGGTCCATAAGCCCCTGTAGCTCAGTGGATAGAGCGCTGCCCTCCGGAGGCAGAAGCCTGCGTTCGAGTCGCAGCAGGGGTACCAAACGAGATACATCCCGAACGACACCAGATTGGTGTTGAGCAATTTCTAGAAATGCTTCGGTTTGACCAGAGAAGCAAGCTTGAAGAATTGCCCGGCATCAGAAAGTGAGGTCGGGATGGTTTCTTTAAACCCCCAAATTTCTCTTGTTGTGGTCAACAACCACATATCCGTTAAGGATGCCGCTGAAATCAGCGGATACAGCCTGCAATATCTTCGCCGTTTGCTTCGGAATGGTAAATTAGAAGGTTTCAAGATTGGTCAAGTCTGGCTGGTCGAAAAAACCACCTTTGAAACCTATCTTGAGAAAGCTCTCCAGACTGTAGACCGGAGATTTGGTCCCCAATAATTTTTTGTCCACTACTGTTTACGTTTGTATACGCTTGGCGTTTACATTTGTAAACACCTACCTTGAGAGGAGTACAAAATGAGTGTTTTAATATTAGATGCAGGTAATTCAATTATCAAAGGCAAGATTGCCAGACGAGAACAAGGCGAGATCGCTTTCCCTCATGCTTTGCGGCGTTTGACTGAAAGCGAATATCAAAAAATACTATCGAGAGCTAGAACCAATGGTTCAGCCAAAGAATACATCCGGGTAAACGGCACACCCTATGTGATAGGGGAGAGTGCTGAACGGCATGGATTGGTTTCGAAACGGTCAGGTGCAGCCAGATACACCAGAGATTACTATGGCATTCTGGCTGTAGCTGTATTAGCCCAGCTTTATGGGAGGGGGAGAGAAGTGGCTGTGTTTGGCAGTCACGCCCCTGGAAATGTGAAATTCAGAGAAGACTTAATGAGATCTGTTGTTGGTGATTGGGAAGTTGAGATGGGTGAAAGCAAAGCCAATTTCAAAGTGATCTATGCCAACACCTTCGACGAACCGGTTGGTGGACTAATGAATGTGTTGCTAACCGAGGACGGACAGCACTATCAGCATGCCCCTGTTGGCGATGGTCGATCATTGGTGATTGATATTGGCGGGTTTACTACTGACTTCCTGGCAGTCAATCCTGGAGGTGAGGTGGATTACAGTCTGGCTCGCAGCGTGCCGCTGGGTATCCAGTCTGTAATCTCTGATTTTGAGGACAGTTTCAGGGCCAACCATCTTGAAGTTGTTAAGGATACGCCGGTGCTCCCACCCAGCCGTAACGGGTCGAGAGCAACGAGACGCCCCATGGGACAACATTGTGCACAAGCAAGAATTCCACTGCCCAAAAGATAAGAATCATCCAGCGGGACGTAATTACTCCGCTAGACGACTGATCGCTAGGAACATCAGGTTCAGTCATGGCTTTCATCTCCAAGAAGCGGCTAAATGAATGATAACACATCACCGATGTGCGTAAGCCAGGCAATTACGTTTTACGCATATTGAAATCGGTACTCGATTTGAATAGTTTCTCAGCAGAATATTATTTCACAAATACCGGAGAAAAAGTGAAATACTGGAAGCTTATCTGTTAAACCCTCATGGTAACTGATTGAGTATCAATATTTCCGAAACTCTTTTTCAACGGCCTGAATCCTTATGTGACAAATTGAACTCGGAGATCTTCGAATTTATTTTTCCTAAGCCAGCTTTATATAGCGAACAAGTGTTTGCTTCGATAATCTCATATTTCGACAGACAAAATAGTTTGGAAGCTAGTTAGACTAGAAAGAAGTCCCATAGTTCAAATTATTTCCAAAAATTCTAGGGAATTATTCTGAGAGTTTTTTTTATTTTGTTGGGTGGGAAAATAAGTACAAATACCTATTTATCATCGCGCTGAATAGCCCATGCAAAATTCGATTGAATGGCCTAAAGTATTTAAAACGAATGTTGAATGGAGGTTTTCCATGAAACGTAATTTAGATTTCCGGGCAATTTCCCTGACTCTACTGTTTACTCTAACCTTCAACTATATTTTATGCATTGCCACAGATTTTCTTTTTGGTTGGAAGATGTACGAAGTTTGGGCTCCATTATTACCAGGTTTTACATGGCCTTTGTCTCTTCAGGGGTTCTTCATCGGCCTGGTATGGGTAGTAGTATATAGTTTTTACTTAGCGGCATTGATCGTGTTGCCTTACAAACTGATCGCCAGTCGAAGATCCATTTAGTTTGATCAGGTTTCTTCCAACTATCTATGACGTCATTTATGATGAACGGTTTATATGATTTTCTTAGTATGAAGAAAGCTACAATTTATTAAAAGGAGACCTAGAATGGCGGTAATGGAAAAAATAAACCGCAGAGAATTTCTTCGAATCGCAACCTGGATGATTGGCGGGGCAATCAGCTTGATCATGGGTATACCAGCGATTGCATATATCATTGGAAATTCGCTCACAAAAGAAGAAACCCAGAACTGGCGGGCTCTGGGATCTCCCCAAAAACTTGATTTGGGTACACCAACCTTATTTAAGATAAATATTGATCATACCGCCGGTTGGATCAGTGAAGAACAGGAACATTCGATTTATGTTTTGACAGATAACGGGCGTGATTTTATCGCCATGGCGAATATTTGTACTCACCTTGGATGTCGCGTGCGCTGGGTTGCTGAAAAAGAGCAGTTTTATTGTCCCTGCCATGTAGGTATTTTTGATAAGCAAGGCAATGTGGTCGCTGGCCCTCCACCCAGACCACTTGACCGTTATGAAATAAAGCTTGAAGAAGACCAATTGTTCATCGGTCAGTTGTATCAAGTAAAGAGCTAACTGAATTGTTTATCAAACAAGTAAGCAACCAGCAACTAATTTTAAAGATTTTTTGGATAGCTTATGAAAAATTATATTTCCTTTTTGGGAGCAGCAGGGTCGGTATCTGGTTCTCGCCACCTTCTAAATATCAATGGCAACCAATATCTTGTGGATTGCGGCCTCTTTCAGGGGGGTCGCAAACAAAAACAGCAAAATTGGAATCCTTTTCCATCTCCCCCAGAAAAAATTGATGCGATTTTTATTACACATGCCCATATTGACCATACTGGTTACCTCCCGCGCCTTGTAAGGGAAGGTTTTAATAACCCTATTTACGCCTCTGAAGCTACCTGTTCTCTGCTAGAAATCTTGCTTCCGGATTCAGCATACTTACAAGAGCAAGACGCTGTTTATATCAACAGAAAAGGATATAGCAGTCACAAACCAGCCTTGCCACTTTACACTAAAGAGGATGCCGATAGAGCTCTATCCTTACTCCACCCTATACCATTTCGCACCCCCCTTGATTTAAATGATCTCAAAGTAACTTGGTGGCCAGCAGGGCATATTTTGGGATCGTCATGGCTGGAGATAGAAATTCCTTCTTCTGAGGGTAGAAAAACGATGATTTTCTCTGGTGATTTAGGACGTTATGGACAAGCGGTCATGGCTGACCCATACCCTGCATGGCAGGCCGATCTACTGGTGATTGAGTCTACCTATGGGGGGCGGCTTCACGATGAAACCTCGATTGAAGATGTGTTAGAAAAGGTAATCAGCCGTGTAACCAAGGAGAAAGGCGTATTGCTAATTCCGGCCTTTGCGGTCGGTCGCACGCAACAAGTTCTTTACCACATTCGCCGTCTGCAAAAACAAAGGCGGATTTCAGATTTGCCTGTTTATATCGATAGTCCAATGGCTGTAGATGCCAGTCACATATACTGCCAATTTGGAGATGATCATAACCTGGATATCAATTTGCTGATGGATGAACAGGAATGCCCTTTACGCTGCGAAGACACGCACTTTGTTAGCAGCGTTGGAGAATCGAAGCGACTTAACCAGAGATCTGGTCCAGCGGTGATTATCTCCGCAAGTGGAATGTGCACAGGGGGACGTATCCTGCACCATCTGAAATGGCGACTGCCTGATGAGCGTAATACAGTTTTATTTGTCGGCTATCAATCAGAAAGCAGTCGTGGAAGGCTCCTGTTAGGAGGAGTCGACCAGATAAAAATCCACGGGCAAAACTATCCTGTTCGAGCGCGGATTGTTCAGGTGGATGCACTAAGTGGACACGGTGATGAAAATGAAATACTTCGTTGGCTCGAAACTTTTCAACATCCGCCAATTCGAACATTCATCGTCCATGGTGAAATTGACTCTGCCAAAGCTCTTCAACAGGCTATTCAGAAAAAGTTTTCTTGGAAAACGACCATCCCATCCCTGGGAGATCAGTGGGCATTGGACGAGATCAGTCCAGATGTAAAGGTTTACAAGCAAATCACAAACC
>DATHZS010000010.1:0-2549 GCA_035458505.1 Anaerolineales bacterium | reverse complement strand
CATCGATGTGGCGTTTCATGGTGAAACCGAGAAAGTCAAAACCTTCGGTGATGTGTGTGATGTGGGTCTTTTCCTCAGACAGTTGCAGTCCCAGGTGGTCACTAAGAAAAGCACTCAGTTCCGCTTTCAATGTTTGTGCCGTCTCTTTCGTACCATTCCAGGCAACAACGAAGTCATCTGCATAGCGGACATAAAAGGCATTGCCTTCCATTCGTCTGCGCCGTTTGTTCTTCTCGTTGTAGTTCAGCCCGGTGTATTTCTCGTCCATCCATTTGTCTATCTCATGAAGATAGATGTTGGCTAGCAGGGGTGAGACAATACCACCTTGAGGTGTGCCTTCCGGCGTTCTCTTGAAGAGAGTGCCCTCCATAACTCCAGCCTTGAGCATTTGCCAGATCAGGGTCAACAGCTTCTTGTCCTGAATACGCTTTCTGAGGAGTCGCATGAGGGTTTTGTGCTGGATGTGATCGAACGAACCCACAACTTAATACCCCCTTCCACTACCCAGATGGAGAGCGGGCAAAAACCGTCGAGGTCACCGACCCAACGCATCCGCTCTTTGGACGTACTTTCCGGGTTGTCACCTATTCGACCCTGGGGGATGCACAGTATGTTTTGGTGGTTTATCGGGAGCAGATGCTCTTGCGCATTCCGCTTTCCGCCACTACCCTCCGGCCAGCCCAGCGCAGAGTCTCCACCAAACTGACGTTAGCAGCCGTGCAAGAGCTGCTCTCTGTGGCTGAGGAGGTCGTATGTCCATTGAGCCCCGAAACGTCTGGGAAAACCTATCCCCCCAATGCCAAATCCAAATCACGGCGGAACTCACCGCCATTATCCAGGAGGTGATCCATGACTACCTCAGAACTCATCACGCCTGCCCACCTGATGCGCAAAGCCCTGATTTACATCCGCCAATCGACGGTCCAGCAAGTCCTGTCCAATCAGGAGAGCCTACGCCTGCAGTATGCCCTGCAGTTGCGCGCCCTTGAACTCGGCTGGCGCTCGGAAGAGATCCAGGTCATCGACACCGATCTGGGCCAAACGGCTGCCGTCGCCCAAAATCGGGAAGGCTTCAAGGAGGTCATCGCACGGGTCACCTTGGGAGAAGTCGGGATTATTTTGTCTTCGGAAGTGACCCGGCTTTCGCGCAACTGCTCCGACTGGTATCCGCTGCTGGACATCTGTGGATACCGTGACTGCCTGATTGCGGATCGGGATGGCGTTTATGATCCCGCCTCCACCAACGGACGCCTGCTGTTGGGGTTGAAAGGTCAACTGTCTGAGTTCGAACTGCACACGATTCGCTCGCGCCTCACGGCTGGTCTGCTCAACAAGGCCCAGCGCGGCGAACTGGCACTGGACTTGCCTATGGGTCTGGTGCGGCAGGAAGATGGACGGGTGCTCAAAGACCCCAACCAGGAGATTCAGGATTGCATTCAACTGGTCTTCGATACTTTTTGGCGAGTAAAATCAGCTAACCGAGTGCTGCGTTTTTTCAACCAGGAGCATTTCACCCTGCCGCAGCAGGATCGCTTTGGCGACTTGATCTGGAACCGGCCCAGTGTGGCGGCTATCTTGTCGATCCTGAAGAATCCGGCCTTTGCCGGGGCCTTCGTCTACGGACGCAGCCAAACTCACCGTGAGTTGGGTTCCGGTCGGTCGAAAACCCAGCACATGCCTTTTGGAAAGTGGAAGATCATCGTGAAGGATAAATATCCCGCCTACATTTCTTGGGAAACCTTCGAGCGCATCCAGGCCATGCTCCAGGACAATTACGCCGAATATGATCGCAACAAAACGCGCGGCGTTCCCCGTCCCGGGGCGACACTTCTGCATGGGATCGTGTACTGCGGCGAATGCGGCCACAAAATGGTGGTGCAGTATAAAGGCGGGCCGGAGTACCAGTGCAATTTCCTGCACCAACAATACCAGGTTCCGGTCTGCCAGCGCATTCCGATCTCGGCCAATCGATGATTGCGTAGTGCAGGCTTTCTTTCAAGCCTTGTCCCCCATCGAACTGGATGTTTACGAACGGGCCTTACAAATGCACGCCGAGGTCGACCAGCAAGCCCGGCAAGCTCAAGAACAGCAGTTGGAACGCTTGCGATATCAGGCCGCGTTGGCGCAACACCAATATAACCAGGTTGATCCAGATAACCGCCTGGTGGCGGCAGAACTGGAGCGACGCTGGGAAGCCGCTCTCGTAGCCCTCCAAGAAGCTGAAGACCGGCTGGCGCCTCAACAACAGCCAACTGAAAATCCCCCCTCCCTGCCACCCGAACTCAAAGCCGCTTTTTCCCGCATCGCTCAAAAACTTCCCCAAATCTGGGACCAGGAAGAACTCCTGCCCACTTCACAGAAGAAAGCCCTGCTGCGCTGTCTGATCGATAAAGTCGTTATCCAGCATGTGGCCCATGACAAGATCCAGACCCGCATCGTTTGGAAAGGTGGTGAAACCACCACGGCCATCGTGACCGTCACGGTGGGCGCCTTCCGCCGCCTCTCTTCGGCTGCTCAAATGGAAGAGCTGATCCTGCAACTCAACCAAC
>DATHZS010000009.1:0-58981 GCA_035458505.1 Anaerolineales bacterium | reverse complement strand
GCCCACGATCAGCGAGTCACGGGTTTTACCTTTGGCCGCTTTGGGATGCAGCAGGGTGCTTTCGCGGGTTTTTAGGGTTGGGTCTTTAAATACAAACCGGCGCAGCATCAGCCCGATCATGCCCACCAGAACACCCACGCTCAGAACGTCTGCCAGCAAGCGGTACAGATTGCCTGGCGTGCCTGTGCCCAAAAATGAAAAATCGGCGATGTATCCTTCCAGGAGATCGCCGATATTTACCAGGATGTAGAAGAAAAAGCCCCAGGCAACAAACGCATGCAGCAGGCTGGCCAGGGGACGCACCCGCCATACGGGCGATAGCGTCAGGGTCTGGGCAGTTACTTCGATCAGGCGTTTTGGAATCTGAGACCAATCTGGTTTGCCCTGTCCCCGGCCAATCACGCTGATAATGCGCCTGGCGGTCAGGTAGAAGACGTATGCAGTGAGTAAAGCGAAAAGAGCAAAGATGATTTTCTCAGGTGTCGTGAGCATGGAAACCTCGAATGTGAAGAAAATTGGCATGTGCAACTGTGTTGCAAGATTTTACCATATGCCCACATTCTAGAGAAAGCTGTCTCACCCCCAAATTTGATCTCCTGGCTAGTTCTGTTGCATCACCAGGCTATTGAGAATTCGTTCAAGGGCAGTTTGCAACCAACCGGGTGAAAAGGCAGACCAAATGGATCCGAAGATGAGGATGAGCCCAACCAGGGCCAGGATTGTCCCACCTGCCTTCGCTTTCAATTCAATCCACCTGGTTTGACTGTCGTGAGAAGGTTTGCTGGCCGAAATAATGCGGATGACCCCGAAAACGATCATGAAAATACCTGCCAGGCCAACCAGACTTGCCAGACCAGCCGGGGAGCTCGACAGGCGGTTTAGAAATGCCCCGGCACTGCCCGGACTGAAAATTTCCAGTAAATCCAGCCCAACGATCCACAAACCGCAAACCACCAGGATTCCGCCCATCAGCTTTGCAGCAAGTCCGTCATATTGCAGGTCGTCGTTGGATTTGTTCAACCATGCCTGCCCGATCAATGCATCATTCGGCAACAAAAACCTGATCCCCCTGAAGCAGGTAAATAATCCAAACCCAAGCACGACCAACAGTTTTATCCTGGGGAGATTGAAATATTCACCCGCGTACAGCAATCCGACAGCAAGCAGAATTAACAAGGAAACCAATCTTCGATACGTGATTGGTGGTTCCATTATTGGTTGAGATGCTCCAATGCCGCCTGGATGGCAGGGTCAGTTTGGAAGGTGAATTCGTCCCAATCGGCGGGCACCTCGATATCGACGATGATCCCATCGTGTTCCCAATCCCATTCCGGATGGTTCACCGGTTCGAAGGTGTCGTGGGCAATCCAGGCGCGCGAACCGTCTTCGAAGTTGTATCCCCACAGGATTTCCACATTCCCTTCTGTGGTCTCACCAATCAGGGTGGCCCGGCCCTGGTCTTTCAGGATGCCTGAAAAAATTTCTCCAAAGCTAACCGTATTGGGACCAACCAGCACGACAAGCGGAAGGCCGGCAGACCCGCCGATGTCCCTCCGGGAAACTCTTAATGCTTCCCGTTCGGTACGGTTGGCGAAGTAGCCGACAGTTCCACTGGTGAAATAAGACAATGTATCGGACACCACATTAGCATATCCCCCGGTGTTGATGCGGTTGTCCAAAATGATCCCGTCCAGGGGGTGGTCGCTGCTCAAATCAGCGAGTGCACTTCCAACCTGGGTCCCGATCGTGGAGTCTGCGAAAGTGGGGATCAGGATATAGCCGATCTGCTTGCCCGAGGGCGTCTGGAGTAATTCGTAAGGAACCGGCAGTGATCCGAGAATTCGTTCACGCTGGAGGGTTACCGTGCGCGGCTCCTCTCCCGGGGTTTGCACAGTCAGTGTGGTCAGGGTGCCTTCGACTCCCAGCAGCAGGTCCAGCGCAGCACCATCATCAACCTCGAGCGAGATGCCTTCCACCGCGAGGATTCTGTCATGGGATAACAACCCCCCTTTGTACGCCGGCCCGTCTGGGAAGGTGAGTAGAATCACGGCACGCTGCTTCTCTGTCAGATATTGTACGATCGCTCCAATCCCGACATAATCGTGACCAGTTGTAAACTCTGCCTCTTCCATCTGCACCTGGAGGGGATTAAGGAAGACTGAATGCTCATCTCCCAAGCGGAAGATCATTTCATCCATGGCGAGATAAAACTCGTCGGTAGCCAGGCCGTCTTCAATCCGCTGGTGGTATTCATCGTACATTGCATCCCAATCCAGGCCATTGAAGTCTGGATACAGGTACTCCTCATCAACCGTTTCCCACAGCACCTGGAAAATACCTAACTGAAAGGCTTTGTCGATTGGCACCAGGGTTGCGGTTGGTGTGGGTGCGGGGGTGCCGGTGCTGGGAATGGGTGTGGGTTCGGTTGTAAGTGTGTTTGTTTGTGATTGAGGGGTGCTGGTGCTGGGAAGTTGTGTTGTCTGGGATGTGAGCGTGGTTTCTTGTGATGGGGGAGTGCTGGTTGCGTTGATCTGGTCTGAGATTTGATTGACGAACTGGAAGGAAAGCAGCACAAACCCAAGCAGCAGGATCAGGAGTATCGGTCTGTTTCGGGAAGAAAAAAATGTCATTGTTAGGTCTCTTTCAGTTTCGAGGGATACCCTGCAAGAGCTAGCTGGCAGACAAGTTGATTAAGCCTGATGGGAGTGCGCCCGGTTGAAGTGTTGCTTAGATTCAAGCGCCACCAGCGGTGTATAGATCTGGGTCGGTAGGTGTTTGTCCCGAGGGATCCCAGACGTATACATAATCACCGACGTTGGCCCACAGATACAGCCAGTGCGAATCTCCGGGGGATAGGTTAACACAGCCGTGAGATTGTTCGTAGCCGAAAAGGTTGTGCCAATAGGCGCCATGCAAGGCGCGTGCCTCATCAAAGTACATCGTCCAGGGGACATCTTCAAGATAATAATAATCCGACCGGTCGGCTTCAAACGCGCCGGACATTGGCGTGCTTTCCAGCTTTTGGGTGACCTGGAACAGGCCCGGGCGGGTCCACCAGCCGGGAATCCCGGTCGAGGTAAGCGTGGCAAAGACCAGCCGGTTATTCTGGTAAACGGAGATGGTCTGTTCCAACAGGTTCACTTCGATCCAGCGGCCGTTTGTTACCCCTTCGGGTGGGGTGAGGGCCGGGTAGACCAGGGCAGTTTTGCTCTTGTCGATCCATTCATCTGGCCCGATCATCAGCCAGGTCGTATTGTTGGTGGTTTCAGTCCGGTACACCTGGATGATATCATAGCGATTCAGGACGTGCCCGGTGAGGTTTGCGGAATTCGATCCAGGTGAGGTTTGACTTTCGGTCTGGTAGAGCACCCAGCCGAATTGATGGGTGGGTGTTCCGGCAAAGACCAGCCCATTGAACGGGGAAGGGGCAACCCTTCCGTTGGTACTACCGCCGCGAATCCACATTCCGGGTTCGATCATATAGTGGCGGCCTTTACCCGCCCCCTGATAATAATCGACAAAGGTGACAAATTTAAAACCCGCTGGGATCACCCGGTAGGGGTTTTGGTTGGCCATGGCTTCATCAAGCGTGGAGAAGATGGGGGTTTCGTCTTCTCCCAGGCGGACGTAATTGTACGGAAGTTCCGAGAAGGCCGGGTCGATGGTGACAGCTGGAAGGGGTCTTCTTGGCATGGAGATCCCCTGGGACTCGAGCTGTTCCAGATAGGCGGTGGGTCCGAGCGATTGGCAATCTGCGGTCTGGCTGGCCTGATGCTCGGGCAGGCACAGTGGCGCGACCGGAAACCCAGCGGAGACAGCAGAATCCGGCGCTGCCTGGGTGGGTTGGGCGTCAGCCAGCAGCAGGAGAAGGAGCGAAAATATCAATAAAATGGTTAATCGTTGGTTCATAGCTAAAAAATTATAACTGATTTGGTCGATCTGTTGCTTCCAGTTTGACGATGCAGGCTGTCAGAATATTTCGAAACGCAAGGGGTTATGCGGTACCAATTTACATAACTTTCAGGCCTTTTTTCGCCAAACAAGACAATTCTTTTGAGGCCTGCATGATATAATTGATCGGGTCAAATCGAATGACCGTTTCGATGGGCTCAAAATGGAAACCCAGGTGTCCATTTTGATTTTTAATCGTAAAGTTTCCGGAAAATTGGTCCCGTTGGAACGGGCTGGAGGAATGATGACATCTGAAGAAAAAGCAACCCAAGTAGCTGATGACCTGGTCGTAACCATCGACTATACCCTGACTGTGGATGGAGAGGTGTTCGATTCATCTGAAGAAGAAGGCCCGTTGGATTATCTGCACGGTCATGGAAATATTATCTTTGGTTTGGAAAAGGAATTGACCGGCATGCAGGTGGGTGAGTCCAAGACTGTTTTGTTAGAGCCGGAAGAAGGCTATGGCGAGGTAGATTCCGAAGCCTTTTTCGACCTGCCGCGCGAGGAATTTCCTGATGATGTGCCGTTGGAAATCGGCATTGAACTGGAAATCACCGATAATGATGGAGAAATGATGTTTGCCAAAATCGTGGAAGTGGACGAAGACAATGTAAGACTGGACACCAACCACCCGCTGGCAGGCAAAACACTTCAGTTTGATGTGACGGTGAATGGGATCCGAGAAGCTACGGCTGAAGAGATCGAACATGGTCATGCACATTATGGAAACGGCCATCATCACTAAATCTTAATCAGACCTGAAAAAACGCACCCTTTCAGTGGTGCGTTTTTTTATTCCTTTCATCTTTAGTGTGTTTACAACGAATTAAATTATTTGTCCAAAGTTTATAAATTTTGGCTGTAATTGTGTTACACTATTGCGCGCTAACAATTTTATCGCGTGATAAATCCAGAAAAGGAGATTGTATGAACAATCAAATCTTCCGCTTGATCTTGATCAGCATTCTTGTGGTGATCCTGGCAGCGTGTTCCACGCAACAAGACGCAGACAGCCCCGAACTGGGGATAAGCGCGCCGGATTTCACCCTGGAGAATGCTCTTGGCGGCCAGGTCTCTCTTTCCGATTATCAGGGAACACCGGTGCTGCTCTTTTTCCACATGGCGGTGGGTTGACCGCCCTGTATGCAGCAAATCGTTGATTTGCAGAATAGTGCTGAATTTCAGAATCTGAACGTGCAGGTGATCAGTATTGCCCGTGATTCGGTTGCCGAGATGGCTCCCGAAGCGGCATCCCTGGGGATTACGACAGTCCCGGTTCTCTCCGATCCGGACCTCAAGGTTTCAGCCGCGTACGATGTGCTTCAATGGGCAATTGAAAATGGAGAACCCAGCCACACCTTCGTTTTGGTGGATGGGGATGGGAAAATTGCCTGGGTGAAGGATTACGGCGCGCCTGACAATCCTAACCGTACCATGTACGTTGAAATTGATGAATTGGTCAATTATGTCGGGGATAGTCTTGCAAATTAGAAATCCATGATTTTTTCGCTAGTTTCATTTGATCAGCATTCAGGCCGCGGGAAATTAACCCCGCGGCCTTTTCATTCCGGATGACCAATTTGGGATATCTGCCAGGCAAATTTCCGGGACCTGATGTCAGCGAACTGTAAGGGGATTATCATGGTATCTGCCGGGATTTAAGAGTACAAATGTATAAACGAGATCGAACCGCAGCCTTGAAAGAAAGATTGTATAATATCTCTGGTTGTAATAAAAAGCACAAAACATGAAGAAATCCAAAGATCGGAGAATTGCTTAGATGACAGCAGAATCGAAGGTGCTCGGAGACCACCCACTCAAGCCGATGCCTGTGGCGGTGGTGGTGGGAGCTTCCAGCGGGATCGGGGCCGCGCTGGCTGAAAAATTTGCAAACGAAGGCTACAAGGTGGCGTTGCTGGCCCGGCGAGTGGAAAAACTCGAGGAGATTTGCAGCCAGATTAACCAGCCGGGTGAGGAGCCGCGCGCGTTCCTGTACCAGCATGATGTGACCGATGTTGAATCCATTCCGGCCTTATTCCAGGAATTACTGCAGGATTTGCACACCATTGATGTGTTTGTCTATAACAGCGGGTTGATGTACACCGTGGGCATGTCTGAATATTCATTTGAAAAAGACCGTTCAACCGTTGAGGTCAACTTGCTGGGAGGGATGGCCTGGCTTGGTCAGGCAGCGATCCTCTTCGAACGGATGGGCTCCGGACACCTGGTGGGGGTTTCTTCTGTGGCTGGAGACCGGGGCCGGGTGGCAAACCCGCCGTACCATGCCGCAAAAGCCGGCATGAGTGCCTACCTCGAATCACTGCGCAACCGGCTGTCCCGTCAGGGGGTGCATGTGCTCACGGTCAAGCCCGGTTATGTGACAACCGAATTGCTTGGTGATGCCAAGACCCCATTCCCGCCCAGTTCTCCGGAGAGTGTTGCCGATGCCATTTATAAGGCCGTCCGCCGCCGCAAACAGGTGCTCTATACGCCCTGGTGGTGGCGTCTGATCCTGCTGATTGTCCAGCATATTCCTTCGTTTATCTTCAGGAGGATGTCTTTCTGATGGCTGGAAACTTGCTTCCAACCGAGCGGCTCTTCAGGCTCGAAAATTTCGGTCATTCGATTGAAAAACCGGTCTACCTTTACCGCCCGACCCATTTGGAGCAGGTCGCAGAACTCTTTGAGCAGGCCGGTAAAAACGGCACCCGGATCGGTCTGCGTGGTGCGGGACGAAGTTATGGCGATGCCGCCCTGGCAGGCGGTGGAGTTGTGCTCGATTTCCAGCGGATGAACCGCATCCTGGAGTGGAATCCGGATACCGGTGTCATCACGGTGGAACCGGGAGTGACGATTGAGGATTTGTGGCGCCATATCCTGGAAGACGGCTGGTGGTCGCCGGTGATGCCCGGGACCATGTTCCCGACCATCGGGGGGTGTTTGGGGGCCAATATTCATGGAAAAAACAACTGGAAGAAGGGCACTCTCGGCGAACATGTGCTTTCCTTTACCGCGCTGCTGCCCAACGGAGAAACAAAAGTGTGTACCCCGACCCGCAATAAAAAATTATTCTACTCCATGATCAGCGGGATGGGATTGCTGGGGGTGTTCACCTCGATTACCTTGCAAATGAAGAAGATTTATTCCGGCAACCTGGAAGTAAAAGCCTGGGCAGAGCCCGATCTAAAGAAAATGCTCGAGGCGACCAATCAGAACAGGGATGAGGATTATATTGTCGGATGGGTGGATACCACGGCCAGGGGGTGGGGGCTGGGGCGCGGGCAGATGCACAGCGCCCGTTATCTGGAAGAAGGTGAGGATCCGTACCCCATGTTATCGCTCAACCCGGCCACCCAGGACCTGCCGGATACAATCATGGGGCTGGTGCCGAAATCGATGGTTTGGCGCATTCTGAAATTGGGTATGAATAACCTGGGCGCCTGGGGTGGCAACACGGCAAAATACCTGCTCAACCGCACCCTTGGCAATCATAAGACTTATCTTCAATCGTTGGTTGCTTTTACCTTTTTGCTGGATTACGTCCCGAATTGGGAGCGGGC
Source organism: Anaerolineales bacterium (assembly GCA_035458505.1). Classification (GTDB taxonomy): domain Bacteria; phylum Chloroflexota; class Anaerolineae; order Anaerolineales; family UBA11579; genus UBA11579. Next base: position 51,467 of record DATHZS010000009.1, on the reverse strand, counting down.
TTATGGGCGGGGCGGCCTGATCCAGTACCAGAGCTTCGTCCCGCGGAATACGGCCTACGATGTGTACCATGAAATTTTACAGCTCTCGCAAAACCGCAGCCTGCCTTCCTACCTGGGCGTGATGAAGCGCCACCGCGAGGATCAATTTCTCTTCAGTCATGCAGTGGATGGCTATTCTCTGGCCCTTGATTTTAAAGTGCCTCCCCGCAAACGGGAAACATTGATCCGCCTGACCCAGGATTTGAACCAGATTGTGCTCTCAGGTGGCGGGCGGTTTTATTTTGCCAAGGACAGCACCCTGACTCCGGAGGTTGTCCGGGCGTATTTGGGGGAGAAAACGTTGCAAGCCTTTCGCACCCTGAAAGCGGAGGTTGACCCGCAGGAGATCCTGCAGACAGATCTTTACCGCCGCTGCTTTCGCAAGTAGGCGATTTTTTACCGCCTGATTTGAACACACTTCCCCAAGAAAAGTGGGATATGGTAGGATTGGGGCTTATGGACCTGGAACTGTTCAAGTACCGGCTGGCAATCTTCGATATTGACGGTACGCTAACTGAGATCAAGCCCGCAGTGCGCGAAAAACAACCGCGCCTGGTGACGCCCAAACAGCTGGGGGAACAGCAGCCAATCACAGGGGTGATTGAAAAACTGGACGCGATCAAAACCACGGGATTAGGACTTGCGCTGGCCACCAACCGCGGCGGGGTTGCTTTTGGCTACACCACGCTTGAGGAAGCCAAAGCACTCGCGCAGGAAGCTGCAGACCTGTGCGGGATCTCCGATGCCAGCATCTATGTTTGCCCGTATCATGCCAAAGCGCGCGGGAAACGCGCGGTGAAAGAATTTGCCCGGGAATCCGATTGCCGCAAGCCGAACGCCGGGATGCTTTTTCAGGCGCTGGCAGAACATGCGGTCATGCCTGAACAGGCTTTCTTCGTGGGGGATAGGGAGACTGACCGACAGGCTGCCGGGAATGCCGGGATCGATTTCTTCTGGGCTGCCGATTTCTTTGGGTGATTACCCGGTTCAGCACAGCCAGGAACCTCTCTCCTGTCACCTGGATATCAAGTACAATATGCAGGATTTATATTGTATCTCATTCAGGAGGTTGAAGTGTTCTGGTTGGCGATCTTACTCACTGTGCTGTCCAATGTTTTCTACCATATCATTCAAAAGAACACGCCGCAGCAGGCCAATGTGGTCCTGTCATTGGCAATCAGTTATTTGGCGGCGGGCCTGATCTGCCTCTTTTTGCTGCCCTTGTTCCCGATAAAGGAAGGGTTGCGCCAGGCACTCAGAGACCTGAACTGGACAAGTGTCGCACTTGCATTCACCCTGGTCGGGTTGGAGGTTGGTTTCTTGCTTGCCTATCGCGCCGGGTGGACGATCAGCCTGGCAGGATTGGTGTCCAATGCTACGGTGGCGATGCTCTTGCTGCCGGTGGGGTTGATCTTTTTCCGGGAACGGCTTTCAGGTGTAAACATGCTTGGAGCGTTTGTGGCGGTTGTGGGGTTGGTCTTGATGAACTGGAACCGTTAGGGCAAACCAGACGTTCTGTTACCAGGAATAATTGACACTCTATTGAAAAGTTTGTAAACTAAATACGTAGAGCCAAATAAACCAGGAGAATATAAATGGCGCAATTTCAATTAGTTTTGCGAGTTGGTCCTTCGCCGGGGAAAGTGTATCCTCTTTTGAAAAGTGAGGTCACCCTTGGGCGAGATATCAACAACGAGATCGTGATCAACGATGCTGAGATTTCTCGCAAGCACTGCCGCCTGAAGATTGTTGGCAATGGCTATGTGATCGAGGACCTCGGATCCACGAATGGGACCTGGGTCGATGAACAACGCATCAGCGGGCAATACCAGCTCAGCCACGGGGATACCATCCGGATGGGAGACAATATCAGCCTGACGTATGAGGTGATTGGGTATGATGCAGACGCTACCGTAGCCTCCGCCAGTGCGGCACCTGCCACCGCGCAAGCCCCGCCACCACAGCAGTATCAGAAACCAAAGCAGCCTTCCCAGCAAGCCCCACGCGACCAACAGTACAGCGGCCGTGTGCCAGAAACTGTTGAACCTCCAAAAATCCTGGGGATGAGCCGTACACTGGCGATTGTTTTGGCCGTGCTGATCGTGCTCGGTCTTTGCCTGATTGTGGGTTTGTTCTGGATTGATTCGAATTGCCTGTGGTGCGAGATCTCCTGGGATCTGCTTCCCAACTGTCCATATCCCGAGAATTTTGTCTGTCCTTAGACACATGCTCCGATTTTAACTGACGCGATTTGTGCGATCAGCAGATGCACTCCCCTGGCATAAGTTTTTTGCCAGGGGAGCGCCAATTAAAAAAACATTCACTCTTTGCCAGGCTGCCCATTAATATTCTGGGGAATATCCGGTACAATCAATCAAAACCGAACAATTGGGAGATCTTGTATGAGCCATTTATTTATCCCAGGCCCGGTAGATGTGCACGAGGAAGTGCTGGCAGCCATGACCCGCCCGATGCTTCCTCACCGTAGCGCGGAGTTTGAGGAAATTTTTCGCCGCACGGAGCTGAAGGCACGCAAAGTGTTTCAGACCAACTCGCGCGTCTTCTTGCTGGCTTCTTCCGGCACAGGTTTTCATGAGGCTGCGGTGCGCAACCTGGTGAATAAACGGATGCTGGCGTGTGTCAATGGGGCTTTTTCCCAACGCTGGTACCAGGTCGCCCAGGGCAATGGCAAGCAGGTGGACTTGCTGGATGTCGATTGGAGATCACCGATTACCCCGCAGTTGGTCGTCGATGCACTCCAAAAACATAAGTACGAGATGCTGACCATCGTACACAATGAGACTTCTACCGGGATGCTCAATCCGGTTGCGGAAATTGCAGCGGCGGTGCATATTTCCAGCCCGGATACGCTAATCTGCGTGGATGCAGTCTCGTCGCTGGGCGGTGCCCCGGTGGAAATGGATGGCTGGGGATTGGACCTGGTGCTGAGCTCTTCCCAAAAAGCGCTGGCCCTGCCGCCCGGCCTGGCGTTATGTGCCCTCAGCGACCGAGCCTTGGCACGTGCTGAGCATGTCTCGAACCGGGGATGGTATTTTGATTTCCAGCGCCTGGAAAGACACCGCACCACGGACTCCACGCCGGCCACTCCACCGATGCCCCTGATCTTTGCCCTCGACTTCCAGCTCGACCGGATCCTGGCGCAGGGGCTGGAAAAACGGTTCGACCATCACCAGGCCCTTGCAGCCCGTACCCAGGCCTGGGCGCTGGGGCGTGGGTTTAAGCTGTTTGCCCCGAAAGGCTATCGTTCCCCCACGGTTACCGCGATTGAAAACACTATGCAGATCGACCTGGCGGATCTGATCGGGTATTTAGCACGTCATAATTTTCGGGTGGCCAGCGGCTACGGAAAACTGAAAGACAGCACATTCCGCATTGGGCATATGGGCGAGATCAGCCTCAATGACCTGGACGAACTGCTGGCGGCCATGAATCAATTCTTAGACTGATCGAAGTGCAATCTTTGATCGATAAGGGACAATCATGAACGAGTCAGGAAAAACTTTTGAGATCAGGCTGGAAAACTGGGCCTATGGCGGCGAGGTTATGGGGCGGCTGCCGGATGGACGCGCGGTGTTTGTGCCGTTTTCCCTTCCCGGTGAAACGGTGCAGGTGGAACTGACGGAAGAAAAACGCGGCTTCGCCCGTGCTCGTTTGCTGGAGGTGCTCGAACCTTCCACGGAGCGCATCGCACCGCGCTGCAAGCATTTCTCGATTTGCGGTGGCTGTCATTACCAGCATCTGCCGTACGACCTTCAGCTGGCAGCCAAACAGGAGGTGCTCAAAGATACCCTGACACGGATCGGCAGGTTATCGCAGGAGGAAGCAGATACCCTCACCCGGCCGGTTGTTCCTTCCCCTTCCCCCTGGCACTACCGCAACCATGTCCAGTTCCATCTCGACGAAGCCGGCAAGCTCGGATACCGGGCAAGGCGGTCGGATCAGGTTGTCCCGATCGAGGAATGTCACCTGCCTGAAGAAAGCCTTAACCAGGTCTGGCAGCAGCTGGAATTCGATCCAATTCCGGGGCTGTCCCGGGTTGGCCTGCGCGCGGGCATCCAGGATGAAGTGATGCTGATCCTGGAAACCGAGGATGATGAGGGGCTGGAGTTTTCGCTGGATATCCCCATGGCCGCTGTCCAGTTGGGGCCAGGCACACTTCATGTGCTCTCCGACACGGCGGAATTGGAAATGGAAGTCCTGGACTATACCTTCCAGGTCTCTGGCGGGTCCTTTTTCCAGGTCAATACTCCGATGGCGGCAGCGATGGTCGAGCATTTGCTGGCCCATCTGCCGCTCACGCCTGAGAGTATCGTGCTGGATGTGTACTGTGGGGTGGGGCTGTTCAGTGCGTTCATTGCACCTGAGGTGGCTGAGGTGATCGGGATCGAGGAGAACCCGCTGGCAGTAGAAGACTTCGGTGTCAATCTGGATGCCTATCACAATGTCTCCATCTATGAAGCTCCGGCGGAGGATGTAATGCCTGAGCTGAATGTCCAACCCGATATCATCCTGGTAGACCCCCCGCGCGCCGGGCTGGATTTGCCTGTGCTGGATGCGATTGTTGAAATGAAACCGGATGTGCTTGCCTATGTGTCTTGCGACCCGTCCACCCTGGCCCGCGATGCCAAACGCCTGCGTTCAGCCGGGTTCGTCCTGGAGCAACTCACTCCTTTCGACCTCTTCCCGCAGACTTACCACATCGAGAGCATCAGCCTGTGGCGCTACCGCGGCACAGAAATCTAGCCGTATTGCATTGTGGTCAGTGGTGAATGGGGAAAAAACCGTTTCCCTTTCTGAAACTCTCAACCTTCCCACAGCCAGGCGGCATTCTGATTGAATCTGGAGCGGGTCTGGCCCGAGGGTGATGTCATGCGTGCAGTCAGCTTTAATCGTGATCACTGCTTGGAGCTGCTTGAGCGTTAAAAAAAGCACCTGAGACACTTTCTGTCTCAGGTGCTGAACTTTTCTGGTGATTCGATTACAGCATCAGGCTGACTGGATTTTCGATATAGTTTGCCAGCACCTGCATAAAGCTGGCGGCTTCTGCCCCGTCACTGACGCGGTGGTCCACCGAGATGGTCGCTTTCATACGCCAGCCAACCGCGAGTTCCCCGTCTTCCACCACCGGTACCTGCCTGGCAGCCCCAACCGCCAGGATGGCCGCTTCGGGCGGGTTGATGATGGCGGTGAAATTCTCCGTGCCATACATCCCCAGGTTGCTGATCGAAAAGGTTGAATCGGAGATATCTTCGGGCTGGATCTTGCCTTCGCGCACGCGCCCGGCCTTTGCTTTCACCTCCAAAGAGATCTGGCGCAGCGACTTGCGGTCGGCATCGTGGCAGACCACGGTCAGCAAACCATTCTCGACCGCCACGGCATTGCCAACATTCACCCGGCCGTACTGCAGCACGGCGTCCCCATCCAGCCTGGCATTCAGGTTGGGGAACTGGCGCAGGGTCAGCGCCACAGCTTTGACCAGGAAATCGTTGACCGAGAGTTTTTCGCCCGTCCCGGCCAGCATCTGGTTGGCCTGCTTACGCAAGGCCATCACCGGCCCCATGTCATATTCATACGAGACATAGAAGGAGGGGTAGTTGTGCTTGGAATCGACCATTCTGCGGCCGATCGCCTGGCGAAGTTTGGAAAGCGGGATACGGGTGTCTGCCGGGGTCTCTCCAACTGCGGCGGCCATCAGCGGCGCCAGGGCTGGGCCAGTTGGGGCGGGAGCCGGTTGGGGCGTTTCTGCCGCTGGCTGGACCGGTGCAGGTGGTACCGCAGGGCCAGCCGCCAGGGCAGCCTCGACATCACTCTTGACGATCCGGCCGCCGGGGCCGGAACCGGCGATCGTTTTAATATCCAGGCCTTTATCTTCCGCAATCCGGCGGGCCAGCGGAGTGGCGCGCACGCCATCCGGCAGGCTGCCGTCGTCGGCAGTCTCCACAGCGGGTTGAGAAGCAGGTTCTGGTGCTTCCTCCTCGGCTGCAGGGGCTGGTTCATCACCGGTATCCGAAGCGCCAACCAGCGTGTCGAAGTCGATCTTTTCGTCAGCTTCGCCGATCACCGCAATTGGCGTATTGACCGGTACGATCGAACCTTCCCGTACCAGGTGTTTGCGCACCGTGCCGGAGAACAGCGATTCCACCTCAACCGTGGCTTTGTCGGTCTCAATTTCAGCCAGCAATTCACCCTTTTCTACCGGGTCGCCCTCAGCGATTGCCCAGCGGATCAGGGTGCCTTCTGACATATCAAAGCCCAGTTTGGGCATCGAAATTACATCAGCCATTTTACAAGACCTCCTTGACAGCCTTGATGATATCCTCTACTTGCGGCATGGCCATCTGCTCAAGGGTCCGGTTATACGGGAGTGGGACTTCTTTCTGGGCCACGCGCTTGATCGGGGCATCAATATAATCAAAGGCGTCTTCATACAGGCGGGCGGCCACTTCTGCCCCCACGCCGTACGAACGCCAGCCTTCTTCCACGATCACGGCCCGGTTGGTCTTTTTGAAGGAGTCGATCACCGGTTCCATATCCAGCGGGCGCAGGGTGCGCAGGTCGACCACTTCGATGTTGATGCCTTCTTTCGCCAGCCGGTCTGCGGCTTCCATGGTCATCTGTAAGCCTTTGCTGTAGCTGACGACTGTCACGGCGTCACCGGGGCGTTGAACTTTGGATTTTCCGATCGGGATGGTGTAGTCTCCCTCCGGTACTTCACCGCGCCACTGGTACAGTGTGGCATGCTCGATGAACAGGACCGGGTCGTCCGAGCGGATTGCGGCTTTCAATAGCCCCTTGGCGTCTTCCGGGGTTCCAGGCGCGACCACTTTCAGGCCCGGGAAATGGGCAAAGATGGCATCCGGTGTTTGGGAGTGGGTGGCACCTAACTGGCGGCCGCCGCCGCCGACGGCCCGGATGACCATCGGCACTTTGAACTGGCCGCCGAACATGTAGCGCAGTTTGGGCGCTTGGTTGACGATGTGGTCCATGGCTGAGAAGGCAAAGTTGATCGTCATCAGCTCAGCGATCGGGCGTAAGCCGGTCATCGCGGCGCCGATCGCCGCACCGATGATCGCCGCTTCGGCGATCGGGGTATCCCGCACGCGCTTTTCTCCAAACTGATCGTAGAAACCACGGGTAACGGCATACGTGCCTCCCCAGACCCCCACTTCTTCACCGAGGATGAATACATTTTCATCGCGCTCCATTTCCTCGCGCAGCGCATCTGAGATTGCTTGTCGAACAGTGATTGCAGCCATCTTAGACTTCCTCCACGTACACGTCTGTGAAAAGTTCTTCCGGAGCAGGTTCGGGGCTGTTTTCGGCAAATTCAACCGCCTCTTCAATCTCCTGCTCAACCTGGCTCACAATCTGGTCCAACTGTTCTTCGTCGGCTTTCTTGTTGTCCATCAGCCATTTGTGATAGATCCCGATCGGGTCGTTTTCCTGCCAGCGTTTGACTTCATCGGATTCCCGGTAGCGTTCCGGATCACCCATTGAGTGCCCGCGGAAGCGGTAGGTCATGATCTCGAGGAAATAAGGGCCGTTGCCTTCCCGGATAAATTTGAGCGCTTTTTCGGCTGCTTTTTTGACTTCCAGGACATCCATGCCTTCAACCCGTTCATTGGGGATTCCATATCCTTCAGCCTTTTGGCGGATCTCGCTGACCGCACTTGCCCGGCTGACCGCTGTCCCCATGCCGTATTGGTTGTTTTCACACACCCACAAAACCGGCAGGTTCCATACCTTTGAAAGGTTGACCCCTTCATGGAAAAACCCGATGTTGGTGGCTCCATCTCCGAACATGCACACGGTGATCCCATCGGAACCGGTGTACTGGTCTCCCAGGGCCAAGCCGGCGGCAATTGGCAGGTGCGCACCGACAATCGCATGCCCGCCCCAGAAGTTCTTTTCCACGTCGGCCATGTGCATCGATCCGCCTTTTCCCTTCGACATGCCAGTGGCTTTACCGAGCAGTTCTGCCATGACTTGTTTTGCAGTCAGGCCGACGTTGATGGCTAAACCATGGTCGCGGTAGGCAGTGATCATCCGGTCTTGAGGTTTACGGGCCGCGACCAGTCCGGTGCTGACGGCTTCCTGACCGATATACAAATGGAGAAACCCGCCGATTTTACCTTGCTGGTAAAGCTCGGCTGCACGTTCCTCCAAACGACGGATCAGGACCATTTGCCGGTACAGATCCAAGTACTCTTCTTTTTTCATTTTCGGAAAACTCCATTCTTAAAATAATTGCGTTTTCTATGTATTTAGATTCTCAGGTATCCAGAAAATTATACCAAAATTGTCGGATTTATAAATAAGACGTTTGTTAACCCTTCTGCAAAATTCATCGAAATCCAAATTTAGGATAACATAAATTTATCCATTCGTTCAAGATTTCTCACCTTTTCGGCACCTGAACAGCAAAAACATCCAGCCATCCGCTATAATATAGAGGAAATGACTCTGCAAACCAATAAACTCTCGGTTTACTTCAAAAGCTTCCGCCAGCTTGGTTGGACGCATGTTGCCCCATATCTCGTATACCAGTTCCAGCTTCGGTCAGGCATTCTCAAACGCCGGACTCCACCTGGAACGTATGGTGACGCTGCGAAAAAAGCGGGGCAGCTGAAACTTCCGGTATTTCCCCTGCCGAACCTGGGCTACTTCAGGGCGCTGCTCTCGGAGCAGCGTGAAGAGCTGCTGGCCGAGGTGCAGGAGATCACTGAGGGCAGGGTGCGCTTGTTTGGCGGTGAGCTGCATCCGCTGGAACTGACCCCTCCGGGGGATTTGGCACACTGGACTTATTACACCAGCAGCCAGTTTAATGGGCAGGACATCAAATACATTTGGGAACCTGGCCGGTTTGGCTGGGCAACGGTCCTGGCACGCGGGTACCTGTGCAATCAGAATGAAGACCTGGCGCGCTGTTTTTGGACCCTGTCTGAAAAATTTTTCCGCGCCAACCCGCCAAACATTGGGCCGCATTGGGCATCCGGTCAGGAAGTCGCCCTGCGCATGATCGCGTTGGTTTATTCTGCAGGGATCTTCTGGCATTCTCCTCATACCACCCCGGCGCGCATCGAAACCCTGACGGGTGCAGTTGCTGCGCATGCTACCCGTATATTGCCTACGTTGTCTTATGCACGGGCGCAGAATAATAATCACCTGATCAGCGAAGCGGTGGGGCTGTACACGGCTGCCGCAGTTTTGCCGGACCATCCTGACGCAGAAAAATGGAAAGAGGAGGGCTGGAGGTGGCTGCATCACGCGATTCAAACCCAGGTTGCCCCGGATGGCAGCTATATCCAGCACAGCACGAACTACCACCGTTTGATGCTGCAAGCAGTCATGTTTGCGAAACGGGTTGCTGCTGAACAATTCGATCATTTTCCGGAAGAGAGCTGCCGTCGCCTGGCTGCAGCCAGCCGCTGGCTGCTGGCGATGTTAGACAAATCCAGCGGGGGAGTGCCAAACCTGGGCGGTAACGATGGGGCGTATATCCTGCCCCTTACAACGCTCCCCTTTTCTGATTTTCGTCCGGTTGCCCAGGCTGCTTGCCAGGCTTTTTTGGATGAGCATCCGCTTCCTCCTGGCCCAGGCGATGAGATGACCCTCTGGCTGGGAGGAAAACCGATGCATGCCACCCCGGACACTCCACCGCCAAACCTGCTCCGTCTTTCTGGCAGACGTACATGGGCGTATCTGCGCGCTGCCCAGTTTTCTCACCGCCCGGCGCATGCCGACCAACTGCACCTGGACCTCTGGTGGAAGGGGATCAATATCACAATGGACCCCGGTGTATACCTGTATAACGGGTCACCGCCGTGGCAAAATGCGTTGGATTCGACTGCGGTACACAGCACCCTGACGATTGACCAGAGAGACCAGATGACCAAAGCAAGCCGTTTTCTGTGGCTGGATTGGGCACAGGCAGAAGTGCTGGACACCAGCAAAGATGAACGCGGCCGCCTGACGTGGGCTGTTGCCCAGCATGATGGATACCGGCGGCTGAAACTCTATCATCGCCGGACGGTATCCGTGGAAGGGGATACCTGGCTGATCAGAGATCAGATCGTTCCGCCAGAAGACAACTCCAGGCGGACCAATCCTGTACATATCCGCACGCATTGGCTGCTGCCCGATTGGCCCTGGACGTTTGGCAACGGGGGCTTGGGACTTGATTCGGGGCAGGGGGAAATTGTGATCCAGATCAGTGCCGCGCAGTCCAGCCTGGACTATCGTTTGGTGCGGGCCGGGGAAGATTTGCTGGGAACTTCCGTGAACCCGGAGCCAACCTGGGGTTGGGTTTCGCTCATCTATGGAGAAAAGATTCCGGCCCTTTCGCTGACAGCCACGACAACAGCTGCACCACCATTTACCCTGAACACCCGCTTCGAATTCCCTGGTTAGCTTGGTGCGGTGCAACTGGTTACAAACAGAAATAAACAAAAATAGTCCTCGCGGCCAATTTTTCCACAGTCTACTTGTGATATGATTTTTAATAGAAATTCAAGATAATATTCATCAAAGCCATTCTGAAGTTCAGGTTTTTATTGATAAAGGTGGGAAATCGGCCGTATGTCCGGTTTTCTGGGCAGAAGGAGGTGATGGGGTATCAAAGAGGAGCAGACAGAAAAAGGATCAGATGTCTGTTTTGAGCATGATGTTCAGATGGTTATGAAAATCTATTCCTATTAGGAGAAAATGAAATGAAGAAATATACAATCGCGTTTATTCTCGTTCTGATCGTTGGGCTGGCGATTGCCAGTACCGCAGGGGCGATCACGTGGGGTGAACCGGACGGTGGTGAACATCCCCATGTGGGCACCCTGCTGTTTATTCAGAATGGGGTCGGGTTTTATTCCTGCACCGGCACAATGATCGCTCCCCGCGTGATGCTGACCGCCGGGCACTGTGTTTCTGAAGCCGGGAATCTCAACGATTTTACCGTTGTTCGTTTTGATGATGACGCGCTGGCTGGTCGTGGAGATTACGGTCCCGTTTGGGATTGGTTGGCTGCGGAATGGCTGGCAGTCGAAACGGTCATCCCGCACCCCATGTGGGCAGATTATGCTCAATTCCCCTATACCTATGATATCGGCGTCGTGATCCTGGCTGAGCCGTATGTCCCGCTGGATGGGGATGGCAATCCCGTTTTTGGCACGCTGCCAGAGCTTGGCTTTTTGGAAGGTCTGAAGGGCAAAGACAAGAACGATTTCCTGTCGGTCGGGTACGGCCTGCAGGGCACGCTGCCGCCCTTTGAACAGAATGATTATGAGAAATACCAGGGCCACGTTCGCCTGCTGGAACTGACCAGCATTTTCAATGCCAAAGGGGTGGCCAGCGCGCGCTTCTCGAATAACCCCGGAATCGGTGGGGGGACCTGCTACGGAGACAGCGGTGGACCGACCTTTTTCCAGGATACCACCATGGTTGTAGCGGTGACTTCTTACGGATGGGCCAAGAATGGCAACTGCGTTGGCAACGACTTCAATTACCGCACGGATACGCCTGACGCGATGGATTTCCTCAACGACGTCCTGGCTGTCTACGGGAACTGATTTTTCGCCTGGTGCTGCCGGTGATTTGACCGGAGCAACGCTGTAAGTGAAAAAAAAGGAGCGACGTTAGTCGCTCTTTTTTGCTGCTTTCGGAAATCATTCCCGGGGATAAACCATTGGTCATCGCCTGTTTTTTTGGCACCCTTTGGCATCCGCTTTTTACTCTTGTGTTTGAATCATGCGGTCCAGAATCTCGAAAGTGAAATCGTATTCCTGACCGGGCTGTTTGGGATACTGCTGGCTCTCGGTCACCTGCCATGAGGTTTCGACAAATGACGGGAAGAATGTGTCCCCAGCGACCACGGCATGCACCCGACTGAGGTAGATCCGGTCGGCCAGCGGCAGGGCCTGGGCGTAGACGACTGCTCCACCGCCGATGAAGGCTTCGGTTTCTCCCTCCGCCCGGGCGGTGTCCAGCGCCTGCTCCAGGGATGGCGCGATGTGGCATCCGGGAGCCGTGAATCCGAGCTGCCGGGTAAGGACCACCATCTTGCGCCCAGGCAGCGGCCTCCCAATCGATTGGTAGGTTTTGCGCCCAAGGATCAGGGTATGGCCCATGGTGAGCTGTTTGAATAATTTCAGGTCGGCGGGCAGCCGCCAGGGGATGCTGCCATCCAAACCAATGACGCCGTTATCGCTGACCGCAGCAATCAGGGAGACGATCATACCGAGATTTCTGCCTTGATATGGGGGTGGGCCTGGTAGTCGGTCAGTTCAAAGTCCTCGTACCGGAAGTCAAAGATGCTGGTCACCTCCGGGTTAAGTTTCATTTGTGGAAGGGGATATGGCTGGCGGGTGGTTTGCAGGCGGGCCTGCTCCAGGTGGTTGCTGTACAGGTGGGCATCCCCCAGGGTGTGGACAAACTCGCCGGGTTTCAGCCCGGTCACCTGGGCGATCATCATTGTCAGCAGGGCGTAAGAGGCAATATTGAACGGCACACCGAGGAAAATATCAGCGGAACGCTGGTAGAGCTGGCAGGAAAGCCGATCATTGGCAACATAGAACTGGAACATCAGGTGGCAGGGAGGCAGGGCCATCTGGTCGACTTCGGCCACATTCCAGGCGCTGACGATGTGCCGCCGCGAATGGGGATTGACCTTGATCTGCTCGATCACGTCGCTGATCTGGTCGTGCACCCGCCCATCAGCGCCGCGCCAGGCGCGCCATTGCACACCGTACACCGGGCCGAGCTCTCCCTGCTCATCGGCCCATTCGTTCCAGATGCGCACGCCGTTCTCCTGCAGATAGCGCACGTTTGAATCGCCTTTCAGGAACCAGAGCAGTTCGTGGATGATCGAGCGGAGATGCAGTTTTTTGGTGGTGAGGAGGGGGAAGCTCTCGCTGAGGTCGAAGCGCATCTGGTAGCCAAACACGGCAGTGGTGCCAGTGCCGGTACGGTCGGATTTAACCGTGCCGTGATCCAGGACATGTTCCAACAGATCCAGGTACTGTCTCATGCGATACTCCTTGGGAAATTAATAATCCAAACCTACCTTATTGTATCGCATTCTGGATAGATACATCGTTGTAATTGTTGGGGAGCGAATTACTGGGTATCGACAGTCGCCAGAATTTCCCTGGCAGTGGCAATATCGCGGTGGATTTGGGAGACGAGCGCTTCGATGCTTTCGAAACGCTGCTCATCGCGCAGATGGGCGGTGAATTCCAGATTGATCTGCTCGCCGTACAAGTCCTGCGCAAAGTCCAGGATATGGGTTTCGATCCTTGGGGGGACTGGTTCGGTCTCGAAAGTTGGGCGGATGCCGATGTTGGTGACCGCCGGGTACACCGTTTTGTTCACGGTGGCGCGGCAGGCATACACTCCTGCGCCAGGGACAGCCCGCGCCCGATCGACCTCAAGATTGGCAGTCGGGACGCCAATCTGCTTGCCGCGCCCATCGCCGTGGATCACGCGGCCGCGCAGGCTGAAGGGTCGGCCGAGCAGTTTGGTCACCGTGCTGATCTCTCCCTTTTCCAGTGCCGACCGGACCCGGCTGGACGAGACCACCTCATCGCCTTGCCGGACAGCATCCACAACCTGGAGAGAATAGCCGAACTGTTCGCCCAACTGCCGCAGCATCAGGACATCGCCAGCCCGGTTCTTGCCGAGGGCAAAGTCGTACCCGACCCACAACTGGGAAAACCCAAGGTGGTGGTGAAGCATCTCGATAAATGCCTGCGGCTCAATCGATGCGACCTGGCGGTCGAAGGGATGGATGATGACATAATCCACGCCCATCGAGGTTAAAAGAGCGGTTTTTTCCTCCGGCAGGGTGAGGTAAAAGGCATTTTTCTGGCCGCGCAGGACGGCCGAGGGGTGGGGAAAAAAGGTCAGCACAACTGCGGGAACTCCCGCAGCATGTGCTCCATTGGTAATCTGTCGAATTATTTGTTGGTGACCCAGATGCACACCATCAAAAGAGCCAATTGTGAGCCAGGCGTCTTGGATGGAAAGGTCTTGTAGCCGAAAAGATTGGCTCATCTGGAATACACGCTAGGAGGTAAAGAATACCTTACGCGGCTGCCATTCCTGAGTTTCTTCAACCACCTCAAGCAGGGCAACCAGGTCACCTTGCTCGCTGATGGCGCGCGCCCATCCCTTGACCCCTTCTTCTGCAGGGAAGCGGTGGCCGTGCCGCACGAGTTCGAGCAGGTCGCCTTCAAGGGTAATGGTGTACCAATCATTGAGGGCTTCGGATGCCGGGATGAGGAATTCGGCCCAGGTGCCGGTCTCAAAGGCTTCGCGCAATCGGCGCAGCGATACCGCATCTCTCAGGGTGAACTGTCCGCTGCGGGTCCGGCGCAAACCAACCAGGTGGGCTCCGATCCCCAGTTGTTCACCGATATCATTCGCCAGGGAACGTACATAGGTGCCTGAAGAGCAGTAAACATCGACAACTACTTCTGGCGGTGCCCATTCCAACAGGTCCAGGTTATACACATTGATCATCCGGGGCTCAAGATCCACTTCTTCGCCTTTGCGTGCCAGGTTGTAGGCTTTTTCGCCTTTTACCTTGACAGCGGAATAAGGTGGCGGGACCTGTTCACTTTCACCTTCGAAACCTTTAATCAGGTCCATGAAATCGTCTTCGCTGATATCCACTGGCATCTCTTCGCTTGGTTCACTCTCTGCGTCGTAGGTTTCTGTCCGGCTGCCGAGACGGATGGTTGCCTGATAGCGTTTATCGGAGGCGGAGATAAACTCGCTCAGCCGCACCGCCGGCCCCAATAATACGACCAATACTCCCGAAGCGCGTGGGTCAAGGGTGCCTGTATGGCCGGCCCGACGAATTCCAGTCCCGCGCCGGACGATCTGAACCACATCATGGGATGTGAGACCGACAGGTTTATCGATCACGAAAACTCCTGAAACGACATTATTGACTACGTCTTGACTCATATTTACTCCTAACCCTTAGAACATTCCAAGGAAATACCCCGTTTGGATTATACCAGCCAGATTCTTTGGAAAAGCTCTGTTGGGAATTTTTTTATTTTTCATTGAATATGATTAATTGAGTGGCCTGCACCACTTGTTTCTGCACATCCTGTAATTTTCCTTCAATCATCGCGCCAGCGGCTGCCCGGTGGCCTCCGCCTCCAAAATGGTGCGCAACTTTAGATACATCTATCTCCAGAGAACGCGTCCGCCAGCTCACTTTCACCTGATCGGGGTTCTGTTCCACGAAGATTAATGCGACATCTGCGCTATCGATGGCCGAGATGATGTTCACCAGGTCTGCATCGTCTCGCCCAGGATAGTTCGCCTGTCGTTTGTTTTCAAGGGTCAATACAGTCCAGACCAAACCGTTTTTTCGGGTCAGCTGCGAAAGACCTTCCCCCATGTAGCGAGCCGCTTCGAAGGTTTTGGCAGCAATTGCATTGTGGTAGAGTTTGGGCAGGTCAGCTCCTGCTTCAAACAGGTCTGCGGCCAGCCGCAAAACTTCCGGGTGCATATTATCTGTCTTGAACCCGATTGTATCCGTAATCATCCCGGCAAGCAAGTTTGAGGCGATTGCCGGAGAGATCGTTAGCCCGAAATCGGGCAGCAGCCGGGTCAGGATCTGGGTGGCAGAAACAGCTCCAGCGTCCACCAGATTGACCTGGGCAAACAGGCTGTTGTCAGGGTGATGGTCGATATTAAGATCCACCTGATCCACTTCATCAAGGATCTGGCCTACCCGGTCGGCTTTGCTGCTGTCTACTACAATCACCAGGTCGAAACTGCCTTCCGGCTGGTTGGTGATCTGGTCGCTGCCCGGTAAAAAACGCAATGCTGAAGGGACTCCATCTTCAGAAACCATCTGGACGAGTTTCCCTGCATCTTGCAAGGCCAGTCCCATGGCCAAAATTGAGCCGATCGCATCTCCATCGGGACGTGTATGGGCACACACCAACACACGATCGGCCCGGCTGATCCTCGACCGAGCTTCTGAGATGAACGCTTTATTCATCCTCACCTGTTTCTGTGTGATCATCTTTATTTAACGATGCGATCAAACGGTCAATTCGATCGGCATTCTCTGGGACATGGTCCCAGTTGAACCGGAGACGGGGGAAAGACCGCAGCTGGATCAGCTGAGCCAGTTTACTGCGGAGAAATCCGGCTGCTCGATCAAACCCTTCAAGGATTTCATCGCTGCGTTCTGAACCTTCCAGCGCTGAGACATAAATATCTGCAAAGGCCATTTCCCGGTCTACTTTTACATGGGTAATAAATACATTTTCAAGCCGTGGGTCGCTGACTTCGAACAGCATCAAAGTGGATAGTTCCTCTTTGATGCGCTGTGCCACCCGGTTTGCTCTGCCTTGTGATGCCATGACCTGATCCCTTCAATTTAGACCGCTTGCACCAGTTCGCGAGTGATACATTCGAGGATATCACCTTCTTCGAAGGAATCAAATCCTCGCAGGCCGATCCCGCATTCAAAACCGGTGCGGACTTCACGTACATCATCTTTCTCGTGTTTAAGCGAGCTAATATCGCCTTCATAGATGATTGAATTGTTGCGGACTACTCTCATCTGTGCGTTCCGCTTGATCTCACCTTCTATGACCCTGCATCCGGCAATGAAACCGATCTTCGGAATTTTAAAGACAGCCCGGACTTCTGCTTTGCCGATCGTGGAGATCACTTCTTCGGGGGCCAGCATGCCTTTGAGGGCTTTCTCCACATCTTCTGTCAGGCGGTAGATGATGTTGTAAAAACGGATCGAGACCCCTTCCCGGTCAGCGGTTACCCGGGCTGCTTCATCCGCCTGGACATTGAAACCCATCACAATTGCCTGAGACGCAGAGGCCAGATCCACATCGCTTTCGCTGATGTTGCCGGTCGCCGCGTGCAGGATATTGACCCGGATTTTTCCTTCTTCATCACTGGCGCTCATTTCCTGCAAGGACGAGATCACTGGTTCCAGCGAACCCTGCACGTCTGCTTTGATAATCAGACGCAGTTCGCGCATCTGTCCTTCCTGAAAACGTTCGAACATGTTTTCCAGGGTGACCGGCCTTTGGGTGCGCTGCAGCGCGTCTTTGAGTTTTTCTTCTTTTTCAGCCACAATCACCCGGGCTTCTTTATCGCTCTCCACAACACGGATCAGGTCTCCGGCGGAGGGCACATCATTCAGTCCCATCACCGAGATCGGGGTGGATGGACCGGCAGAGTCGATGTTTTCACCGAAAAAATCGAACATGGCACGGATGCGTCCGTGGGCTAAGCCGGCGATCAGCGTATCACCAACATTCAGGGTGCCGTTCTGAACCAGGATGGTTGCAATCACGCCTTTTGAGCGGTCACGTTCTGCTTCAATCACGGTCCCGATCAGGGTGCCTTCCGGGTTGGCCAGGATCTCTGTCGAATCGGAGACCAGGAGGATGGCTTCAAGCAAGTCCTCCAGCCCGGTCTGCTGGGTCGCGGAGACCGGGACAATGATGGTATCCCCATCCCATTCATCCGCCACCAGGCCGACTTCGGCAAGCTGTTGCTTCACCCGGTCTGGGTTTGCGTTTTGTTTGTCAATCTTGTTCAGGGCGACAATGATCGGCACTTTGGCTGCTTTTGCGTGGTTAAGCGCCTCTTTTGTCTGTGGCATGACGCCATCATCCGCCGCGATCACCAGGATGACAATATCGGCACCCTGAGCCCCGCGTGAGCGCATGGCAGTGAACGCCGCGTGCCCTGGGGTATCCAGGAAGGTGATTGTGCGTTCGTTGTGTTCGATCTGGTATGCACTGATGTGCTGGGTAATGCCGCCTGCTTCCCCTGCGGCCACCCGCGTCGAGCGGATCGCATCCAGCAGAGAGGTTTTCCCATGGTCTACGTGCCCCAAAATGGTGACAACAGGCGGGCGCGGGCTGAGGTTTTCCTCTTTTTCATCCGCGATCAGACGCCGCCAGAGTGCAATTTCCCCTGTATCTTCGATCTCAACCTGGTCGATTACTTCCAGGGTGCTATCGTATCCAAATTCGGTTGCCACAATCGCAGCTGTATCAAAATCGATCTGTTGATTAATATTTGCCATAACCCCGTTCGCCATCAAGACTTTGATGATGTCGATTGGGCTGGTATGGATTTTCTCTGCCAGATCACGTACTGTTGTGGTAGCCGGTAGTTCGATTGATTTGCTGTCTTTTACATTATCGGCCATTTTTTTCTCCTTAATCTTTCTCTTTCAGCTTCGATAATTCTTGGCCTTCTCAACAATCTCCCTCGGCTTCAGCCATCATCCGTCTAGGGTTTCATTTCGGTGAAGAGCCCTTCATGATGATGGTTCCCCTGTTTCCCCGAGTGGTAATGTACTCATGTATTCTTTGAGTACGGCCATATCTTCAGCGCTGATCTCTGTTTTGAGAGCGTGCGCCAGTCTTCCATTTAAACCGAGCTGCCAGCAAGAACGCAGGTCGTGAAGGTAGGCTCCCCGTCCGGCTTTCTTGCCTTCCGGGTCTATCTCAACACCCTCCGGGGAGCGCACAACTCTGGTCAGGCTGCGTTTGTCTTGCACAGTTCGGCAGCCTACACAGGTGCGTTGAGGGAGATGTTTTCGGCGGTGTTTCCCTTTTTTTTGTGCCACGCTTCTCCTGCCAGCGGCCTGGCTATTGGCTTAGTCCAGGTAATCTTCCCAGTTTTCTTCATCCCATTCGTCAGTATCGCGCTTGCGGCGCCGCCGGACGATGGTCACATCCAAATCGGGATCATATTCGACCTGGCGATATTTTTTCTTTTTGGAACCCTTCTCGCGATCTTTCTCCAGGAGGTCGAGATCTTCTTCCTCTTCTTCATCTTCAATGAAAGTGATCTCGCTGCTGGCCAGCGCCTGTTCAAATGAGACGGGTTCTTCTTCCGGAACCAGTTCTTCAGCGGGTTCTTCTTCAGCCTCTTCTGCTGCCTGTACGGTTTGCTCGGCTTCCAGCACCGGTTCAGCTTCTTCTTCAGCTTCCTCATCGGCAGCAAGGGCTTCAACTTCACCCTCTGCTTCTGCAACGACTTCGGCTTCTTCCTCCACAGCCGGTTCTTCTTCCGGTTCTGGCAGTTCAAATTCGCTCAGCGAGGTTCGGATATCTTCCATCGTTTTGGGGCCAAGTCCATCAATGGCCAGGATGGCATCTGAGTCGATCTCCATTTGCATCATCAGGTCGCCGATGGTGGAGTACCCTTCACCGGTCAGGGTGATAATCATGCGCGGCGAGATGGGAAGGTCGTCGAGCGGGATGTCGAAGGCCGTACTCGGGATTGAAGCGCGGATCTCAGCTTCTTGGGCTCGCTGGGCTTCCAGTTCAGCCTGGCGCTGATCTTCAACTCCGGTTTCAACTTTATTAATAAATCGTCCGAGCAGCTGGTATTCTTCTGGGGTGATTGGCCGGCCTTCTTCTTTGCGCACCAAAATCCCTTCAACTTGCTGAATGGTATCGGTGAGTTTTTCCGCTTCTGTGATCATTTCCGGCGTTTCTTGCAGCTTGTACAATGCTTCGGAGGTTGCTTCTGTCAGGCTCTTAATGTCAATCCGCCATGCGGTTAGCTTGGCCGCCAGGCGCGCATTTTGCCCATCTCTGCCAATTGCCAGGCTTAACTGGTCTTCTGGCACTACAACGGTTGCGGTTTTGGTATCTCCACTTTCATCCAGATAGACACCGGTGACACGCGCCGGGCTGAGTGCCTTGGCAATAAAAGCGGCCGGGTCTGGGTTCCATTCGATCACATCGATTTTTTCATCATGCAGTTCGCGCACAATGGCCTGGATGCGAACGCCGCGGATACCCACACACGCGCCCACCGGGTCGATCCCGGGCTGCAGGGCCGCAACAGCCACTTTTGAGCGGTATCCTGGTTCCCGAGCGATGGAGCGGATTTCGACCATCCCGTTATAGATTTCCGGGACCTCGTCTTCCAGCAGCCGGCGGAGGAAGTTTTTATGGGCACGGGAGAGAATGATGCTCGGACCACGCGGGGTCATCTTGACTTCCAGCAGCAGCGCCCGGACGCGGTCATGCAGCCGGAAGCGTTCGCCGCGGATTTGATGGTTGCGAGGCATGCTGCCTTCCGCTTTGCGGTCTAATCCGAGGGTGATACCACCGGCGTTCATGGCCTGGACAATTCCATTGACGATTTCTCCCTCAAGGGTTTTGAAATGGTCGTGCTGGGCCTGCCGCTCTGCTTCCCGGATCCGCTGCTGGATCACCTGGCGGGCTGTTTGGGCGGCGACGCGCCCGAAATCTTCCGGGGTAGATTCGACCATGATAATGTTGCCAAGCTCAACCTCGGGTTCAATCTTTTGGGCGATTTCGAGCAAGACCTCGGTGCGGTCATCCTGAATGTCTTCTACCACTTCTTTTTCAGCAAATATGGTGACCTCTCCGGTGTCCACATCAAATTTTGCCACCACCTCTTGAGCGCTGGATGCATTCACCGTTTTGCGGTAGGCAGAGACCATCGCGGCTTCAAGGGCTTCGACAACAATTTCCTTGGGCAACTGTTTGTCTTCCAGTAATTCGCTAAATGCCAGGAAAAAATCGTTCTTCATCTATCATTCTCCAACAATGTTTTTTTGCTGCGCGGGCTTTCTATTCTTGAATTAGGAAATCCCACTAAGTCCTGTAAAGAAGAAAAGTGGGGGTGGCCCACTTTTCATTGATACCAGTATGGACAATTATGCGTCAGTATTCTAGCACGGAAAACTTGTGGCGACAAGGGCCTCCAGATATATTTTACATTAGAAATGGGAAGAATTGGCCCCTGTTTTGGGTGAATTTCTCTATCCTGATCGTTGGGGCTGGCGGTTACAAAGATTTTATTCAGCCAGCACCTTCATCAGGCGAAAACCGGGTTCGGCTACCTCTTGCAATTTGCCTTGATCGTCATAAAACGACCATTTCCCCGGGATCTTTTTTATCACCTTATACCCGAGGCGGCGGTACAGCCGAAGAGCGTCCTGGTTGTCTTCTGCCACATTCAAGGTTAATTCCCGGAAGCCGCGCTGGATGAGGTCCTGTTCAATGATCTGCATCAGTTTGGTGCCCAGGCCGCGGTTGCGCATTGCCGGACGTACCCGGAACGAGTGCAGGTAGGCACGCGTCCTGCCGTTTGCACAAGACCGGTCGTGCATCTTCAATTGTACAAATGCCTGACCGACCAGGCCGAATCCGGGGAGTTCAGCCACCCACATTAGTGCCAGGCCGAGTGCGACCCGCTCGTAGACGTTCTGGTACACCCGCCGGTATTTGGTATACGCCCCTTCCCATTCGATCTCATGCAAATCGGCCTCAACAGCTTTGCGGTAGCGTACTTGGTTACGCCAGCTGTCTCCGCTGGCATCTGTTGGTCCGGGGTTATCCCTTTGAATTGTACTCATCGAGTAATTTCTCCAGCAGGGCGTCTTCTTCTTCTTTTTGGTGAATTTCTTCATTCAGCCATGATGCCCGCAGCGCATCTAAAATTTGGCGGTAATGCGGCCCCGGAGGGATGCCGCGGGCGCGCAGATCATCCCCGGTGGTATGCGGTTCAATATGCTGCCAGTGCTCGAAATATGCCGCGATCTTTTCTTTTGCCTCCGGGTGTTCATTCAGAAGGTAGCAAGCCAGCAATGGCAGGTGAGATTGCCGGTCGAAAGCCTGAACGGCCTGCGCAGGCGTGAACCTGGCAATCTCGTCATAACGCTGCCGGTAATCAATTGCTTTGAGGATGACATCGACCAGCCACTGAGGGAGGCGCAAACGTTTGGCGGCAGATTGTACCGACCTCGGGGAGAGAACGATCAGCCAGCCAATGTAGGTGATCACCAGCGAGTATGGGAAGGCCGGCCTTCCCAGTTTGATCGACCAATGCGGCGGTACCTCCTGGGAACGGACTTGCCGGATCCGCGCTTTGGTCTGCTCGTCCCAAGACAGGTCTGGGTGGATGGCGGTCAAGACACCGAGTTCGGTTAATCTGTCGAACATCGCTTCCCAGGCAGGTTCTTCCAGCATGATGTTCAGTTCGTGGCGAATCCTGTCGCCCGAGACTCTGCCAAGCAGCCCCAAAGCACCTTCCAGCAGTTCCAGGGTGCGCGGTTCTATCTGGTAGCCGAAACGCTGTTCGAATCTCACTGCGCGCAGGATGCGGGTTGGATCGTCTACAAAGGAAAGTGAGTGAAGCACGCGCACATACCCGATGTGCAGATCGGCCAGCCCACCCCAATAGTCGTGCACATCGCCGTAGTGGCTGCCGTCCAGTTGGAGCGCCAGGGTGTTAATCGTAAAATCGCGCCGGTGCAGGTCCAGCTTGATGCTGCCGCGCTCCACAGTCGGCAGGGCGGTTGGTTCGGTGTAAAACTCGCGCCTTGCAGAGACCAGATCCAATGTTTCCGGAAAGCGTTTGGCATCCACTGTCTGACCGAACTGCTCCGCCAGTTGCTTGGCCAGCTTCTCCCGGATCTTGCCAATCTTCCACTTGGCGGTTCCGAACCGGCGGTGGGTGGTGGTTCGCCCGCCAAAGTGCTTGACCAGCGCCTGACCCAGAGCGATGGCGTCTCCCTCAACGACCAGGTCATAATCCATGCTGGGGCGGTCGAGCAGCAAATCCCGAACGAAGCCCCCGACGATATACAAGGCTGACTGCTGTGCGCTGGCCACTTCGGCAACCGCTTTCAGCAAGGCCAGCCTGGCAGGGGGTAAATTGGCTTCGAGCTTACCAGCCAGGTTCTGGCGGCCGCTGGAGTTTTGCTTGGGGGTTAAGGTTTTGATCAGATCGGTGCGGGTGACAATCCCGACGATCTCTCCATCCTCAACGACCGGGATCTGCCCCCATCCGGTATCGGTCATCAGCTGCTGCAGATGTTCCAGCGGTTCATCTGGGCCGATGGTGACGGATCCGGCATCCATCACCTGCCGGGCTGTCAGGTTGAGTTTGTGACTCAGGGCCCGGTCCACCGCCCTGCGGGTGAGTAAGCCGATCAGCTTCCCGCTCTCCGCGACAGGATATCCCTCGTACCCGTAGCGCTGCATGTGTTCGGCGGCTTCTTTGACTGGGGTTTCTGGGGTCAGCACTTGCGGCAGCCGGGACATGATTTCGGCAACTGTCACCGCCGGGTGGACAAAACTGGGGAGGATATCGATCAATTCGGCATGCACTTCACCGGAGCGCGAGTCGCGCACCAGGGCTGCGGCCGCCCGTGGGTGCCCACCACCGCCAAAATGCTTGGCAATCTCCCCCACATTGACCTGGTCCGTGGTCGCCCGGGCGATCAGCTGGGTACCGGAATTGGTGTCCACCAGCAGGATGATCGCATCAGGATCGAGCAGATCGCGTAATTTGTGGGCAATTGTGGACAATTCCTCATCGGTGTGGCGGGCATCGGTCAGCCCGATCATGATCGAATTGCCGTGGATGGAGTATGTGTCGATATCTTTGCGCAGTTTGTCGTAGATCTTCTGCTGGGTATCCGAAAGCGGGTGGTTGATGTAGTCCTGCATGATCTGGAGGCTGGCACCTTGTTCCAGCAGGTGGCCAGCCGCGCGCACATCGCGCGGGGTGGTGCGGGAATAGGTCAGCTTACCAGTATCTTCGTAGATGCCGATCAGCATGAGCGTGGCCTGCGTGACGGAAAGATGCACCCCGCGTTTCTGGAGGGCTTCGACCATCAGGGTGGTATTTGCCCCAATCTCCTCGGTTTTGATCTGCCAGTGTTGGGGAAGGTCCGGCCGCAGGTCGTGGTGGTCGATGACAAACATTTTGGTTTTTTCATCCATCCCGCGCACAGTCACCAGCGATTGGGTGTCCACCAAGGTCACGGAGCTGATTCTCTTTTTTGGCAGGTCGAGGGGTTCGATAAACGGGAACTCCAACCCATACAATGTCAGGAAGGCACGCACGTTGCGGTTCAGGCGGCGCGGCAGTATCGGCACAGACTCTTCATCCAGCAAGTATGCGCCCAGCATCGAGGCGATTGCATCAAAATCGGCCTGTTCATGGGTCAGAATAATCTTCATATCTTCTCCATTGTACAACAGCCCTGAAAGTTTTAGGAGAGAAACCGAACAGAGAATAACAAAGCTGCAAGCCTGTGTGGCATATCACCGGGCACCTTTTTGACGTATAATGGCACTGTGCCAACGCCTTTCTATCACCTGAGTATTGCCACGGAAATTTTGGCTGGTTTCGATCTGCCGGCATCGATCCATGCCTTGCTTCACCAGCAGCGCTGTGCTTTTTTTCTGGGAAAAACAGCCCCTGATGTGCAAACCATCTCCGGCCAATCTCGCCCTGAGACTCATTTTTACCGCGTCCCGCTGATTGAGGCAAATCCCCCGTGGGAGCGCATGTTCAACCGCTACCCTGATCTGGCCCAGCCAGACCATTTGCCACCGGACCAAGCAGCTTTTATTGCCGGCTATATCTGTCACCTGCAAGCCGATATTATCTGGATCAAGGATCTGTTTCTGCCTTATTTCCTGCCCCTGCTGGCCAAACACCGCCGCAAACAGGTGGGTTACCTGCACAATGTGCTGCGTTCTTTCCTGGATGAGCGCATCCTGTCTGCTTTGCAGGAGGATGTGGGACAATGTCTGCTGCAAGTCCGGGTAGAGGATTGGCTGCCGTTTGTGGAAGGGCAATATCTGATCGAATGGCAAAATTTCATTGCCGGCCAATTGCTTCCTGGTGCCAAGGCGCAAACATTTGAGGTGTTTGCCGAGCGGATGAATATGCCCGTGGATGCTTTGCTGGACCTGGTGCATTCCGAGAGCCGTATGGAGGCTGAGATTTTTTCTTTTATCCCCTATCAGGTGCTGGTAGAATATCGTGAAAAGTTGGTGTCCGCCAATCTTGAACTCCTCAAAGAGTACCTGGGGCCAGTTGTGTAAAAACAGGATGCAATGTGAACAATTCGATGACGCAACTTTCGATCATTATTCCAGCTTATAACGAAGAACCACGTTTGGCGAATACCCTGGACCAGGTGTGTGCCTATCTGTCCAGCCAGTCCTACACATTCGAGGTCCTGGTTGTAGAAAACGGGAGCCAGGACCGCACGTTGGAAATTGCTCAGGAATATGCGGCGCGTTTTCCTTTTGTTCGGGCGATCCATGAGAATGCGCGCGGCAAGGGTCTGGCCGTGCGCCGCGGGATGCTGGAAGCCACAGGACGCTACCGTTTCATGTGCGACGCCGACCTGTCCATGCCCATTGATGAACTTTATCGCTTCCTGCCATCCGAATCCAATGGAGCAGATATCGTGATCGGCTCACGGGAAGCGGTTGGTGCTCAGCGTTTCAACGAGCCTGCCAGCCGTCATATCGGCGGCAGATTGATCAATTACTCGATCCAAGTGCTGGCGCTGCCAGGCTTACACGATACCCAGTGTGGGTTTAAGCTCTTTACGGCCCAGGTTGCGGAGGATTTATTCACTGTCCAGACCCTGGCAGGCTGGGCTTTTGATGTTGAAGTGTTGTACGTTGCCCGGCGGCGCGGCTACACGATAAAAGAAATTGGAATTCCCTGGCACTATTTTGATCACAGTCATGTCAGCCCGGTGCGAGATGCCTTCCGGATGGTGCTGGATATTCTCAAAATCAGGTGGAATTCGCTGCGCGGGCGATACGCCAAAAAACCCCCTAACTGACCCATCTTGACCCATGCCCAGAAAAAAGTTTGATCTCTCTTTGCTGCCGCCCGCTCCTGATCTGACCCATGAACTGGAGTTGTGGCAGGCTGGTGTAGAGATTGTAGCCGGTGTGGATGAGGCCGGGCGCGGGGCGCTGGCTGGCCCGGTTGCCGCCGGGGTGGTAGTTTTGCCCAGCCAGAACGATCTCCCCCAGGTGCTGGCGGGTGTCCGGGATTCGAAACAAATGACGGCCAAAGACCGCCGGTATTGGGCGGCACAGATCGAATCATCGGCCCTGGCATACCAGGTGGGGTTTGCCGGACCGGAAGAGGTCGATGAACTGGGGATCATCCCTGCCACCCGGCTGGCCGCCATGCGGGCAATCGCCCGTCTGCCGCAGCTCCCCGGCCATTTGCTGATTGATGCCATCTCGATCCCAGGTGCAGGTATTCCGGAAACCAGCCTGATCAAAGGAGACCGCCGCTCCCTGAGCATCGCGGCTGCCTCGATCCTGGCTAAAGTGCAGCGGGATGCGCTGATGGTTGAGATCGATGAACAGTACCCCGGATACGGGTTTGCGGCCCATAAAGGGTACGGGACGGCGCATCATCGGGCAGCGATTGAGGAACTTGGTCCCTGTCCGATCCACAGGATGAGCTTTGCCCCCCTGCGCCCGGATGACCAGTTAGCCCTGTTCTGATCTGCTCAGGATGTCGGGGCGGCCACTTAGATTTTTTCCTCATAAAACAGCGAGGCGCACATTTGTGCGCCTCATTTTGATAGCAGTCCTGGGCCAGCCCTGATGGCTTTATTTGTTGTGCTCGGCTTCGATCAGGTTTTTCACGCTGGGGTCTACCAAACCGCCTGCCAGAACCTGCTGGACAGTTTTGACCTGGACACCGTTGTCGTACAGCTTGATCATGTCCCGGATGGAAAGGTTCTCCAGGCCTGTGTCCAGGATTTCCTTGATGTAGCTCAATGGCACATCATGGTTCCACAGCATGACGAGTTCCTTAATGGTCACCCGGTCCGGCAGGATTTCATTCATCTCGCGCACGTAATGGGGAGGCACTCCCTGGATGTTGAGTGAGATGATATCATCCAAATCCAAATCCAACCCGGTTGCCTTTAGCTCTCGTACGTAGGAAGGTGTAATTCCGTGGATCCCGAACTGCACCAGGCCATCGATATCCAGGTCCAGATCAAGGCTGAGCAGTTCTTTGATGAAAGATGGGCGCAGGTTATGGATGCTGAACTCAACCAGGTCGTCAGCGTTCAAATTCAGGTCAAGCTGACGCAATTCCCGGATAAATGATGGGCGCACATTATGGATCCCGAACTGAACCAGATCATCAATGCTCAGGTCGGAAAAACCTATCTCCCTGATCTCATGGAGGAAATTTGGGCGGATATTGTGAATACCAAGCTGGACAATATCATCTGTGCTTAAATTGTCCAGACCGAGTGAACGCACTTCCCGGATCAGTTGTGGTGAAATGTTATGCATGCCTAGTTCAACAATCTCGTTGATGGTCAAATCTTCGAGTCCGAGATCGCGCAGGGCGCGAATAAACCTGGGGCGCACGTTGTGAATGCTCAATTCGGTCAGTTCGTCAATGCTCATTTCTGTGAACCCCAGCTCTCGCATCTCCCGGATGAAATGCGGCCGGACGTTGTACATTTTTAATTTTGCCAGATCAGTTGCGGAAAAGCCCTGAACCCCTTCCTGGCCCAGAGAACGGACATAGCGAGGAGAGACCCCATGGATTTTCAATTCTACCAGTTCATCCACCGCCAGACCTTGCAGTCCCAGTTCTTCCAGCTCCTTAATGAACAGGGGCGTGATCCCATGGATGCGGAACTGGTAGTACTCATCGTAGCTCAGGCTGCCATAGCCGATCTCCTCAAACTCTTTGATGTAGTCATCGGTCACGCCCAGAGGATCTTGGTAGTGGTAACCCGGAAAACTGCCGGCATGTCGTTGGCCTGAGGAGTCACGCTCAGCACCGCTAAACACTCTGGGAACAGATGGGATCGACGGTATACTGGGAATGGACGGGATCCGGGGGATGGGTGGGCCCCCCGGTATTCTGGAAATTCTTTGCTTTCTTAATTCTTCTTCAATGTTCCGCTCACTTTGCTCCAATGTCTGCAAAAGCAGGTCTCCCTCTTCAGCCGAGATCTTGCCTTCGGCGATCATGGTCAAAATCATGTTTCGTTCTTCTTTAATCGTCATTTTTTTACCTCGCGATGAGTTTAGCTGTACTGCGGCTCGACCTGGCTGAGCGCTTGATTGAGCCTTGCCAGGACAGTTTGCAGAGTTTCCTGGTCAGCATAGATCTCCACGGTCACCTTGTTCGGAGACTGGCGAAAGTTGCCCGGGAGAATGTTAGATACTGGCTGGATGGAGAGTATGTCCAGGAGCCTGGTTGCCTGGTCCAGGTTGATGCTTCCTGTTTCAAGCATATCGAGTACAAATCGTCTTTCTTGCTGATAAGACATGGTTCACTCCTTGAATCAGAACGGGCTGGTCATTTTTTGCCCAATTCAGCAATTTTCTGCGTGGCTTCTTCTACACTGATTTCGCCCGCACTCAGCTGCTGCAAGATGTGCTTGCGCTGTTCACCCAGATCTGGTGGGGGCGCGCTGAGACCCATTTCCGTGATCAACTTGTCGAGCTTGTTCCGGATCGTCCAGTAAGACTGGCTCAGTTCGCGCTCCATCTCTTTGATATTTCCGCGATAGCGGATGAAATTCTCGAGGAAGTACAAGTCTTCCTCTGAGAGATGAGCGAACGGGCTGAGTGGGTAGTATCCGGCAATCGCGGTATTGCATTGGGTGCAGCTTAGCTGGGTGATCACCATTTGCTGCTGGCAGCTTGGGCATTTCGAAGGAATCGTTGACATAAGTTTCTCCTGTTGTGCTTAAATTAGCATATTTTTGATATTAAGTCAATATATTTTGGTATTAAAACCAAAATATTTGGTATTTTGGCAAAAATTATTATAATATTTGATCATTTTTATCAAAATCAATCTTCGCTAAATTGCCCTCTGACCAGAATTTTATTCGGGATAGGACTTCTTTACCCTAATATTGGGTTAATTTGATCTTAAATAATTCCCTGTATAATCGTACTGAGTAGATGAACCTGAGAGAGGTAGTAGGCTTGATGAATACTTGGCGGATTTCCCTGTTCCTTTTCATGCTGATTGTAATGACAGCCAGCTGCCGGGATGCGTCTGCTCCGTTAGCAAGCCAACCTCCTGCATCACCTTCCCCTTCAGCTACACATACGGCAACCAGCAAGCCGACAAGCACGCTGCCAGATCCAACTGAAACGCTTTCAATCACTCCAACCGATCAGGTCCCAGACCCAGTCTCCGGTTTCCCGGAGATTGACGGGATCATTTCACCGGGAGAATGGGACCATGCCAGAGTTGAAGCCTTCTCAGATGGCAGCGAACTGCTCCTCTTGCAGAACGGCAGCACCCTGTATCTTGCCATCCGTTCCAGCACGCCGGAGATGATCGCGTCAAATGTGTTCATCCAGCACGGGGATATGATCAAAATTATGCATACGTCCGCTGCTTTGGGGACAGCCATCTACCAGAAAAATGAAACGGTCTGGCAGCAAATCCAAAATTTCAGCTGGTGCTGCCGGACACCGGGAAATGGGGAAGCGGTCAGGTCTGAGCGGGCGGCATTTTTAGAACGAGAGGGATGGGTGGCCGCGATTTCCCGTACGGGTACCCCCAACGAACTGGAATTTAGAATCGAACTGCAAGGAGAGTCGGTCCAATTGGCCGTCAACATCCTGCGCTCATCCAATCCGGCTGAGAAAGCCATCTTTCCGATTGGTCTGGATGATGACACCATCACCCCAACGCCGGACGGACTGCCCGCAGAGATGCATTTCTCGCCAGAAAAATGGCTGAATATTGTGGTAAACGCTTAGAATTTCATTGTTTTCGCAATATAAACCTGAAAGAAAATATATCCACAGTTGTATGGGGTGCAATCCTTGCCCGCCTGCGGATGCTTTTGCCAATTTTATAATGGCTGATAGGCTGATCGATCCCATCGAAATTTTGGATAAAGGTTCTTCCTGCTGCTGAAACCTTTTCCAGACCGATCAACCAATTATTTTTGTTCCCACTGTCCTGTAGGGAGTATGTTATACTCCCCAAATAAATTTCTTGTCTCAAGGACTTGAAAAAATACGCTGACCCAAATCATCATGAAGCCATCATATTTGGTGAATTGAACGAGAAAGAGAAGGAAACCCCATGCAGCTGAAACTGGAGCTCATTTACTGTGCGGTTTGAAACTATACAGGCCGCGCCATCCGTGAGATGGCAGACATTGTGCAGGATAAAGAACTGGAACGGCAGATCGAGACCTTTAACCTGGTTCCCTCCGATGGAGGCAGGTTTGAATTCAGTGTCAATGGCGAACTGGTTTTTTCAAAATTAAAAACCTTCCGCCATGCCGAAGAAGGTGAGCTAAAGAAGGCCCTCAAGCAATACCTTGTTTCTCAATAATTCGCAAATTTAAATAATTTGGACAGAACGATGACCGATAAAAAGAGATTACTTACAGGGGACCGCCCGACCGGGAAACTGCACCTGGGCCATCTGGTCGGGTCGATCATGAACCGCGTCCGTTTGCAGGACCAATACGAGAGCTATTTCCTGATTGCAGACCTGCATATGCTCACGACCAAAAATACACCTGAAGATATCGCCCAGGTGGATAAAAATGCGCACGACATGATCCTGGACCAGATTGCCGCCGGGATCGATCCGGATAAGGTCACCTTTTACATGCAGTCGGGGATCCCGGAGATCCACGAGATGTATACTCTTTTCCAAAGCCTGGTAACCGTCTCGCGTCTGGAACGGCTGCCGAGCCTCAAGGATATGGCGCGCGATGCCGGGATTGAAATGCCGCTGGCTTTGCTCGGGTATCCGGTGCTCCAGGCAGCGGATATCTTATGTGTGCGCGGCGACCTGGTGCCGGTTGGAAAAGACAATATTGCCCATGTTGAGGTCACGCGTGAAATTGCGCGGCGGTTTAATTTCCTCTACGGGGAAACCCTGCCCATCCCGGACGGTCTGGTCGGAGAAATTCCTACCCTGGTGGGTACAGACGGTAATGCCAAGATGAGCAAAAGTCTCAACAACACCATATATCTCAGCGAAGAACCGGCCGCAGTCAAGAAAAAAGTTATGAGCATGTACACCGATCCCAACCGGGTCAGTGCCGATGTACCGGGAACTGTTGAGGGCAATCCCGTGTTCATTTACCATGATGCCTTTAACCCCAACAAGCAAGAGGTCGATGATCTCAAGACCCGTTACCGGGCAGGTAAGGTTGGGGATGTTGAGGTAAAAGAAAAGCTGGCGGTGGCGATCAACAACCTGTTGGCCCCGATGCACGAACGCCGGGCTCACTATGAGGAAACCGGCCTGATCGAAGAGATTATCTACAACGGCACCTTGGTTGCCAGGGAAGAAACCCAGAAGACCCTCTTCGCGATGAAAAAAGCGATGGGCCTGTCGGGAGTGTGGAACCGCATCCGCCGCAAGGTAGAAAAACGACAGAAAAAATCAGAAAACAAGGCGGGCTGATCGATGCGAGTGGTGATCCAGCGCGTCCGGATGGGAAAAGTGATCGTGGACGGGGAAACGATTGCTGAGATCGGCAAGGGTCTTGTCATCCTGACGGGGATTGGTCCTGAGGATGGGGAGGAACAGGCCAGGTACCTGGCTGAGAAAATTGCCACCCTGCGGATTTTCCCGGATGCTGAGGGCAAGACCAATTTGTCCTGCCTGGATGTTGGGGGAGAAGCCCTGGTGGTATCCCAGTTCACCCTGTATGCCGACACCCGCAAAGGCCGCCGTCCATCATTTATCAATGCGGCTCCGCCAGAAACTGCGGAACCACTCGTCGAGCGCTTTGCGGATCTGCTCCGGGAGCAGGGACTGCCGACCCAGATGGGGCAGTTTGGTGCGGAGATGCTGGTGGAAATCCACAACCACGGGCCGGTCACGATCTGGATTGAACGCTAGCCAGCCATCTCCCTCTTTAAAAAAAACGGGCGATCCGCTTTCACAATTTGTGATCAGGATCGCCCGTTGCGATTCAGGTAACGCTATGCTGATGGCTGTCAGGAGGACAGCATCCGGAGGAGCATCTCCAACTGCTTGATCTGTTTGGCGATCGAGGCTTCCGCCGCTTCTTCCAATTGCGGGTCGTGCCGCCGGGCTGCCCAGGCCAGGGTTTGTGTCATCAGACGTCCGGCAACGAAGCGCATCAGGAGATGTTCTTCCTCTTCCGAGAGCTGGCGCTCTGTGCGGTAGCCCTGAAGCAGGGCAGTTTTTAGGCTGGCGAAGTCTTCCCGGTCGAACAGATCCCAAACAGCGACAGAAAGATCGTAAATGTAATAGCCGTATCCACAGGTATCAAAATCGAGGATTTGCGGCTGGCCATTAAGGTATTGGAAACTCCCCAGGTGAAGGTCGCCATGAATCAGGCTGTACACCTGGTCATTCACTCCCAACTGTGCCATCGCATCGGCAACCACTTTTTCAGCAGCATCCACGACTTCGCGCTCATGGGATCTCAACGCCGCATAAGCCTCCTCCGCAGATACATCCAGCATGCCGCCTTTCAGACCTTCCAAGTCCCAATGCTTACGGGTAAAGCCGCTCGGTGGGTCGAAACTGGCGCTGTGTTTATGCAGCTTGGCGATGATTGCCCCAATGAACAGCAAGTGGTCTGGGGCAGCATCCATTTCGGCGGTCTCGCCGGGTAGGGTGCGGAACAGTACGCATTGGCGAGGTTCGCCAACAGGAGCAAGAGAGATGGTAGACACCCACTTTCCCCCGGTGGTTCGCAGCGGATAGGGTACTTTGAGGTCGGTTTCACGCTGCAGGGAAGCCAGCCATTCCATCTCCGAACCGATCTCCGCCTTAGAGTGGAAGCCAGGTGCGTTGACCCGCAGTAAGAATTGATGAACTTGATCTTGTTTGCCCTGCAAATACGCCTTGACCGAGAATTCAGCGTTCAGTGCATACCGCAGGGGTTCGATCGAGATCAATTCCAGCGGGTAGGCGTCCAGAGCCATCTCGGCGACTTCGCGCAGCAGTTCGAACTGTTCTGCCCGGGAACGGTTTTCAAACGCATCGGGATCCCTGCTTCTTCTTGCCTGGTCTCGATCTCCTTGTTCTTTCCCTTTGCTGGAACGCATCATCATCAATACGATCACAGCACCGACGACAACCACACCGGCCACCCCCAGCACAATCCCCAACGCGTTGCCGCCCTGATCGGCTGGCTCTCCAGCGGTATCCGTAGCAACGGTATCCTCAGTTGTCTGAGCAGCCTGGGCGGCCGTCGCAGCTGCGAACTCGGTGGCCTCGGGCAGCGGGGTGGGTTCTGGCTCTGATTGTTCCTCCTCGACAATGACTGTGGTCGGCTGGACAACGGGCAGTTTGACCAGAATGATCTGTCCATCGGATAATACGACATCTCCGGTCAACCCATTGAACAGCTTGAGGGTCTCAAGAGAGACCTGGTACGCGTCTGCAACGGTCTGAAGCGTTTGGCCTTCAACAGCCGTATGCACAATTTCACCATTCGGACCCTCCGTAACTGTTTCAACCGGTACAGAGACCCTTGGGGTCGGTACGATTGGGGCACTCCCCACACCAGGAGACGTCACGTATTGGATGGCAGCAAAATTGACCGTGTAGTAGATGTACGTCTCAGACCGATCGACGGCCACTCCAAACTCATGGTACCGGGTGGAACTCATCTGCTCGTTGTGAATGGGGGAATTTTTCCACCATTCGAGGGCGGCTTTTGGTGTGGCAAACTGGCCGTGATAGATGATTTCGCTGACAAAAATGAAATCATCTCCGCCATACCCGCTGGCTTCTACCCGGTCTTTGGAAGTGCTGCGGTTTGGCCCATAATGGGTGCTTTCTTCAATCGAAACCTGATAAGCGGTGTGTTTCTGGGCAACGGATTCGAGGGTGGTGTTGTACACAAATGGGTACAAATTGAGTTCTGCTCGATATTCATTGATGAGTGCCGCGATCTGCAGTGCTTCTTGCTGGTAGGGGCTGGTTTGGACTGCCGAAGCAGGTAACGCCAGCAGCATCGAAACCACAATAAATAACATCACAAATAGAAGTCTTTTTTTCATTCCCATTTACCACCTTATAAAAGATTGGTTACGTACTTTTCAAGCCTGAAACTGTTTTTTTTTTAACTTTTGATCTTAATGCGCCTCAAGTCGATCTTGGTTTGACCTGATTTTATTTTACACCAAAACTATCTTTTTTATCTAAGAAAAAATTATTTAGTCTCGCATGAATCAGGTGATGATGGCACAACTTCCGTTGGTTGTGCAGGGTGTGCCAATGGCGAATGCTGGCTGTTATCTCCTTCTCCGGCCAGATTCCGAGAGCCGGAGGTACGCAAAGAAGGTTACCCCTGCAGAAGCGATCACTGCAACCACAACCAGGGCAGTCAGCACCGTATTGGGGATCAGGGTATAGCCTTGTGGGGCGTCTGAGGACTCAACGGGCGCGGGGGCAGTATCCGATTCAGCTGGAGGTACAGCAAGCCCTTCATCTTCAGATGGCATGTCAGTTGTACTGCCGGTTGCCGGCGCGCTCTCAGCAGGCTTCACGACAATCTCTTGACCTGCGGACAGGCTTGAGCTGGCGGTCAGGGCATTATTCGCCAGCAAGGTATCCAGAGAGACCTGGTAGGCATCTGCAATCTGCTGAAGCGTCTGGCCTTCCACAACAATATGCATAATCAAGCCGCCAGGACCCTCTGGGGCAACTGTCACCGGTGTTGTAACATCCGCCTGGGGTGCTGCTGCTACCGGGGCGCTTCCTACACCAGGACCTGTCACTCCCTGGATCGCACCAAAATTAACCGTGTAGTATTTCCTGTCTTCGGTGATCCTGACACCCACACCGAACTCGTGATATTTCTCTGAGAGCATGATCCCGTTATGGATGGGTGAGTTTTTCCACCATTCAAGCGCGGCGGCGGGAGTGGCAAATCCCCCGGAATAGATCATTTCGTCTGCAAAAACAAAATTATCATCCCCATACCCGCTGGCAGTGACCCGGTCTTTGGATGTGCTCCCGCCCTCGCCTGCGTGGGTGCTCAACTCGATGGACACCTGGTAATCGGTATGTTTTTGTGCCACTGATTCGAGCGTGGTATTGTATACATACTGGTACAGCCCCTTCTCCGCCCGATACCCATTGATGAGAGTAGCAATCTCCAGGGCAGTTTGATGTTCTTCACTGGTTTGCGCAGCTGAAGCGGGTAACACAAGCAGCATGGCAATCATAGCCAAAAAACCCATTGTAAATATTCGATTCTTCATAATCTTTACCACCTTATTTGTGATTCAATCGAGTTAAGTTGGATCGGCAATGGATGACAACAATTGGATCGATAAGCCTGCATTGACCTTTTAGAGAACAAACACACTTATCTTGAATTGGATACTGCATATTTTACACCAAAATTCTCTTTTTTATTCTTTGAAACTTTTACTTGCTTTTATCGTATAGTGTATTGAGTTCACGTCAAGAGCGAGTTAGCTCCTTGGGGTGGATGACGAGAAAAGTAATCATAAAAAGGAAAATTACGGAGGTAAAAAATGAAAAAGCAAACAGGATACTTACTGACGATGTTGGTTGTTTTAGCACTGGCGACACTGGCCTGCAGTATCGATTTCAATTCAACCAAAACAGTTCAGGGGGAAGGTGATTTAGTCGAAGAATCCCGGCAGGTAGATGGGTTTAACAAAATTGAGATCAACGGCATGGGAGAAATCATCGTTGAGCTTGGTACAGAGGAATCACTGACGGTCGAGGCTGAAGAAAACCTGGTTCAATACCTGGAAACATACGTGCGCGGCAGCAGCCTGGTGATTGAGATTGAAGATGGAATCACGATTGTCCCGACCAAATCTTTGACCTTCTACGTCACAGTGGTCTCATTGGAAGGTTTGGCCATTTCAGGGGCGGGGAATGTCCAGTTGCCCGAACTTGAAGCAGACCGCTTCTCGATTGATCTCAGTGGAGCCGGAAATATCGAGATCGACTCGCTCAACGCAGACTCCTTCGATGTCTCCATGAGCGGAGTAGGCAATCTGAACGTTTTCGATGGCCAGGTTTCCTCTCAGGATGTCACGATCAGTGGTGCTGGAAAATACAGCGCCAGGAACCTGGAGAGCGACGATGCTGCAATCACGATCAGTGGACTTGGTTCTGCCACGCTCCGGGCTGAGAATTACCTCAATGTCACCATCAGTGGTGGCGGCGATGTCTCCTACTATGGAAACCCGGATGTAGACTCGGATATCAGCGGGTTGGGTGATCTTGACCGGCTCGGTGACTGATCTTTCCTGAACCTTAACTTTGTCCACCCCAACAGTGAACACTGCTGGGGTGGACAATTTTTGTTTGAATAACCAGAATGGTAAAATGATTGTGGAAAAATAGGTTTATTAGACGAAAGAGCGAGGATAAGATGAACAGATTCATTATTCGGTTGCTGACCAATGGGGTTGCTTTATATCTGGCTGTGCTGATTGTTCCAGGGATCAGTGTGGCAGAAGACAGCGCGGTCACGTATATATGGCTGGCGCTGATTTTTGGTATCCTGAACGCACTGCTTAAACCAATCCTGAAATTCCTTACCTGCCCGCTGATTTTACTGACCCTGGGTCTATTCACCCTGCTGATCAACACCGGTCTTTTCCAACTGACTGGCTGGCTGGCCAACCAATTTGATATAGGATTTTTTGTCCCCACCTTCGGAGACGCATTTCTTGGTGCGATTGTCGTCAGTGTGGTCAGCATGATCTTCGAGGTCATCTTTCGGGATGAGTTGAAGGGTCGAAAGAAATAGGACCCTAAAAGCAAGCCGGGCAAAACAGGATTGAATACCGATGACCGGAATCCGGACAGGGAGTCTTCTGGCTCCCTGTTTTATGTTGCCTAGTCAGTTAGGCTAAGCTTTTTGAGGACGGTCAGGGGGATAACCTAATCCAGCAGGCTGGCTTTGATTACGATGCGTTTGTTATCCACTAAGTATGGGTAGCAGGAGATTAAGGTGATGGTTGGATCTGGAGTTGGATCCAGCACCTGGACAAAGGTTGGCTCCACCACCTGGGTCTGCTTGTCGATCACGTAGGTATACGCCTTAACGTTGGTGTAAATCGTGATTTCATCCCCAGTTTGCAGCTGATCCAAGTCGCGGAAGATTTGGCCAAAAATGTCATTGTGCGCCGACAAGACCAGGTTGCCATTGTCACCGGGATTAGGCGAGCCGATCCGCTGGCCAACGCCCTGCTTCAATTGTTCCCATCCATCTCCCATCACGATGGGAGCATCCACCCCGATCGCCGGGATCACGATCTGGATGGCTTGTTCTGGTTGCCGTGGTGGAACGGGTGCACTGGCAAACGATTGGTGCAGTGGCCGCAGGTTCTCAGGGATCTCTGCTTCGTTAAAGCGCGCCCCACCTTCCGAGTTCGGAGGGGTATGGCCGGAAGGCAGCACGACAGCCTGGATCAGGGGAGTTGGCGTCACAGATGGCTGAACCAAGGCATCCGACACCTCCTGGTTGAGGTTCTGGATGAGCGTGATGCCATTGAACACCAGGAAGACCAGGCCTGCGATGGCAGCAATCTCGATCACAAACAATAACCTGTCAAAGAGGTTTTTACGCCGTTCCTGTCTGGTTTCCAGTTCAGTTTTTTGCTGCTCCAGGTTGTCATCCTGGATGAAATCATCCAGCCCCGATGAAGTTCGATGCTCCGGTACCGCTGAAACTTCCATCAGGCGGCCGCTGCGGCGGAAAGAATCCAGCCGCTGCTGGCGCGAAGCGCGTTTTTTCTCCATCAACAAGCGGCGCAGTTCACGTTCGCTGAGATCTTCGGGGCGTACTTTTTTGGCCATAGTGATTTCGATTATACCGTAAATGGGTGGGTTGGCCTTGAAAATTTTCCGGCCAATGCGCCTGTTAAAAAGGGATCGGAAAGCTGCAAACGAAATAAGGTCAGGGTAAGAGCAGCCTGCCTTCCAGCACCAGGACTGCGCTGCCGCCGACCTTGACGCTCTCGATATCCTCCGGGGGGCCGACTACTTCCACCTGCGCTATGCCCGGACGGTTCATCCAGTGTCCTTGCTCCGCCTTGAAGGTGGGCTGCTCGATTAACCCATAATGCCACAGGTAGGCCCCCATCCCCCCGGTAGCCGAGCCGGTGAAGGGGTCTTCCGGTGTATCTGGCGGGACGCCAAAATGACGGGCAAAGGTATCCCCTTCTTCTGTGATCCCTTGCAGGCAAAACAGGTGGGGGCTGAAAAACCCCCCAGTTTTCCGAAGTTTCTGGTAAACCGGGATATCGACCTGGATCTGTTTGAGACTTTCCAACCGCCGGAGGGGAATCATCAACTGGGGGGTTCCGGTGCTCACCACCTGGATGGGCGCCCCGGGTAAGGCCTCCTCAGCGGCCAGACCAAAAATCGGGAGGATCTCAGAGGGTTCATAGACATTGTGGAAGGTCGGCTTGTTTTGCGCCATCACGATCGTTTCAATTACCCCATTTTGGCTATTTATCTCCACTTCGATCACGCCGGCCGGCATGTCCAATGTGATCTTCGTGTGGTCCTCCAGCAAGGCAAGCCGGCCGGTTTGCACCAGGGCAAATGTGGTGGCAATGGTGGGATGCCCGGCCAGCGGGATTTCTTCTGCCGGGGTAAAGTAGCGTACTCCAAAGTCGGCCCGGTCGGAGCGGCGGACAAAGGAGGTTTCGGATAAATTCATTTCTTTGGCGATCGCCAGCATCAGCGCTGCCTCCATCTCATCGGTGTCAAACAGGATGGCACAAGGATTCCCTCCGAGCGCCTGGTTGGTAAAAGCATCTACCTGCAAAAATGGATAAGTTGGCATAAGACTCTCACTTTCGGGTGAAGGTCCAAATCACTCATTGGCGATCGTTTTCAGCAGCAAGTCCAGGTCTGCGGCAACTTTGGGGCGGTCGAAGTGGGCTTCAATGTACTTGCGCCCGTTGGTTCCCATCTGGCGGGCGGCCTGCCTGTCATCAGCCATCTGGCGGATCGCGGCGGCCATCGCTTGAGGGTTGCCAGGCGGCACGAAGATTCCGGCCTGGCCCCGTTCAATCACTTCGCGGATCACGCCGTCGATTGCCAGGAGGGTCGCCCTGCCGGCCGCCATATAGTCGAACACCTTGTTCGGATACACGGTCTTGTACATCTCGACTGGCTTGAGGATGGCAATGCATGCGTCAGAGGCGGCTAATGCTTCCCGCATCTCTGCTTTGGGCAGGGCTGGCAGGAAATGTACATTGTCCACACCCATTTGCTTTGCCAGGGTGATCAGGTTCGGCTTCTCTTTGCCATCCCCCAACAGCACGATGGCGATCTCCGGCCGGTCTTGCAGCATTTTGGCAGCCTGCAGAAGGATCTCGAGATCATTGGACATACCATGTGCCCCGGCATACAGGGCGATAAACTGGTCTTGCAGCCCATACTGCTGGCGCAGTTGTGCACCGGTCGCCTCGGGGTCGAACATGCTGGCCTCCGCTCCATTGGGGATCAGGGCGATGTTCCGGCCGCCGCGCTGCTGGATATGCTCGGTAAACCCGGGAGAATTGACCATTAGTTGGTCTGCCCGCCGGTAGAGGAATCTTTCCAGCCACTCCGAGGCCGCGATCAATGTCCGGTTGGTCAGCACACCAACCGCCACTGCAAATGCCGGCCACAGGTCCCGCACTTCGAACAGGAAGCGTGCACCTTTCAGGCGGGCCAATCCCCAGGCGGTCACACCCTGGAAAATTGGCGGAGAGGTTCCCCAAACGATGTCCACATTTTTTACACCCAGGCCGATGATGAAACTGGAAAACATGAAGCTGAAAAAGCTCAGCAGGCGGTGGAAAAAGCTTTTGTGCAGGGCGTTGTAGGTATAAGCGCGCAAGATCGTGATGTCCTCACCGCCATCTTCACGCTGTACCCAGGGAATCTTCTCACCCTGAGCATCGCCGGTCAGGTAGGTCAGGGCGCTGGCGATCACTGTCACCCGGTGCCCGCGCTGGACGAGGTGCCGGGCGAGTTCGTGATGGCGGGTTCCGCCGGGCTCGTTGAGAGCCGCAAAAGCCTGATGGATCAATAAAATGTGCATGGCGCTATTATACAGCAGGGTGTCTCCCCGCGACCAGTCTCTGGAATTTTTCACGGCCGGTTCAGCTTTAGGGTCTTCCTATTCGATAGGAACCAGAGTTGGAGATCTATTATTAAATTGCCATCCAAATACCATCCAATTGGATGTTGACAGGATGAAATTTTTCTGCTAGAATGATTTTATGCCATCCAAATGGATGGTGAAAGGAGTATAAATGACGATTAGAGACCTAAAATTACCCCAGGATTTGGCAGAACTTGGCCCGATGCTTTCCGCATCCTTTCAATACCCTGAAAATCCTGAATGGAGCGAGCAGGAGGATGAACGCGAGTCGCTGGTCAGCGATATTGCCAGCATCGCCCGTTCATGGTGGATGATCCGAATCGGGCAGGTCTTTATCCCGGCAATGCGCGACTTGCTCCCTGGGAAAGTGTGGGTTGAGGACGGCCGGATTGCGGGAGTTGTCCTGGTCCAGCGGCGCGGGTCCAGCAGCGATTGGTTGGTCAGCACGGTGGCCACCCGTCCCGAGTACCGCCGGAGAGGGATTGCCTGCGAGCTGGTGCAGGCTGGATTGGATTTCATCCGGGACAAGGGGGGCAAAATTGCGATCCTGGATGTGATCGCTGCGAACCTGCCAGCCTATAAACTCTACGAATCCCTGGGCTTTGAACATTTTTCGGGCAACTTCAACCTGGAGTACCCCGCCCAAGGGGTTTATCCCGCCCCGGAACTTTCCCCAGAGATTCGACTCGAAGCCACCACGATCTTTAATTGGGAACCGCGCTACCAATTGATGAAACGAATCTCGCCGGAAACGATCCAACGGTATGATCCGGTAGACAATGGTCATTTCCGCCAGCCTGGTTTTATGCGTCTGGTGCTTCCGTTGATCTCCCGGGCCCAGAAGGTTCGCCAGAACACGGTGCTGATCCACCACCTTCCCACCCAGCAGGTCATCGGCTACCTGTTTTATGATGTGCGCACCGGTGGGAAAGGGCGGCATAGCTTCAATCTGCGTCTGGACCCGGCTCATGCCGCCCAGGCACCTCGATTGATCCAGTGGGTGCTGCATCAGACCACAGCCGGCGATCCTTCCCTGATTGTTGATACCATCCTGCCGAACTGGCAGCAGTTCTCGATTGATGCGGCCAGAGAACAGGGTTTACAACAGCGCGTGCATTTCCACCGAATGGGGTTATCTCTAACATAATATTCTAGGAGGCGAAATGGCAGCAATGATCAAAACCAACGGAAACACACAGTCCTGGCTGAGCGGTCTGGTTCAGTGGATAAAAAGCTTTATCTCTCGCCAGCGGGAGGAAATGGCCGCCCGCGCAGCCTCGCCCGTTCTTACGGGCATCAACCTGACCCAGCAGGACTATACCCCGGCCAAGCTGACAGAACATCCGGGGGTCGGTTCGCATGAAGAGATCGAGCCGATGAAATAATTGATAGACTGTTCGAAATATACCAGAAATTAATAAGGAGAAACAATGGCAGATACCGAAAAAATCACGATAAACTTAGGGGTTGTAGATCTGGGAAAGATTGATCTACTGGTGGAGCAAGGCTTTTTTACCAACCGCACAGACTTTATCCGGACGGCCATTCGCCATCACCTGGATAAGCATGACACCCAATTGCAGGAGACCATTACGCGCAACAATTTTGCGGTCGGGATTATGATCTTTACCACATCCGGCCTGCAGAAACGGTTGGAAAAAGGCGAAATGCTGGATATCATGGTTGTGGGCATGTTGGTGCTCTCAGAAGGCATCACACCTGAGCTGGCCCGCAACACGATCAATTCGATCAAGGTTTTGGGCATCTTTGAAGCATCAAAAGAAGTAAAAGAAGCCCTTGCAGATAGAATAAGATAAAATACCTTTATGACTGCAGATATTCAACACCTGAACCCGGTAAAAACAGGCAGCCCGAACCTGCGGCCGGTCAGGTTGCCGCAAGACCTGAAGGCGGTGGCGGACCTGGTCGAACTGTGCTTTGCGGCCTCCCTGGATGCTGACGGCCGGCGGTTTATCCGGCAGATGCGCCAGGCGGGCAGCAGCCGCAGCCGTTACCAGCGGTTCAGCAATTTCCCGCCTGGCATCAAGGGATTTGTCTGGGTAGAAGATGGTCAGATCGTGGGCAATATTAACCTTATTCCGGTGCTGGCTCAGTCCCGCAAGGCGTACCTGATTGCCAATGTTTCCGTCCATCCGGATCACCGCCGCCAGGGAATTGCCCACACGCTGACTCAAGCCAGTCTGGCGTTTGCGGAGAAACGCAGGGTGCGGCACCTGTGGCTCCAGGTGGATGAGGGGAATCAGGAGGCCCAGCACCTGTACCAGGACTTTGGCTTTGAGGAGCGCGCCCGGCGCACAGTCTGGCACAGTCAGCCCGGCCTGACCACGATCAAGGTCCCTCCCAGTGTCCAGGTCAAGTCCCGTCGGGGAGTGGATTGGCCCAAACAAAAAGCCTGGCTGGATACCCTGTACGACCAGGAAATCCGCTGGAATTTGGCTTTGCGCACCCTGCCGCTTTCTTCTGGGATCACTGGTGCGGTGGCGCGTGTGTTCAATGAGCATAAATTCCGCCAGTGGTCCGCCTCTCATCGTGGGCGTTGGATCGGGTCGCTCTCCTGGCAGAACAGCCATTCCCAGGCAGACTGGCTGTGGTTTGCCGCCCCACCCGAGAAGCGCGAACTGGCGCTCTGCGCCCTGATCCCGGAGGCCCGGCAAGACCTGCATGCCCGCGGCCTGGTGCGGCCGATGCGCACCCTGGCGGTCAATTTCCCAGCCGGGGAATGTGTGGATGCTTTCAAAGCGATTGACTTCCAGGCTCACCAGACCCTGATCTGGATGAAGAAGGAGCTTTCCTGAACTTAGTGAATGAAAAATTGGGGGAGATGGATTGAGCACAAGCAGTTAGTTTTATCAAAAAATGGGTGTATGATACAGATAGTACAACTGTTGAATCCAATTGAATATCCGGGATCTTTGATGCCACCATCCGACCGAAACCACAGATAGGTCGGTTTTTTATTGTGAGGTTTTCGAAGGAGGGGTAACTGAAGCAAAGGCTGTTTTATTGGTAATAATTTCTCCGGGGTGTGCGAGAAATTCAGCATGAGGATAGGATTGTGCATAACATTTTTTTGAGGAGGTGATATCTGACATCCACATGAAAAAATAAGTTAAACTCCATACGGTTGTTCGCAGCATGAAAGCTGGCAACCATTCAAAATCAATCGTAATCACTACTCTTTCATTTTCGCAAAAAACAGGATCGGGAAAAATGGAAAAATCAGATAGTGGTTCTGGGCCAACGGGCTCTGGACAGGGAAAAAAACGCATTTTCTTACGGATTGGCGTGGGCCTGATCATCCTGCTGCTGGTGGGATACCTGGGGATTGGCGCGGTAGCTGCCAGCCAGCTCTCGGTGCCCAAACGTAATTTTGATCCTGACCAGAATCCATCCTTATTCAGTCTCAGTTATGAAGAAGTTCGTTATCCGGCACGCAACGACGGTCTTGAGATTGCGGCATGGTATCTCCCATCGGAGGACAATCAAAAGGTGATCATTCTGGTGCACGGGCGGGATAACAGCCGCACCAATGGCTTCTGTGATGAGTTTGTCACCTTCGCCAAAGACCTGCATACCGCTGGTTACTCTGTGATGATGATCGATCTGCGCGGACATGGGGAAAGTGCAGACTCTCGCTTCTATTTTGGCATCAAAGAATACCAGGACATCCTGGGTGCAGTCGATTGGCTGGAGGCACGCGGGTACCAGCCAGGCAAGATCGGTGTGTTGGGGTATTCGCTTGGTGCAGCTTCAGTTGTCTATGCCGCCGCGGAGGAAGAGGATATCGGGGCTGTCTGGCTTGACAGCGCCTACGCAGACGTGGAATCGGTGATCGAACACAGCTGGGTCTCGGTCAGCGGGCTGCCGCAGATATTTTTATATCCCACTGAATGGATGATGCGCCTGCTGTACGGAAACGATATTTCGGAGTCACGGCCGATCGATCAAATCGGGAAAATCGCACCCCGGCCTATTTTCATGGCGCACTGCAAACAAGATAACTTCGTCCCCTTCTCTCAGATGGACGAGCTCCTGACCGTCGCCCAAAACACGCAAACCTGGCAGATCGCCAATTGTGATCAGCACTCGAAGGGCCTGGATCTGGTTCCGGAACACCTCAACGGCCACGCAATCGGCTACAGCTTGCAGCCTGAGGATTACACTCAAAGGGTCGTTCAGTTCTTTGATGAGAATTTGGAGTGAATCCTCCTCTGAGCAGATACAAAAAAACAGGGCATCCAATCGGATGCCCTGTTTTTTTTCTGCGAACTCTTTCTGAATTTCAAATGCTTGATTGTTGTTCGTACTCAAATTAGATATTTCTTTTCTTGTAATCCCTAAAAATTGACATTTGATTTTGGAAATGCTATAATACCAATTAAATTGGTGAAATAACCATATATTTTGGTTATATAACCATAAAAATTGGTGATGAAATGCTTAAACCGATTGTAGGATCAAAAAGTAAGGAACAAGTGTTTATCTTTCTGATTGCCAGGGAATCTGGTTACGCAACGGAGATCGCAAAGTTCTTTGAGGCCGAACTCTATGCGATCCAGAAGCAATTAGAACGGTTGGAAAACACAGAAGTGCTGGTCAGCAGACTTATCGGCCGTACCAGGGTGTACCAATTTAATCCCCGCTATCCATTCCTGAATGAACTGAGA
Source organism: Anaerolineales bacterium (assembly GCA_035458505.1). Taxonomy (GTDB): domain Bacteria; phylum Chloroflexota; class Anaerolineae; order Anaerolineales; family UBA11579; genus UBA11579. The sequence goes on along the minus strand of DATHZS010000009.1, from coordinate 6,773 downwards.
AGTTTGTTGGAAAAAGTACTCAGTTATTATCCGGAGGAGATCAAAGAAAAATTGATCATGAACCGTCGCCGCCCCAGGAAAAAGGACAAACCACTTTGATAGCGATCAGTGAGATGACTCAGGGAGAACTGGCTGCGTATATTGACTCTCATCTGCGAAATAATGGGATCAAGGTGGTTCTCTCTGGTGGAGCGAGTGTAGCGATCTACAGCGATCACAAATATGTTTCAAAAGACCTGGATTTTATCGCACAATTTACCCTTGACCAGGCTCAGTTAGTTTCTGTGATGGGGGAGATCGGATTTGAGCAAATAGGCAGATATTACCACCACTCCCAAACTCTATATTATATTGATTTTATCTCTGGCCCACCTGCGGTAGGTCAAGACCCTATTGAAAGTATTCATGAGGTGAGATTTGCAACGGGCACGATCAGAATTATTTCACCGACGGACTCCGTCAAAGATAGACTTGCTGCCTATTACTTCTGGGGGGATCAGCAGAGTCTGGAACAGGCAATTCTAGTAGTCCGGTCTGTTCCTGTCGATTTGGAGAGTGTTGAAGACTGGTCTCTTCGTGAGGGAAAGAAAGCTGAATATGAAGAATTTATTCAGCGGCTAGAAGAAGGGTGATATTGATTAGTAGTTGTGTCTTTGAAAAAAACAGGGCATCCAATCGGATGCCCTGAAGTTTAATTCAGACGATCGCTAAATCTCAAAAGCCCATTCGCCGCTGCGCATCACCGGCTCGGCTTTACCTGAGTCCGTGATCCCGTCGATGTCCATGTGCTCCGAACCGATCATGAAGTCGGTGTGGATCATGCTGCTGTTGCCGCCGGCGGCCTCAAATTCCTCGGCGCTCATTTCCTCGCCGCCGTGGATGCTGAAGCGGTAGGCACTCCCCAGCGCGATATGGCAGGACGCATTCTCATCGTAAAGCGTGTTGAGGAACAGGTAGCCCGACTTCGAGATCGGCGAGCTGTGCGGCACCAGGGCAATCTCGCCCAGGTAGCGGGCATTGGCATCCGTCTCCAGCAGGTTGTGCAGGTGTTTTTCACCCACTTCGGCTTTGGCGTCCACCACTTTGCCATCTTTGAAGGTCAGGCTGAACTTGTCGATATACATCATGCCGCGCACGTTGAGCGGCTTGGTGGAGCGCACCGTGCCGTTGACCTGCGCCCGGTGGGGAGCGGTGAAGGTCTCTTCGGTCGGGATGTTGACCACCGAGGGAATCCCGGCTTTGCTGTTCATGCGGGCGCTGAGCCAGTGCTGGCCTTTTGGCAGACCCATCCACAGGTCGGTGCCCGGGGCGGTCAGCTTGAGGGCGGTGTATTTCTTCTGGTTAAAGTAAGCTGAGCGGGCAGCCAGGTTGGCAATATGCCGTTCCCATTCCGCCAGCGGGTCATTGGTGGTTGAGATGCGGCACATCTCGAAGATGATCTCCCACATTTTGCGAATGCGCTGGTCTGCCGGGACATCCGGCAGCACCTTGGCCGCCCACCGTTCCGTTGGCACACCGACCCCGACCCAGTTGATCCCGCGGCTGCGTACCAGCTGGAGGTAGGGCTGAAGCTGCCGGGTTTGGGTCTTCTGGAAGACCTTCACCAGTTCCGGGTCTTGTTCCAGCAGCAGGGTGGGGTCCGGGGTGCCCATGCGGATCAGGGCATCGCCGCGCTTTCCTGCTTCAACGATTGCCGCTGAGGGCCAGTCGGAATGCAGGTCAAAGGAGTTTTTTGGGGCATGCTCAAAGCGCGTCAGGCGCAGCTGCTCGTCTTCCCACAGCACATCCACGAAGCTGGCGCCGGCCTTGTAAGCCTGTTCGGTCAGGATACGCACGAAATCCGCGTTCTCGACCCAGGGTGTGATCAGCACCCGTTGTCCGGGCTGCACATTCACGCCGATCTTGATGATCACTTCGGCATACCGTTCTAAATTGCGTTCAAAATCCATCGTTTTCCTCTTGTGCCGCCGGGTTTATTTGCCCATCTGGGATTTCATAGAAAAGCGGAGTGCTTCGCGGTACACCGTGCGCACAAGTTCGCTCATCTGCTTGGACTGTTCATCCTTGGCGTTTTCAAGCTGCATCATGAAGCTGGTCACAGACTCGATAAATTCAGGCGTGATCTTGTCGGCGTTCTCTTCCATGATCGCCTTACGCTCCTCGGGGGACTCCACTTCCAGCAGGGCTTCGAGCAAAACGCCCTCCGGCCCCAGGGATGCATTTTGGAGCACCTCCTGGATGACCTCCATGATCTTCTGCAGTTTCTTGACGCGCTCCTCGTCGCCTTTCTGGTTGGCTTCCTCGATCTCGAGGACCAGTGCCTGCAGGAAGTAATCATCAATCGCCTGGATATTCTGCAAAATCACCTCAGGCAGGTTCTCTTCCACTTTAAGCAGGATTTCGACATTCTGCCGGGACATGTTGACGCGTTCCTGGAGCTGCTGGTCGATCTGGCTGGTGATCTCCAGCAAGGTGTCTCGCAGCGCGGAGAGCCGCTCTTTTTCCTCACCTTCAGCAGCCTCGATCTTGTCGCTCAACTGCTGGAAGAACTGGTAATCCATCCCCGGGCGGGCCATGCTGGCATACGCTTCCACCTGCAGGTCTGTCTCGGCCGAGGTGACCATCTCCAGCAGTTTCTCGCGGGTCAGTTGGTTGCCTGCCGCGCGCAGTTCCGCCATCACTTTTTCCACTTCGGCGGAGCGTTCCTGCAGTTCCTTGCCTGCCGTGGTGATCGGGAGCAGGCGCTTCTGCAATGTTGCCAGCTGGTTGGCGCCTTGCTGGTCGCCTTGTGCGGCGGCCATCTGGGCCAGTTGGGAAAGCATGCCGAAGAATTCCTGGTCGATATGCTTGTCTTCTTCCTTGACCACAATCGCCAGCGCTTCTTCATCCGTGATCGCGGCGAGCCGCTGGATCAGGTTGACCCGGCGCTGCTGGCCTTCGATCACCTCTTTGCTGATTCCGTCTTCTTCCAGGATTCGCTCGATCAATCCCTGGTAGGTGAGGGCGCTTTGCGGGCTGAATAAGTAGCCTTTGCGCTGTTCTGCCGGTAAGGCATCCACCACCTGCTTGATCATCCCGCCGATGACGCGTTCCTGCTCGTCGCGGGGCAGGGCCAGCTCAGGGGGAACAAAGGTCAGCAGCAGTTCCTTGGATGGATCGTGATAGACCAAAGGGGTGGTTAGTGCCCCATTAAACCCGCACTGCGGGCACTGGGCGACATTCGCCTGCCCGGAGAGCAGAAGGTTCTTTACTCCTGGGTTTGCACCGACATCAAACACCTGTTGGATTTCAGCGGTGATTGGCTGGCGGCATTGTGGACAATTCATTTGTGTTCTAGGCATAATTCTCTCTTTTATCAGGATTTTCTTCGTATCGCACGAAGAGATGATGACATTGGGTTGGTTTGCTGCATGTTAATGATAGCGCGGCAGTGAAAAACATATCCGGGCCCCGTTTGCGCTGCGCGGGTCGGCCCAGATTTTTCCGTGGTGGGCTTCCACCACGGCCCGGGACAGGTACAAACCCAACCCGGCACCCTGGGTCTTTTTCTGGGCGGCATCAGCCCGGTAGAAACGGTCGAAGATGTGGTGGATGTCGCCGGGGGCAATCCCTCCGCCTTCATCCTGCACGCAAACGATGACCTCATTTTTGCGCACCTCGCCGGTGATGTGAATTTTTCCACCACTGGGAGAATATTTTACGGCATTCGACACTAGATTATACATGACTTGCGCGATCCGGTCTTCATCTCCGAGCGTGATCGGGAAATCTTCCGGGAAATTGACCACGAAGGTATGTTTTTCGGTCTGGGTCTGAAACCGTTCTACGGTCCGGTCGACCAGCTTGGGAAGGGAAAAATCGGTCGCGTTGATCGACAGTACGCCTGCTTCCAGCCGGGTGGCATCCAGCAGATTATCGATCAATTCTGCCAGCCGGTCGGCTTCATCCTCGATCACAGTCAGGCTGTCCTCCAGGATCTGCTTTTCCCAGTTGGCATCCTTGCGGCGCAGTGTGCCGACATACCCTTTGATCAGGGCGACCGGCGTTTTCAGTTCGTGGCTGACCACCGAGATAAAGGTGCTTTTGAGCTCCTCGGCTTCGCGGAAGTGGGTGATGTCTCTGGCGGAGGCGATGATATTCGCCAGGCCGCTGTCCTCGGACAGCAGCGGGGCATAGGTGACCCCGACCGGGATGGTGGACCCATCTGCCCGCATCAGGTCGCCTTCCACGTACAGGGTGGCCTGGGGGCTCAACGGCCAGCCGCCTGCTTCGGCCTCTTCGAGGGTGGTTCCATGGTTCGATTCGGCAAACTTGACCACTTCATCATGGTTCTTGCCGAGCAGGGATTCGGCCGGTGTGCCGGCCATGCGGGCAAAGGCCGGGTTGACGCGTTCGATCTGGTGGGTGGGTGAGAGGATCAGGATGCCGTCAGCCACGGAATCGAGCAGGGCAGACATTTTTTGCTCTTCCCGGAGGGTTTGGGTATACAGCTGGGCGTTGCTGACCGCCACCGCGGCCTGGTCTGCAAAACTTTGCAGCAAAGCCCGGTCGTTGGCGGAGAACACCCCGCGGTAGTTGCGGAAAATAAAGATCACCCCGATCACCTGGTTGCGGGCGATCAGCGGCAGGCCAACACCGGTCAGCAGGCCAAGGCTGACCTGCTGGGCCAGCTTCTGCAGGATCTCATTGATTTTGGGGAGTTCAAACCGGGCCGGGTCTTCATGGTCGGGTACCGCGGTCAGCAGCGGTTCCAGGTGCTGGAGCAGCTGTGCCGGGATGCCGTGTGACGCTGCCACCGCCCAACCGCCTTCCGGCCGGCGCAGTGCGACCAGGCCAGCATTTCCAGACAGGATGTCCGCCGTCAGCTTGAGGATGTGCTTGAGCAAAATATCCAGGTTCAGTTCCTGGGTAATGGCGCGGGTGATCTCAAGCAAATAATCGCGCTGGCGAACTCTATAATCTGGCAGGCTTAACATGGCTGGTCTCCCGTTTGGTCTGGCACCTTCTGCTTATAAGTCTACTCTACCGGCAGGCTTTTTGCCACAATCTGCAGGGCTTTCTCAACGACTTCCTCAGGCACATCCAGCATCCCGCGGAAGCGGATCGAGTTGGTCCCCGATTTGAGGGCTTTCAGCCCGTTCTTCTCCAGCGTTTTCATCATGGTATCGCGGGTGCCCGTATCAGGCAGATCGAAGGCCACCATCATCCCCCGGCCGCGTACGTTGGACATGATCCCTTTCGATTCGTCGGCAACTGCCTTCAGGCCTGAGATCAGGATCTCTCCGACCGCCGCAGTATGGGCCAGCAGGTTGTCTTCTTCGATGATCTGCAAATAGCGGGTCGCCCGGACCATATCGACCAGGTTGCCTCCCCAGGTGGAATTGATCCGGCTGGATTCTTCAAAGACATGCTGATCGACTTCTTCCACCCGTTTTCCGGCGACAATCCCGCATACCTGGGATTTTTTGCCGAAGGCGAACACGTCGGGCTGCACGCCGTAATGTTCATGCGCCCACATCAGCCCGGTGATCCCCATGCCGGACTGGACTTCGTCGTAGATCAGCAGGAATTCGTGCTGGTCTGCCAGGCGGCGCAGTTCCCGGAAAAATTCGGGGCGGAAATGGTTATCCCCACCTTCGCCCTGGATCGGTTCGATGATCAGCCCGGCGATATCGCCTTTGAACTGCCGGCAGGCGGTCTCGATCTGGTGGAGGGCGATGTCCTCGCGTTTGCGCACATCTTCCAGCACTTCGGCGGTCACCGGGAAGCGCAGTTTGGGGTTGACCACCCGGGGCCAGTTGAATTTGGGGAAGTACATGGTCTTGCGCGGGTCGGCGGTATTGGTGATCGACAGGGTATAGCCGGAGCGGCCGTGAAAAGACTGCTCGAAGTGGATGATCTTGCTTCCCAGCCCTTCCAGCACCGGCATGCTGGCTTCTTCCAGGCTGCGGCTGCCGATCAGGTCCATGTTTTTGCGTACCTTCCAGTCGAAGGCGGTTTTCAGGGCGTTTTCCACGGCCAGCGAACCGCCGCTGATCAGGAACAGGTGCGGCATTTCCTCGGGCATGGCGATCTCTGCAAAGGTCTGGACAAACTCGGCCATCAGGCCGGTGTAGAAGTCGGAATTGGCGGGTTTATGGATCGCCGATAGGGTCAGTTTCTCCAAAAATGCGGGTTCCAGCATTTTGGGGTGGTTGTGGCCCACCGGGATGCTGGCGAAATAGGTGTAAAAGTCCAGGTATTCCCTGCCCGTGACGGCATCGACCAGGTAGGCCCCGTGAGAACGCTCCAGATCAATTACCAGGCGGTCTGCGTCTGGCAGCATATATTGACTGATCGTACTGTGAACTTTTGATGGTTGCATAGAACTTGTTAACTCCATGAATTTTTTAAAAATATAGTCATTCTAACCAGTCCTGTTGAAAAAAGGTCGATTCGATCTCTCTGAAACAGGATTATTAATAGATGTTTAATATCGGGGATCACTTTGACCATTTAAGTGGAAAGTTGAGCCGCTCGATCCGGATGCGAACAGATTATATCATTGGACCATCGACGGAAGAGATCTGATCTTCTCGACTTTGCGGATGCCTCAAGCTGAGACCTGGTTAAAATTCACCACCCCCTCCAATGCGGAGAGGGTGGTAATGGTTGTACTTAAGTCAACAGCACTTGCGTGCGTTGGATCCTGTGATTACGGCCCAAAGGCTGGGTCGGGGATCCCGACGACGGCATGTGCAATCACCCATACATCTTCGCCACCAAAGGGACTG
>DATHZS010000008.1:0-28956 GCA_035458505.1 Anaerolineales bacterium | reverse complement strand
TACCTGCGCCGCTCCCGTGATCATGTTCTTGATGTAGTCACGGTGTCCCGGCATGTCCACGTGGGCATAGTGCCGGTTCTCGGTCTCGTACTCAACATGCGAAATGTTGATCGTGATCCCGCGCTCGCGCTCTTCCGGCGCATTGTCGATGGAATCGAACGCACGGAAATCTCCGTGCCCCGCCATCGCGGCCACTTTCGTGATCGCCGCTGTCAGGGTTGTCTTCCCGTGGTCGATGTGTCCCATCGTCCCAACGTTCAGGTGTGGTTTACTTCGATCGAATACTTGCTTTGCCATCAATATCTCCTTATAAGTTCATCAGCTAATCTCGAGAGCCTCCAATGGGACTCGAACCCATGACCTCATTCTTACCAAGAATGCGCTCTACCGCCTGAGCTATGGAGGCAAACAATCGGATTAACGATTGCCCGGAAGAACAGACATATGCCGGTTCTCCGTTTCTTTGCTTTGAATGTGCATGTACATTCACTCAAAGAAGTTGCCAATGGCAACTTCTTTGTGGGCAGAGAGGGATTCGAACCCCCGAAGTCGTCTGACAACTGATTTACAGTCAGTCCCCTTTGGCCGCTTGGGTATCTGCCCATGGCAATAACGCTAGCCGTTGTTGGCTAGGGAGTGCTGCTGAAAGACTTCAGCCTCACTCGCTAGCTTACAACAAGCCACCAATCGGATTCGAACCGATGACCCATCGCTTACAAGGCGATTGCTCTACCAACTGAGCTATGGTGGCGGATCATCAGCTAATGCTGATTTGGTGTTTATCTTCCTATTAAAGTTCCATTCTAAGCCAAAAGATTATACCAGAATGAAAACAACCAGACAAGATATCCGCGTGTCTAGCCAACGGCAAAGTTTACTGTGAATCTTGTCGCGCGTCAATGGTTAACCCTAAAAGATTCAGCCCAATCACAGATCATTTTGGGAGCCTGCAACTTCTGTGGGCACATCGTGACAGGAGGCTGCCGTCTGCCGGGCTTGCTCAAGCACTTCGCGGGGAATGAGCCTCAGCGCCAGCCAGAACAACCCAGGCACGATGAACAGGTCATCCAATTGCCCCAGCAGGGGGATGGCATCTGGAATCAGATCAAACGGTAATAGCAGGTACCCGATCGCCGCCCCCATTAAGATGCGCGCCGCCAACGGAGTCCGTTCATCTGCCATTACGGTCCGGTATACCTGAAGTTCTCGTTTGAGTGTTTCGGAAAATTGAATCAGTTTATTCTTCAAACCCATCCACCACCCGGAAATCGTCGTGTTCGGAAGAAGATCAGGCTGTGTTGCGAGCAGCCAGTGCCAGATAAAGGGCGATCGACCCGGCCACCGCCGCATTGAGCGATTCGATCTGACCGCGCATCGGCAGGCGCATCAACAGATCACAGCGCTCGCGCACCAGCCTGCGCATCCCCTCTCCTTCGCTGCCAACCACCAATGCCAGGCCGCCTGTCAGGTTGATCTGCTCGACCGGCTGGGAGTTTTCTCCGCCGTCCAAACCGATGACCCACACATTGTGTTCTTTGACCGTTGAAATCGCCTGGGCCAGGTTGGCCTGGGCAACCAGCAGATGCTCACTTGCACCGGATGATGAACTGACCACGGCAGGAGTGATGGTCGCAGTTCGGGCATGGGGCAGTAAAACCCCGTGCACACCAACCGCTTCGGCTGTGCGCAGCAGGGTGCCTAAATTTTGCGGGTCTTGCAGGGTGTCGAGCAGCAGCAGGAAGGGCGGCTCTTTTCGTTGATCTGCCAGAGCCAGCATTTCGCTCAGGTCTGAATAGGGATACGGGTTTACCTGCAGTGCAACCCCCTGGTGATTGCGGTCGATCTGGTCAAGTTCATGGCGGGGGACATAGTTCACCGGAACCTGTTGGTTACGGCAGATGGAAATCACCTCCGCCAGGCGGTCTTTTTCCTGAACACCTTTGGCCACCTTCAGCCCGTATACCTGCCGCCGGCCGGCGCGGAGGACTTCATAGATCGGATTACGGCCGTACAACCATTCTTTCATGCTGTCTTTCCAGGTTCAGGATTTATCCCATGAGAGGATTGGTGCTTACTTTTCCCAACGCCAGGTAGTGCCATCTTTCGTATCTTCCAGCATTACCCCGAGGGATTTCAGGTCATCACGCACCTTGTCTGATAAAGCCCATAATTTTTCCTGGCGCATGACTTTCCGGATCTCGATCAGCAGGTCAATGAACGGCGCTGCTCCAGCCGGATCTTCCCCGGCTTGTTCCATGCTCAAGCCCAGGATCTCGCCAAGCTCTTGCAGGGACTGGCGGGCCGCAAGCAGTTCCTCAGCTGTTGCGCTGGCGTCTCGGGCCTGGTTGATGGTACGCACCAATTCAAACATATGGCCCAATGCACCGGCAGAATTAAAATCATCATCCATGGCTTCAATAAACCCGGCTTTGGTCTTCTCCAGCTGACTTGCCAATGCCGACAGGACATCCTCCGGCGCCCCGGCAGCTTCAGGGTATGCCGGGCGCAAGCCGCCGCGCAGGCGTTCCAGCGCGCGCGAGGTCTGGTCCAGCACATCATCGCTGAAGGTGAGCGGGTTGCGGTAGTTGGAATTGAGCACCAGCATCCGGAGCACATCAGATTCATAATTGTCCAGAAATTCGCCAATCGTCACCAGGTTGCCCAGCGATTTAGACATCTTTTCACCGGAGAGCTGCATCATGCCATTATGAAGCCAGTAATTGGCAAAGGTTTTTCCGGTAAAACTCTCAGATTGGGCAATTTCGTTTTCATGATGCGGGAAGATCAGGTCGTTTCCGCCGCCATGAATATCAATCTGTTCACCCAGATGTTCGATCGACATCACCGAGCATTCAATATGCCATCCCGGCCGCCCCTGACCCCAGGGACTCTCCCAGGAAGGTTCTCCCGGTTTGGCTGCCTTCCAGAGGGCAAAATCCATCGGGCTTTCTTTACGGCTATCAATATCGATCCGGGAGCCGGATTCCATATCTTCCAGTTTCCGGCGGGAAAGCTTACCGTAATCATCATCCTGGTTCACCCGGAAGTAAACATCGCCGTCCACTTCATATGCAAATCCCTTATCAATCAGGCCTTGCACCACCCGGATGATGTTTTCCATCTCTGTCGAGACTCGCGGGTACACAGTGGCAGGCAGAATATTCAGGTCGCTGAGATGCTGCCCGTATTGTTGAATGTAACGCTCTGCCAGTTCAGTCGCATCCACTTCCTCATATTGTGCCCGCATGATGATCTTGTCGTCAACATCTGTATAGTTCATCACATGGCGGACGTTGTAGCCGGAATATTCCAGGTAGCGGCGGATAATATCAAACACCATGCTGGACATTGCATGCCCCACATGGGCATTATCATATACTGTTGGGCCGCAAACATACATATTAACTTCACCCGGATTGAGCGTTTCAAAAGTTTCTTTCTTCCGAGAAAGGGTGTTATAGACGCGTAAAGCCATTTTTTATTCCATCCTATCCAATCTTCATTCAGGTTTGGAGAAAATCATTCGGCCAGCTGCGGTTTGAAGCACTTTGGTCACAACCGTTTCGATCTCCTCACCAATAAAGTCATTCCCATCCTGCACGACAACCATCGTGCCGTCATCCAGGTATCCAATCCCCTGGCCATGCTCTCGCCCCTCCTGGATCACCCGGACATTCAAGGTCTCGCCGGGCAGATAGACTGCCTTGACCGCATTTGCCAGCTCATTGATATTCAAAATCGTCACGCCCTGGATCTCTGCGACCCGGTTCAGGTTGTAATCATTGGTCAGCACCGGAGAGCGCATCTGTCGTGCCAGGATGATCAATTTATCATCCACCGCATTGGTTCCTTCAACATCAATATCACTGATCCGGACAGAAATGGCAGTATCTTTCTGCAGCTGGGAAAGCACCTCCAGCCCGCGCCGGCCACGCTGGCGGCGCAGATTGTCACCAGAATCGGCGATGTACTGCAGTTCGTTCAGCACAAAGCGCGGGATGAGCAGTTCCCCAGATAAAAACCCGGTGCGGGCGATGTCTGTCACCCGGCCGTCGATGATTACACTGGTATCCATGAGGATCACTCGAGACGATTTCCCGTCAGGAGCAATCCCGTCTCCGCCGCGATTGGACAGGCTGGACCAGACCTGGAAGATGTCATTTTGGCGGGATGAGAAAATGGCTACACCCAGATAACACATGACAACAGCCAGGACGATCGGCAGCACCTGTCCGAATGGTTCAGGCAATAGAGACAATGGGAAAGCCAGTAAGGCTGCGACAATCAGGCTGATCACCAGGCCTGCAAGCCCGGCAAAGAGGGATCGGGCAGAGACCTGTGAGAGGGCTTTTCGAATGGCTCTCACAGGCCGGGTGGTGAAATATGGGGTCAGCACCAGGCCGGCAATCATTCCCACCATTCCAAAGGCAACCGCGCGTGCCATCGGGGGCTCTCCTGCCAGATTGCTAAAAGAAATCCCGAACCAAACGCCCCAAATTCCAACTAAAATCATGCCAACAATACGAAAAATAAATTCAATACTCATGTTTTTACTCCTTCAACCCCACGCCTGACACGTTCGGAGCAAAAAGCAAAAAACGCGCACAGTGTGTGCCCGCCAAAGCGCAGTAAAACACAGGGGAATGTGATGAGGAACAATAAAGCGAATAATTGCAATATGCCTTAAAGTGCTTGTGGCGCAGGGTTATAAATTCAAATAATCAATAAACAAATAAATCCTACTCTGATAATAGCATGCCAATACCACATCGTCAACGGCAATTTTGTAAATTTGAGTGCCATCCAAGGATAGACGAGGGCAGAAATCATGCTCGTTGTGAAATCTGGCAGATTGCTCGGTCCACAGAACATGTTCCCCTTATCCACACCCTACACCGGGGGCGGAAACCCATTCGCGTCGGCTGTGGATAAGGAATAGAGCCGTCATTCAATGCCGGCCTGGCTTGAACATGGATACTGCTCAAACCGGATATTTTGGACTTACTCACCCAAAGGTCAGCCGCTCGATCAGGGCAGTACCTCAAAAACATCACCCTGACTGACACCCCGAACCTCCGGGAAATATACCTGGTGCGCCTGCGCCGGGATGACCTGGAACTGCCCGGGCTGGATCACAACCAGGGTATAGGTCAGTTCATAGGTTCCCGCAGGCAGATATTCAGCGCTCCAGGTAATATGGTCGTCATACACCTGATGGGATCCAAAATACCACCACCCCCAGCCTCGGGCCAGCGGATCGATCGGATCATAGGTGACGTCTTGCTGAGCCTCACCGATCTGACTGGTTTGCAGGCTGAGATCAAGCACTTCTGTGCCGGCCGGAATGTAATCCTCCACCTGAAGATAGTGGACTGCATTGGGGATATTCAGGGTCACCCTGACGGTCAGCAAATCGCCCACTCTGGCAGAATTCACCGGAGTGCAATCCTGCTCGGAGCAGTCCACCTCCACCGGATAGTACGCCCGAAACACGCCCACCCCCCGGTTTTGGGCTGCAATACTCTGAACCGGCTGCATGATGTTCAGGTAAGCCCGATAATACAGCCGTCCAATGCCCGGGTCGCGCTGGATCTCCAGCGCATTGGGCAGATCGGTCAGCAAACTTTCCAGAGGCGTTTCGGCCAGGACATGCGTGAACTGTTCTGTCCCACCCGCCTGGCCTGTGGCAAAGGGGTTATCATTTAAAGTGGCGGAAAAGGTAAACTCCCCACCCAGTTCTGCGGTACCGCGCATGACTTCTGCCACGGCCAGCAGGGTCCAGGAGGTCGCGTACGAAGACTGCCAACCCCCCACTGGATCCCGGAAGGCCATCAGGTACCTCAGCCCATCGGCAACCAGCGGTGAGGCCGGGTCTTTTTGCGCCAAGGCGTAGATTACGATTGCCTGATTGAGCACCTCAGTGGAGAGGGTTTGCCAATACCCTGCAGAGGTCTCCCAATATGCTCCGGTGGCAGACCGGACAGCGCTGGTCTGCAGGTCGGAGAAGAGTGTGTCCACCCGCTGATCCGGGGCGACCTCTGCCATCACCAACCCAATCAGCGCTTTGCCCCAGGGGGTCAGCTGGTCTTTGTCATCAAGCAGGTCAGATGCCAGGTCAATGACCGGCAACCCAGCCTCGGTGAGTACAAAATGGATCAATGCGGACTGGTCGTAGAGCCAGGGGTGTTCTGAATCCGGCCGGTTGGCGGACAGGGTATCGATGAGATACACGACGGCAGAATCATAGACATACTCGGACACCTGGTAACCCGCCATCTGGGCATGAGTCAAGCCCAAAAGTACGTATGCGCTGACCACCGGGTTGCTCTCAGAGAATACCCCGCGATACCAACCCCAGCCACCATCGAAGTTCTGTGTGCGCTCCAGCTGTTCCAGGCTGAGGCGGATATTGGAATCCAGCTGCTCAGTCAGGGCTGGCTGGTCCAGCCCAAATTCCTGAAGAACGCGCAGGATTTCCAAATTGGGCAAGAAGCGGGAGACGGTATATTCGATCGAATCGCTTTCGTACTGATCGATTGCCTCCAACCCTTCCAGCGCAACCCCGGCGAGAGAGGACGCCATCTCAAGACTCAGGCTTCCGCCCAGTGGTTCAAAACTGCGCGGCAAGCTAACCAATTCCAGGCGTTCTCCACCTTCATCCAGGACCCCAGCCGTGGCAAATGCCTGCGGCGCAGAATAAGCCATGATCGGGATACTGCCCAATGCAGGCTGTGAGGCATCACTGAACCCGCCCCCTTCCGCAGCAAAGACCACTTCAATCTTCTCAGCCTTCTCCACGATTCCCCACCAGCCTACGCGGACCCGTCCCATCCCAGGCACTGTAACTTTCTGCAGTGCAGTGGAACTGGGATCCAGCGTGATGCCTTTTACCTGGATCGCCAGATCTACGTCAAGAGTCTGCTCGGTATTGTTATGCAGCACGACTGCCAGTTCAAGATGGTCCCCCACCACCACAAAGCGCGGCGTCACCGGGCGAACCAGAAGCGGTTTCGTGGTGACGACCTCCGAGACTGCCTCACCAACCCGTGTATCCATCGTCAGGCCGCGGGCCATCACTCTCCAGGTGGTCAGGTTATCAGGCAGAACAGCTTCCACCTCGGCGATACCGTCTGCCCCGGTGATGACTGAGGCATTCCAGTAGGCGGTATCCTCAAATTCGGAGCGCACCTGCGTCTGGGCTAAATCTCCTGCGCCACCGCCGCCCATACCTCCGGGAAATTCAAAAAACAATTCAGCATCCGCGGTCAGCGCAATACCGGTCCGGACACCCAAAGCCTGCTGGCTGTAAAACGCATCGGGAATGGACGCTTCGAATGGATCTGCGAGGGCAAGGACTGCCTGGTCTACCAGAGATAAAGAGAACTCGCCCTGAACCGGAGCACCTGCATCGTCTGTAACGCGAATGGTGAACCGGACTGGCTCGCCCGGAGCAGTCCTCTGCGGCTGCCCGAGAACTTCCACCTTTAGCAGATGGTTCTTCGGATCAACGGGCAGATTGACCATTCCATAGCGAAAACCCGCTTCCCCATCCGGCTCGGTGCCCAGCAGGGTAACAGTCATGTAGACATTGGGTGCTGAGTCATCAGTCAGCTGAACGGGGAACGACATCCCTGAGCCGCTGATTTGCACGATCTGGCTCTCCATAATCACCCCGCGTTCGGAGGTGACCAGGGCCAGCGCCGAAGAATTGAAAGGATTGGGAATGAACACCGCGGCGACATCACCAGGCTGGAAACGATCTTTTTCTGTGATCAGTTCAATCTGGTTGTTGTCCAGATTCGGCCAGATGGCTGTTCCAGGCCCCCCTACCCAAATGAACATCTGGGTGACCGCGTTTCCGCTGCGCACTTCAAGCTGGTAGAGACCAGGATTGGCAGGAGTAAATGCCAGCCGGGCCTTGCCTTCAGAGTTGGTCTGGAAATTACCCTGGGAGAGTTCGTTGACCTGTTTTTTGTAGGTTGTAAACCCAAAACGGTCTTTTGCACCGCGCTGCCAGGTCACTTCGCCAAATGATGCGGTGATCTCCTGTACGCCAGCAGACTGTTTGCTCCAGTCCACCGCCAGGATCTCAAAATCCACCTCAGCGTTCACTGTGGCAATCCAGGAATCGGCCTTGACGCCCAGATAGATCGGGGCGGGGTGAACGGTGGTCTCAGCCCGATTGGCCACCGGGAAACCGCTCTCATCCTGCACCAGGATCTCCAGGGTGTAAGTCTGGGTGCGGTCGGTCGGGGAGGAGGGGAAGGTCACCGAAAAGCGCCCGTCCTCGCCCGTATTTTCAGACCCGCCTGACAGGAAGGTCCCTAAAGCCCCAGAATCCCCGAAATACCAGGAAGTATCAAACGGATCGATCGGACCAACCTGATACCCCGGCAGTGAAAAATAGCTGTCATCCACGTACACAGACCAATCGGCCTCCATCTGAGATACCGGGGCATCGAAGAAATAGCGCGCCGACACCTCTCCGGTGATCTGATCTCCTGCCAGGATATCCTGTTCGAGCAGTTCGACTGAGAGATCGACTTCCGGTTTGCGGTATTCCGAGACCTGGAAAGCAACACCACCTGAGTAGGTTCCTCCAGAAGTAAATATTTCGTAGTACCCGGGCTGGGCTTCTTCATCCAGGGTGTAGCTGGCGTTGGCAGAACCAAATTCGTTGAGGGGCAGCACCATCGTCTGGAGCTCACCGCCGCGATCATCGCGCAGCAAGATTTCCACCTGGGAAAAGTCTGGCATCTGATAGCGGCCGTTGAAGGCTTGCCTGGAAACCACCCTGAAATGAACCGTCTGCCCTGGGCGGTAGATGGGGCGGTCGGTGTAGATATACGTTTTGATCGGTGATGAGTCTAAATCGAGATTGTAGCCAAAATCCCAACCTGAGATTCCCTGGTCCCAATCACTTTTGGCCATAGAGAACAACTCGTCCCCTGGCTGGTGCAAGATTGCAT
Organism: Anaerolineales bacterium; assembly: GCA_035458505.1. GTDB lineage: Bacteria > Chloroflexota > Anaerolineae > Anaerolineales > UBA11579 > UBA11579. Next base: position 19,987 of record DATHZS010000008.1, on the reverse strand, counting down.
AAACGGATTCGTACAGGTCATCCCTGGACTCAAGCTGGCTGGTGAACAACCCGGTCTCGTCCGTGGAGCCCTGGGCCAGCATCTGGCCGCTAGAGGCAAAAATCTGAACCGGCGCGCCCGCCACCGGGGAATTGGTACGGGTATCGATAGCCCATACCAGGGCATCGGTCGCGCTGACCTTGAAGATGGTTTGCACGTGGCTGACCACGGCGTACGCGATGGAGGTCTGGGTATATTCAGGCATAGGGATCGGGTCCAGCGAAATCCAATACAACCCGGGGGTTAAAGCGCGCCCCTGGTTGAGGGAAATCCCGACCAGCTGGTTGCGGTTGCGGAGTGGCTCCAAAATTTGGTTGGATGAGAAAATAAACTCCGGCCGGAAGTTAAGGGCATCGTCGTAATACGCGATGTGCTGCAAATAGAGATAATCTTCCAGGGCAATCGCACCAGCTTGCACGAACACCTCGTCCACGTTGACCGACTGGGCGGTAATCAGCGGCGCATCGGGGTTGACAAACAACGCTCCGCGCCCCTGGTAAATGGATGGGGTGAAGGAGGCACTCAGCGGCGCCCCCGTGAAGGAGAAGGTATGATCAAATTCCAGGTCATCCCCCCAAATGTCGGTCAAACCGCTGCGCACGGTAACGGTGTAATTTTCTTCGGCTACAAAATTGCCATACAGCCATAAGGTGTCCATCGCCTCCAGGCCAAAGTCACCCAGCCGAAGATCGACCTCGGGAGAAACCGAGATAAATTCAAGCGGGTCTTCGGAAGCGATCGGGGCATTGAACTTGATTTTCAAAGGAGAAAAAGTTTCCTTTAGCCCGCCATCGACCGGTTCGGTCTCCAGCACAAACAGATCCATGGTGGCATAGAAACTGCGCTCCAGGGTATCTGAAATCGGCGTGCCGCCCCGAGAGCGCACACCCGGAGGAATTAAGAAGGTATAGCGCATCCCGCGCTGGTAAAGCTGGTCAGGGGTAAAGGTCATTTCGGTCAGGTCTTCAGACCAGGAAAACGAGCCGGAGACCCTCTGGCGCTGATCGTTGACCAGAGAAAAAGCCGCCTCCACGCTGGCGGTATCCATCGCCTGGTTAAACCTGACCACAACCGGCGCATCCAGGTAGACATGCAGCTCATCATTTTGAGGAGAAAACGATTCGTATCCAGGCGGGAGGGTGCTGAAAGTCCAGCTCTCCTGCGTTTCCAGCGGAGTACCATCCGTGCTGGTGAGGCCAGGAGTCAGCCTGACGGTATATAGCTGGCCCCCAACCAGGGCTGGTTCCGGGTAAAAGATGTAGGTACTGGTGTTCAGCCATTCGCCGCGGCCATCCGCGGCGGGTTCGAGCGTAAAAGCAACCGGAGCATCAGCGGACTCTGCACCCAACGGGACTACCGGCTGGTTGAAGGATGCCACGACGGCAGCCTGGGGATTGGTCTCCACCGATTGCTGCTCGGGAAGTGATTGCACCAAATGCAGGTAGTTGGCCGTCTGGTAGCTCAGCTCCACCGGTTGATCAAACGTCAACCCGTCACTGGAAGCCGCCGAAGCACCAAGCGTGACATTCACCGCCGTATTCGGCGGCCAGGGTTGTGAAGGAGTAAACGTCAGAGAGAAATCATCTTTCCAGCTGAAACTGCCATTCAAGGCCGGATTCCCCTGGATGGCCGCCTCAACTGAGGCGCGGTCCATCGGCTGGTTGAAATAGAAGGTCAGCTCTCCGGCCACCGGGATCCTGCTCCCTGCCAGGGGTGATGTTTCCACCAAGGCTGGCGGCAGAGGGCCAACTGAAACTGCCGGCAGCACATCCGTCAAGGAAGGGGTTGCTTCCGGTTCAGCAACATTCAAATTACAACCGACCAATAGAAAGGTTAGGAGCAACAATAATCCCGCACGATTGATCAATTTCAGTACAACATGCATAGGGCACCACCTTATGGTTCGAATCCATATCATATCAACAGATCCATTCGTATTCTCATTATACGCCGAGATAGGTTGGCGCGCGCCAGATGTTCAATTCTGAACTGCAATCATCATACGTAAATCGAGATGAATTCGTTCCAATCCTGGGCAGCCGCGCGTCATAAAAACCATGATTCTTTTCGCGATTCAATAAAAAAATCTACACATTTTTAACAAACCTTTGGTACGATATAAGTATGAGACAACCTGTTCCATTTGCGGAGAACAAACCATGATGTCATCCGACCATATCATTGAGGTAGATGAAACCAGTTTCCAGAATGAGGTTGTAGTTTATTCCAACACGACTCCAGTCCTGGTTGATTTCTGGGCTGAATGGTGCCAGCCTTGCCATATGCTGACCCCGATCCTGGAAAAACTGGCGATGGAAGCCAACGGGGCTTTCCGGCTGGCAAAGGTGAACGCCGACGAAAACCCCAACCTGACCATGCAGTTCGGGATCAGCAGCCTGCCTGCCGTAAAAGTATTCCACAAAAGCCAGCTGATCAATGAATTCGTTGGGCTGCAAACGGAAGGGTATGTGCGGGAGTTTGTCCGCAACCTGGTGCCAGCCGCTGGCAGCCTGGAACTGGAACGGGCGAAAGGCCTGCTGAATATGCGGAAGTTCGAGAAAGCAGCCATCGCCTTCCGAAAAACCCTGCAATCCGACCCGGACAACAGTGCTGCCCTCCTGGGTCTGGCCAAATCGCTGCTTGCCCGCGGAGAGGCCGGCGATGCCCTGGCGGTCCTGATGGATTTCCCTGCCGGAAAACAGTTCACCGACGCCCAGCAGCTGATTCCCCTGGCAAAATCGATCAGCAAGCTCGAGACAAACCCGGATTATTTCCAGGATAACGATCTGCGGATTGCCTTTCGCCATGCCCTGAAACTGATCACCCTGGGCAACTTCCCGGCAGCTGCCGATGGCTTGCTGGAAATCCTGCGGCAGGACAAAAAATTCCTGAACGGCGAGGTGCGCCAGGCAATGGTCGGCTTGCTGATCCTCATGGATGAGAGTCATCCGGAAACCCGGGATTACCGGAAAGAATTTACTTCAGTTCTGTTCTGAGACGCCAAGATAAATTAAACATCAAGAGCCGCTGCGAATGCAGCGGCTCTTACTTTATCTCTTTATTGCAGCCCGGCAAGCAGCCCAGGCAATTCTGCCAGGGTGTCGATCACGGCATCCGGGCGGATTGCGTCTTGGTGTGCGCGATTGGCGGCCGAATCCGCCCGGCGGGTAACCCAGACCGTATACAAACCCGAGTTCTGCCCTCCAAGCACATCTGCGTTCAAGGTATCGCCGACCATGGCAACTTGGCCGGGCAAAAAATCCCAATGGTCCAGGGCGATCTGAAAAATTTGTGGGTCAGGCTTGCGGATACCGCAGGCAGCTGACGTGATGACAAAATCCAGGCAGGAACGCACCCCGATTTTGTCAACCAGGTGTTGTACATCGGCATCATCCCCTGCATTTGAGATCACACCCAGGCGGAAGCCCTGGTCTTCAAGCGCTTTCAGAGTTGGGCGGGCGTCGTCTTCCGGCGTCCAATACCGCTGGGTCTCATGATAGAGGCTTTCCAGGGCATTGTTTACAACAGCAGCGGGGACTGAAGGGTAACCATAATCCGCCAACAGCGAGCGCAGGATATGCGCGGTGGTAAGCTCGACCAACTCATTCTCCCGCTCGACATAATACGTATTCAGCCGAGCCCGGAAATCTCGATCAAAGCGTTCTTGATCCAGCGGAACCCCTGCCTGGACCAGGGTGCTGACCATCGCCCGGTCCGCCACCCTCAACGCTTCGGACCAACTGCCGTCAAAATACATCAATGTGTTTCCAAGGTCAAAAATCAGCCCTTTCAACGCCATCGATTAATACCCCCGGTCAAAATCAACCTGATTCAGCATCTCATCCCCGGCAAGATACCGCTTCAGGTTCTCAATAAACATTCTCGTGGCTCGCTGATTGTAATCGGCGCTAAAACCAGCTACGTGCGGGGTAATAATCACCTGGGGCATCTGCCATAACGGGCTCCCGGGATCAAGGGGCTCCTCCGGGAACACATCCAGGGCTGCTCCAGCCAACTTCCCTTCAGACAAGGCCGAGATCAAGGCCGGGTGATCGACAATCCCGCCGCGCGAGACATCCACGAGGAAAGCGGTTGGCTTCATTGCGGCGAGTTGTTCTTTCCCAATCAGGCCTTTGGTGCTGCTGGTCAGCGGAACACAAACCACGGCATAATCACACTCTTTCAACATTGAACGAAGCGCTTCAGGCGGGTACAGGCGCGTGAACAACGCCCCATCCGGATCGCCCATTTCATTTACCTGGTATCCCATATCAGCTGGGTTCATTAAGTTTCGTTTGGTGCCCAATACCGAAGCGCCAAAAGTGTATGCCAGCCGAGCGATCTGCCGGCCGATGCTGCCATAGCCAATAATGCCGACGGTGCTGCCGCGCAGTTCGGCGGGAGCATAACGCTTCCCTCTGTCTTGCATCCAGGTTTTTTTCTGCTGCAGAGTCAAAAATTGTGGGAGCTGATGCCCTAAAGCCAGCATCATACTCAACGCATGTTCCGCCACCTGGGAGGCATTGCCACCGCTCATGGTGGTCAGTACCAGCGCTTGGTTTTCGAATAGCGGATCGTCACTGATCCTGTCTATGCCGGACAGGTAAGACTGCACCCAACGCAGCCTGAACGCCTCTTCGTTAGAAGGCAGGATCTGCATGGTAAAGAGCACTTCCGTTTTCTGCCATTGCTCCGGCGAAATCTCGCTCCCGTCCTTGACCGGCAGAACGGTAACAGACAGGTCCTGCGACACCTGCCTGATTTCTTCAACCAGTTGATCCGCGATTGGCAATGTGATTAACACTTCGATCTTCTTACTCATGTTCCTTCCTGTCGGAACTTATTGTGAATATTCTCTGATCTAGTTCCCAAGCAAGGTGGCGATATCAGGAATACTTGTGGATAACTTATCCATTTTCGTGGATAACTTCCTTTTTAATTGTGGATAAATGCGGGATAACGCAAGGATAATGTGGGATATGTGTGGGATATTGTGGGATAACCTTGTGAATCTCACCGCGGGTTAATTTTACTGCAAAGTAAACCAGATGGGGAGAAATTCAGACAATTCTAGACCGATTATCCATTAAACGTGAATTTTGCGATATAATGACCATTTGAAAATCGCACAAAATTATGACGACTAAAAAACGAAGATCAAACTCCAATAACCATAAAAGCCTGCAATCCACTGCAGATGCCGAACTGACCTCTCTCCGGCTGAGGTTGAATAAAAAGCGCGAATATATTGCCATCCTTGAACTGGAACTATTCAACACACGCGTCACGATCCATGATTTTATGGTTATCTACAAAAAACGGGTGGGTCACCTGGAAGAGTATCTGCGCAATCTGCGCCGCAAATTGTACGAAACCCTGGAATCTCAGAAAGCGCAACCCGACGAACAACCCGATGAATTTGACTCATCAGGGGATGAGGATGAATTCACCTATAAAGACAAGGATGAGAACAACGGGTGGCGCAAGATCGGCGAACAGAAAAAGTCCAAGTACAGCCCCAAAATGGAAGAGCAGATCAAAAATTTGTTCCGGGAGCTGGCGCGCAGGTTCCACCCAGACCTGACCTCCGATCCTGAAGAAAAGAAATGGCGCGAAGAGGTGATGACCAGGGTGAACCAGGCGTATGCCAGCCGGGACCTAAAAGCCTTGCGGGCACTCGCCGAACAGCCTGACCGACCGGTGGATTCACCCAACCAAACCAAAGAACAGGAGATCGCCGCGCTCAAAGTCGAGCTGAAACGCCTGGATGGGGTGATTGCTGACCTGAAAGCGCGCATCAAACACCTGGAAGAATCCCCTGCCTGGCAGCTCAAAATGGAAGCCCGGCTCAAACGACGGTCTGGCAGCGACCTGCTGACAGAACTGGAAAACAAGTTCAAAGAACAGATCGCAGACCTGGAAGAGCATTTAATTGTCCTGGGGATTGACCTTGAAGAAATTTCGGTTCCCGAACCGGCTGGGTGATCTCCGTTGGATCCTTTCCTGACCAACCTGACAGAGAATTTTCAATTCAGCGGCAGCCTTCCACAAGATGCTGCCGCATTTCTTATCCACCACGGCTACCCAAAAACCGCTGCCCATTCCCGGCAGGTCGCCGAGACGGCCGCCCAACTGGCCCAGCGTTTCGGGCTGGACCCACAGCGCGCAGCGCAGGCCGCCTGGATGCACGACATCAGTGCTGTGTATCCCAACAAAGCACGCCTGGAAGCAGCCCAGGCGCTCGGCCTCGACATCTTGCCGGAAGAGGTTACGGTTCCGCTTCTGCTGCACCAAAAAATCTCGGCTGTGATAGCAAAGGATCTGTTTAATCTCCAGGATGAGCAAGTCCTAGAGGCTGTCCGGTGTCATACGACGCTGAAGCCCCAACCGGGGGAAATAGACCTGGTGCTGTTTGTGGCGGATAAGCTGGCCTGGGATAAACCAGGCTCCCCACCGTATTCTGATGCGCTGAACGATGCCCTGACCCGTTCCCTGGAAGAGTCGGCCTGGGTATACCAACAATACCTTTGGCAGAGCAAAAAAATCAAGATCGTGCATCCATGGATGCACGCCTCCTATCTGGAATTGACGCAGAAATTCGGATAAGGCACTTTTCCCCGCAGATCAACATCGTGTACAATAAAATCACGGCCAGGACACTGTTTATGCCAGGGGATTCGTCATGGCCGGTCCAGATCCGCTAGAGTAAATCCCTGGCATGGATGAAAAGTATGGACCCAATCGATACCCGTCCGGCAGCGCTGGCTGGCACATGGTACAGCGCCAATTCCCAACAACTGCGCAGCGAAGTTGCGGACTATATCCAGTCTGCGTCAGTTCCCGAATTTTCAGGCGAGATTGTTGCGCTGATTGCCCCGCATGCCGGACACCGCTACTCCGGGCCGGTCGCCGGGTATGCGTTCAGCGCTATCCAGGGAAACAGCTACGACACGATCGCAGTGGTCTCCCCTTACCACCGCCCCCATGCCCAGGCGCTGCTTACCAGTGCGCACGATTCCTATGAAACCCCATTGGGACAAATTCCTATCGACAAACAAAGCCAGAAAGCGCTGAACCAGTGGCTGCAAAAAAATGACGCTGGAACACTGGAGCCCATCCGGCGAGACAACGAACACGCCATTGAGATCGAACTCCCCTTCCTGCAAGCGGCGCTGGACGTCCCTTTCCGATTACTGCCCGTGATGATCGCGAACGCGTCGCCGGAGACTGCCGATGCCCTGGGGAGCGCCCTCGCCGCAACCCTCCAGGATCAAAGGTCGCTCCTGGTCGCCAGCACCGACCTGTCCCATTTTTATCCTGAGCAGAAGGCGAACCAGCTGGACCGGGCGATGCTGAACGCGATTGCTTCATTTAAACCGAACGAGGTGGTACATGTCCACCAGAGCGGGGAAGGCCAGGCTTGCGGGTTACTTCCGGTGTTGGCAGTGATGACCGCTGCCAGGGCTTTGGGTGCCACCCAGGCCCACATTTTTCATTATGCAACTTCTGGAGCCACCAGCGGGGATTATTCACGCGTGGTCGGATATGGTGCGGGAGCCTTTACCCGCCCCAGGGAAAACAAACACTAACGCCCTAAACCCACCCCGAGACGTAGCCAAAACAGGTCTATGGTCATGGTGAGCGGGTTGCACAATCCGTTATACTAAAAGAGACACATCCATCCTGGCCAGATAGACTCTTTTGCGATTGGAAAGACAATGATTTTTGGAAGAATAAAATCCTCTTTTAGCCGCCTGCAATGGAAGCTGACCATGAGCTATGCCGCTGTAACAATCAGCTCCTTGCTAATTGTGATCCTAACCATAGGGTACTTGCTGTTTTCACGGGCCTTCATCCCACTGGAATTTTATGAGAGAGAAATTACCCCTAAGTTCTGGTTCGAAACAATCAGGGACAATACCGCACCCATATGGCGCCCCGTACTGTCGCAAGATCCGATTGATTTGGAGTTGGTATCAGCACTCATGCAGGAATCCAACCTGAGGATTACCACCATGGACTTCTTCAATGTAGGCAACTTTAAAATCGATTTGACAACCGATGCACAGGGGAGTGGCTATCTCGTTGACTCAGACGGAACATTACTTGGGGCTTTTAACTCCGCTCTTGTCACTGACGCTGACTTCGGTAAACCGATTGATTATGGGCTATTACCTGGTTTGGAGACCCCCCTGCGTTCTGCCTTGAATGGAGAGAGCGACACAGATCAATTATTTGTTATCCTTGAGCAAAATAAACGCTTTCATTTTTCGATACCCATTTTTGATGAAGCAGACCAGGAAGTACTGGGAGTAGCCATTATCTATATTGAGCATCTGCCCACGTCCACCGATATACCACAAACCATGTGGATACTGGTGGGACGCAGTGTTTTGATCCTGCTTTTGGCGGTGGGACTTGTCGGAACCATCTTTGGGGCACTGACCGCCAGCGGCGTGGTTTCGCGATTGGAGCATGTCTCGGAGGCCACCAGTGCCTGGAGCGAGGGCGATTTTTCTGAATTCATTGAGGACCCTGCTGGAGATGAAATCAGCACCCTGGCAGAACGCCTCAACCATATGGCCAAACAGCTGCAGCAGTTTCTCAAGAGAAGCCAGGAAATGGCCGTTTCGGAAGAGCGCAACCGCCTGGCGCGCGACCTGCACGACAGCGCCAAACAAGAATCCCTGGCCGCTTCCTTCCATTTGGGAACTGCCCTGACGCTTTTCGAACGCGATCCCAATTCCGCAAAAACACATCTGGTTGAAGCAGACAACCTTGTGGATTCGGTACGCAGGGAACTGACAGATCTGATCCACGAGCTGCGCCCCCCTACCATGAATGGCAAGCAGTTTGATGGAACGCTCAATGAATATCTGATCGATTGGGCGCATCAAACGCGAATCGAAGCGACCCTGATTGTAGAAGGGTTTGTCGATTTACCCCTGGAAAGCAAACAGGCAATTTACCGCATCATGCAGGAAGGATTGGCGAATGTGGCCCGCCATAGTTCCGCTGAAGCGGTAGAAGTGTTATTACAGTTTGAAACTGAATCGGTTACCTTTTGCATCCGTGATGATGGAGTTGGATTCGATCCACAACAACCATTCAATGGGATGGGACTGGATTCCATGCGTGAACGCGTCGAATCGCTCCAGGGAGTTTTTCGCATTCAAAGCGAGCAGGATCAAGGGACAAAGATCTGTATCACTCTTCCTATCGATCATGGAGGATAAAGCTATGACAGAACCAATCACCGTGATGATCGTCGATGACCATGAAATGGTGCGCAATGGAGCGAAAGGATATCTGGAGGTGCAGCCTGAAATCATGGTTGTCGCTGAGGCCGAATCGGGTGATGAGGCTGTGCACCTGGCGCGCGAATATGTTCCGGATGTGATCCTGATGGATCTGGTTATGCCAGGCATGGACGGTGTAAAAGCCACCCGTAAAGTGAAAGATATCAGCCCGCGCACACAAATCATCATCCTGACCTCTTTCCACGAGGATGAACACATTTTTCCTGCACTGCAGGCGGGGGCAATCTCCTATCTACTTAAAGATGTCAAAGCCAGCGAACTGGTCGAGGCTATTCGTCGAGCCGCCAAAGGGGAAGCAACACTGCACCCCAGGGTGGCGGCAAGGCTGATCAAACAGTTCAGCCATGGCAAAGCAGAACAAAGCAATTTATTCACTGACCTGACAGAACGGGAGTTTGAGGTGCTGACCCTGATTGCCAGAGGGTTCACCAACCAGAAAATCGCCGATGATCTTGTGATCAGCATTGGCACGGTCAAGGGCCATGTCAGCAATATCCTGAGCAAACTGCATCTCGCCGACCGTACCCAGGCTGCAGTATACGCCTGGCAAAAAGGCATTGTACGACCAGAGTAAGCCCAACCACCTAGACCTTACGTAGGATACATTTCCCGGGGAGTATTGCAGCAAGCGGTATCCATCACCAGCAGAACAAAAAACAATCCCCTGCGACCGGTTTAATGTCCGGTCTCGAGCCCAGAGCGAAACCTTCCTCCGGGCTCGTGTGATTCTGGTGCCTGAATGCTATTCTGTTTGTGTATGTGCAGCTGTGTTGAATCTAAAGCACAAGAAAAGGTCTTCTGCCAGAAAAGGAGAAATGGTCATGGATACCACAAAAAACGCAACAGGAAATAACGATAACGAATGGAGCTCGATCGGCAGTGCTGTTCGAGAAATCTTCCGGGAAAGTCGGAAGCGGCACGTTGTGATCCGGAAAAGCTCAGGTGAGAAAGTCATCGAAATGTCTGTGCTGCTCGCATTAATCTTGTCCATCGGTGCACCCGTGCTCCCCGCCTTTGTGATCGTGGGAGTGCTGCTTGAATCGATCAGTGTTTCGTTCGAGAGGATTGAGTAAAGCAGCGTTGTTTTTAAAAAACGGCTGGCATTCGCAGAGGTATTTCAATTGCCGGAATGCTTGCCTGAAGAATTGAAAGGAGTATTGATGAAACCATCCATTGATTTACGCAAACCCTGGCAGCGAACACGCTGGGCACAGGCATTGGCGATCGTCCTTGGCTATGCCGCGCCCCTGGCGGTCTTCTTCGTTCAGTTGGGCGATCCACAGCCCAAAGTTGTGGGAAGCGAAGCATCATCATCCGAAGGGTATCTTTTTTACGCCGGGGTGTATACATTGATCGTGATCGCCATCCTCTTGCTTGTGCTGCGGTTCGTGTGCGGGGAAAAGCCCAGCTCGCTCAACCTGAAACCAGGCACCTGGTGGAAAGACCTGGCCGGGGGAATCGCACTGGTGGGAGTAACCTTGTCGGCTAGATTTGTTTTTGATCCAATCTTTGCCAAATACTTCCACCGTGCTTCGGATAGTGAGAGCGGCTTAGGCGATCTGTTTAGCATGCTGGCCGGAGACCCCTGGATCTTAGCGCTGTTCCTGGGTCCGATCTTGTTCATCGGCGTGGCCGGTTCCGAGGAGCTTACCCGTATCTTTTTCATCACGCGCTGGAAGAACATCTCTTCTTCAAGGGTGTGGTTGGGATTAGGCGTGTTTCTCTCAGCCTTTTTGTTTGGTCTCAATCACATCGCACAGGGGCCGGCAGGAATCATATCCGTGACTCTCAGTGGTCTGATCATGGTCCTATGGTACCTGCGGTTTGGGCGAATTTTTCACCTGATCATCTCTCACTACTTTTATGATGCCATTCAAATCATTGTGATTGTCAACATGATCCAGAGCGGCGTCATTCAAATGTAAATTGAATTGGAGGAATCCTATGTCTGACCGTAAACAGAAACCCACTCGCTGGTTTTACCTCGCCGCGATCTTAATGCCTTTCTTCGCTTGTGTAGGAACAGGTGTTTTCGTACAACAGCGTATGCCCAACCTGCCAGGCGCGTTGGATGCCGTGGGCATCGACAACCTGACACAGGTCGTCGTACCCGGCTCAGAGGAAATCAGCTTCCCAAAAGCTGGCGCGTACGCGGTGTATTATGAATACCGCAGTGCCATCAACGGGGTGAAGTATGTGCGGAATGAATTTCCGCCGCGATTGAACTGCCAGCTGAAATCCAAAGCGACTGGCAAGGATGTCGAAATGACCCGCAATTACATTGAAGGGAATATTTACTCCACCCAAAATGAAGACCGCGCGGGCGTGCATATCATGAGCATCACGATCGACAAGCCCGGCGTCCACCTGTTCTCCTGCCAATTCCCCAAGGACTCCACTTCTCCGAAACTAGTACTGGCAGTCGGCCCAAATATCATCTGGGAGTTCTTCAACCTCGCCCTGAAACCCATCTCTGCCGTCTTTTTTGGTGGGCTGATGTTTTTCTGCGTGAGCGGGATATCGGTCCTGCTTGCAGGCATCGTGGCCTTCAAACGCCGCCAAAGGAATGCTGAAGACGACACTGCCAGTCACACTACCGGCGATGTCCCTAAGCCTTGAATTTGGACCAAAACGAAAGGAGTAACTAAATGAAAGCGCTAAAAAACTGGGTGATTGACCATCAGGTTGCTGCCTTCTTCATCATTGCTTTTGCCATCACCTGGGGAGTGGGGGCACCCTATGACGCGTTACTGAACGATGGCCAATATTTGTGGTTGCCTGTGATCTTTCTGGCATTCACTGGCCCAGGGTTGGCCGGGATCATCATCTCGGCCATCACCAACACCCAGCCGGTGCAAAGATCGCGCAAAGCATTTTGGATCGCCTTTTTCATGGCATGGGCGACCGGAATAGTCGTTTGTCTGGCCAATCAGCATTTCATTCAAAACATGCCGCTATCTCCGATGATTGTTGGGCTGATTGCAGTTGCAGTGCTGCCGGTAGCCTTCGTGATTGCCTCCGCGTATTCCCACAACCCGGGAGTCAGGCGCTACCTGGCTTCGCTGGTGCAGGTGCGCGGTGTCTGGGGGTGGATGCTGCTGGCTTTCGTATTGTTCCCGGCCCTGTTCCTGATCTGCTACCCGCTCAATCAACTGATCTACAAACAGCCTATCCCCACCGGTCAATTACCGGAGATCAGTCTATCGCTGATTGGCCTGGTGGCGGTGAAATTCTTCTACCAACTCATGTTTTTCAATGCCACCGGTGAAGAGGCGGGCTGGCGTGGTTTCGCCCTGCCCAGATTCCAGGCACGCACCAGCCCATTGCTGTCGAGTGTGATGATCGGCTTTCTCTGGGCCACGTGGCATTTCTTTGGCTGGAAGGCAGAGGGGCTTCCGGTATGGGATGCGGGGTTCTGGCTGGATATGTTTGCAGCTACCATCCTGCTCTCGATCCTGATCGTATGGATATGCAACCGGGCAAACGGGAGCATTTTAGTAGCCGGGATTGCCCATGCGGCACTCAATACCGTACAGGCATTCGTGCCAAATTGGGGGCCGCTGATGCTGGTGTTGTCGGTCACCGCCGTGGTGGTGATCCTGGTCGACCGCATGTGGAAGAAATTACCCCGCGATCACCCGGCAGTTTACCAGTCTCCACAACCCGATGAAACACATACCGAACTGGATCAACCGCTTGCGGAGAGATCTCCGGTATAAGGCAACCCTATGAAACAAGGGGCCTCCATTGGGATATCCATTACACCCTCGGGCAAATAAAAAGAGATGGAGGTAAATCCACCTCCATCTCTTCGATTCACTTACTCAATGAAGATTATTTCGTGATCAATACTGCTGACGGCGCCCGGTTGATGATCTGCTGGGTGACATTTCCCAGCAGCAGACCGATCAGGCTCTGGCGCTGGGTTTCCCCCAAAACCACCAGATCGTACTGCCCTTCAGCAGTCTCTTCCAGGATGGCTTCAACGACATCCCCATGCCGGACCTTGATCTCGGCCTGGATTCCGGATTTTGTCAGCAGCTCAGCGCTGTGACGCAGGTGCTGGGCGAGCGGGGTATCTGTAAGGAGCAATTCTTGCAGGGTTTCTTCCATTTCCATCATGCCGGTATACATGCTGGGGACCGCGGCAGCCACCGTCAGTACGGTAGCCTGTAAACCGGCCTGGCCGGCCAATTTGGTGCTCAGTTCTACCACGGGTTGAGAAATCTGAAGCCCGCCGGTACACACCAGCATCCGCTCCAGTTTCCCCCGGATATCCCTGATCAGCATGATCGGAATGGGAGCATGCTTGATGATCCGCTGGGAAACCACCCGGAAGTGCGAGGGAATCAACCGCTGACGCCGATGTACGCCCATCAGGATCATTTCGTAATTTTCCTGCTGCACTTCTTCTTTCATGATCGACACCGGGTCGCCCTGAACAAATTTTGCAGAGAAGGAAACCCCTGCCAGGGACTTGCTGGCATCTTCAAAAGATTCTTTCGCTTGCTCAAAGCCCTTAGACGTTTCAGCGGCGACCAGAACCATCACGGAGGCATTCATTTTCACAGCCACCTGAGCGACAAAATCAGCCACAGCAGGATTCATATTTTGATTTGCAATCAGGTACAGCAGCTTCATAGATCATCCATCCAACACATTAAACTTCAACAAAACCCAATAAGCGCAGTATGACCATCAGCGCACCTACCATCGGCAGGAAGGAGAAGAACAGCCGGATGCGCGGCCCGGTGAAATATTGTGTGGACACCGCTCCTATCTGAGCCCCAATCGCCGCCCCGGTCTGCATCACCAGCGCCATGATGATGTCCACATTGCCTTTCAAGGCATGCGTCAGGGTGCCATACCCTGCCGAAAAAATGATCTCGAACAGATCTGTTCCCACAGCCACATGGGTGGGGACTCCCAGAAAGTAGACCAGCATTGGCATCCGGATAAAGCCGCCCCCCACGCCCAGCATCCCCGCCAACACGCCGGTGATCAGCCCAACCGCCACCACGCTCCACAAAGAAATCGACTCGATCCCGGAGGCTGGAAAAGAGACCATCGGCGGGATGCGGATATTGTACACTCTGCGGGCAATCCCCTGAAAGCCGACGACATCCTTAACATCCATCTTCTCAGACTGCAGCATCCGCAGAGAACGGATCGCCTCGAAAGATGTAAAGATTGTGACCAGGACCAATATCACGATATACAAAATGCCGATCACCTGATCGACAGATTTGCGCGCCTCGAGTGCCTCGATCACCTGAGCGCCAATCTCCACTCCGATCATCGTACCGACAATCATCACAGCACCGAGCTTAACATCAACATGCCCCAACGCACGATGGCGCTTGAACGCCACGATGGATTTGCCTGTCATGTGGGCCAGGTCGGTACCCACAACGAAATTCATCGGAACACCAATCCAGAACATAAAAGGCGCAGCCAAAAACCCGCCTCCCACGCCAAAGAATCCGCCCAAAACCCCCACCAAAAAACCAATTACCACCAGGGCAATTGGGTCAATTACAACTCCTGCAATAGGAAATTCCAACAATGTCTCCTAGTGCTGTCCGGGTTTGGAGGTAAGCCGGTGAAGACCGAGGAAATCAAATAAATATGACGTGATGAATTCCAAAAATACCGCCTGAACGACAATCAGCCCCAATCCCATGATGGCATAGACGAGCAAGTTGTTCTCAAAAAGCCTGGCGAGAGGCTCTGCCAGGTAACGCAAAGCTACAAAGAAATAGATCACCAATAAAACACCATAAACAGCCAATTCGATCAAAAAATTTCGGATGAGCTCACGAAATGGCACTTGGGCTTTCGTTTCTTTTTCACCAGTTTCCATAACCAATATCCTCTTCTGTCACCAATTCAAAAATTATCGTCACTACTAAACCATCATATCACTATTTTTATCCACCAGAATACAAAAAAACTGAAACCGGTGCATTAAACGCTGCCGCCCTGGCCATCCCAGGCTGTGAGCAGGAAACGATAAAAGGCCTCGCCGCAGCAAGGCCTTTCTTCAGCAGATTAGGGCTGTAAAGTTAGATCCAGCCGCGCAGCTGCATGGCTTCTACCACCCGGGCAATCGAAACCATGTAAGCCGCGTCTCGCATATACACTTTTTCGCTGACCGAAAGATTCAGAACGCTTTCGAAAGCGCTGGTCAGTTTGAAATCCAGTTTTTCGAGCACCTCTTCTTTAGACCAGTAGTAGTTCATGTCGTTCTGGACGCTTTCGAAGTACGACACGGTCACACCGCCAGCGTTGCACAGGAAATCCGGAATCACAAAAACACCTTTGCGTTCCAAAACCGCATCCGCTTCAGGGGTGGTGGGGCCGTTGGCCCCTTCGGCAACAATCTTGACCCGGTCGCTGACTTTTTTGACCGTCTCACCATTGATCTGTCCTTCAAGAGCCGCAGGGATCAACACATCCGCGTCTTTTTCAATCCAGGCATCACCAGGCTCGATGATATACCCGGCCTGGGTGGCTTTTGTTTTATCAATCGATCCGTACTGGTCTGTGATGGATTGTAAGAAGACCGGATCAACGCCATCTTCTTTGCTGATCGTGTAGGAGGTTCGGTCTTCCCGATCCCAACAGGAAACACAGATCACCTTCCCGCCGAGGAAATCCCGGAAGCCGATGGCTGCATATTGAGAAACATTGCCAAATCCCTGGATAGCAGCGGTGGTCTTGGTCGAATCCAATTTAATGTGCTTCATGGTTTCCCGGATCATGTACACGACCCCAAACCCGGTCGCTTCGGTGCGACCCAAGGAGCCACCACCTCCCAGCGGTTTCCCGGTGATCACACCAGGGGTAAACTCTCCGACCAGTTTGGAATATTCATCCATCATCCAACCCATCATCTGGGGTGTTGTCCCCACATCTGGCGCAGGGACATCCTGGCGGGGCCCAATATTGCGATAAATCTGCTGGATCCAGCCTCGGCACAGTTTCTCTTTTTCAGGGGTGGAAAGGGTTGCGGGATCCACCACGATCCCGCCCTTGCCGCCGCCAAGAGGAATATCCACCACAGCACATTTCCATGTCATCCACATTGCCAAAGCGCGCACAGTGTCAATCGTTTCTGCTGCATGAAACCGAATCCCACCTTTGGAAGGACCCCGCACATCACTGTGCTGGACACGGAAACCCTTGAACGTGCGGATACTGCCATCGTCCATCCGCACCGGAACCTGGAAGTGAAACTCACGAGTGGGCCAACGCAGAATCTCCCGGATATCAGGATCAAGATTTAACTGTTCAGCAACTTCATCGAACTGTTTCTGCGCCATTTGAAATGCATTTGTCATTTCAGCCATTTTTCGTATTTCTCCTTCGATTGTCTATGACAATATTCTAAAAAAAGATAAGCGGGCACCTCGGATGGGTACCCGCAGCACAACGCGCGATCAAGTTTTGAAGGGAGTGTATCCCTCTCATCATTTCACATCCAGTTTCGGGATGATTTTCCCATAACATATCGTTATCCACCCGCTACGTCAAGGGTAATCCTGCCATGACAAATGTCATAACTGGCGAAAGGCTATTGCCCGGGTGAACGCACGACGAAATTATCGAACCCAACCACAAACGGAGAGAATTCCCACGTCCCGGCAACCACGCCAGCATCTCCACTGGTCAGATCGTTATCCTGGATCTCCGCCAGGAATTCCCCATTCACCATCAGTGCCAGCGAACTGCCCACGCAAGATGCACCCAGGTGCACCGATGAATCTGTATTGATCAGTGAGGAATACTTCCAATCGACCAGCGGGATATATTCACCGTTGATCATCTTCCACACCGCGTAATACCCATCTTCAGAAATTTCCATGCCGTAGAAATTCTGGTTGTCCTGATACCGGCAGATCAGCCCAAAATCGCCATCACCAGCCGCGGTGATCACCCTGGCATCAACCTCCAGGATGACGTCTGTAAAATTATGTGAAGGCACGCCCCAAATAAAGTACTCTGATGGTTTGACCTCCAAATGAAGCTCGCCGGACACATGCGTAACACTTCCCTCTACATCTTCCCAGGCCCAGGCCTCCCGAATGGAAGAGAAATCATCCTGAAAGATGATCGAGCCTTCTGGGGGAAGGGCTGCCTCTGGTGTGGGGGCCGGACTGTCCTGGACCACATTGACGATGCCTGCCTTGGCCGCTTCAATCAATGGGATGGCCAGGTTAATCGGCCGCAGGGCATTGATGAACCCTCCCGTCGGCACACAGTTATCACGATCATCTACAAGACCATCCCGGTTCGTATCGGCAAGCACGCGGCAATCCACGAATTGATCATCTCCGCCATAGCCCAATTGGGTTGGAATCCCGATCAGGTATCCTTCAGGGTCTGCGGCCAGCCCGCCGCTGTTACCGCCGGCGATCGTTGCCGATGTTTTGATAAAAGCCCGCGCGCCGCGGCCTGTTTCGGAGGTAAACCCACTCACCTCTCCCCGCGTCAGGGTGATCGTCTCTCCGCCAATTCCGGGATACCCCAGGATGGTGACCTGATCACCAAGCCGCAAACGATCTGCATTGCCCATGGGAACAAACGGGAGGTTGAGCGCATCATGATCTAAAGGAACATCATTCATATCCGTCGTCAGCCGCAGGACAGCGATATCCAGTTGCTCGTCTGCCTGCAGGACTTCTGCATAGTACTGCACCTCCGGCGGAAGGTCTTCTGCAACGGTGAGGGCCACCGCCAATGCATCCACCGGAAAATACCGGTCAGGCAGGACCACATGGGCGTTTGTCAGGATCAATCCATCTGCCGAAATGATCGAGCCGGAACCGGTCCAGCCGGGCACCAGTTGGTCGTTCTCATCGTAATATAAGCTGATAATCTGCACGACAGCCTCAAACGGGATCGGGCGCAGCCCCACCACAGGGGTTGGTGTAGCTGGCTCCTCAACCAGAACGGCTGTATCGGTCGGCAGGAGGTCTGGTTCGGGAGTGCCTGCATCCGCGAGGGTGGTGGTTACCTCGCCGGTGCCTGTCTCGAGGGCAGGGAGGCTGCAGCCGAGTACGGCACTTACCAGGACCACAATAAAACTAATGAGTCGGAGCGTACGCTTCTTTTGGTCATATAATGGATCGGTCATAAATGCCTTCCTTATCCTGCTGAATGAGGCAGGGGCTAATTCTCATCTGGTGGGTGAGAGCAAATGCAATTTGGGCTTTCTCTGTTCAAGAGTCTTCCCCTGGCGACAAAGACCCATTCCCTTGCTGATGTTCCATTTTTTGATTACTGGTCACCTTTGCAGCCTCCAGCAGGTGTTCTACCGTAGGCTTTGGGCGAGCGACAAACGCCATTTGATAGGAAAAAAGTGTTTTCGAAAGAAAGATAAGGAATTGATTCAAACCCAGCAAAACTTTAGACAGCCAGTTATTTCCAACAGCATTGGGAAAGGGTGCCGGGATGCCGTGAACTTCCTGCACTTCAAAACCTGTCGATTCCAGTATACGCTTCATGCTCCTGAAAGTGAATAACCTGCGGTGAGTTTTGTCCAAAATTCCTTTTTTTCCATAATTAAAGTTTCCGGTGAACAAACCAAACCGAATGATAAAGAATCCAATATTACCAGTGGTGATAATAATTGATGTTTTTTTACTGTCTCCGAACTGATAGCGGAAACGCAGCAAAAACTCATCAGGGTCAGAAAGATGTTCGATGATGTCCAGCATATAGACAACATCAACCTGACTTTGCAGTCGTGAGAAATCGAATGCTTCTACATCAGATTCTATCGTATCGATGGAATGCTGCTCTGTCTTCGGAGTGATGCGCTGATCGAGCGAGATCACCTTTACATCCCGTTTGTCCAACTCTTCAGCGATGAAACCAGGACCGCTGCCCAGGTCCAACACCGTCATCCCGGCACGAACCCGGTCAAGTGCAAATTGGTGAGAGCTTGAATACCCGATCTTCAGGGAATACTGATCATTGGGATTGAAATCGTAATCAAACCGGCGGTCGTAAAGCAAATTAATCTTTACAATCCGCGACCGAAGCGTGGTCGCCATAATCTTGAAGGCGTATTTGATCCCATTGACATATGAAATCTCATCTCCATAATAGGTGGGGATAGGGATTTCTTTGATCGTATGACCGGTATCCAAAATTTGAATGATGATATCGGTATCAAAATCGAAATAATCGGAATTGTGTTCAAACCGGATCTTCCTGAAGATTTCTGTGCTGTAGGCGCGATACCCGGTATGGAATTCTGCCAGTTTGCTGCCCAGTAAAAAATTTTGAGAGGCGGTGAGAATCTGGTTCCCGATCCATTTGTACAGCGGCATTTTCCCGCGCAAAGCATCGAACTTGTTCATCATCCGGGATCCAAAAGTGACATCAGCTTCATTATTCAAAATAGGAGTGATCATTGCATCCAGATATTCAGGGGCATATTGTCCATCCCCATGCAGCAGCACAACCACATCAAAGTTGTTCTTGAGGGCATAATGATAGCCAAGTTTTTGATTCCCGCCATAGCCCAGGTTCGTCGGGTTATACAGCAGGGTGATCTTTTTCCTCTTATTGGTATCGATAAAATCCAGCACGCGATTGAAGGTCTGGTCGGAAGATTG
>DATHZS010000007.1:0-28281 GCA_035458505.1 Anaerolineales bacterium | reverse complement strand
TGGCTAATCATGACCGTATTGGCATAGATTCCGCTAGGGTCTTTGGGCATTTCGAGCTTGAGTTTGCGTTGTTGTGGTGGCTGCATACCATAACCTCCAATTCTATACGCTTTCGGCGGCTGGCGGTTGATCAAAACCCTCGGCGGGAAATTTTATAAGGTCCGCCCGGTGCACAGCTTTGCGGCTCAGCTAACCTCCGCCAGCGTGATCCTGACCGCCTCCATATTGGGCGGCCCGGTCAGCACCACCCAGGTGGTCAGTTCCGCCATCATCGGCATCGGGTCTTCGGAGCGTTTGAGCAAAGTGCGCTGGGGGGTGGCTGTGGATATCGTCACCGCCTGGATCATCACCATCCCGGCCACCGGGATCATCGCGGCGGGCATCTATTGGCTGCTGACAAACGTGGAATGGCTGACTCGCTTCTTCTAGGCAAAAATCCACCTTCAATTTTTATCTGTACCTCTTTACCTGAATCACCTCAATGGCAGACTGGTCTATCGCGGTATAATCTGACGGCTGGTATTAACAATAGAACGAAGTCATTTCGAACCCTATAGGAGCAAACGACATATGTGCGGAATTTTTGGCATTATCACCCGCGAACAGCGCACCCTGGGACCAACCCTGATCGAAGCCGGCAGGATGCTCTCCTACCGCGGCTACGACTCGGTCGGTTCAGCAACCATCAACCAGGCCGGAAAAATCGACCTGCGCAAAGACGTGGGTAAAGTGGATGCAGTGGCAGAGAAATATAATTTCCAGGAGATGCAGGGTACACGCGGCATCCTCCAATTACGCTGGGCGACCTTTGGCGCGCCCTCGCAGGCCAATTCCCAACCGCACCTCGATTCAGACGGCGATATGGTCGGGGCCCACAACGGGAATGTGGTCAACAATGTCGAACTGCGCGAGCAGTTCATTGCCGAGGGCATGACCGTCCGCTCGATGAACGACGGTGAATCGTGTGTACATGCAGTGGAGCGCTACGTGGACCAGGGCTATGACATGGTCGAGGCTATCCGGCGGGCCTACGAAGTGCTGCAAGGCGATTATGCCTTCGTGATCGGAAAAGTGGACGAAGATGTGCTGTATGCGATCAAAAAGGGCTCGGGGTTGGTGGCCGGGATCACAGAAGATTCGACCGTCATCTCCTCCGACCTGCCCTCCCTCCTGCCCCTCACCCGCAAGATCATGCGCATCGAAGATGGAGAGATCGTCATCCTGACCCACGACAGCATCGAGCTGCGCAGCGTGGCCGACGGCAGCCTCATCGAGCGCCACTTCGAAGAGATCATCGAAACCATGGAGGCCGCCCAGAAAGGCAGTTTCCCCCACTTCATGCTGAAAGAGATCCACGAGCAGCCAACCGTTGCCCGCGAACTGCTCAACCTGCTGGATAACTCGAGCGAGGTCGATAAGATCGTGGCGCGCATGAAAGCCGCCGACCACGTCTACCTGGTGGGATGCGGTACCAGCTACCACGCCTGCATGCTCGGGTCGGTGTATTTCAGCCGCTTGGCAGGTAAGGCTACCACCCCGGTGCTGGCCCCGCAGTTCATTGCCCAATACGGCCCGGCAGTTGGCCCGAACGATGTCGGAATGTTTGTCAGCCAGAGCGGTGAAACCAAGGATGTGCTCAATGCGATCGAGACCGCCGAGGAGCGCGGCATGGGCGTGCTGGGATTGGTCAACGTGATCGGCTCGACCCTGATGCGGGTCAGCGAACATCACCTGCCGCTGGCCTGCGGCTACGAGATCAGCGTGCCGGCCACCAAGACCTTCACCAACCAGGTGATCGCCTTCCTATATCTGGCTATGCGCATGGGCGGACACGACACCAGCACCCTGGCAAATCTCCCGGACCTGATGGAGGAGACAATCCAGCACACCGCCGCCCAGATTGAAACCCTGGAGCAGAAGCTGACCGGGATCGATGACCTGTACTGCCTGGGGTACGGCCTGACCTACCCCATCGCCCTCGAAGGCGCGCTCAAGCTCAAAGAGATCACCTACCTGCACTGCGAGGGGATGCTCTCCACCGAGTTCAAGCACGGCCCGCTCTCTGCCGTGGAAGAGGGCTACCCGGTGCTGTTCGTTGCCGGGCAGGAGGATGTGGACCTGATCATCAGCGGGATCAACGAGACCACCACCCGCGGCGGGATGGCAGTGGTTTTTGGTGCAGACAACCCGCGCCTGGAAGCCAACGGAGACGTGCTGGTCACCATTCCCCGCACCGACCCGAATATCGAAGCCCTGCTGTCTGTCATCCCCCTGCAGCTGCTCTCCTACCATATGAGCCTGCGCCTGGGCTTCGACCCCGACTTCCCGCGCAACCTGAGCAAAACCCTGACGGTGGATTGATTACTGACAGGAAGGGATTTTTGTGTGTGATCTATTATGAAGATTTAGGAGAAATACATGAGTGGAATAACAAAAACCATCCCCCAAAAAGACGGAGTTGAAGCAGTTGAAGCCCTATATGACGGGCGGGTAGGGGAATTTGAGTTCCATATGGCGGGCAAACCAACCCGCCTGAACATTGGTGATTACGTTTACACGATCTGGAAAGATATGGTAGTCGGGCGTTGCCAGATCACCCGGATTGAGTTTGGCGCTGTCAACCCGAATTCTGGGAAACCACGAAGCTTAATTTTTGTAAAAACACCAGGGGAAAGGTTGGAAAAGCCTTATTCCCGTAAAGGACATCGCGGCACTCGCTATTATGATGGTGAAGGTTGGCCTGCTTAAGCTCATCAACTAAAAAACCTTGTTTGCTGGCAATCAGTGGGAGGATAGAACAATTAGATCAAATTCCCATTTTCAGTTTGAAACGATCTGCCCCCACAGATCTGGCCCAGAAGGAATGCGTGGAGTAAGTTTAGCTCAGTTAGACCAACACGCTCTGGACTTACCCAACCAGGGTACAACTTTATTTCGCGAAAAGGGCTTTAGAACCATTGGTTTTGGTAGGTTTTAGTGTAAGACTTTATTGCCAATCTACAGTGTCTAGTTTGGTAATATAGCTGCACACTGGAAGCACGTTTTCAGGTGCTTCTTCTATTTGATTTATTTGATAAATGATTTAGATTTGAATGGAATGCTTGCAGCCTGGGAAAGCCTAAATAATAAGCTTAAATAATTATGATCCCATGATAGACAAACACTCTCTGAAGTTATTAAGTCTCAACTAAAATAGGTGGCAATTTGCCCAATCGGGTATGACCTAAAACACCTGGCTATTCAAAGAATTCCATTCTCCCCTTTTCACTTCGTAAAAGAGCGGCAATTTCGCTGTTTCCCGCCTCTTCTGCAATATCAATGGCCGTTAATCCTTTCTTGTCTTTTCGATTGATAAGCGCTAATCTCTGCGGGCTCATCCCCGTGCCAGCCAATTTATAAATGATGGCTTTCACCGCTTCAAGATCGCCAATTTCAGCAGCATAAAAAAGTGTGGTGCGTCCCCTAGTGTCAGTTTTGAAAAAATCATTATCTGCCATATTTATTCCCTAATAACGCTTTCCTCTTCTGTAATCTGGAAATGCTTCCAGTTTTTCGTCATACCTAGCGGGAGATATTTCAAATTATTCTAACAGAGACTTCATCACCTCATAAGGTATTTGACCTTCAAGGGAAAGGTGCGATCTGGCGTAATTATAAAAGCTTTCCCAAGCCGCAAGCTTTGAATTTAGGTTGACATTATTTGTGTAGGTCAGCAGTTGATAAAACTCTGTCTGGTCCGTTCTATCTGATCGCTCTTCCTCCACGTTTAGATGAGGGCTTCGTGGTTTTATGTAAACATGCTGCATGCCCTGGTCCTCAACATGCCAATTAAAAAGAGCTTGAAGCTCATGGCCGCGATCCGTTCTGATCATGCTGATCCTGACCTGCCTCCGGGATTGGGTCCACTCATTATGTTATTCCAGCACGCTGAACCGTCTACGAAGTAATTCCAGATTACGACTTCATTGTCAAGATACAGTGTAGATTAAAAATAAAATTGTAGACTGTAAGCATCTGAAAGGGTGCTTCTTTTTTTGTATTCGGGGAAATTTTCCACTATAATTAGACCATGAGCGGGAGATATGAACGCACAGACTTAGACACCAGGATCTCTGACCCGGTTCCAGAAAGCTTTACCAATTTGGGTTTTACCAAGAAAAGGAACTACTCTTACACTAAGTCAATACAATTTCAGTCTTGCTGATCACCAATTTTAGTGCTGTTTTGGTTAATAACGGCTGTCATTGTACAAATCATTTAGAAATCAACGGGAGACAATTATGGCAAAACCAAAAATTACTACTCCAGAGGATAAAGTTCTCAAAGATCAAGTTGCTTCTGAATTAAATGCAGCCAAACAACTGGCGAAATCCTTGAATTTTGATGAAGTCAAGAGCGGAGAATGGTTTATTGGTCTTTTACTAAAGGTGATTCAAACCTATGACCGAAATGCCAGAGCAACATATTTTCAGAAAAAGTATCCAGGGCTAACCCCCGATGATATCGCCGATACTTTAACATCGGTAACTGTCCGTTATGCAACTATTGCCGGGGCCATCGCCGGAGCAGCAGCAACGGCGAATCAGATAGCGACGTTAAGTTCTGCGGGGATGACGGCGGCTCTTTTCGCTGGTTCAATCGGGGCAGAAATGCTTTATCTGTCTCAAATTCAGATGCGACTAGTTCTCGACCTTTCTGTTGTCTATGACCTCCAACTCGACCCAGAAGACCCCGAAGACATATTGATGATTTTTGGTTATGCTTTGGGAGTGATGCCCACCGGATTGCTTGGTCGGGGAATGCAAGTGGCAGCAGGTGCTGCCACAAAAGGGGCTGTTAAAAAATATATTAGCAAAGGAACCCTTAAAGCTATTCAAGATTTTGCACGCCGGCTTGGTTTCAAGATTTTACAAAAGACTATTCTCAAATATGCTGTACCTGTAGCCTCTGCGGCTGTAGGCAGCAGTTACAATTACGCTACAACAAAATCAGTCGGCAGAATTGCCAAAGAGCATCTAAAAAATAGAGGTAAAGTGACGGAAGAATTACGTGTTTTGGTCTCACGTCAATACACCTACGATTTAGCTTTTCCCGCCGCAGTCATGTATGTCGCCCAGGTTGATGGTCAATTTTCCGCAAAGGAAAAAGATTTTTACAAAGCGATGCTGTCTCGCATGTCCTTTGATGAATATACTCAGGCGGAATTTCAAAAGCTGATTGCGAATGAGGACAATATTCTTGATGCTATTGCTAATATTGAAGATGAAGAAGTACGGCGCAGTTTGATGGAAACATTGGTCTTAATGTCTATTTATGATGGTGAATTGGCTGAAAAAGAACGTGAGTTTTTAGGTAGTGTTGCAGAACGGTTAAATGTACCTTTAGATATTGATGAGGTTGAACAACGAACTCAAGATTATCAAATTGTTGTCCAGAAGAACGTTTTCGAAAAAACGGCGGAAATTACTGGCGGCGCAGCGGTAAAAGCTATAGATGTAGCAGGTCAAGCAGCCAGTAGTGTTAAAAATACAGCCTTAGGTTCAGGCGAAAAAGTAAAGGGTGTGTTCAACAAAGTTCTTATCCGCAAGAAAGAAGATGAGAAAAAACCTGCTCTGTCAGAAAAATTGACTATAATCTGTTCAAAATGTGCAAAAGAAGTTCCTGCCGATTATGAATTTTGTCCTGCTTGTGGACAAAAAACAGCTACCGAAAAAAGTTGCATGTCTTGTGGCAAACTAATTCCTATTGATTGTTCTTTTTGTCCACATTGCGGTACAAAACAGGCTTAACCTGTTAATTGCAACATTTCTGAGGCACACCTAAGTAAAACGCACCAAACATAGAGTGCACCCGACGTGTGAGATTCTGCGGCATTTTCAAACATTTTTCTGGCTTAGGGTTATTTCTGAATCTTGAACACTATCCACGCCCAACCATACGCGGGTATGATCTGCCCCCATACATCTGGCCCAGAAGGAATGAGTGGAGTAAGTTTAGCTCAGTTAGACCAACACGCTCTGGACTTACTCACCCAGGGTACAACTTTATTTCGCGAAAAGGGCTTTAAAACCATTGATTTTGGTAGGTTTTATGTAATTCTTGATTGTCAATCTACAGTGTACCTTTGGTAATATAGTTGCACACTGGAAGCACCTTTTCAGGTGCTTCTTTTTTATGGGGCGATATCGATATTTATTTTTGTATCATAAAAATCGGGTGTAACTGCGTCTGCTTACCATTTCTAACCGCAAATGCGTCAAAATATCATCACAGCAACTGGATTAGATCCTGAAGGGGCACGTCAGTTATGGCCTGACCAGCAAGGTTTCAATTATGGCATCCAGTGATGAAAGATCTGGGGTGTACGAGCTTGAAGGCTGCCGGTCAAGCTGCTCCGCTATTCCCTGAACATAAGAAATTGGGTCGTCCATGAAATTATCTGGCGGACCGCCATCCAAGATTGGATTGGTGACTGGCATTAATACGGCCACGTAATATGCGCCATCACTGGTGAGGCCCTGATATGTATAGAAAATGGCCCCATTACCGATTGGAACGAAACCCTGGGCGATGGATGTAATAAAGCGGACCCCGCTTCCGTTCTGGAAGTCTAAGAATTTTACTTGGGTATGTAATACCTGAGCTCCATTAACAAGCGGCAAAAATGGAATCTCTGCTGATAGGTCCATCAAATCAGCCGGAGGAGTGGCAAGGTATGCCTGGAGGGCTTGGATCTGAATGCCTGCTCCTTGATTTTGCTCCGACATCTCTACCGCCGGGTAAATGTAAATTCTGGGTTGAAGAATATCGGCAGTGCTTTGTGAGGGGGCAACGTAATCGTTGAGTTTGAAAATGATGTGTTCCGGGTCGGTATGGGATACAGGCCCTGCACTGGAAGAACTACCCGGCCCCTGGGGAACGTATTCCGCCTTCCAGGACCTGGCAACCTCAGGACTGAACCAGAACGAAACTTCGTCATAGTCTGCAGCGATTGCGTCAGCAGGGGCAAATCTATAAGAAGGTGTTTCGGTAGCTTCAACCACTGTCGGTTCAATTGAGGCCACCGGTTGATTAGCCATCTCAGAATTTGGTGTTTGCAAGCTGCAGGCTGTGAATACCAATACAATTGATAGTATCGCAATGAAAGATACATAGGGCTTCAGTGTTTTATATATTTGCATAAGAGCATCCTCTAATTTGTTGCTAATTTTTATTTTCAGTTGCTATTTATATCACGAAATGTAGATAATGTTTGTCTTATTTAGATAAATTTTTCAAAATTTCCTTGATGCGATGTTTGAGCTTTTGAAAACGAGGCAACTGGCCTGCCCGCACAGATCTGGTCCAGAAGTAATGATAGGATTAAGTTTAGCTCAGTTAGACTAACATGGGCTAAACTAGAATAATAAGTTCGAGAGTTACATCGCCAGTGTAAAACTTTATTATTGCTTTTTTCTAACCAGCCAGGCAGAAAGGAGTTTCATTATGATCGACGATCGGAATGCGTTTCACACACAAGAAAAATATGCCAGGGCCTACATTTTTGCCGCAACTGCGCACCATGGACAGCTGTTTCCAGGGTCAGAACTCCCCTACCTGCTGCATATCTCATTGGTCGGGGCCGAGGTGTTATTCGCATTAATCCACGAAGATGGCCTCGATGCCGGCCTGGCAGTTCAGTGCGCGTTGCTGCACGATGTGCTCGAGGATACCCCCATTAGTTTCGAAAGACTTGCCGAAGAGTTCGGCGAAGAAGTCGCAAATGGCGTCCTCGCATTGACCAAGCGTGCTGAGCTTCCTTGGGAAGCTCGAATGCCAGATAGTCTCTCTCGAATCCTCAGGCAGCCGCGTGAAATTGCGATCGTGAAGCTGGCTGATCGCATTGTCAACATGTCTCCGCCGCCAGGCCACTGGCCCAGCGAGAAACGGCGGCGTTATCACGCTGAAGCCCAGAGAATCCTTGATGTTCTGGGGGACGCAAGCGAATACCTGTCTCAGCGTCTGCGCAAGAAAATGGACGAATACCGGGCACATTTCTAGATAGTTCCGGGCTGTTCAAAAAGTGAAAGGGCTTCCTGCGGGAAGTCCTTTTTGAGTGCGTTTGCTGATGCCAGGCCGCGATCAACACCGGGGGTGAAAAAGGTTTTCCTGGTCAGGACGATTGACCTGGTCCCACAACGGGACACCTCAAATTGTGGGGGCAGAACATAAGCCATAGATTTACCAGGGTTTCAGTGCATGGCTTGATTGTCAGGTTAAAGTGTGTTGAAAGACAAGATTGTTGTATACTGGAAGCACCTTCTCAGGTGCTTCTTTTGTTTTTGGGGAACAGTTCCTGTATAAAATTTACTCGCTGATTTACATAATTTTCATATCCTATCAATCTATCTGGATTCAGAGAACAGGAAACATACATGAAAACGAAACTCATCATTGTTGAAGGCATTCCGGGATCCGGAAAAACGAGCACCGCCCAATATGTGCGGGATTGGGCCGCCAGCCAAGGACTGAACCCCCGCCTCTACCTGGAAGATGCACCCAACCACCCGGTTGATCTGGATACGCTGTCCTATTTTGACGCGGAACAATATCACCAATTTTTGGTTCAATTTGAGGATTACCAAAAGATCATCAAAAAGATCAGCAAAAAGGGCAAGGATGGCTATTTCGTTTTTTACCGGCGCTGGGGAGAAGTGACCAGCCAGAAAATGCCAGATGATCTGGCACAAGTCTTATACGGGCATGATGCGCATGATACCCTGCACCCGGAAAAATATCTGGCACTGATGATGGAAAGGTGGCAAAGATTCGGTGCAGAGGCAAAGAATAATGAAGAAGTGAGCATCTTTGAATGCTGTTTATTCCAAAACCCGTTCACGATTTTTGTCGGTAAACATAATTATGACCCAGAGTTGGTTAAGTCAACCATCCTTGAGCTTGCAGAGTCGGTTCAGGCGTTGAATCCGAGTCTTATCGTTTTACAAGGCAATAGTGTCCAGGGCACTTTACAGCGCGTGATTGAAGAACGGCCGAAACAATGGATCGAAGGGGTGGAATGGTACATCACACAACAAGGCTATGGAAAAGCACATCAGCTGGCTGGAATGGAAGGTGTGATCAGCTTCTACCAGATGATGCAAGACATGGAGACAGACATCACCTCACAACTCGATTGGGACACACGGATCATTGATAATACAAAATGGGACTGGGAAAAGGTTTTAAAGGAGATTGATACTTTTTTGAATACGGATGGTTAACAATCTGGGAAAATCAAACATCATCATGCTATCACGTACATGTCCACCTCCAAATCATCTCCAGGTGTGAGAGGATTGGGGTTCAACGCCACGTCGGATTTCTCAACCGGGAACTTTTTATCTTATAATAGTTGTCAATATCAATGATCTTATTCATGTGCCGATGAACTTTCAGAAAAATTTCACCCAAACAGAAATCCATCAAATCCTCAACCAGGAAAATCTGGTGTTGCGAAACCTCCAGATCACGCTTGGTTATTACCGGATTGCCCAGGGTTTACGCAAGCTGATCGGGGGAGACGACGTAAACTGGTTTTGTTTTGGGTGCTATGCGTCTAAAACTGCGGGACAGGCTTTACGCCACGAACTCGTACCCAAACAATTGAAACGAGCCATACTCCGCATTGCAGGTTTCAAAAACCCAGAAAATTATTTTGATCTGGTCTTGAAAAAAGTGCCAGAGCAAGTCCCTTCGGAGGAAGAGAATTTACTGGCAGAAGCCCTCTCAGATGTCAGTTTATTTGTCTCAGAGGGGAATCACCTGATTTTTAGCGATCTTGCCTGGCCCTACTCCGTTTTTATCGAAACTTTTTCAAATGATCAGAAGCCATACCGGGCTAAACTTGAGTCCTTTCTTGACCAGTATGTGGACCCCCGCCCGATTGAGGATGGTGGTCAGAGATATTTACAAGAAGCTTTCAAAGCTTTTTTTTCAGCTCGATTTGAAACGGACCCCAAGAAAAAAGCAGAATCGGTGTTGCTGGGAAACTTGATGACTGGCTATCATGAGCAGATCAGAGTACAGCCTCTGATCGATAAAGGTTTGGCGGCACCCTTTGATGTGTTTGCTGAAAAATTGATCCCCGAAGACGAAGAAATTGATACGCTGCTCGAGGAAACTGGCATAAGGATCTTAGAGTATTCGCGATTAATTGTTCTGCGTGCGTTTACAGATATGTGGATGGCCTATGCTCTGCCCGGCAGCAAAATGAAGTTAGGACAGGATGTCATCCTCCCCGAAACGTTTGATTTCCCGGATGAACTACTAAGTCTGGAAAATCCTAAGACCTTAGAAATCGTTCGCATGTTTGACAAAGACCTGAATTCCCTCTCTGGCAGTGCAGCCGAAAACTGGGCAAACCTCAATGATCGAATGACCTTCCTCGCGGATTTTTTCCGCAGCCACCAACGCTATTCCCCTTTGTTTGATCCCCCATTTTCTGAGGCACAAATTCAATCCATATTGGCAAACCGTGTTCCAGGTGGTTCCCTTTAGAAACCCGAATGGCCTGTAACAAAGGGGAAAAATTTAGCACAATCATCAGATCAATGAGCAGAAGAAAAGATAAAAATTTTCCTGCCCCGGCCTTACAACTTAAATTTTCTCAAAACAGATTCATTGGATCATTTAATCAGGAAGAATATACAATCCCAATTTGCCCAATTCACCCATAAATCAGCTGTCCTCTTGTATAATATTTCACGAAGCAATATGTTTACATCAACGGAGGTTCTATGGATCCAGTTATTCTATCCCGCTGGCAGTTCGGTCTCACAACCGTCTACCACTGGCTCTTCGTCCCGCTGACGTTGGGCCTGGGCTGGTTTGTCGCCTATATGCAAACCCGCTTCTATCAGACCAAGGACGAAACCTACCGCAAAATGGCCAAGTTCTGGGGCAAGCTGTTCCTGATCAACTTTGCGATCGGTGTCGTGACGGGGATCGTCCAGGAATTCCAGTTCGGCATGAACTGGTCGGAATATTCCCGCTATGTGGGGGATATCTTCGGCGCACCGCTGGCCATCGAAGCCCTGAGTTCTTTCTTCCTCGAATCCACTTTTATTGGCATCTGGATCTTCGGCGAAGGTCGCGTGCCGGACAAAGTGCACCTGGCATCCATCTGGCTGGTCGCCATCGGTTCAAATTTATCCGCCGTCTGGATCCTGATCGCCAATGGCTGGATGCAGAACCCGGTGGGCTATGTGATCAATGATACGACTGGCCGGGCAGAGCTGGTGGATTTCTTCGCCCTGATCACGAATGAGAAAGCCTGGGTATTCATCTGGCACACCCTGGCCGACGGGCTGGCGACGGCAGCCTTCCTGATCATCGGGGTCAGCGCCTACCACCTGCTGCGCAAACAACACACCGAGGTCTTCAAGCGCTCCTTCCAAACCGCGGCCGTGGTCGGCCTGGTCGCCAGCGTGCTGGTTTTCCTGGGTGGGCACACCATGGGGCAATTTATGTACGAGTCCCAGCCGATGAAAATGGCGGCACTGGAAGCCATTTGGGAAACCGAACAACCGGCTTCGTTCTCCCTTCTCACCATCGGGGACCTGAGTGGTAAGCAGGAGGTCTGGTCTTTGCGCATCCCCTATGCGATGAGCTTCCTGGCGTGCAACAACTTAGATTGTGAAGTCAAGGGCGTCGAGGAGTTGAACGCACAATATAATGCAGAGTTCGGTCCGGGTGACTATATTCCTTTGATGGTGGTCACCTATTGGACCTTCCGCATGATGATGACCATCGGCCTGATCATGGTCCTGGTGGCCGCCTGGTTCCTGTTCAACACCCGGCGAAGCGACTATGCAGAAAAGAAATGGTTCAGGTGGGTGCCCTTCTGGGCCATCTCCCTGCCCTACTTCGCCAATGCCAGCGGATGGGTCCTGACAGAGATGGGCCGCCAGCCCTGGATCGTGTACGGTTTGCTTAAGGTGGAGGATGCCGTTTCCCCGAATTTGACCCCGGTCGACCTGCTCATCTCGCTGATCGGCTACACGGTGGTGTACGGCTTGCTGGCCGCGGCGATGGTCTACCTGATGAAGAAATATGCCAAAGCTGGCCCGGACGCGGCGATGCACGAATCTGTTGACGTTGCGCCTTCCTTTACCGGCGGGCAGGATTAGGAGGAGCATGATGTCTTACGAATCTCTCCAAATACTCTGGTTTGTACTCATCGCCATCCTGTGGATCGGGTTTTTCTTCCTGGAAGGCTTCGACTTCGGCGTGGGGATGCTGCTCCCGTTCCTTGGGAAAAAAGATGTGGAACGCCGCGCCATCATCAACACGATCGGCTCGGTCTGGGACGGGAATGAGGTTTGGCTGCTGACGGCTGGCGGCGCGACCTTCGCGGCCTTCCCGCATTGGTATGCCACCATGTTCAGCGGCTTTTACCTGGCCCTGTTCCTGCTGCTGATTGGCCTGATCATGCGCGGCATCTCATTTGAATACCGTTCCAAGGACTCCAACCCCAAATGGCGCAGCCGCTTCGACTGGATGATCTCCATCGGTTCATTCCTCGCAGCCCTGCTGCTGGGGGCGGCATTTGCCAACCTGGCCCGCGGCGTGCCGATCAATGCCGACCGGATGTTCACGGGCAATTTGTTCACCTTGCTTAATCCATACGGGCTGTTGGGCGGCGTGACGACTGTCGCCATCTTCCTGCTGCACGGCGCAAATTTCCTCGGCTTGAAACTGGAAGGTGAACTGCGCGAGCGGGTCAATGCCTTTGCCAGCAAACTCTGGATCGTTGCGACGGTGTTCTACATCATCCTGGGAGTGTTTACCTACATCGCAGGTTTCTGGAACCGCGGCCATATCAACCCGGGGATCGTTCCGCTGACAGCCGTCGCCGCCTTGCTGGTCGCAGGATATTTCATCCGCCAGAAAAATGAAGGCTGGGCCTTCATCATGGTCGCCCTCAACATCGTCCTGACCCAGATCACTTTCTTCAGCATGACCTTCCCCAACGTGATGACCTCGACCACCAATCCGGACTGGTCACTGACGATCTACAATGCATCCTCTTCACAATACACCCTGTCCGTGATGAGCATTGTAGCGCTGATCTTCGTTCCCATCGTGCTGGCTTACCAGGCGTGGAGTTACTACATGTTCCGCAAACGCATCAAAACTGACAAGAAAACCCTGGTTTACTAAGCAGGCTGATCTTGTTTCAAAGAGGCACGCGCTCGCGTGCCTTTTTGTTTTAGGGTCCAGTTTTATCCTTAACAAATTAATTGTAAGGGATTAAACTGGAAGCACCAGGAAAGGAGTTTCTTTCTTGGTTAATGTTCTTGATGACTGTTTTTCTTGAAAGGGAACTTTTTTATGCACTTACTTCCATCCCTGGCTGGCCCGCCGGAAGACCCCACCAGGTTCATCCCGCTCCTGATCGTGATCGGGCTGGCGTTCGTTATCCCTGTGCTGCTCGCCAGGTTCAAGCGGCTGCCGGTCGTGGTGGGCGAGATCTTCTTCGGCGTGATTGTCGGGCCTTCCCTGCTTGGATGGGTCACTGAAGGCACGATCCTCAATTTTATGTCCGACATTGGGCTGGCATTTCTGATGTTCCTGGCCGGCATGGAAATTGAATTCGATCTGATCTTTGGTGGCCAAAAGAAGCGCAAGGATGAACCAAATATCCTGCTGTCCTCATTGCTGATCTACGGTGCGTCATTGGTCCTGGCTGTTTTGGGTGGATTGGCTGTGCAGCGGATCGGCATCCACGGCGATGTCTGGTTGCTGGCCTTCGTGCTCAGCGCCACTTCACTGGGGGTACTGCTGCCGATCCTGAAAGAGCGCGAGTTGCTGCCGACCCCATTTGGGCAGCTGATTTTCCTGACGGCAATGCTGGCAGACTTCATTACCGTGATCCTGCTGACGATTTACCTGATTGTGTTGGACAAAGGCTTTGACGTTCAGGTATTTTCACTCAGCCTGCTGTTCATTGCTTTCTTTATCTTCTACCGGGTGGGGCCGGGGTTTGTACGTCTGCCGCGGGTGCGCAATCTGATCCAACGGCTTTCCAGCGCCACGGTGCAGATCAAGGTGCGCGGCGCAATCACGATCCTGATAGCATTCGTGGTGATGGCTGAGTTTTTGGATGCAGAACTGATCCTGGGCGCTTTCCTGGCGGGGATGATCATCTCACTGATCAAACGCCCGGAGGATGATGGACTGGTGCACAATTTAGAGGCCTTTGGCTTTGGCTTCTTCATCCCGATCTTTTTCATCATGGTCGGAGTCGGGCTGGATATCCAGGCTTTGCTGTCTTCGCCTAATCTGCTGGTCGCCCTGCCCGGCTTCCTGGTGATCGCAGCGGTCATCAAGCTGATTCCGATGCTGGCGGTCAAGCGTCATTTTAGCTGGCGCGACCTGTTCGCCGGGAGCTTTTTGCTCAATACGCACCTTTCTCTGGAAGTAGCGGTGGCGGTGATCGGCTTGCGGGCCGGGCTGTTTGATCAGGCCACCAGCACGACAGTGATCGTGTTTGCTGTGCTGACGGTGCTGCTGATGCCGCTCCTCTTCAGCCTGCTTGCCCCCAAAGCCCCGGAGAAAGCAGAACCCTACACCCTGATCATTGGTACCAGCAAGCTGGGCCTGACGGTCGCCCAGCAGCTGCGCGCTCATGGCGACCAGATTTGGTTCATGCTGTGCGGTGATGAGGAAAAGCGCATGCTGGATGAGGAGGGGTTCCCGTATCTGCCAGTGGGGATTGACCAGCTGGGTGAATTGGACCCAGCTGAGTTACGCACAGTGTTGATCCTTCACGATGATGACCTGGGTAACCTGGAATTGTCCAAGCAGGCCCGTCAGATCGGGGTGGAGGCGGTCATCGCCAGGGTCCAAGACCCACAGCACCTGCCCAAATTCGATGCTGAAGGCGTGAAGACATTCTCCCCGGCACTGGAGCGCGCCACGATGGTCTCGATGATGGCGCGCAACCCGAACATTCTGGCATTGATGACGACCACCTCCGACGAACGTGCGTCTGTCGAGATGACGGTGCGGCAGTGGGAAGTGGACGGCAAGCAACTGCGCGACCTGGACCTGCCCGGAGACTTACTGGTGCTGGCAGTAAGGCGAAAAGGTCAGCTCCTGATTCCGCGCGGTGGCTTCTCCTTCAAGTTGGGAGACCGGGTCAGTCTGCTTGGCGGTCACGAGGAACTCGGAGAAGCACGCCGGTTGTTCGAGGGATAAATATCTGATTGTAGACTTAGTCGTTTTATTTTTCGTTTTTTATTCCTGCGGGAAGCCTTTGAAACCTCTCCACAGAAGCCAAAAGATGAGGATCAATTCGCCGAAAAATGTGTACTCACCAATGGATAGAGCATACGAGGGCGACAGGAGAATCCCGATACTATCGACCAGGTAGCCCAGGCCTGCAATCGCCAACAAGGCACCCAGCCACTTGGGAACGGTTCCGAACCTGAAAGAAATCACCCCAAGCAGGAGAAGATGAATCCCGAATAGGATCAACCCCATATCCCAAACGCTTTGAAATGCGTCTATGCCTTCAAGTGCCTGCATGAAGGTTTCTGTACCCTGGGAGGTTTCTGGGGAAGTGAGCAGCTGATAGACCCCGAAAAGTTTCGTTAAAGAGAATGCGAAAATCGCGGCATAAATGATCCGGAACCAGGCTGCAACAGTCGAAAGAGATCTGTTCGCGGATTTGAGGATCACAAAGAGTGCCCAGGCCACCACAATATCAAGAGCCGCCACAGCCAGAAAACTGATGATCGCAAGCCGGAATGACCCGCTGGAAGCGATGATATTTTCTGATGTTGACTGGGCATCTCCTGGAACGATCAAAGTTTCCATAATGCCAAAATTGGCATTGGCCGCCAAAACGGCCATGAGCAACAATCCGATTCCGCCGATGATAGCAGCAGTCCTCGGTGAGATTCCGGTTGACTGTGCGCTGACTTTTTGAGAACTCATTTTCTTCTTTTTCCTTTCTTTAACTGCATCTAGTAGCTCATTTTTCTTTATTGAACAGGCAGGGCAGGAGCCTATTCCTGTAAGCAATAATCTTCTATTCACCAATCACGATCATCACAATTCGCTCTTTGAGTCACCCCCAATACTGGTCACTCAAATTCCTTGCCAAACCTGTGCCACAACCATCGTTTGTACATGGGGCTCTCAACCCAATGTGCGTGTGGAATTCAGACATTATACATAAACTTCCTGAAAATAAGCAAGCAATACATATGCTTTGTAATCCAATTAGAACTCCTCGGTAATCAAAAATCTTCAGCGAGAGCCAGGTTTGATAAACCTGTCCAAAACCAATTTTATTCACTCAGAAGGGAGAAAAACATCTCTTTTTGAAAGCAAACTGGCAACTACCGAGTCCAACTCGAGCTGCTGTCCGCGCTCGACCGCGGCTGAAAATTGTTCTGGCGTCAGATAGACCTGAAGTTCAGACAATAAATCCCGCGCGTTATCCCTGATCCGGCCCTCCAGCATCCGATAGTGCTGGCTGACCGGGTGCTGGATCACCAGCGCCAGCAGTTCAGCAGCGTTCTCATACTGCTTCCGGGCAGTCATTAACCGGGCAAATTCATACACCAGGTTCACAATATCCCGGATAAACCCAATATCCTTGGTGATCGCCAAACTCTGAACCAGGCTTTCTTGTGCTTCTTTCAATTCCCCAATTTCCAGACAAACTTTACTTAAATACTTGGATGCGGTTTGGATCGAATAATAAAAATCGACCCTGCGAGAAATTTTTAAGCAGCGGTAATAATAGTTACGCGCTTTCGAATAGTCTCCCAAACCATACGCGGCATGTCCAAGTACGATCAATGGCAGCGTGGATGAAATCTCATCCCCGATTTCCTCATAAAACGCCAGGGTGGTTTTTGCTAACTGCTCAGCCTGTTGAAAATCATCCTGAACAATGGCTCCTAATCCTTTACCAAATTGGGCATAGGCAACCAACCAGCGGTCACCGGTCAACGAGGCTGTCTTGGTAATTCGATCATTCAGGTCAATAAATTCTCCATAACGATGGAGCATATAGGCGTTGATCTCCAGGCTCCGGATCGCATATACCAGGATCGTTAGATCCCCCAACGGCTCGAGGGTCTCAATGCATTTCTTGGCAAGTGCATACCCTTGCTCCCACACTCCTAACCAGGACATAAAGAACGCCTGAAACACCACTGCCTGTGTCTGCAGTCGGATCGACTCCGGGTCCGATCCTCCCTCCAGCGCTTGAGCCGCCTCTGCAAAAAACGCTTCACCGGGCTGGTTCCACCACCGGATCCAGTAGAGATACCACAAACTGTAGATCATCCTCCAGAGCTGGGCAACATCCTTTCGATCCAGGTAGAAATGCCATGCCGTGCGTACGTTGTCAATGTCGGCATCAATCTGTGCAAGCATTTCATACTGACGGGCACTCCTTAAATCTTCCCACGCCTGTTCCATGAAATCCGCATAGTAGTTCGCATGCGCGGTGAGTGTCGCGTGACAAATATCCGGAACATCCTCAAGCTTTTCCTGAGCAAATTGACGCAAAAGCTCGTGTACCTCGAGACGCCCGGTAGCAGGGTCAAAATTGATTAGCGACTTATCCGCCAATCCTGCCAACTGGGCCAGCGTAGCGCCAGTGACCTGTTGGGCCGCCTTCCTGGTAAAGCCACCCCTGAACACAGACAGACACGAAAATAATCCCTGTTCAGAGAGGTCCAGCATTGACCAGGAGGAATCAAACACGGTGCGAATACTGCGGTGCCGTTCCGGCGTATCCCTCACATCCGTGGCCAGTAAATCAAGATTTTTCTCAAGCTCTGCCGCAACTTCATATACGTTGAGCAATTGAAGCCACGCGGCTGACAGCTCGATCGCCAGCGGCATCCCACCCACACGCTGGCAGATCTTTCCAATCAGAACCATTTCTTTCGGAGTGGGCGCAAACCCAGGCCGGACCTTGCTCGCTCTCTGGATAAATAATGCCACGGCATCAAATTCATGGGTCTCGTACGCGTCTGCTGCAGACGGGAATGTTAACCCCCCAACCTGGAAAATTGACTCGGACTGTAAGTTCAACCGCTCACGGGAGGTCGCCAGGAGCTTAACATTTTCAGCCCCCTGAAGAAGTTCTCCGAGGAATTCCGTTCCCGGGAGCAGATGCTCGAAGTTATCCATCACCAGCAGGATCTCTTTATTCCTTAAAAATCGGATCAGCTGATCCCTGGGGGCTTCCTGAGTTGCGATCGGGATCCTCATACTCTCCGATATCGCTTGGATGATACCGGTGGATGAACGGAGGGGCGCCAGACCGACGAAGAACACCCCATCCGGAAAATCATCGAGCAAAGTCTCGGCGGCCTTCAATGCCAGACGGGTCTTACCGATTCCGCCCGGCCCGATCAGCGAGAGCAGCCGCGTCTCCGACAGTTCCTGCCTGATCTGCGAGAGTTCAGCCTCCCGGCCGATGAATCGCGTTTTATCAGGCGGCAGGTTCGATCGCCGATCGAGTGAACGGTCCTGACTTCGCCCTAATAGGTCCAGTTCTTTGGCTTTTTCAACGGCCTCCCGGCGATTTTTTACATACAGCTTGCTGAGAATGCTGCTTACATAATCTTTTACTGTGCTCTCTGCCAGGTGAAGTTGGTCGGCAATCTCACGGTTGGTCAGGCGTTCACTGAGAAAACCCAATACCTCTTGCTCACGCCAGGTCAGGTCGTCAGCATAATTCCCCCCACCTTTGGTGTCCCGATCAACCATAACGGTTCAACCCATTCAGGATAAGTCGGTACATCTTTTCTGGATCTTATCCATACTCCTATTTTACAGGAAATTTTCCCGCTTTTCCCTGACAAGATAAAAATTTGCATCAAGGAATGATTTTCAGGGGTTTATTCGTATGGCTGGATCTCAATTCCTTCAGGAATATGTAGTCTTTTGCAAAAACCCCTTAGATTTCCCCAGCCGTTCTTCTGGTGGTAATCTGATTTGGTCGCCGGAGCGCCACCATCGCCGGGAATAAAAGGCGTTTCGAGAAATTCCTTTTCGTGGGGAGCCAACTCCCGTACGCCGCCCTCCTCATCCACCCAGACATAGGGATAAGGCTTCTGCTTTGCTTCGCTTTTTGACACTACCGTGAACGTGACCATCTCTGCTCCTTTGTGAATTCGTACAGCCGGATGATTTATTCTAGTCTAAAAGATTAAGATGGTCAAAATTTTTGGCTTACAGACAATCTACTCCCCCCATATCGCATAGAAGAAGAACAGAATACAGTGCAATGTTCTACCGCATGATATAATCAGATAGTATTAGTCCAAATTCAGGAAGGGAAAGACATGAAAATTTCAATTAAACTGCTTCTGACACTTGTTCTGCTCACGATTGGATTAACGGCTTGCGGAGGGAACCTGGATAGCCCACCCCTCGTCTATCTGGTGGATGGAAATGAACTGGTAAATGGCTTTCAAAGCTCCTACTGTTGGGATAAAGCGATTGGTCCTTCTTATTGTGTGGATTCAATCGAACCTTTTTTTGAGGTAACCACCAGCATCAGCCACGCCTCTCCGATCCGCTTTCAGCTGGATACCCCCCTCCCCGATGAAGTCACGGTTTCAATCAGCGAAGAACTCTTTGGCGATACCATCGTTTCCGAGAACCTGACCCCGGCAGAGTTTTTGGATTGGTCTCCGCAGGTCGGGCCCGGTACATATATCATCGATGTGCAAACCAGTTGGAAGCAGGGTGAAGTCAGCTATTGGTTCAGTGTCGAGCTGGAATAAGCCAGAACCTATTTGCTCCACGCTTAAACTTGTTTCACCAATGGACAGGCAAAGCAATCCACATGCAGTCCCGTGTTAAAATAATTGCATGCCTATCCCCAACACAACGATTACCCGGGCTCAGCTGCTCCGCCATAATGGAGACTGGGGAACCGAGAAATGGATTGCCTACAACGGCATTGTCTATGACGTCAGCGAATGCCCCAACTGGCGGAGCGACATGCATCGCAATTTGCATTTCCCGGGCCAGGACCTAAGCGGGGAGATCGGCGACGCCCCACATGCCGAAGAAGTCTTCACCCGACCCTGCGTCAAGATCGTTGGCAGGCTGGTGGATTGACCAATTGGCTCAAAACCGATTAGACAAATAATTCTCATCCCAATGTAATGCTTATTGAGATAGAAAGAGGTATCACATGTTCGTGCTTTATTTTGCTTTAGGATGCCTTCTGGTGTTTACCGCCGGGGCTGGGATTCTGGGTGTCTGGCTCCGAAAGAACCCCTCTCAAACCAATGCAGAAAAATCCAGCCGGATCATGCATTTCCTTTTTTTTGCCGGGTTAGGGACACCATTCGTTGTCAGCTTGTTCTACCCTGGGCTCACACATCTCGATGCGCTGATTGGGGTAGAGCCATTACCTTGGAAACCCGTATTTCTTATTTTGGGCATCATCATGATGGTACCGGGATTATATTTCTTCGCGGTATCCAATAAATTACTTCGCTCCCTGGGAAGCGGGGCTAACGCTTTCCGCCTGACGAAACACACAGTTGCCACCGACATTTACCGATACACCCGAAACCCGATGTCCCTGGGATACTACCTCTCAGCGATTGGGTTAGGGTTCATCTCAGGCTCTACTCTGCTGACCCTTTATGTGCTTTTGGGGATTATTCCGGCTCACCTTTTCTTCCTGAAGTTTTTTGAAGAATTTGAGCTCGAGCTTCGCCTGGGAGAGTCGTACAAAAGCTATAAACAAAAAACCGCGTTCCTGATTCCAAATTTCCGCCAGAACGACTAGCATCTGCGGTTAAGAAATTTGAATGAAAACACCGGGTCATTTTGGGTGCTTCTTGCACACTTTTACCAAACGCCTTTCGATCAAAAACTGGAAAATCAGATCCCTTACTCCCTGAACAGCACTTCGCCATCACGCAGGATCTTCTGATAAAGATCAAACCGCTCGCGCACATCCATCCCGGCTTTCTCATACAACCGGGTTGCGCCGGTCAGGCTGGAGGCATCCACACTCAACCCCACCCGCTGGCTGCCGCGTTGGTGCAGTTCGGCAAAAGAATGCGTCAGTAAGGCCATCCCCAGGCCCCGTTTGCGGTACTCCCGCACCACTCCCAATACGTTCACATAACCCATCAGCGGGTCTTCGGTCGTCTTTCCGGCACAAATCGACAACCCAACCATTTCCTCACCATCGACTGCCACAAACCACAATCCCGGGTCATAATTCGGGTCCTTGTCAATCAGGTGACGGATATAGGTTGCGATATCCTCAAGGGTCTGTCCGGAGAAACCAAAATGATCCTGAAAAGAATCCAGATAGCATTGTGACAATCGGTATAACTCGGTTTCCTCATCATACGGACGGATCACAATTCCGGCGGGCAATTTGGCGGGTTGCGGAGGTGTATCAATATCGATCACCATTTTGAAGAAATGGCGGTATAGTTTCATTCCATACCTTTGATACAGCGAGGTACGATAAAGATCCTTCTCGTTGCATGCAGCCGTCATCACAACCTGGGCATCCTTTGGGGCTTTAAGCAGGATTTCCCTGGCGCGTCCCTCCCCCCACTGCAGCAAAGCGGTCCCAATCCCCTTTCCCTGGAATGCTGCCGGAAGCATGACACCCACGCCAATCTGAACATGCGGTTGCTGGTGTCCACCAACTTCTACATAAGCAGCCAGTTCCCCATCAGGCGCAAACACCAACCGAACCGATTGATCTTTATCAAATTTGGGTGCCTGCCAGGTGCGTTCAATCATGCCGGTCTCATAATGTTTTTTTCCAACCACCTCGATGGAAATGACGTTGAAAAAGTCGGCCACTTTCT
This sequence comes from Anaerolineales bacterium, assembly GCA_035458505.1. GTDB lineage: Bacteria > Chloroflexota > Anaerolineae > Anaerolineales > UBA11579 > UBA11579. The sequence continues at coordinate 6,406 of DATHZS010000007.1, read as the reverse complement.
CTGCATCTTCAATTTCCGGGGCGCGGATGGTGAAACTTTGCAAAGCAGGCACCATCAACAATTCTTCAGGCATGAAAATCTCCTTATACCACGAATTCAAAACCGAACCAAACCAGGACAGAAATATGATTTATATCGTCGTAATTATATCTTATCCGATTTGCACCAGATTACGGATGAAGCAATATCGTTATAATTTGGATAAATATAATATTAATTGTATAATTTATGTAATCAGACTGGATATCAACACCATTCCCCCGCAGCAAATCCTCCCCGCTTGAGCATCACAGGCTTTTTTTATCCTCCCATCTCTATTAGATCCAAAGGAGATTTTCATGGATTACATAACGGTGATTACAGTTACCACCAAACCCGGATTACGCTTTAAAGGTATTGAACATTTGAAGAAAATTGCCACCTGGTTAAATGACAAATATGGCGTTTCTACCGAAGTACTCGGAAACATGCATGGACAAATCTATCGGAACCATGCTGTGTCTCGCTACAACAGTTTGGCACAAATGGAAGAAACCAACGCTAAGATGATGGCAGACCCCGAATATTTGCAATGGTTCGAGGAAGGCAAAGAACTGTTTGCCTGGTCTGAGACCAGCCAGACCCTCTTCCAGGTTTTATAACCCCAATTCCTACCAATAAATCCAGTCTGATAAAATCGCCTGTTTCTAGTCAGCAGGCGATTTTTCAATATCATTTTACTCTAACGAGGTCAGGGGAACACTATTCTCTCGTCAGGATCGCCGAATGAGTTCATTCAGCACGATTTCTGTGCGCAGGCGAAATCCCATTTTTTGATACAGCTTGATCGCCACCTCATTCCAGGCAGCAACATGAAGAAACGGGATCTCTCCTCGCGCCAGGATCCCCTCCGCCACCAGGCTCGTCAGAGCACCGCCATAACCTAAGCCACGAAACTCCGGGTGGGTGCAAACCGCACTGATCTCGCACCATCCCGTCAGGTGTATTCGTTCGCCCGCCATCGCCACCAGTTGGCCATCCTGCCGCAGGCCGTAATAATGGCCCATTTCAATCGTGCGCGGTAAAAACGGGCCGGGTTGGGCCAAGGCCACCAGTTCAAGCATCTGGGGGACATCCTCAACCGTCAGAAGATTTGCATCGCCCCCCGGCCTTTTCTCGAAATCCTCGCCCACCATTTGTGGAACGTGAACCGAGGATTCGATTTCCCATCCCTCTATTCCTTCAGGAATGTCCCCTGAGAGATAGATCATTTCGCCCACCTCAACCAGTTTTTTCAACTCATTGAAGGCGGAAGGGGTCGTTTCACGCACTGCCGCAGCCTGGAACATCTCTGCTGGATAGCGTGCCGCGAGTCGATTCTTGATCGCTAAATGTCGGTGAACACTATTCAGCGAAGACCAAATCAATCGATCAAGTTCGGATTCGTTCATGTGGTTACCTCTTTATCTTTATGTCCACCCATCATCACTTACCCGGCTTTGATTCTCTCAACATTCTCCCAGGGAGACACCACGAATTCGATCGCATTGTTCAGGATCAGAATATGGACCGGGTCTGGTTCCACCAGGCTGCCCCAAAAGGACCCATCCTGGATGTCTGCATTTTCCTTGTCCACGCGAAGCTGCTGTGCATTCGCCAGGCCGGAGTTGTAAAAGGTCCGGTCGCAGATCCCGTTGCCCCAGTAGATATAATCGTTGGCAGTTACCCATTCTGCTGAGGACGTTACAAAAGGTGCATCCCCCGGCAGGGTCAGTGTCGATCTAAAGGCTTGCTCACCTTCCCCAAGCTGGGTGCGGATCGTATTTCCATCCCGTTCGTGCAGTACAACCGAGGCTTTGGTCACTATACTGACCGGATCCACTGAACGCTGCGAAGACCGGGCGTCCAGCACCATATAGCGGGGTATGTGATCGCCATTTTGCACAAAAACAGACCATTCCGCGCGCATCCCTTTTGCCAGTCCCGATACGCGGTACGCATTCACCGTCAGCAGATACTCCGGTTCATCGGACTCCAGGCAGCGGATCGGGCACAGAGAAAACTGCGGGGGGATCCCAAGTTTTTGTGCCAGGCCCTCAACCTCCCCGGGCTTGATCCGGTACACCCAGTAAATTGAAGGCGGGTCCCTCTCAACCGTAAACTGGACCAGTGGTTGTTCCTTCCCAAGGGCAATCCTGATCCCGGTGAGAATGGCCATCTGTGAATACATAAACCGATTCATAAAACTTCGGCCCAATTTTCCTGCTTTCGAAAGCCGATTGGTCAGTACGGGATGGTCCATGCCTGGTCTCCTATTGGATAATCTCATTTTCAAGTAAAAACAAGGTGAAGGCCTGCATCAGGATTTGTACATCCAACCCCATTAAGCAGGCGGCAATGATTTTAATTGACTAATTATACCCAATTTATCTTGGTTTTTGAATAAAACCATCTTTTTCAACAAAAACCCAAGCTCTCCCCCACAATCAAGGATCTAAAATTCCACAACCATCCAATAAAACTCAATTGATCCAACGGGTTAAAACAATAAAGCGCTCAGAGGAGCACTTTTTTGTCATCTGACCAATTGGTACAGATCGCCTACTTGGAATCCGGCTCAAAAATCTCTTCGATCCTGAGCTCGAACAGGGCCGCAATCTTGAACGCCAGCGGCAGGCTTGGATCGTACTTCTCCTTCTCCAGGGCATTGATCGTCTGCCGGGAGACATTCAAACGTTCTCCCAGTTCAGCCTGAGACCAGCCGCGGACGGTGCGAAGTTCACGTAGTTTATTTTTCATCGATATTTTCGGTTGCCGCGCAGTTTTCCAATCAGCCACATGAACATCATGAAGATGATGATGTACGGGAAGCTCGGCTGCTCTACCCCAACCTGCTTGAGAAACCCAAACACCATCAAGCCCAAGGTGGTTGTCAGCAGGCTGAAGGCTGCTCCCTCGAACATGATCTTCTGCTCAAGTTCATCAAGCTGGTTGATGGCCTTGATCACTCCCAGGGCCATCCACACTGCAGGGACCACCGGCAACAAGGCGATCCCGTATTTCCAGTTGGTTGAGATCGTGTCGAGATAGTTGACCGAGATAACCAGTGCCCCAATATATAGGATGAATGGGATCATCATCGGGCGAACCAATTTACTGCGTTTTTTAATTCTATCTATCATCATTTCCTTTATCTCTTTAGCTCCGGGCATACAGGGTGATCCCGGCCAGGTTAGTTGCGATTGAGAGGCCCGTCAGTAGACCCTCAAAAAAATCGGCTAAGCCAACCTGCAAATCCATCCGGCTGAGCAGGATCATCCCCAACAGCGAAATCTGCCCAACGGCCAGCAGGAACTGGTAATTGCGGCCTGAGCCAAACCGTCTTTTGAGATATTTCAAGTCCATCACAACCTCCTGGTAATGTAAAGTTTCCTTTACATTTATAGTGTAAAGGAAACTTTACATTTTGTCAAGAATGAATCCGTTCTTATCGGAAATTATCCTTTGTTTGGGGGTATAAACTCCAGTCATTGTTCCTTTTGTGATTTTCAGGGTATAACTAATAGGGTCCAGACACGATGAACGCGATGGTTAATCTGCTACCAAACATCTTTATCGAAAAAATCAAGGGAGACTCATGCAAAGAGCAGCCTCATTTCTCAAATCGATGCCATGGAAAAAAATCCTGACCGGTCTTACCGTGCTGCTGGTTCTGGCAGCCGGGGTTATTTTTTGGCCCATCCGGGTGGACCTCTCCCACCTGGCCGTCCCGGAAGGCAAATATGATGTCCGCATCCTGAGGGACAGCTTTGGTGTCCCTCATATTTACGGGCAAACCGACCCGGATGTCGCCTTTGGCATGGCCTATGCACATTCCGAGGACGATTTCGAAACCATCCAGGGCAGCCTGCTGGCTGGCAAAGGCATGCTCGGGCGCGCCTACGGGCCAGACTCAGCGGCAGTCGATTATCTGGTTTCCCTCCTGAGAGTGTGGGATGTGGTCGATGCACAGTATGAAGGCGACATTACCCCCGAGACAAAAGCCATCCTGGAGGCCTACGCCGAGGGATTGAACCATTTTGCCGCCTTGCACCCCGAGGAGGTGCTGGTTGCCGATGCCTTCCCGGTGACGGGCAAAGACATGGTAGCCGTCTCCGTCTTCCAGGCACCGTTTTATTTCGGATTGGATGGCCCGATCAGCCAGCTGTTTGCCGATGAACGCCAGAGCGAAGTCTCACCGCTGCCCGGTGCCTGGTACAAATATACCGATTACCAGAATGGATCGAATGTGTTTGCCGTGGCTCCCAGCCGCAGTCAGGACGGTTCAACTTTCTTCGCCGTCAACTCTCACCAGCCCTGGCAGGGCCCGGTGGCCTGGTATGAGGTGCACCTCCACAGCGAAGAAGGCTGGGACGTGGTCGGGGCAACCTTCCCCGGAGTGCCCAGCGTGATCCAGGGACACAACCGGACCCTCAGCTGGGCACTGACCGTCAATGACCCCGACCTGACCGATATCTATATACTCGAGATCAACCCGGAGAATGAGAACCAGTATCTTTTTGATGGGGAATGGCTCGACCTGGAAGTCTGGGAGGTACCGCTCAAAGTCAAGCTGCTGGGCAATCTGCAGATCACCGTCAAGCAGGAAGCGCTGTGGTCGGTGTTCGGCCCGGTTGTCAGGCAGGACCACGGCGTGTACGCCATCCGTTACTCCGGTTTTGGACAAATCCATATCTTCCAGCAGCTCTACCAGATGAACAAAGCTACCAATTTTGAGGAATGGCGCACCGCCATGTATGAAGGCGCTTTGCCGACCTTTAATGTCGGCTATGCCGATCAGCAGGGCAATATCTATTACCTGTACAACGCCAAACTTCCGATCCGCGCCGAGGGCTATCAATGGGATCTCTACCTCCCTGGCACCACGTCAGATATGCTCTGGACGGAGTATTTACCCCCAGAAGACCTGCCACAGGTGCTTAATCCCCCTTCCGGGTTCATCCAGAATGCCAACAGCACCCCGTATTCAGCCACCCTCGGGGAGGGCAATCCAGACCCGGCGAATTTCTCGCCCACCTTCGGAATCGAAGCATACGAGACCAACCGTTCTCTCATGCTCCGGGAGGTCTTCGGCGCAGACGGGTCGATCAGCTTTGAAGAGTTTACTGCGTATAAGTACAACCTCAGCTACCACCCCGAGTCCGATGTGGGAACTGCCATGAGCATCCTGGCCAATCTCTCATTTGAGGACCAACTGCTCCAACAAGGCCAGAGCATCTTGGCTGGCTGGGATCTCAGCGTAGGCCGAGAGAATAAACAGGCTGCCCTGGGTGTGCTGACGATGTATTACCTATCAGAAAATGTTGAAGATTTCAACGGCTCTTCGATGGATCGGAATGAGTTTACCCCTGCAGATGTCCGCTCCGCTTTTGAACAGGCTGTGAAGTACCTTATGCTGCATCATGATACGCTTGAGCCGACCTGGGGGGAGGTACAGCGTTTGCAGCGCGGGGATGTGGATGTGCCTCTGGGCGGCGGCCCCGATGTGCTGCGGGCTGCCTATGCCGAACGGCAGGAAAACGGTATCCTGAAAGCCAACGATGGCGATGGCTACATCATGCTGATTGCCTGGCGTCCGGATGGGAGCATTGATTCCTACAGCATCCACCAATTCGGCAGCGCTACAACCCGGGAGGAGTCACCGCACTACGACGACCAGTCCGAGATGTTTGCCGATATGGAACTGAAACCGGTCTGGTTCGAGTTGGATGAGGTCATGGCCAATCTGGAGTTGGAATACACCCCCTGGACCAGCACCTACAGAGAGTAGTGGCTACCAACAGCCCGTGAGTTAACCTTACCCGCCGTATTGTTGGAACACCCTGAGAGCCCTGAGGGTGTTCCAGCGGCTGGGGCCTCCGGTTGCTTCCATGTCAAAATGGGTCTGGCCGGGATGCCTCGCCTGGACAGGCCAGGTGTGGTCTTTGCGCCGTTTTTTCATCAGCACATCCAGCGCATCCTGCATCCGTGGATCAAATCCAATCCCAGCCGCCTGAAAATAATCCAGGGCGCGCAGGATGTCGTATTTCCAGCGGGACGGGTACGAGAGCATCAGCCATTTTTTATCAATCACCTCCCCCGTCCGGTCGGACTGATACAACCTGTGCTGTAAAAGGAATTCCCTGGACTGCGTCACGGCTTCGTGGAGGTCTTCCAACCGGTATCGGTAGCCGTTCCTTTCATATTCTAGAATCCCTTCCAGCACAGAGATCGTGGTATGCATGGAGCTGTGCACCGCCCCAATTCCGTTGGAATTACAGTTGAAGCCGCCATCCCGCATGTGTTCGGCCAGCAGGAAATCCACGATCGAGGCCAGATCACTTTCCTCCATCCTAAAATACGCCGCGTAGTTCAGGAACATCCCGTT
>DATHZS010000006.1:0-23749 GCA_035458505.1 Anaerolineales bacterium | reverse complement strand
TATGCAATCGTTGATCCTCGTATCCGCTTAGGGGGTAACCAGCATAGGGTCAAAGCCACACGGGTAAGGCGCAGATTCAATCCACTCAAATGGTTCCAGACGCGGGTATCATCCTTCAAGTGGAAGAAGCCTGACCGGGTTTCTTCATTGAAGCCCAACCGCACTTTGAATCTGGTCCTGGTCGTGATTCTCATGGTGGTGATCGGGGTGCTGTTTGGGGCGGCTTTCGGTTGGTTGGTCTGGCCGGTAGAATACACTGATGCCACACCCGCTGACCTTGCGCCGTCATATCAGGTCAAGTATGTCCAACTTTTGATCGACTCGTTCAATCTTAACCAGGACAGTGGACTTGCGAATCAACGCCTTAATTCATTGGGAGAAAATACCACCCAGGCCCTGAACCAGTTTATCCAGACAGCTGAAGATAATTCCATAACACAGGAGTCGCTGGCCTACTTTGCCCAGACATTTGACATTAACGCTGATCCACCAGATACCTCTCAAACAACCTCATCCACAAGCCAAGATGTTTCCGGGCGCATATTTTCCTTGGTGTTAATCATCATCGGCGGAACCTCCTTTATCTGGGTGAGTATTTCCGTTTATCTAAAAATGGTCAACCATCGTGCCAGGAAACAAGGGGACAAAAAAAATAACGGTCAAAGTGCTAAGCATAAGGAGGAGCAGATCAGCAACATGCTCTTACCAAAACAACGCACTCACCGATTGAAAAAAATTTTCCGCGAACTGGTCCGTTATCCATCCGCAGTGATCGGTATGATCATCTTACTCATCATGATCGCAGGGTCCCTCTTTGCAATAATCCGCTATCCATACCAAGAAATTGGGGCTCGCTGGTATCAGGCAGCCATGTATAACAGTCGTTACGTTCCCCGGACAGCTTCTCCAAAATGGATCAACTTTTTCCGCAAACTAGACATCCCAGAGACGATCACCGCCAGCAGCCAAGAAATGCCTGAAACCAAGACCGTTAAGTATCTGGATAACGGGAACCCCGACTATACATTTACTTTCACCTTTGACTATCCTTACCAGGACTTTCCATCCGAAGGCATGCTGTATTTCGACACTAATTATGAAAAAAGCAAACCATTTGCCACTTTCATCTGGACGACCCCGGATGGCCGGGAATTTGAACTGGATAATGCCGGGATTGAGCATACTGAGCGGTACGACATTGAAGATAATATTGATAGGCGGGACCTAGCCAGCCAAAAGATACAATACAAATTTTCAGATAACGACGTCTATGGTATTCCTGTTCTCAATGGTTTGTTCGCCGACCCTGAGAGCGAAACGCCGATCGCGATTCCGGGGACCTACACGCTGGAAATCAAAGTGCTTAGCTTCGAACCTGAGACTAACGTGGATATCGAGATGGTGTTAATGGGTAAAATTTACGGTTTCGCCGGGACCGATTTCATGCGCCGCGATCTGACCGTTCCTATGCTGTGGGGAATGCCGTTCGCATTGGGGATTGGTATGTTTGGCGCGTTGCTGACCACGATCGTATCGATGCTTTTTGCTGCCTTCGGAGTCTGGTTCGGCGGGTGGGCCGATAACCTCGTCCAGCGGGTCACCGAGGCCAATATGATCCTTCCAGTCGTGGCCATCGCAGTGCTGTTCTATGCCTTTTACGGCGCCAGTTTGTGGATGATCCTCGGCGTGATTGTCGTTCTGAATGCCTTCGGCAGCCCCACCAAAACCTTCCGGGCAGCCTTTATCCAGGTTAAAGATGCTGGCTACATCGAAGCGGCCCAGGCGTATGGAGCATCGAACCGTCGGATCATCTTCCGCTACATGATCCCGCGTATTCTGCCGGTGATCATCCCCCAGCTGGTCACCCTGATTCCGGGGTTCATCTTCCTCGAAGCCACTTTGGGAATGTTCAACGTAAAGTCAAATTTACCCACCTGGGGTAAAGTGATTTACGAAGCGCTCTCTCATGGGGCTGCCTGGGGATCAAAGTTCTGGGTGCTGGAGCCGATCGCCCTCCTGCTGCTGACTGGATTCGCCTTCTCGATGATGGGATTCGCTCTCGACCGGGTGCTAAACCCCCGCTTGCAGCAGGGAGATTGACCAACAAGCCCATCTAACCTACAAATCCCAGTATAATCAGATCATTCCTTCAACCATCCTCCTTAATGAGAAAGCGAGGTCCGATCATGTTTGATATTCTCAAAGATTCCGCCACCATTCTCCAAACAACCCCTCTGAACTGGGAAAACCTCACCAACACTCTGTCCGAAGACCTGCTCAATCTCTCTCCTGCTCCGGGGGAATGGTCTGCCCTGGACTGTCTTCAGCACCTGGTGGATACCGAGCAGTGGGTCTTTCCGGTGCGGGTGCGGGCCTTCTTAGCCGGGCAGGATTTCCCGGCGTTTGATCCCGATAGCCAGGGAAAAATTTCGAAACGCAGCCTGTCTGGCAAGGCACTCTCCGCCGAGTTTTCCCGGATGAGAAGCGAAAGCTTGTTCCTCCTGAAGGCACTCAATGCCACCGACCTGGATCGCACGGCCCGCCATGCCGAACTCGGCCAGGTGACGCTGTCTGAAATGCTCTATGAGTGGGCGGCCCACGACCTGATGCACACTGTCCAGGCAGAACGGGCCCTGATGCAGCCGTTTATCAAGGGCTGCGGCCCCTGGCAGCCTTACTTCCGCGATCACGTGGCAAAGACCTAGGTTAAACAGAGACGCGATCTTCTTCTAATATCCGCATCAACTGTTTCATATTGATCTCGGTGATCACCCCTCTACCCGGGTCCCAATGCCAGGTACAACCGCAGTGATCCAGCAGCAAACCCTGAGCCGGGATGCCCATCCGTTTCATCTCATATCCCCCGCTGACAATCGTCAACGGGCAGGAGACCCCCACCACACCTACCCGGACATCCCCCAGCCCTTGCCCATTGGAGGATGCCAGGGGTGAAAACGAATCCGGGATCATGAAGACCTGGATCCCATATTTTTCCCCCAGTTTGGTCACCTGGTGCACCTGGCAGGTTGGTGTACAGGCTTTGCAGCGCTCGCCGTACGGAGTGGCTGTCGCCTGGCACTTCCCATCCTGGGGGGCGGACATACACGGCGGGACAAAAATGAACCTGGCCTCCGCTTTCAGGAACTCTTCCCGAAAACTGCGGTTCATGATCTCTGTCCCGACCATATTAAGATGATACTCAACCCGCTTCCGTCCGGTGAACAGATAATCCTCCCGCCAGCGGTAGCTTGGATGCGCCGTGAGTAAAAAATGGTCCACGTTGGGCGTATATTTCCCTAACGCGTTTTGGCTGGCACTCTCAAACCAGGCCGCCAGATCGATCAGAGAGTTAAGTGCAGCCTGCTGGTTTGCTTCCTCTTTTCGGTCCAGGAATGCCTGCCAAACTTCTATTCGCTTGACCTCTTCTTTGAACTCTCCGACGGTGTCCAGCCATTCGATCAATCTGGCCAGGGTCTGCAAGCTGAGTTTTGGGGTTTTGGTGACAGGCTCCTTTGAGAAGAGCACCACCCCTCCAATCAACCCGCGGAAAAAATCGGCGATGGGCTTTAAGAACGGGCTGTTCCTCCTCACTTCCAGCAGCCAGTCCAGGACCCGTCTCTGACCCTGGGCCAGGCTGCCTGCTTTGTTTGCATACACCCGCCACAACACCCCCAGTACCAGGGCGTCAAAGGCATGTTCATCCCTTGTCCGTGGTCGGCCGCGGTCTTCCAATTCCGGGGCATCGATCATTTCAGTGATCAGATCACCAATCCGGCTGTGCGTTTCGTCCAGCACTGCATCAGTGAAATCTGACAGGTCAAGATAAAACTGATCTGAACGTTTTTGCTGATTTTTGAGGGAATAGGTAATCGGCTGCATTTTCAGTCCTGAAGATGATTGTTCTCATTGTACCTGAATTTTCAGCTGAATGAATAAAGATAAACAGAACTGCCCGCCATTCTCCCCCTCTTGGCGGGCTGATCTGTTTCCGGTACAGCCTTACAGCGTACACAAGATTTTTTGGTAATTCTCGTAGCGCAGCAGCGACACTTCCCCTTGATCCACCGCAGCCTTTACGCCGCAGTTCGGTTCGTGTGTATGGGTACAGTCCGCGTATTGGCATTCTGCGGCTGCCCTGGCAATTTCCGGATAAAAACTGGCAAGTTCATGTCTTTCCAGGAACGCCAGCCCGAACTCGCGGATTCCCGGCGTGTCGATGACTGCCCCATTCCCATTCAGGGAATAGAGCGTGGCCATGGTCGTGGTATGCCGTCCCTGGTTGCGGTTCTTGCCGCGCTCACCGATGCTCAGGGCACGCAGGCTCAACCCCGGCTGAATCTGCGACAACAGGGAAGATTTCCCCACGCCGGACAGGCCCGCAAAGACCGTTTTTGAGGCCTTTAACAGTTCCCGCAGGAGGTCGATCCCCACGCCGGTTTCAGCACTGGTCAGGATCACCTGGTAGCCTGCCTCACGGTATGGCTGAAGGGTCACTTCCAGTTCGGCTTCATCCTCCACCAGATCGATCTTATTGATGCAGATCACAGCTTTCAGTTGATTGCGCTCAGCCGCAATCAGGTAGCGGTCGATCAGTTCCGGCCAGATGCTCGGTAATCTCCAGGAGGCAACGATCAGGACCTGGTCCACATTTGCGGCTACGATCTGCCGGAAGGAACTGGTACCACCTTTGTTGGGCCGGAACGGTCGGGCCAACAAACTGCGGCGGGGCAGCACTTTCTCCACCACCCCTTCCCCGGTGCCATTCACGCGGACCGCGACCATATCTCCGGCGGCCACCACAGTGGTAAATGTCGTTTCATTGACCAACAGTGAACGGCGCACGGCACAATCGATCTGCTTCCCCTCAACCAGCACAACACAATGCTCTCCGGAAGCTTCGACGACCTCTCCCTGCTGAGTGCCTGGTGGCAGGTCTTGCTCTGCTGTATCCACTTCTTCGCCGGCCTGCTTGATCGATTGTCTGGCCATCTCCTCGACCTCTTTGTGGCGCGATTGAGTACCACGTGGCATGACGCGCTCGTTCTCGTAAAATCCTGGCGCGTCCCAATCGTCATCTGCCATGTGGTCCCAGCCTTTTTGCCGCGGCCCGCGCTTGACGGCATTCGGTCGTAAATTTTTCTTCGATTTTCTCAAGCGCTGCTTGCGCTCCTGTTTTTCAATCGCTTTTTGATAATTTTGCACTTTAGGCATCGCTTATTTTTCCTGTTATTTTTTGGTTTAACCTGGTTTGCTCATTTCTTCCAGCACTACTGCCGGCCACAGAGGTGGCCAACTGGGCTGGGGGTACAACATTTTTTTACTTTAATCTGATCCGACATAATCCACCTCCTGATTTTTTTAAACCAAAACGGCCTCAGAATACATTCACACATTTCCAGGGCCGTTAAATAAAACGGCCGAGGGTGTACCCTCGGCCGGAAACATACAATTCTTTTGCCTAACCTGCCGCAAGGCACACTTCAATAAGGATCGTTACAAAAATTGCCTTTTCCATAAAAAAATGTGCCTCCTTTTATCTAAAGATAAAAATACTATACCATTTTTTTCTGTTTAACACAAATTAAAAGTTGATTAGTGATCCAGCAGTTCCTTCAGCACCTCGCGCGCCATGTTCGGGTCAGCCTTGCCGCGCGACTCGCGCATCACCTGGCCAACAAACCAGCCGATCAGGCTCTCTTTGCCGCCGCGGTACTTGGCTACGCTCTCCGGGTTCTCCGCCACGATCTTTGCAGCGATCTCCCGGATCAATCCGGTATCGCTGACCTGGGCCAGCCCCTCGGCTTCCACGATCTCTGCCGGTGACTTTCCACTCTGCTGCACCTTCTCCAGCAGGGCCTTGCCGGTTGGCGTATTGACGGTGTTGGCATCCACCAGCTTGATGATCTCCGCCAGGTAAGCCGGCGTCAGCTTGAGGTCTTTCGCTTCCAGCCCCTGCTCGTTCAGCAGGCGCAGCACATCGTTCATCAGCCAGTTCGAGACCCGCTTGACATCCCCGCCATACGCCCGGTTGGCCGCTTCAAAATAATCCGACAGGCTGCGTTCGCTGGTCAGGATATCGGCATCATATTCCGGCAGCCCATACTCCGTGATGAACCGTTCCCGCCGTGCCAGCGGCAGCTCGGGAGTTTCCGCCAGGATCTGTGCTTTCCACGCCTCGTCCAGGTGTACCACCAGCAGGTCCGGTTCCTTGAAGTAGCGGTAGTCGGCCATGGTCTCTTTCGAGCGCATCTTGCTCAAGCTCTGGGTATCCTCATCCCAATCAAGTGTCCAAGCTTCGATCTCGTTTCCGGCTTCCACTTCTTTGATTTGGCGCTGGATTTCTTTCTCCACCGCGCTGCGCAGTGACTCGATCGAGTTGACGTTCTTGATCTCGGTCTTCTCGTTCAGTTCAGTGCTGCCCTTAACCCGGATGGAAACATTCGCATCCGCGCGCAGGTGGCCTTTTTCCATGTCGGCTTCAGACACATCCAGCCAGCGCAGCAACTGGCGCAGGCGGATCAGGTAGGCGGCCACCTCATCTGCAGAACGCAGGTCGGGGGCAGTCACCATCTCGATCAGCGGCACCCCGCAGCGGTTGAAATCCACCATCCGGCGGCCGTAGTCATGTTTGGTTTTTCCGGCGTCTTCTTCCATGTGCAGTTTGGTGATGCGCACATGACGGGTGTACCCCTCCATCGGAAGGTCCATATACCCACCGAGAGCGATCGGCTGGTCGTTTTGGGTGATCTGGTAGCCTTTGGGCAAGTCCGGATAAAAGTAATTCTTGCGATCAAAATATGAATCGGTCTGCACATCGGCGTTCATCGCCTCTGCCAGCAGCACTGCTTTTTCAACCACCGCCCGGTTGAGCACAGGCAGCACGCCGGGCAGTCCGCTGCACACCGGGCAGATATTGGTATTCGGCGGGTCGCCCCAGGAATCAGCCTTGCAGCCACAGAAAATCTTGGTGGTCGTGTTCAGCTGGATATGTGTTTCTAACCCAATTACTGCTTCAAATTCTGGCATCGTTCCATCCTCCACCCATTACAATCCCTGCAAAACCTGAGGCTTTTCTTTACGCCAGGGGGCATCTTCCGTGGCGACCTCAAATGCACGCCCAATCCGCAGCAGGGTGGCTTCATCATAATCCCGTCCCAGAAGCTGGATCCCCAACGGCAGCCGGTCACTGCTCAAGCCGCCCATCATCGAGAGGCCGGGTACCCCGGCATGGTTGCCGGTGACAGTGAACTGGTCGGCATACTGCATCAGCACCGTGTCGCCGTACACATCCCCAAAGCCAAAGGCCGGGGTAGGCGTGGTCGGGGTCAGCAGCGCATCCAGGCGGTACTCTCCTTGCGGGTCGTAAATCGCATCAAAATCGCCCCGGATCAGCGAACGCACCTTCAACGCCCGCTGGTAATACTGTTCGCTGTATTGGGCAGCACTCACATACATGCCCATCAAAATTCGCAGTTTCGGTTGAGCGCCAAACCCTTCCGCCCGTGTGCGGCGGTACAATTCGCTCAGGTCTTCCACGCCGTGCGGGGTACGGTGACCATATTTCACCCCGTCAAAGCGGTGCAGATTGGAGGACACCTCCACCCGCGAGATCACGAAATAGGTCGGGATGCCGTACTTGGTGTGCGGCATGGGCACATTTTCCACAATCCGGGCACCCATCTCCGAAAGCCGGTCCGCGGCCTGTTCGACAGCCAGTTTGATCTCATCGGAGATCGGTTCCTCGGATATCTCACCCGTTTCATGGTCAAAATACTGGATCTTGAAGAAATCGGGGCTGAGCCCGATCCGCATGCCTTTGACTCCCGCTTCAAGTGCAGCTGTGTAATCCGGCACCGGTACCGTGACAGCGGTGCTGTCCTGCAAGTCAGGTCCGGCGATGGCGTTCAGCATCATGGCCGCATCGCGCACATTCCGGGCAACCGGGCCCGGGCAGTCCAATGACGAACCGAAAGCGATCAGCCCATAGCGGGACACCCGCCCGTAGGTCGGTTTCAGCCCAACCACCCCGCAGAACGCGGCTGGCTGGCGGATCGAACCGCCGGTGTCTGTCCCGATCGAGAGCTGGCCCATCCCGGCTGCGACCGCAGCAGTACTCCCACCGGAGGACCCACCCGGAACCTTGCTGGTATCCCAGGGGTTGCGCGAGGCGGGCTGGAACGCGGAGGATTCCGAAGACGAGCCGTGGGTGAATTCATCCAGGTTGACTTTCCCCAGCAGCACGCCACCAGCTTTCTCCATGCGGGCTACCGGTGTCGCCGTGTATGGGGCGGTGTAGTTCGCCAGGATCTTCGACCCGGCTGTGGAGCGCGTTCCTTTGACGTTGAAGATATCTTTAGCAGTATACGGCACCCCGGCCAGCGGCCCGGGAATCTCTCCCTGGGAGAGCTTTTTATCCACAGCTTCAGCCTGGGCGCGTGCCAGGTCTTCCGTCAGGGTGATAAACGCATGCACGGTTTGCTGGTCCTCAGCCGTGATCTCACCGGCATCCACAGTTCCGGGCCGGCCATCCACAAGGCGGATGCGGTTCAGGGCGGAGTCGAGTGCTTCAACCGCAGAGACTTCTCTCTTGCGGATCAGGGCAGCTAATTCATATGCAGAAAGGTCACAAAGTTCCATCAACTTATCCTAAATCTTCGTGAGGAATATCCGGGGTGATAAAGTATCGCTCATCTTCTTCCGGCGCAACACCTAAGATCTCGTCCGGGTTCTTGAATGGGGCATGCTCATCCCGCCGCGCGGGGGCACTGATCTCGGGAGGATATGGGACTCCATGTGCCGCAGGCGGAGTATCTTCATCCAGGGGGACCGCCTCCAGTTCGGAGATGGCAGTCAGCTGGTCGTTGAGCTGGCGGCGGATATATTCCGCCTCATCCTCTTCTAATTCCAGGGCGGCCAGTTCTACAATTTTGTCAAAGATTTCTCGGGTAATTTCTTCACTCATCTTCATATCCTCAAACTTGAGTCACATCAAAGCCTCAAATGTATCGTACCATCCCGCAGTTTCCTCTACTGGAACCCGCTCAAGAGTAGAGTATACCACTGGTTGATCGATCAGGTCTTTCTCTCAAACCATCACTTCGCATGCTAATTTTTGGTATACTGAATCCAACTATTGAGTAAGGAATCGATCCATGATAAAAGTCTTTTTACCTCTGCGGTTCGCTGTAAGATCAGCCTTGGACCTCAATGTTTGCTTCTTAAATCCAGATTCCACTCCTACCCAGACCACGATCCAATGATCGTGGTAGTCTCAACCCGATAGCGAGTTTTGCCAATGAACCTGACTCAAACCATCTCCAAACAGCTGAAGATCCCCGCCGGGTCGGTGAGTGCTGCGCTAGAACTGCTCGATGAAGGCAATACGGTTCCCTTCATCTCCCGCTACCGCAAAGAGCGAACCGGCAGCCTGGACGAAGAGCAGATCCGCCAGATCAGCAACTCGGCTGCCCGGCTGCGCTCCCTGGACGACCGGCGGCAGACCATCCTGGCCTCGATCGCCGAGCAGGGAAAACTGACCCCAGAACTGGAAGGCCAGCTGGCCGCGGCGGAAACCCTCACCGCGCTGGAAGACCTCTATGCTCCCTACAAACCCAAACGGCGCACCCGCGCCAGCATCGCCAAAGAACTGGGGCTCGAACCCCTGGCACAGACGATCCTCGCCCAACCGCTCAACCCGCCTCCTCTCAAGCAGCTCGCCCGCCAATTTTTCACCGAGGAGCTGACCACCGTGGAAGACGTTTTTGCCGGGGCCCGCGACATCATCGCTGAACAGATCAGCGAGCATGCCGGGATCCGCCAGGAAGTCCGGCGCAAGGCCTTTGAATGGGGCGTGCTGCGCAGCGAGAAAACCCCCAAGGCTGAGGATGAAAAAGGCGTTTACCAGACCTATTATGCATTTGAGTTCCGTGTCAACCGGCTGCGCCCACACCAGATCCTGGCCATCAACCGCGGTGAGGCCGAAAAGGTCCTCAGAGTCAAGATCGAGGTTCCCGAACGCGACTGGACCCAGGCGGTATCGACCCACTTCCGCCCGGATAAGCGTTCTCCCCTGGCAGAGCAGTACCAGTTAGCGATTGAGGATTCTGCCTCCAGGCTGCTACTGCCAGCCATCGAACGCGGCCTGCGCACCGATTTGAAGGAGGCCGCCGAGATCCATGCGATCGACGTGTTTGCGGTCAATCTGCGTGCTTTGCTTTCTCTGCCGCCGGTGGCCGGGCATATTTTGCTGGGTATCGACCCCGGCTACCGCACCGGCTGTAAGCTGGCTGTCATCGACCCGACCGGTCAGGTGCTGGATACCGGGACGATCTACCCATTTAATTCAGCCGCCGCCAAAGCGGAAGCCCAAAACACGCTCTCCGGATTGGTCCGCAAACACCAGGTTACCCTGATCGCGATCGGCAACGGCACCGCCTCGCGGGAAACCGAACTGCTGGTCGCGGAGATGATCCAATCCGGAAACTTGCCCGTGCAGTACCTGATCGTGAATGAAGCCGGGGCGAGCGTCTACAGTGCCAGCCCCTTGGCCCGCACAGAGCTGCCGGGCATGGATGTCTCCCTGCGGGGAGCGGTATCGATCGCCCGCCGGGTACAAGATCCGCTGGCAGAACTGGTCAAGATCGAACCGAAAGCGATCGGGGTCGGACTTTACCAGCACGACCTGGACCAAAAAAGGCTCACCGAGAGCCTGTACAATGTGGTCGAAAGCGTGGTGAACCAGGTCGGCGTTGACCTGGCAACCGCCTCGCCGGCCCTGCTGACCTACGTTGCCGGAATCGGGCCAAAACTGGCAGAAAAGATCGTGGCGTATCGCGCTGAACACGGCACATTCCGGAACCGAACTGCCTTGATAAGCGTCCCTGGCCTGGGGGAAAAAGCCTTCCAGCAGGCGGCCGGGTTCCTCCGCATCCGGGAAGGTTTCTATCCGCTGGATGCCAGCGCGATCCATCCGGAAAGCTACGCCATCGCCGAAGCCATCCTGGAGATGGCCGGATTGACACTCGATCAGCCGATCGCAGACCGGAAACCCGCTCTGGAAGCCCTGCTGAAAGACCAAACCATTGATGAGCTCTCCCGAGCCCTGGGATGTGGCGTGCCCACCCTCCGGGACATTTTGGACCAGCTCATCCGTCCCGGGCGCGACCCACGCGAAGATGCGCCTCCCCCGATCCTGCGCAGCGACGTGCTCTCGCTCGATGACCTGCTGGTGGGTATGGTGCTCAAAGGGACAGTGCGGAATGTGGTTGATTTTGGCGCATTCATCGACATTGGCGTCAAACAAGACGGCCTGCTGCACCGCAGCCAGATTCCGCAGGGCACAATGCTCAAAGTGGGAGATATCCTGGACGTGGAAATCCTGAAAATAGAAGCAGACCGGGGGCGAATTTCCCTCACCCTGGCAGCCCCCTGAGAATCAGGCTTTCTTTACTTTACCCTGCTCAATTCTCTTTTGCAGGTGTTCCGGCCACTTGGAAACATCATCGCTCGGATAAATGCGCAGGGGTTCCTCATCTTTGGAAAGCAAGTCTGTCATGCGCACCCCCAAAATTTTACTGGCCGCCGTCAGGCCAGACGCAGCCGTCCCGCCAATCCCATGGCTCATCGTGCTTTGCCCGCACAGATACAGGTTGTCGATCCCCGATTTGATCTGGAACGACAGGGGACCCACCTGCCAGACCCCTTTCTCAATCCCATAAATATTGCCTTGATGGGCATTCAGGTAATGGGCATTGGTCAGGGGGGTGCCCAGTTCCTTGAAGACGACCGAGTCGCTCACCCCGGGAATGCGTTTTTCCAGGGCGCTGAGCATCCTCCCGGTAATCTGTTCTTTCAACTGCTGGTATTCCCATGAGCGGTCTCCAGAGGGTTCGTTGGCCCATTTCGAGAAAGGTTCGTACCCGGAAAACGCAAACACCTCCAGGGTGTGGTGTCCCCGGTTCATCTTGCTGGGGTCTTTTAAGGTAGTGACGGTGACAAACATGCCTGCCGGCTCTTTATGCAAATTGTCGTCACCCATGCCTTCTTCGTAGATTTCGTCGATGTCCGGATGATCGTAAAACCAATAGTTGCCGGAATCAAACCCGAGGGCTTTCAGGTCCAGGTCTACGGCGAGGAACAGAGAAAGGCACGAGGTGGAATACCGGATGCGCTTCACTTTACGCTTCAGCCGGGCCGGGAGATGCTGCTCCCCGATCAATTTGATGAAGGTGGTATGCGGGTCGGCATTGCTGACAATATTGCGGGCGAAAACCTGCTCGCCGCCCGGCAGTTCCACTCCTGCGGCCCGGCCATCTTCAATCAGGATCTTCTCCACCGGCGTTTTCAGACGGAGTTCTCCACCGGCGCGCTGCAGTGCGCGCATATACGCCTTTGGGATCGCTCCGCCCCCACCGCGAGGATAAAATGCTCCCCTGAAATAATGCGCGGTCACGCCGGCATGCATGCCAGCAGAAACCCTGGAGAGTGGCAGGCCATTATCCCCGGTCTGTGCCCCCAGAATCGCCCGCAGCAACGGGTCCTTAACATGGTCGTTAATCAGCTTGCGGCCGGAGCGGATATACCAGGGAACAATCGGAAGAAATTTGAGCAGCCTTTTGAGGCTGTTTATGTTCATCAGGCCATAGCTGATATCCATGACCAACTGGAAGTAGCGGTCGATCCCCTCGGCTTCATGCGGGAATCGGTCTTTCAGTCTGCGGATATATTTGCGCCTGTGCTTGGGGATGTCAAAAGATTCCTCGCCAATGTACACATGGTCAAAACCGTCCGGGTTGAGTTCCACAAACTCCAGGTCGTCGGACAGCCCCAACCCCTGGTAAATCGCTCCAAGGAATCCGCCTCTGCTGACCTCACCCACATAATGGACGCCAGTGCTGAACTTGTACCCCTCCAGGGTAAACGAATGAGTCCACCCGCCGGGAATCTCATGCTGCTCGCACACCAACACTTTCTGTCCTGCCCTGGCCAGGGCTACAGCGGCCGTCATCCCCCCCGAACCTGACCCGATCACGATGGTGTCATATTGATCCATGGCATGCTCCTTGCTTTCCTGCTGGTTTGGATAGACATTTGAATAAATGGATCAACCCGCACAACGATCATCCGGGTTGCATATAAGAACACACATATCAAGCAGGGGCGCACACGTGTACGCCCCTGCACCATTTCAACCAATTATAACCCAGGTGATTTAGAATGGTTGCCAGGCGATATCCACCCCCAGCCCAGATCAAAGGTATAATCACGCCATGACCGACTGCAATTTTTATCATCCAATCGAAATCCGTTATGGAGACCTGGATCCTCAGGGCCATGTCAACAATGCCAAATTTATCACCTACTTTGAGCATTCACGCACCCACTACTTGCGCCACCTGTCCCTGTACAAAAAAGGAAGATCGTTTTTGGATATCGGGGTGATCCTGGCAGACCTGCAGATCACCTTCCATGCGTCCATCCATTGGGAAGATCAGATCAAAGCCGGTGTGCGCACAACCAAACTGGGAAACAAATCGCTGCGCCTCCACCAGTGCATCGTGGATCAACACAGCGATAAGGTCTACGCCACCGGGAGGATTGTGCTGGTCTCCTACGATTACCGCCAGGGACAATCGATCCTGATCCCGGAAGAATGGCGCACGATCCTGCAAAATTTTGAAGGGCTCTAAGGTTGCTCTCCAAAACCGATTTCCTTTTATTTCTTGAAGCCCCCATGCATCTTTGGGCGGCCAAACACGACCAACTGGATGCCCTTTCCATTTCCCAACACGACCTGCACCTGAGGGAACAGGGTATCGAGATCGAATTGGTGGCGCGTGACTTCCTACAGAATCATTTCCTCCCTGCTTGGGCTGGCCTGGAACTAAGTGTTGAGACCACGGTGACCGACCGGCATTTCAAGGCTCGCCTGGATGCCCTGGTGTACGATTCGGCTGCCCAGGTATACGACCTCTACGAGATCAAGAGTGCCACCTCGGTAAAAAAAGAGCACCTGGTTGATGTGGCCTTTCAGCGGCTGATTGCCGAAACAAATTTCCCGGTCCGCCACACGTATCTGGTGCATGTCAACAAAGACTATACCCGCACCGGACCGCTGGAGATCAGCGAGATGTTCCAGGTCGTCAAGGTAGATGAAAAAGTAGCTGATGTGCTGGCAGAGACCAGGGTTGCGCGGGAAGCGGCATGGGCAGTCGTCACCCGGGAAACACCAGATGGAATTGAAGATTGTCTCAAGCCAAATGGCTGCCCATGCTCCCACCTGTGCCATCCCGGCCTGCCGAATTACCCGATTTACGATCTCCCCAGGTTAAACCAAACCAAAGCGCGGCAGCTCAAATCGGATGGGGTTGTATCGATTCAGGACATCCCGGAAGATTTCCAGCTCACCGGCAACCAGAGAGCCCACGCTGAGGTCGTCTGGTCAGGTCAGCCCCGCATCAACCGGAAGGCGATCCGGGAAGCGCTGGCCAGGCTGGAGTATCCGCTCTATTTCCTTGATTACGAGACCTTTGCTCCAGCGATCCCCGAATATGATGGCTATCGTCCGTACCAGCATCTCGTCTTTCAATATTCACTGCACGTTTTCCAGCACCCAGACGCCCAACCAGACCACCACGAATTTCTCGCTCCCCACCCGGGTGACCCGGCCAAACCCCTGCTCGAGCACCTGCTTCCGCGCATCGGCACACACGGTTCTGTGATTGTCTGGAACAAACCCTTTGAAGCCACCCGCAACCGTGAGATGGCTGAACGGTATCCTGAATACGCCGACAGGTTGATCCAGATCAATGCACGCATCTTCGACCTGATGGAGATATTCAAGCAAGGGCTGTACACACATCCCGATTTTCACGGCAGCGCTTCGATCAAGAATGTGCTGCCTGTGCTGGTCCCAGACCTGAGCTACGATGGCTTGTCAATCCCCAAAGGAGACGACGCCATGATGGCCTGGGTAGAGATCACGAAAGGCCACCTCTCCCCGGAGGAGATCGAGACCACCCGGCAGGCGATGCTGGAGTACTGCGCCCTCGACACGCTGGCCATGGTAAGGATCTGGCAGGTGTTGGAGCAATCTCTCCAATGATCAATCGGCAGGCTGCAAAACCCAGTGACAAAGTTGTTTAGAGACAGACAAAGGGCATCCGAGTGGATGCCCTTTCATTCGTCTTTCAATCGGGCCGGATCTCCCAGCCTGCCAGATGTGCCTGGCTTAATCGTTCACAGACTGCATCAGAGACGTGACTGGATGGTCTCTATCATGGTGCGGATCTCGGAAACCGAGGCTTTATTCTTTAGCAGCAGCAGCTCAATCTCGGCAGTGTTGGCATCCAGGCTGGCAAGTTTCTCCAGGATCTCGGTCAGTTCCGCACTGGTGGTGGGGGGCGGAGGAGGATCGACAGCCCCTTCCTGATGGAAGAGCTTGAACAGTTCATCCTTCGGCAGGGCAGTCAGGTTGAGATCAATGTTAGACGTGATGGTCGGGAAACGTCCGGTAGCGGTGTACTGCCAGGCAAACATTTTTCCAACAACATCATTGGCAGTCAGCGCATAGGTATTTGAAAAACCTTTCGGGACACTCGGCTGGTAGTCCTGGTTAAGAGGCAGATTGTTTTCAATCGTCACATATTCCGGCTCCCACACACTGATCCTTTCAGCCATCCACTCAGTGGTGGCCTGGGTCAGCCACTCATTCGTCCACCAGGAACCAGAATACAGGATCACATTCTCATAATGCTCCATGTATAACGTCACAATATCTTTGGACATCTCGGAAACGATCGTTCGGTTCAACCCGGCAGCCTTCAGCTGGGTAGCAGATTGCTCAATATCCAGGATAACTGTCTTGACCTCACTCTGATGCTCTGGAGGGAGCATCCCGATCGCAATTTGGAAATAATCCAGGTTGGCCTGCACAATCGCCGTCCGGTTGGAGATCGGCAGCGGGCGATCGAAGCGGCAGAAATGATATGCACCTGCAATGAGTCCTGCGGCGCGCGTATTGGTAAAATTTTGAACGAAGCGGGAATCATAATGCCGTTCGGCCGCAAAATCATATTTTCCGTCCCGATCGGGGAGGTGATAATTATCCGATGCCTTACTGATCACAAGCCGGTGCCCGGCATTGGCAAAAATTTGGATATCCAGATCACCCTTATGATGCGAAATATCTGAAAATTGATACAGCGCCATGTGTTACTCCTTTATGAGAGGTTTAGGGCAGATTTCTGAGATGAGAAGATGGATGAACTGCGTTGATTGAGCACCATTTATCTTTACTGACGTAAAATCGCGCTCGGGCTAATATTTTACCAGACACCCACCAAATCTCTTAGAACTGCTCGGCATATTTTGTTGACGATTAACGTTAAAATTCCTACAATGAAGGCAGGATATGATTATATAATTTGGACTTGAAATGAGAACACGAAGCAAACGCGCCCGGCGCAGAAAGTCCCAAACTTCTTCAAGCACAGTAAGGTTGGTCAATACATTGATCATCCTGTTCATTTTATTTATCCCTTTTCAGAAGGAATCCATTTATTTTCTGAAATTTATTTACTATCTGATTTTAAATGGCTGGCCAATACCGGTAAACCTTCTTGACATCAATCTTGCCGGGTCATACTTTTGGCATATGGTGTTGGGCTTGGTTGTCTATCTCCTGGCTTGGCCGGTGTTTGGTAGTTTCTTCGTTCAATTTATCCTCCCCGTACCCAGGAAGGATGAAGCCAAAAAAGAAAAACCCAAACCGAAGAAATCCAAAAAGGGAAAACCAACCATTAAACAACCGCCTCAACAGGATGCTGAGAAAAATGTTCTCAGACTGAGTGAGCGCAGGCAGATTTACCAACACTTCCGGCAATTTTCACGCGGCAAAAGCGGCCCGCTGATCTTCGTGCGGGATGGGCAAGAAATCTCGCATTATGGCGAGCGGGAAAAGGAAGGCCCCGGCGTGGTGATGGTCAACTCAAACAGCGCCATCGTGCTTGGAAATAAAGTATTTGGGCCCGGCATGCGGTTCACTGAAGGCAAAAAGATTAAAACGATCTTCGATCTGCGGAGGCAAATTCGCACCCAGGAAAAAGTGACCGCCATTACCCGTGATGGAATCGAGATTGAAACCGACATCTTCGTCCAGTTTTCAATCAGCGGGATTCCTCACACGATCTACGTCACCGAGATCAATAACCAGATCAAAACCATTGAATTTGATGAAACTACCCATAAAGTGACGGGGTTTTCAAACAGATTTCTCTCGGAGGAACGGGAAACCAATTTCAAAAAAGTCATCCAGGATTTGATGAAAGGTGAAGATCCTGACAGGCGCTTGCTCGATCCCTACAACTACCCGGAAAAAGGTTACCGTTTTAACCTGCAGAGGGTCCAAACCGTTTACGATAACCAGCCGTGGGACCCTGAAACAGGCAAACAAATTGATTGGCGGAATTTACCCCTGGCAGTGGCAATTGAAGAATTCCGCAACACCATTGTGCGCTATCCTTTCGATGAACTGTTTATCAAGCAGGATCCCCAGTCACAGCAAATGGCAGGTGCCGGAGGCGAATTCCCCTTATCCAGAATCCGGATTGACTTTGCCAGACGGATGCGTGAATCAGGGATGGTGTCATTTTATTTTGTCCAGGGCAAAGATCGTCAACCGGTTAGAATTGGAGACGATATTCTGGACCCAATCAAATTTGTCAAAGTGAAATTCTCCAAAGGGGAAAAAGATTACCTCCTGGCCAAAATTCTCTCTCAACAACCGCTTGCCCGGAGTGCGATCACCGTTTCGGGAGCCTGGTTTGGAGAAGTGATCCCTACCGATGAAGAGGTGCAGGTCCAAACCATCCAGAACCTGATCGCCCGCTGGAAATCGGAAGCCTTCAAGACCGAAGTCAGTTTTGAGGAGCAGGCATCCCTGATCCGCAGCCGGGCGAAAACCCAGGTCCAGCAGGACACAGTGTACGCCCTGGCAGAATTTTTGAACAGCAAAGACCAGATGAAAACAGCGATTATCTTGCGCATCTTCCAGGCCCTGGAAGCCGCCACAGCCGGCACGTCGAACCCAGAGATGGTATCCATGGTGAATATGCTCAGCACACTGAGGAAGTGGTTCTCATGACACAAAAACAAACCAACCCCATCACCACATGGGTGAACGAATTATTGCTTCATTTCTGGTCAGATTACGGCCTCTCCTATGCTGTCCGGTGGCTCAGCCTCATCGCGATTTTCCTATCCAGCACGCTGTTTTTCACCACAGCGGTACGAGAGCCGCGGTTAGTGCTGTTGATATTAATCGCGTTTATCTACACCTTTGTTTCTGCCGCCAGGTATTTAAAGGATTTATACGAACTGCCGGATCTGCGGATGGCGCTGGAATATCTTTTAGGATGTTCCCTATTCCCAAGTCTGCTTCCAAAAATTAGCGTTGCCAACGGCAAGGTATTGCTCAAGGAGGATGAAGTCAACCTCATCGACCGCAGCGGTGGTCCCGGAACGATTGCCGTGGACGGCAAATCTGTCGTCCTGATTGAAAGACTGAACACCTATACGAAAGTGCTTTCTGAAGGAATACACAAACTCGAACGCAACGAATTCATTCGGGATGTGGTCTCCCTGGAAGAACAACACTGCAAAATCGAAAATGTGGAAGGGATGACGGTTGATGGGATCCGCGTGCGGGTACATAACATTTATGCGCGTTACCAGCTGAAAGAAAAACGCACCAAGCCGAAACCCAAAATAGTTAAAAAAGACAGTGAAGACAACTTCATCGATGACCTGATGAAAAGTTTGGAAAAGCAATGGGACAATTTTTATCATTGGCTGACAATGAAGTCAGAAGAACCTAAAGATAAAATCTTCAACGAAGCCATGGTAAAACTTTCCGATAACCGGGTGGTGGCTGCCAAGGGCTTGATGTCGATCAATGATTCTGTAGAAAGGATCCTGGCCGGGGCGATCCAGCTGTACATCAATCAGCACACCATCGATCAAATCATCACGCCTGAGCAGTATGACGGTGATTCCCGGAAAGCGTTGAAAGAAGCCCTGAAAAGCCTCAGTGTGGTCAAACAGCTGGCCGAGATTGGCTTTGTTCTGGTGGGCGACCCGCAATTAGGCGAATTGGAATTCCCGGACACCTCGGTCAATAAATTCCGCCTTGGCAGATGGAAAGAATACAAAAAGGGAGAGATCAAGGTAATGGAAGCCCATGGCCAGGCCTACGAGCTTTCCCGGCAAGATGCCGTCCGTTCTCAAACCCAGGTAGAAATGATCCGCGGGATTTTATCCGCGCTGGAAGACCTGAACATTGAAGACGCAGAAGACTTAGATGCGCTGATCCAATTCCGGACAGCTCAGATTCTTGATATGTGGTCAGGCTTATATCACTCAGACACCAAAGACGACCCATCGATTCGCTCAATCATTCGGCGCAGGGATCAGGAGGACGAGGAGGAATAATCGGATGAATTTAGCCAGGCAACCCTATAATTCAAAGGAACAAATGGAGTTCGCCCAGGAGTGGTTCGAATATGTGAAATACTGCTGGTATCCTAATTTTGTTGCCTCCCTGCCCGAGCCCAGCGACTCTGTGAAATATATTCTTGAGTTTTTAGAAATAGCCATGGATCAGAATGACACTGACCGGGCCTTGTTTGAGATTGAACGACTGCAAAACCACAAGATCAAGATGGATCACTTTGAAAAAGTGATCTCGTATCAGCTGTGTGCCCGGGTTTTTCTTTCAATGATGGAAGACCGCGAAGAAGCCGAACAGATGATGCGACAGGCTTTGATGTGGATCCCGCGCAACTTCAAACACTATGTGGGGGTGTTGAGCTGGCTGCTCGGGGTGATCCTCTGGCTCCGGGAAGGCATGCATGATGAAGCGGTCAATGATTGGAAGGCCGCCATCAAAGAATTTCAGGAAATTTCAATCGACCCTACCCTCAATACCAGTAAAAAAGACTGGTATCGCGATGTGCTAGAAATTATGCGGGAATACCTAAAGGAGGCGATCAGGATCGACCAACTTCCAGGAGGCAAGCTGTGGAGTAAGCATCCATGTCCTAACATGCCCAAAAGGTTTGCTGTGGATGAGATGGAACCCTTGGTAGAGCCTGACCCCCCGTTGGAACAGGAACAACGAACCGAAGTTGCAGGAAGCCACCGGGAAGGTCAGACAAAACCCACCTCCCCCTCCCGGGTTTCAGGAGATGGCGAGGGCGATGATGAATGGTACGATACTTCCGGTGTTGGAGAAGAGAAAGATCCTAAAGAGCCAAAAAAACCTGAAGAGGAAGGCGAGCTGGCAGCAGCAGGTCCACCAGAAACCCCATCTGATGATATCGCCCAGCAAGAAAGACCCGAAGCGTGGGATGGTTTACCTGAACAAACCGAAGCAGATAAACTGCGCGGCTTCAGGCTGCTGCCCCCGGAAGACTTACCTTCGGATGAAAGCGACTGGAGAATTCCCATCTCTCCGGGGAGTCTGCCGTCTGATACCTCACCGATCAGCCCATATGTGCAGGGATTTCTGGAACTGTTTACGGTGCTCGACGAAATTGTCACCAGCCCTCCCGATGTAATCATCGAAGAGCCCAAAGATATGCCGCATGTCGAGGTTTCGATCGTCCGGATCGGGTCAAGAGACTTCAACGTGCACTTTCCAGGCAAGCATAAGTCCAAACGAGTTGTCAACATCTTTGAGAACGGCACTTACTTCCTGAAAATCAAAGGGAAGAGCATGAACGCC
This sequence comes from Anaerolineales bacterium, assembly GCA_035458505.1. Taxonomy (GTDB): domain Bacteria; phylum Chloroflexota; class Anaerolineae; order Anaerolineales; family UBA11579; genus UBA11579. The sequence goes on along the minus strand of DATHZS010000006.1, from coordinate 2,967 downwards.
GCAGACATAGAAGAAGGCGACTACGTGGTCATCAGGCGGCAGAGTACCGCAGAAGACCGTGACATCGTTGCTGCGGTCATCCGCGGCGAAGATGACCCCCAGAAATCCGAGGCATCTCTCAAGAGATTCATCACCGGTCAGAAAATGGGGAAAGAAAAAAGCAAAATCAACCAGATCACCCTCCGGGCCGAAAGCCTTGAGGAGGAGTTCAAAGACTGGGAGAGGACCTTTTCTCCGGAACAGCAGGACGAAGATGACGGGTTCTCCATTTTTGGGGTGGTGATCGCCTATCTAAAGCCAATCAATTAATTGATCCCTATCCATCAAAAAAACAGCCCCCTGAAATTCAGGGGGCTGCCGTGGTTTCATGATACTGCCAGATTTGGGCTAATTGTTGTTTGCGCCTTCGTTTACCCAGTCGGCAATCGTCTGGACCTGAACCGGGGTAAGCTTCGGACCGCGCTTGGGCATTTTTTGTTCTGATACTAACTGGACCAGCAGGCTGTTCTCAGCATCGCCCGGGATGATCACCTGGCCGTTCTCGCTGCCAGCCATGAGATCCTCGTAACTGCGCATGACGAGCTCCGCATTGGTGCGATCACCGCCATGACAGTTGATGCAGCGGCTTTGAAGGATCGGGAAGACATCTGCCGAGAAGCTGACCGTCATCTCTGCCGGAGGTTCTGCAGCCGTTTCCCCAGTTGGCTCTGACTCTGCAATCGCCTCGGTCGGTGCAGAGTCTTCAGAGGCAGCGGTAGGCTCAGGCATATCGATTTCCGTGGGGGTATTGTTCGTGCTGTTCTCCGCAGGTGGAGCTGGGTTCTCGGTGGTATTGGCCTGCCCGCCGCATGCAGCAAGCGCAACCAGCAAGAGGACAGATACCCCTAAAAGCAGAAAATGACGTAATGAAACCCGGCTAGTTTGATTTGTGTAATTCATGTAATCTAGTTTCCTTTGTGATCTTCAACTGAAATTGGTCTTAAAATCCGTACAAAATCACCCCGCCAAGAAATGCCAGGACAAGAGTAAGGGCAAAACTAACGATATAGCCCCCAACATAGAGCAGCCTGCCGGAAGAATTCAGCACCTCTGGTTTCCGCCAGCGCACCAGCGCAGTCGCCCCAGAAACGATCAACAAAATCATCGCTAACAGGATCTTCAGGCTGGCATTGGTGGCATCACCCAGGTAATTAACCTGGTTGTCATACATTCCCGTCACTCCCGCCGCGATCGTACCAAAGACGGTCAGGACAATGTTCCCAAAGGCCATTTTTTCAAACAGATCATTTTTCTTCCACAGGGCGATCAGGATGAAGAGAACCGCTGCCCCACTCAAGGCAATCGGGAAATGCACCATCATTGGGTGGATGGGATGTAATTCTGTAACTGCAGTAATAAAGCGATTTAGAAATTCCATAGTTTCTCCTTAATAATATCTGACGTCTTGAACTCAGTAATTATTACCATCTGCATCAGGATTAATTTGGTAATTTTCTCACTCCACACAATTCTCTAAAAATACACACAAACCGAGAGCTATTCTCTTATCCTATTTTTAAAGTCCAACGGCATTAAATGGTTTAGAATAGTGATCCAAATCAATACAATCTACAAAATGGAAGTTAGGATGTTTAAATTTCTCAAACCAAAAGATGACCTCTTTCACGACCTGATCGCCCAGCAAGCCTCTCTCACCCTGGAAGGCCTGGATATCCTGGTGGAATACCTCAAAGCTCCCAGTGCCGAACTTGCGGCAGACCTGCGGATGAAAGAAAAAGAAGCGGACGAAGTCCGCCGAATCCTCATCGATGAACTCAACCGGACGTTTGTCACTCCATTTGATCGCGAAGATATCTTCGCCCTCTCGCGCACGATTGACGATGTGCTGGATTACGCCTACAGTACCGTCAGCGAACTGCACGTGCTCAATGTAACTCCAACCTCATTCATGGAGCGGATCGCCTCGCTGCTGCGCGATGCCGGGTACGAACTGCTTCTGGCAGTTCAGCGCCTGAAAAAGCATCCCGCTGTCGCCATAGACCATGCTCAGCGGGCCAAAGCCCTGGAAAACCGGGTGGAAAATGTCTACCGGGAAGCAGTCGCAGACCTGTTCAGCGGGCCAGAAGATGTCCACCATATTGTCGAGATGCTCAAAAGACGGGAAGTCTACCGCCACCTGAGCAATGCAGCCGACCGGGGAGATGAGGCTGCCAACGTGATCTCCGACATCGTCGTCAAAACCAGTTAGAAAGAGACTTACCGATGTTAGTTGTTCTGATCATCCTCGCGCTGGTCTTCGACTTTTTAAATGGACTGCACGATTCCTCAAATATTGTCGCTACAATGATCTCCTCAAGGGCCTTCCGCCCCCAGGTAGCATTAGGGGTCACCGCCATCGCCGAATTCACCGGGCCGTTCCTGTTTGGGGTAGCGGTGGCAAAAACGATCGGTGAAGATGTTGTCCAGTCCAATGCCATCACCATGGAAGTGATCCTGGCTGCATTGATCGGGGCAATCACCTGGAACCTGGTCACGTGGCTGTTGGGCATCCCGAGCAGTTCATCTCACGCCCTGATCGGAGGGTTCCTAGGTGCGGTCATCACCGGAGCAGGCTTCAGTGCCATCAAACTCGCCGGGCTGGAGAAAATCCTCATTGCGCTATTTGCCTCTCCGATCATCGGTTTTGTTGCTGGCTACCTGGTTACGAAACTGATCTTCTTCCTGGCGCGCCGGGCAACCCCCAGGATCAACAAATTTTTCAACCGTTCGCAATTATTTACTGCCGTCGCACTGGCCTTCAGCCACGGCACCAATGATGCCCAAAAGACCATGGGGGTGATCACCCTGGGTCTGCTCCGGTGATGACCGCACCTAGGAACCCTCCGATCAGGGCGTGAGATGAACTGCTCGGGATGCCCAACAGCCACGTGACCAGGTTCCAGGTGATTGCCCCGATCAATGCAGCCA
>DATHZS010000005.1:0-17322 GCA_035458505.1 Anaerolineales bacterium | reverse complement strand
CGGATGACATTGGGAAAGATCATCCGCGTAATTGGGACGGTTGTTGCAGTTGTGCTGCTGATCTGGCTGCTGTCCCAGCAGGATTGGAACGAGATTTGGGGCAACATTGAGCAGATCGGGCTGATCCGGTTTGTACTGGCGATTGGCTTGCTGATGGGCTCTCGGTTTGCGATCTCTCTGCGCTGGTTCGCCTTGCTGCGGGGCACCGGAGAACCGGCTTCCTACCAGGCTGCGCTTAAAATTACCTTTGCGGGGTTGTTTGCCAATAACTTCCTGCCTTCAACTGTTGGTGGGGATGGTGTCCGCCTGGCGGGTGGGCTCCAGGCCGGATGGCGGGGAGCGGTGTTGGGTGCGTCCCTTGTCATGGACCGCCTGGTGGGAATGTTTGGGATGGCAACATTCTTACCGTTTTCCCTGCCCAGGGTGTTGAACTATTATCTGGCTGACATGCTGGCAGGTAGCCCGGTGCTGGCATTCAGCGCGGCCGGGTCGGATGACTCACCTGAAGGGTCCTTGCTGCGGAATATGCTCCAACGAGCCTGGGGGTTTCTCGTCCGGATCTGGCAGACGATTTTGCTCTGGGTGCGCAAGCCCAAGAGCCTGGTGCTCCCGATACTCTATAACTATGCCCATGTTTTGCTGACCTTTACAATGGTCTGGGTGATCTTGCAGGGATTGGGAAACCCGCTCACTTTTCTGGAAACCGGAGGGCTGTGGGCTGCGGTGTATTTCATTTCCCTGCTGCCGATCTCGATTGGCGGATTTGGCTTGCAGGAATGGGCGATCTGGTTTGCTTTCCACCAGGTTGGGGGGATCAGTGAAGCACACAGCCTGACGCTGGCTCTCCTTTACCGCACCCTGATGATGCTGTCCAGCCTGCCGGGTGCAGCTTTTGTCTCCGGGATCATCGATAAGCGCAAACAGGACACCCCGGCAGAACCCTCCTCAAAATCTTAATCACTGAGATCGGTGTATTCTTCCTCTTGAGGTTCCGGAGTGATGCGTACCAGGGCCAGGTTTTTGCTGTAATCAATCATCTCCTCCCGGGTGGGCCTGGATGTGAACCCGTCTAATTTCATTATCAGCCCAATCAACCGGGGATGTTTGTTCAGGCGGTACTGGATGAAATCGGCGATGTCTTCGGGGTCTGTGGAGACTTCAGCTTGCCCATAGAAGGTGCTGTCCTTTACCTGCACCTGCACATGCGGGTCAGCCTGAATATTGCGTACCCAATCGGTTTTCATGCCAAAGACAGCCCCGATATGGAAGACCCCATCAATTACTTCGTACTGTAATGGGGTCACCCGGAGCAGGCCTGTCTTGCGGCCAGTCGTGGTCAGCAGCAGCACAAACCTGCCGATCAGCGGGCCGAGGCCGATCTTGTAGGCCAGGATCGGCCCTGGTTTAAACTTGGCGTATAAGGATTTTTTCATCTCAGCTTCCCCAGAGTGGATCTTTTTCTGTATTCACTATATCAGAATATCATCGGCAATAAAAGCGAGTATACTGGTCATGAGGTTATGCGAGGATTGCAGAAGCGGAAATGAGTTGTTCGCGTTGCGAATGAGAAAGGCAGGTGCGTGATGCAGATTAGAACCGCAGCCAAACAAGATGCCCGGCTGTTGTCACGGCTATGTGTCCATGTGCAGCGGCTGCATGCCGAGGCCTACCCGGACCTTTTCAAGCCTCCGGAGCAGGATGATTTTGCCCTTTCCTTCTTTGAAATGGTGTTGGATGATCCTGCCATCTATATTTATATCGCCGAAGACCCGCAGCCGGTGGGGTATCTCATGTGCCAGGTAGTGAATACAACAGGGAACCCTTTTATGTTTGCCCGGTCGTTCCTGCAGATCGGTCATATCAGTGTTGAGCCGGACCACCAGGGCAAGGGGGTTGGCAAGATGTTAATGGATCGAGCCGATCAACTGGCTGCGGAACACGCCTTACCGATGGTCTCTCTTACCAGCTGGTCCTTTAACCAGGATGCGCATGCCTTCTTTCAGGCCAGAGGGTATAAAACCTTTAATCTACAGATGTGGAAAAAGTGAATTATTCTGATATATTTCGTGCCATCAGCGGTGATTTTGGGTTATTAAAACGAGTCACCTAATGAAAAATGCCTCACCGATGAAATAAAGGATACTCAGATGCGAACGATCGAACTGCTATTTAGTCTGCTGACAATTTTTGCTGCAATCCTGTTCTTTTTTCCCGGGTTATGGACCAGGGTGAGATATCGGGTGATTTCAGCGGGGCTGGTGCTGGTTGGCATTGCCCAGGTTGTGCTGGAAGGATTCCGCTGGCAGCTCTGGCCGCTGTTGATTGCTGCAGGACTGCTGATTTTCACCACGGGGAGGAACCTGCTCCAAAAAGATAGCCGGAGACTGCCGCGTGGGCTGTTGATCGCGGTGGTTGTGTTAGGGGTGTTGTCCCTCGCCGCAGGGTGGTTGGTGCCGGTCCCGCAACCGTATCCGATTTCCGGACCATACCAGGTGGGCACGATCATTTTTCCCCTTAAGGATGAATCTCGCACTGAGATTTATGCCGCGGAGGCCAACCAGCCGCGGGAGATCATGGTGCAGGTCTGGTACCCGGCGATCCCCACAGACGCAAACCGGCGGGCATTATGGATGGAAGATATTTCCGCCGCCGGCCCTGCCATCGCCGACTATATCCATCTGCCCTCGTTTTCCCTCAGCCACCTCGAAAATTTAAGGTCCAATGCCTACTTCGATGCCCCGGTGATCGCTGGTGGGGAGCAGTTCCCGGTGCTGATCCTTGCACATGGCTGGTCGGGATTCAAGGAACTGCATATTTACCAGGTGGAAGAGCTGGCCTCGCATGGGTATGTGGTGGCGGCCATCAACTTCACCTATGTGGCGGTGATGACGGTGTTCCCGGATGGGCGGCAAATCCCGCGCAACGATGACGCACTGCCGGAGGGGGTTTCCGAGGAGGAGTATGATCTTGCATCGAACCGTCTGGTGCGGCAGTGGGCGGGGGATATTGGCTTTTTACTTGACGAAATGGATGCTTTGAATCAATCGGGATCCAACTGGCCGCTGTCTGGACGCCTGGATCTCAGCCGGGTTGGGGTCTTGGGGCACTCCACTGGTGGCGGTGCCACGGTGGAGTTCTGCGGCGTGGATGCGCGCTGCAAAGCAGCCCTGATGATGGACTTGTGGGCCGAGCCGGTCTCTGCTTCGGTGATTTCTGCGGGATTATCCCAGCCGTACCTGTTGATGCACAGTGAGGCATGGGTGAATGTGGACGACCCCAGCCGGAACTATCTGAGGATTGGGGAATTGGTGCAGGCTTCCAGCGGAGAAGAGTTTGAATTTGTCATTGCCGGGACCAAACATTGGGATTTCACCAGTCTCCCGATGCTGTCACCGCTGGCCAGTTCGATGGGGCTAAAGGGCCCTATCCCGGGGATTCGCGGGCTCGAAATTATCGATGCGTACACGCTGGCATTTTTCAACCAGGTGTTGCTGGGCCAGGAAGAGGAACTCCTGCAATCGGCCACTTCACCCTATTCTGAAGTTCAGTTTGGCCTGCGGCCGTAGGGTAGATTCTAGGTTTTATTGGTGTTGTCTCCCTGATAGATGACGTCGATAAATTCCAATCGTTTAGGGTTTGGGTTTCTGGCGCGTGCATGAGTTCTCTTGTTTTCATGTGATCTGCAGCAAGAAACCAGGCAGGAAGTCCGGCTTGAGGAAGATAAAAAATTATCCGTAATGGTCAATGGAACAGGGCCGGCTTGATAGTTCGCCATCTCCTCAGCGGGTTTCAAGTTCCATTTTCGGTGGGTTGCCTGGATTTCTCCTTGAGGGTTGATCAATACCTGGGCATTGAACAACGATTGGCCATGAATTCCTGGCATACCAAAACAAAGGTAGATGCCATAGATGATGCTCTGCATTACTCGTATCGTAGAGCCACGAACTGAGTTTGGAGTTCAACGAACTTTCACCTCTGTTTGGTTTTTTTACGCCAGATCAGAAACATTCCTGTGCCGATCATTAAGATGACCAGGATACCGACGGACAAAGCTGTGTAGCTTCTGGCCCAACCATACTCACTAGTGACACCGTTCAATATCTCATTATAGAGTGCATCGCCGGCGTCACTGTTGGTCATGATCACCACTCCCTGCCCCTTTTTCGGATACATCGCAATAAAACTCTTGTAACCATCGGTATGGCCTTCGTGTGCAAAATGAAATAAATCGCCACCGTCGTCCCCTGTCCATGGACCTAATCCCCGATTTGACACCTGGGGTGTGAGCATCTCGACGGCCATCTCCTGCGAAATGATGGTTTCGGATTGACCGAGATAGGTCAACATTAAATCGATATAGAATTTGGCCATGTCGGTTGGTGTTGCCCACGCACTCCCCCCTGGCCCCATTTCAGGGTTGTTGTGCCATCCTCCAGGAATGGCTTTCCCGTCCACCCGATGCCCGGAGGCCGCAATGGGAACAAGATTTTCAGGTAGCTGGTATTTAAATGTGCTGGCATCCATTTCGAGAGGATCGAAAACGATTTCCTGCATGAGTGTGTCGAAAGGCACCCCAACAACGTCCACCAACAATTGTTCGACAACGATATAGTCCCCGTTGGAATAACCATATTGGGTGCCAGGAACAACTACTGCCCGAACTGGTTCGGAGTTTGCTGGCGGCTCTCCGTTTAAGATTTGTTGGCGGTTGGGGATTGCCTGTCCTTGTGCATATCCATGCAGTGGAACATATGGCAGGCCGGCATTGTGGCTGAGGAGGCGGCGCAAGGTAACCGGGGATTGAGCTGTGAATTCGTTCTCGGGGAATTTCCACGAGACCAGCTTATTGTTCACATCACTATCCAACTCAAGATCACCTGCCTCGACATAATGAAGCGCAACGATAGCCGTAATCGGTTTTGCGGTCGACCCTGGTTGGAAGAGCGTCTCTGTTGTTACCGGTTGATCCTTTCCTGCCTCCAGGACACCATAGCCTTTGGCCCATTCAATTTGGAAGTTGTTGATCATCGCGATGGATACCCCGGACACCTTGTGGTACGCCATACGGTCCGAGAGGTTCATCCGCTTCCATGGAGGGTCTGACTGTTCAGCAAGTAACCCTTGTTCTACACTCTCAATTTTTCTTGCAAGCCTTGTTTCTGAATTTGGGGTGCAGCTTGCCAATAAAAAAATAAACAGAAATGCAAGCAGCCCTTTTCGAATTAACATCCTTTTTACCTCCAATGAGAACAACCCCGATATATTATGTAACCGACTTAACCATCTATACGAGTTTAATAACAATAGGTTGCATCGGATAGCCCTGAATCGAAGTCAACTCCGCAGTGTCAGCTCAACTGGATTTGCGTGTTTATGAACAATGTTGACAAGGCTGTGCCGTTTGGCTTACGATAAAAGTATCTTTGGTTTTTCCCAGCGGCAGATTGTCCGGACACCGTTGTTTTTCAGGAGGTTCCCAATGACACGCAAAAGTTTGTCGGAAGATCGGATGCGTTCCCTGGAGAAAGAGGTCATCAAAACGCTCGATATCTCCAAGAACTGTGCCCAAACCTCTTTTTCAGTCCTCGAGAAAGAATTTGATTTGGATGGCGGAGAAATTCTAAAAGCCCTTACCCCCTTTCCGGGGCTCGGACTGCGAGGGGAGACCTGTGGGGCAGTTGCTGGCTGTCTGATGGCGCTCGGTCTGGTGTTTGGCAGGGAGGATTTGGCGGATTGGAAAGGCTACCTGAGATCGCTGCCGCCTGCCCGCAGGTTCTGCCGAAAATTTGAAGCTGAGCATGGCAGCACCGCGTGTGCCGATCTTTTGGAAGCCAAGATGGGCCGTCGTTATGATTTAGCCGACCGGTGGGAGTCTGTAAAGTATGCCGCAAATGGGGGCAAGAAAACCTGTGGCAAAATTATCAGCAGCGCGGTGCTCATCTCTGCTGAACTGATTGATGCCAAAACAGCGTAATAACCGCCACGAAAATTTGGGTGATTTAAGAATCAAAAGGGCCTTGATAAGCTCAAGGCCCTTGGTTTTTCTGTTAGCGTGAAGGTTGCTAAACAATATTGATTAGGGTAAGACTACTCGATCGATCACGTGGATCACGCCGTTCGCAGCCGGGATGTCGGTTGCGATAATATTTGATGTCCGGCCGTTGGCATCGGTCAGAACGCCGCCATCCTGGAACAGGAAGCCGCGCTGCAGGGTGCGGATGCGGTCAGAACCAAGTACATCGGCTGAATCGCGGTTGCCTCTGGCAACGTGGTAGAGCAGCACGGTGGTGACCAGTTCCTGGTTGGAGAGCAGTTCTTCGGCAGTCATGCCGAGTTCACCCAGCAGGGCGACAAAAGCCGCGTCAGTCGGGGCGAAGACAGTAAACTGGCCGTTGCCGGAAAGGGTCTGGATGACTGCGGGATCTGCGGCCAGTAGGGCGGCTATCAGGATGCTGAACTCGCCGGATTGAGCGTTGGCAGCCAACGCGACATCAACAATCGTATCGCCTTTGGGGGCTGCCATTGCAGCCGGAGCGAAGACTCCAGCGGCCATTACGAGTACGAATACAAGCGAAAAAATTGTGGAAACCTTAGACATTTTCATTTTTTACCTCCGGGTAATTTGATTAACTGGACATATAATATCATGTTATAGATATATTGTCAAGTTAAATTCGACAAAATATGAATAATAATTTTTACAGCTTTTTTGGGAGGGAGGGTGTAGTCAATCGCTTCCCGTATTTAGTGGATTAATCTATCCATATGGGGTACTGCTGAACTTCAAGTCCAGCACAGGTCACGATCAAAGGATTCCGGGAAGAAACCTTAGATTGAATTAATCACTGGCAGGATGATCAGCAGGTCATATCCGGCATGGAACAACACGGGCCCGATCAGGCTTTGGTCTTTGAGCATGGCGTACGCCCCTATTGCCCCAAGTGTAAAAACCACAATCCCGAAGACAACCCCACCGCCTGGGAATTCGTAGGTCGCATTGATATGCGAGAGGCCGAAGACCAGGGCAGTGATGAAAATGGCAGCAGTTCTGCCAACCAGCGTATCAAATGGTTTCAGAAAGATTGCGCGAAACCAGAACTCCTCCATGATGGAGTTTGCCAAAACAAAAAGTAGCAGCCAGGGGATATTTTTGAAGACTAACTGCAGGAAATCCGCGTTGCCGCGGTTGATCAGGTAGCTGAGGACAGCGAAACTGATAAAAGAAATCATGCCAAAGGTCAGTCCCTGCTTTAGCTGGCCGGTTTGCAGGAAGATCGATCCCAGGTCTTTCCTCGCCAGCAGGGTCATCAAAAGGATGACCGGTACAATATGCAGGAATTGGGATGCTTTATCGATCGCAATCTCTTGCAGTTGGTTTGCGGCTTTGATTGACAGGTTGAAGAACCCTGCCTTCAGCACCACCAAAGCCACCGAGGCAATCAGGAAAGCGTATGCAGCCGGAACAAAGCGGGAAAGGGACGGGACCCGGCTGAAAATGATCGTCAGGATCAGTAGGCCAACAGCCAGAAGGACATAGTAGGTTTGATTCCAGTTGGTAGCAAACACGCGGTAATACGGACTACCGAAGACAAAAACCAACAAGCCAGCCAAGAATAAAGCCACTGAAATGACCATCTTATCCGTCGACATATTCCACTCCTTCTCTCTTGCCGCAGTGTGTTATGAACAGATCGTGATTTCATTATATAGGATTTTTAAACCGGACATCATCTCTGGTATTGAAGTTCGTGCACAGCATGGCTTGTGTATATAAAATTCTGATTCAACTTGCTGCCCAAGTCGGCTATAATGAACCAGTCCTGAGTAAACTGTTTTCCTGATTAGCAGGACGATGACAAATGAGAGAGGATGGATGACATTTCAAACCGATTTTCAGCACCTGGCTTCGCACTTTAATTTTAAAGGTGAATTTCTGCGAGCGGAGCCGTATGGACATGGGCATATCAACGATACCTACCGCTTGTTTTTTGAGCGGACAGACGGCAGCCTGAAGAAATATATCCTTCAGCGGATCAATAAGTTTGTCTTTCAAAATCCAGCCGGGCTGATGAAAAACATCGAGGCTGTTACCAGCCATCTGAGCCAAAAGGTGATTGCGGATGGTGGTGATCTCGAACGGGAAACCCTCACTCTGGTTCCGACCAGAGCCGGTCAATCGTTTCATCTGTCTGAAGATGGACAGTATTGGCGCAGCTATCATTTCATTGAGAAGGCCATCGCCTACCAGGTCCCAGCCAGTCTGAAGCATGTCTACCATGCTGCCCGGGCTTTTGGGAACTTTCAGTATATTCTGGATGATTTTCCTGCCACTGATCTGTCTGAAACCATTCCGGATTTCCACAACACGCCTAAACGATTTGAAGATTGTTTGCGGGCTTTGGATGCAGACCCACATCACCGGGCCCGGGATGTAAAGGATGAAGTCAATTTCATCCTCCAGCGCAAAGATGAGCTTATGGTGGTGGTGGAGTTGATCAAGCAGGGGCGTTTGCCGGTCCGGGTGACTCACAACGACACCAAATTCAACAATGTGCTGCTGGATGAGCGCACCGGGGTGGGGGTGTGCATCATCGACCTGGATACGGTCATGCCGGGTTCTGTCCTGTATGATTTTGGCGATGCGATCCGTTCGATTGCGAACACAGCCGAAGAAGGTCAACGCGACCTCTCCAAAGTTCACTTCGACCTGGATGTGTTTGACCAGTATGTCCGTGGCTACCTGGATGTCTTCGGGCATTCCCTGACTTCCACTGAGCTGGATCTTCTGGCGTTTTCTGCCCGCCTGATGACCCTGGAATGCGGGATCCGTTTCCTGACGGATCACCTGAACGGGGACGTGTATTTCCGCATTCAGCGGGAAAACCACAACCTGCACCGCTGCAGGGCTCAATTCAAACTGGTACAGGAAATGGAAGTGCACTATTCAGCCATGCAGAGGATCATCGAACGGTAAGCGGCTGGCATGTAGGCCAGGAGTGCCCTCTTAGTTTAAGTAAACAGGCAGCCTCCATAATCTAGTGGAAGGCCACCTGCTTTTTGACTTTATGATCTCGTCTGCTGTATCGTCTAACCGCCAATGAACGCGTTGAAGTTCATCTTGTGCTCATGTCGGAGCAGTTTGGTAAAGCGGTCGACCTCTTGCCTGGTTTCCTCATCCGACCACCCTAACCAATCTTGGCAAACTTGGGCAATCTCGCGCAATCCGTCCGGGGTGACCTTCCCGAGTTTGCCAAGCATGGTACGGCGCAGGAGCAGATCATCCAAATGCACCACATCTTCCTCCTCCAGGATGAATTTGATCTCGCCCACACTGATCGCAGGAGTAGTCTCCAACATATTGGAAGCTTCAGCGTCAAATGTATCCAGCAGGGTTTCTGTCCTGGTCCCGTGGGTATTGAACAAATCCTCAAGCCGCAACCGCGTAACCGGGTAGGATTCGAGCAGTTTGTTGAAGAAAAGCTCTTTTTCGCTTTCAGTTTTAGGGTAGCCTTTGCTGCCGCCAATCGGCAGGTTTTCTGTGGTGGATTTCCGGCCTGTGCCAAGATGTTCAAGGATTTTGTCGGTCGCGATTTCAGAGAAAGCCCGGAAGGAGGTCCATTTTCCGCCAATCAGCGAAAGGACCGGGAAGTTTAACCCTTCGCCAGGTTCGATCGTTTCAACAACATGGTCGCGGCTGATCTGCCCGGTTCTGCCGGCCTCAGTATGCTGGAGCGGGCGTACGCCGGAAAAGGTATACACGATCTGAGAGCGGCTGACGTGGATGCCAGGGAAGACGCGTCCGATCATCTCAAAGAAATAATCGACCTCTGCTTCAGTAATCACAGCCTCATCCGGATCTTCGATGCGGATATCCGAAGTGCCGATCATGACCTTGTCGGCCAGGGGGAAGATCAGTACAATGCGTCCATCCATATTCTCAAAGAAGAACTCATGATCGCCGATCGCCTGGCGCAGCTCGGGATGGTCCAGAATCAGGTGCGAGCCTTTCGTGCCGCTGATAAATTCGGTCTGTTTTCCCATGTTCTGGTTGACCAGGTCAATCCAGGGGCCGGCAGCATTGACGACCACTTTTGGCTGGATCGGATAGCGCTCGCCGGTCAGCTCATCTTTGAGTGTGACTGTGTCCCCCTGGGCGGATACTACGCTGGTATAGTTCAATGCGATGGCACGTGGGTTTGCTGCCAGGCCATCTTGCAGTACTTCGATCGCAATGCGTTCCGGTGACGGCATGGCGCCATCATAATAGGTGCCGGTAAACAGGATCTCAGGATTAAGCGCCGGGAACAGCTCCAGCGATTCTTGTGTGTTTCGAAAAACGTGCTTGGGCACGGTTTTTTGTTTGCGGGTGTAATAATCGTACAGCACCATCCCCAGTTTGATCACAACCGCCCCGCGCTCCGACGGGCGGTCCAACAGCCCCAGAAACTTGAGCGGGGCGTTGAGCAGCCCGGAAAACCATTTAAAAATGGGGAAGGTGGTCGGTAAGGGCTTAACCAGGTGGGGCGCGTTCTCAATCAGTCGGTTGCGTTCCTGGACAGCTTCTCCCACCAAACGGAACTCCCCGTTTTCAAGGTAGCGGATTCCGCCATGCACCATGTGGGAGGATGCCGCGCTGGCTCCGCTGCAGTAATCCTTTCGATCGACCAGCAAGACATCCACACCCTGTAAGGCCAAGTCCCTGAACGTGCCGATCCCGTTGATGCCTGCCCCAATGATCAACACGCTCACCTCTGGATGATCTTTTATCCTCTTCAGTCGTTCATTTCTTTGCTGCATGAGGTTCTTCCTGCTCGATCCAATCAAACGTGCGCGTAACGGCTTTTTTCCACTGCTGATACAAATCTGTTTTGGCGCTGCTGGCGGGGTCTGGCTGCCAGGTTTTGTCTACCTGCCAATTGTTCTTCATTTCTTCTTTGCTGGCCCAGAATCCGACCGCGTATCCGGCGGCATAGGCGGCTCCCAAAGCAGTGGTTTCAGCGACCTTCGGACGTATGACTGGCACATCTAACACATCTGCCTGGAACTGCATCAGCAAGTTGTTCTGTACCATCCCGCCGTCTACTTTCAAGGCTTTCAGCGCCACCCCGGAATCGGCATTCATCGCATCCAGCACTTCCCGGGTCTGGAAGGCGGTCGCTTCCAACACCGCTCGCGCAATATGCCCCCGGTTGACAAAGCGCGTCAGGCCGACGATCGCCCCGCGGGCATCCGTGCGCCAGTATGGCGCAAACAACCCTGAAAAGGCGGGTACAAAATATATTCCGCCATTATCATCCACGGTGTTTGCCAGCTCCTCGATCTCCGGTGCACTGTCGATCATCCTGAGATTATCGCGCAGCCATTGCACCAATGCCCCGGTGATGGCAATCGATCCTTCCAGTGCGTAAACCGGCTTTTCTTCCCCGAATTGGTAGCACAAGGTGGTCAGCAGCCCGTGCTTGGACTGGATGATCTCTTCCCCGGTGTTCAGGAGCATAAAGCATCCGGTGCCGTAGGTGTTCTTGGCTTCCCCAGGTTCGAAACAGGTCTGGCCCACGGTGGCGGCTTGCTGGTCGCCCAGGTCTCCGGCTACTCGCACAGCCCCTTTAAACGGACCGCTGTTGAGGGTCTGCCCATAGATTTCCGAGGAAGAGCAGATTTTGGGGAGCATAGCCCGGGGGACGCCCATGAGTCCGCAGATCTCTGGATCCCACTCCAGGGTATTCAGGTTCATTAGCATCGTGCGGCTGGCATTGGTGACATCCGTGAGGTGTTTGCCCCCATTAACGCCGCCGGTCAGGTTCCAGATCAGCCAGGTGTCCATGTTGCCAAACAGGGCACGTCCCTCTTCCCCGGCCTGGCGTACCCCTTCGACATTTTCAAGGATCCAACTGATCTTGGGGCCAGAAAAATAGGTGGCTAACGGCAGGCCGACCTGTTCCCTGAAGCGGTCCATGCCCTCATTGCCGGCCAGTTGGCGGATGATCTGGTCTGTGCGGGTGTCCTGCCAGACGATGGCGTTGTAGTAGGGTTGCCCGGTCTGCCGGTCCCAGACAACGGTGGTCTCGCGCTGGTTGGTGATCCCGACTGCGGCGATATCTGCTGCCACAGCGCCGGCGTTGTGCAGGGCTCTCCGCACGACGGTTTCGGTGTTGGCCCAGATTTCCAGCGGGTCGTGTTCTACCCAGCCGGGGCGCGGATAGATTTGTTCGTGCTCCAGTTGGTGTAATCCAACTGGCTCTCCTGAATGGTTGAAGATCATGCAGCGGGTACTGGTCGTTCCCTGGTCGATTGCGGCAATGTATTTACTCATCTAACCTCCTTTGTAAGAATTAAAATTTATCTTCAAAGAAAAAGCCCAACAGGAGTGGATCACCTGCTGGGCTTTTTTTAGATTTCCTTGAGGTTCAAGAGCAGGTGAGGTTTACATCAGGTAGATGGAGCCTGCCGTCAAGAACCACGTCACCAGGCTTGAAATCATCAGCGCTCCCAGATAGATCTTGCCTGTCCTGCGGTAGAACCAGGTCATGAACCAGAACAGGATAATAAACTCAGGGATGTAGACAAACAGCATCAATGGCCACATCGATGTGAATTGGGAGATGTCAATGAGGAAAAAGGTGTAGGCCTCAAATCCAGGACCAGGGCCGCCGAAGAACCACGGAAGATATTGGAAAGCCCAGATCAGGAATAAACCAGTTACCATAGCATAGACAGCCTTCAGCCACCACATCCACTGGGTTTTGGTCGGGGTCTCGTGTTCTGGCTGGCGGGCCTGGCCAAACAGGAAGATACCGCCGTTGATCAGGAAGAACAGCAGAGCCGGGACCAGGTAGATGAAGAAGTATTTCACACGGTCTCCGCTCGAGAACAGGCGCATGTACGGCCAGGCAAAGCGGAATTCCTGGCCAATCGTCCATGTGGAGATTGCGGTAAGCAGGTACATCCAGAAGAACAGGATCACACCGAGTAAAACGGTTTTACCAAGAATGCTCCAGTCCATCTTGTTCTTCTCTTCGCCGTAGGTGACGCCAACATCGTACAAGGTAACGCCCTCTTTCTTGGCCTTCCTGTACCAGTTCAGGAACAGGACAAAGGCAACGATGGCGTTGGCTGCGAAGAATGCGGCAACACCGTTCGCCATTTCCATCTTGAGGAAACCACCCCACCAGTTTTCAATAGGACCTAAAATACTGCCGTACTGGGTGGTGATCGGGTACAAAATGCCACCAATCAGCATGTTGATGGTCGCAATTTTCCACCAGGTTCCCTTATCGGGGATGTAGCGGTTGGGCATGGGTTGAGCTACCGATGCGAAAAACTTTGTGGAGATTAGCAGGTTGGTGAGCGGCAGCATGGTAATAATCGTGCCAAGCAGGGTGACAAAGCCGAGCACTTCTTTCCACATGAAGACCTGCTTGGTGGGTTCGATCCACATTTCGCCTTCCTCGCCTCCCATCAGGGAAAGGCGCATCCAGTCCACAGTCTCGGCAACCGATTTGTTCATCAGCGGCAGTAGGTGGTGGTCCATCTGGATATAGGCCATGCGGCGGGCAGTCCCGTCTTCAAAGCTGCCGTAGGTGGTGTCCCATTCAGCAGGTCCTTCCAGTCCCAGCGCTGCCAGACGGGTTTCACTGGCGGTGAGTTCCTCGGTGCGCAGTTGGTTTTCACGGAAACCCTCGAATTCTTCATAGCGGGCCTGAAGCATTAACAGGTTGGGGAGTTCCGGGCTGCCTGGGGAGGATGCTTGCTGAACCACTCCCTTCACGTTTTCGGGGAACAAACCCGGCAGCTTGACGGCATTCATCCCGCCCATCGAGTGTCCCATAACGCCAATATTGGAGGCATCTACGAAGGGTTGTTCGATCAGCCAGGCCAGGGCGGTCTCATTGCCCATCACATAGGCTGGGTCTGCAAACCAGCCCATCAGGTTCAATCCGCCTTGTGAATCTCCATGTCCGAGTGCATCCGGAGCAAGGACCACAAAACCGCGCCGGGCCAGTTCAATTGAGAATGGGCCTTGCACATCTTTGTCGTTCTGGTAGCCATGCATGTTGACCACAGCGGGAAGTGGGTTGCTGGCATCAGCAATTTTGGGACGGAAAAGCTTGGCCACAACGGTATTTCCAGCTGAATCGGGGATCTCCACAATCGAGACCTCAACATCCCCAAAACTGCTTTCAATCTGATCGGCCAATACTGCTGAAACAGCGATGACAAATACCATAATGATTAAAAAGGTAAAACTCTTACGAACATTTACTTCCATAGCAATCTTCTCCTTGTAAAAAAACTAGTGAAATTCTCCTGCAGGTGATACTCCGATATAATCATTTTAGAAATAGTTGCACACTGTGTCAATTTGCTTGCACAAATGTGCAGAAATTGATTGTTTTATCTTTATTAAAGTGAAATTTTTTTCAAACTGCTTGCAATGATGTGCAGTTTTCTAGTATAAAAGAGGTGCAAGGAGTTTTGGCTAATGACCACATCGAATGAAAAGCTAGCAAATTCGGTCAGAGCTGCCCGGATGTACTTCTATCAGGGTATGACGACGGAAGCTATCGCTCAGCAATTGAACGTTTCCAGATCTACTGTTTCGCGATTGCTCAGCTATGCCAAACAGAATGGGTTGATTGACATCAAGATCATCGACCCGACGGAAGAACCCAACCGCCTGGCCAATATCATCCAGGAGAGATTTCAAATAAAAACGGTGCATGTGGTGCCGGTATCCGAAGTGGCTGGAGAGGTGGAGTGGCTGCAGCGGGTCGCCAATTACGCGGCCAGCTATCTGAATACCCTGTTTGGTTCCAATATGATCCTTGGGATCGCCTGGGGAACAACCCTGACAGCAGTCTCTACCCATCTGCTGCGGAAAACCACTTATAACGCTCAGATTGTCCAGTTGAATGGAGCGGGCAATACCAGCTCGATGGGGATTGACTACGCCAGCCAGATCATCATGCGGTTTGCAGAAAACTACCAGGCGCGGGCGCATTTGTTTCCGGTGCCGACCTTTTTCGATTTTTCAGAGACCAAACAAGCCTTATGGAGAGAAGGCAGTATAAAACGTATTTTGGATCTCCAGGCTCGCGCGGATTTGCTGCTCTATAGCATTGGCGCGGTCAATGCGGGGATCCCAAGCCATGTGTACAGCGGGGGATACCTGAAGGATTCAGATTACCAGGCCATCGAACAATACCAAATCGCCGGAGATATTGCCACGGTTTTCTTCAAACAAGATGGCACTTTTGAGAATATCCCGATGAACCGAAGGGCGAGCGGCCCAAATCTTGAATTATTCAGGAAGAAATATGGGGTTTGTGTGGTTTCAGGGCTTGCAAAAGTGAGGGGTTTGCATGCCGCACTGCGGGGCAGGCTGATGACTGAACTGATTGTCGATGAACCCACTGCCCGGGCCCTGGTGGAGAAATATACCCCGATCCCTTAGGGCGGAGGTGGATATATTTTCCTCCTTAATCCTTTCCCACCGAGCTGGACAAATGTAACCCTAGCTGTTCCTGGTTCGCAGCACTCTCCGCATGAAGGCCAGAAAACCCGACCCAACCCCAAGAATGACGAAGAATCCTACCAGATAGGAGATCCAATCTTCAATACTCAATGTGCCTGCTCTGACGGAATTGATCCCGATACTGACCAGAACGGTCGCGATCACGCCGATCCCCAAGAGCTCCCAGCCAGAGCGGACCGCCCCGGGCCCGGTCTCATACGCATATTTCGATCTCTCGAAAGGAGCCGGGATGGTCGCGCCGACGATCAAGGTATCAAAACCTAATAAGGCGGCAGCGAACGCTCCTGTCAGGAAGAAATACATCCAGGCCTGCATGACATCGGTTTCCCCGACGGTCTTCCAGATGATCGACTGGTATACGGCGAAAATCAACGCGCCAAAGGTGACGATGATTGCTCCAATCACCAGCCATATCACCAACTGGTGGGCAGACTGTCTCATCGTCGATAACTGCCTCACATGCTGATCAAATGTCAGCCGCGTGTCGGCACCCGGTTGACCTGGATCAAGTGATTGCGCTTTTCTTTTCATCGCAGAAGTCTCCTTTCTAAATTCAATAATGAATTCAACTGTGAGGGGGAGTCGAAGAGTGTCAGCCGTTGATAAAAAAGCCTCCTTTCAAATGAAAGGAGGACAATACACCCGGATTTGTTGCATCCTGTCAGGGGTATTCAACTGTGGGTTGGAAGCCGATTGTGATCTATTATCAGTGTACAGGAATTGTGGGTCTCAATCAAGCACGCTTCGGCCTGACTCTGTCCCAAAGTTGGTGGGCGAAATTGTGGGACTGCTGAAGGGAAATGATTCCAGGGAACAATCTGGCTCAGGGTTTGATCTCCTCCCTGTCCCGGTTCCAGAAAGTCACATGATCCGTTCTGGCAGACAGGTTGTGCAAGATAGCATAATTTTATTGCTATAATAGAAAAAATACATCTCCATGATTTTCATCCAATTGACGCATTCATCATCACATCAACCTTGCCTTGAGAGGTGTCCTTAGATTTCTCGTGGGAAAGGAAAGACCTATGGACGAACGCCAGCAGCTAGAGCAAGCCATCGCAGTCCAGGAGTCCCTGCGCGGCACAATCGATGATGCGATCATCGACGCTGCCATCGCGACCTTGAATGAAAAACTGGCCGATCTCGATCCCCGGCAGCAGCGCAAGCTGGCCACAATCCTGTTTACCGATATTGTTGGCTCCACCCGGCTGACCCGGGGCATGGACCCCGAGGAGCAGATGGCGCTGATCGACCCGCTAATTGCGCGTATGGCGGAAAAGGTGGACGATCACGGCGGGCATGTTTGCCGTTACCAGGGGGACGGCTTCAAAGCCGTGTTTGGCCTGCCGGTGGCACAGGAGAACGACCCGCAGCAGGCCATCCGGGCGGGTCTGGCGATCCAGGCGGAGGCTGCCCGAATTGCAGAGGATCTGGAAAAGGAGCAGGGACTGGCAGGTTTCCAGGTACGGGTGGGGATCTCCACCGGGCTGGTCTTTTCAGGGGGAGAGACGGAAGGGGAGGACACGATCAAGGGAGAAGCAGTCAACCTGGCGGCGCGGCTGGAGAGTGCGGCACAGCCGGGCACGGTGCTGATCTCGCACGACAGCTACAAGCATGTGCGGGGGGTGTTCGATTTTGAGCCGCTGGACCCGATCGAGGTAAAAGAATTTTCAGAGCGTGTGGTGGTGTACCGTGTGCTGCGCGCCAAGCAGTTATCCTTCTACCGGGGGATCCGCCGCGTGGAGGGAGTTGAGACGCGCATGGTAGGGCGCGAACCTGAGTTCCTT
>DATHZS010000004.1:0-2752 GCA_035458505.1 Anaerolineales bacterium | reverse complement strand
ATCAGTGAAAACTTGAGATCCAGACCAGAGAAGAGCGGCATACTCATCAAGGCCAGGCCGAAGATGGCTGCTCCGAAGAGGGCTATAATGATTAAGATATGCAGCGCTGTCACCGACCAGACCTGTGGCCTTATCAACACCTTCAGATTAAGCTTCAGGCCAACGGTGAATAACAGCAGTGTGATGCCTAAATCAGCAAGCTTCTGTAACATCTCCCCGCTTCCAATACCCAGGTAATTGAGTAGGAAACCGGTTACCAGAAAACCAACCAATGGCGGCAGGCCAATCTGTTTTGCCAGGAAACCCAGGAAAAAAGCCAGGGAAATCCAGGCAACATCATTCAGTGCTATAGCAATCAATTCAAAATCCATAGACTTCTTGCCTAGCCTCTATTCATGATTAAAGTTCGTATCGTTAGGAGCGAAGTATAATCAAGCCCGACTGTGTGAGAGACAATAATTTCCTATACAGAAGTAGTATAACTTCGACTCACGACCAAGTCATCCATGGTTGAGGGCAGGTCAATTTACTAAGTACTCATGCCGGTCGATGAACAGGGTAGGAGGGCAAAGTATTTAATGACAGAAAAAAAACAATAGAAGACTGTAAAATTTAACCGGCTGTTTGCCGTCAGAGCAAAGTGGACTATTTGAGGTGAAAAGCTATGAGATACTTTCTGTTTAACTTTCCTTTGCTGAATGTCCGCTTTTCGCAGCCGATTCCTGCCCCTTAGATCGGCTCGGTAAAATTCCGCAAACGATTCAAAGCAGACTTATTTACAACTGGTGAATCCATCAATAAGGAGGCATTGTAGTCAGGCGTGTGTCCTCGATGGGACCTCCGACTGTGAAATGGTACAGGCTCTGGTAACTCATATCCTGGATGCCAAAGATCTGGTGGACGGGATCGTCGAGGAAACAGCCGATGCCGGTGCTGCGGATGCCGCTGACTTCCGCCTGCAGATAAAGGATTTGCCCGATTGCTCCGCATTCCCAATAAAGACGGCGATAAAACCACGGACCATGCTGCTCAAGAGGTTGTCGAAAGGCGCTGATCATTCCCAGGCTGAAACATCCATCCCCTGCGATTTGCTGGCCACAGGAAACCGATGTGGCTAGAGATCGAAAATCCCCCTCTTCGAGCAAAAATAAATCCAGCGATTCCGGGCAGCCTTGCGGTTTCTCCCATAGGAAGTCTGATTTGAAGGTAGATTGCAGTTCCTGCAAATGCTTTTTGTTTCGCAAAAGAAAATACAAGCCCTGCGGGAGGTTGTCCACACGGTGAATAAACAGGCCGAGATGCACCTGCGGTTCCCAAGAGATGGTCTGGAAGGACCGAGGGCAAAGGGCGGGGGTCGCTTTGATCATAAACTGCAGAAATGTGCTGCGATCAATGCGGGTCCAGCCGTCCATGGCGACAGCGCTCCGGCGCTGATGAATCGCTTTTCTTAGAGGGAACGCATCTTCCTCGAACAGTGAAGTCTCTCCAGTGCAAGGGAGGGACGGGAGATTATCGGTGGGCGGTTTCTCTGTGGCTTGAGAAACTTCATGGATTCCACTCCATTCGACATGGGAATGGCTTAGAACATTGGGCGTCCCCATCCATTGCAGATCCTTGTTGAAAGCCTCCAAAATCTGGCGGGTATCCCTATTAGGTTTTGCCTCATCCAGTTTCGGAGAAATGGCGATCAAACAATCCGGA
Organism: Anaerolineales bacterium; assembly: GCA_035458505.1. Taxonomy (GTDB): domain Bacteria; phylum Chloroflexota; class Anaerolineae; order Anaerolineales; family UBA11579; genus UBA11579. Next base: position 1,051 of record DATHZS010000004.1, on the reverse strand, counting down.
ACTTCCACTTCGGTTTCACTTTTTTTGGTCAGGCCCAAGATCACTTCCAGCGTTTCTCCGGCCAGGTGGTCCAGCAACACCGCCTGCCACCCCAAGCCCGCGCAGGCAATGTTGACCGCGCCCAACGCATGGCCGAGATCATGGTGGCAATAGCGGAACGCACGCAGGCCGTACTTCCAGGATTCCCGCCAGTAAATTGAACTCAAGCCAATGAAAAGCGTTTGCTGCCCAAATCCGGCGCGCATTGTTTCCCAGGCTTCCATCGATAAGTGGGCACGAACTTCCAGAGCGTGGATCGAAGGGCAATAATGGAAAACGGCGGGTGCAGTTGAAAGGCCCTCCAAGGGGCCTGATATTAAATAACCTTCGGTGGGATGCAGGTTGCCGCTGGAGGGATTCACCCGGAGCGCCCATTGCGATCCCTGAAAACTCTTCCACGCCGAAAGCGCCAGACAATCAAAAAAAAAGCTGGGACAGGGAGGTAAAATCCAAGAGAGCTATTGAAGTCGGGTCGGGCTGTAGGGCCTCCGAAAAATAAGGCCGCTCGGCGGGGGGGACTTTTTTCAATGGGACGATCTGAGCGCCTTGGTATCTGCGGAAAGGGTCCGGTTGGGATGCCCAGTCCAGATATCCTGGGCCCGGTGCGAAACCATTATTACCGTGTTTAGAAAATTGATGGTATTGAAAGATTTTTTTCAGGTCTGACATTGATGTCCTGGAAGTTTAAGTGGGTGCGCTTTGTAAGGGATTTTAAACTATCTTTACTCTAAACACAGCCTCTACTTCAGGAATGGAGGGTAAGAAAAAATCACGGAAGTATTTTCACTGGATGATTTTCGGTTTATCAACCGAAAATTCTGTAAATTAATGGGACGACTCCATGTTTGCTCCAACTGCGGAACTTCCACGCTTCCGCACCGAACGACCGCTTATGGCCGACAGCAGACATGTCCGCTTACGACCCAAAGCGGACATTCTCATGAAAAGTTGGCTAACTAAGAAAATGTAAAGCTGGCTTTTCCTGCTAATATATCTCTAAACAACTGCCAAC
>DATHZS010000003.1:0-45951 GCA_035458505.1 Anaerolineales bacterium | reverse complement strand
CACCGAGGCACCATGCAGCCATGTGGATTTGAATGGCCGGTATACCGATTTCAGGGAATGGTACGGGGCGATCTATGGCTGGTTTATGGAAGCTGAACAGACCGGGTGTGAGTTTGTCGGAATGGAAGTTTTCTATTTGAGGGCCAGTGGGGATGGGAGCGAGTCCAAACCGACAGAAATCACCGGCACGATTGATGGTGACAAAATGAGAGTTTGCTATACAGAGAGTGGGTACTGCCTAAACCTGGCCATTCTTGAAGGTGGCGATGTATTGGCGAACGGCGTGGAAGGCTGGTATTACGAAAAAGATAAAGATTGACGTTTCTGCTTGGTGTGTTGTCAATTTGATCAGACCTCTGCCTCCATCAGGGTACTCAAACCAAAGGCATAACTTTCTCCTTTGAGAGTTTTCTACCAATTCAACCTGAAATCAATCTCAATCGTGTTGGGGATATGTTTGTTGATCCGTGACGGACAAATTGATGCAAAAAAACATCCCGCTCGCGGCCATCGCGGGCGGGATGTGACTTTCCATAATCCAATACTGCGGTTACGGGTATTCTACCCGCAGTGACCCAGAACCGACCTCAAAGCGGATAAACAGCTTGGCCTCTGCTTCGGCAAATCCGGGGGTTTCCCAGGTGCCGCTGTCACCGACCACGCTGTCCTCACCCGCGGTGCGGACAAACTCTCTCGGCAGGTTCACCCCACCGGATCCGGTTTCGCCCCTCACCTGCACCGCCATCCCTTCGGGCACCACCACGGTGATCCCACCAGAACCGCTGTCCAGCTCAAGTGAACCGGAATTGCCTTCTGCTACCCAGATCGTGATCTTGCCCGATCCCACATTGGCTTTCAGGTCCAGCACAGAGTCCTCGGCCGTCTCAACCTTGATCGATCCTGACCCGGACCCCAGGTCCGCTTCGAATGCTCCGGCCGGGAGGATGATGTCCAGACCGCCCGAACCGCTGTTGGCATGCAGCTTCGTGATCTCCAAGGCTGCCAGGTTCAGGTCCGCGCTTCCACTGCCGATTTCAATGTCCAAATCCATAGGAACACTGGGCGCCAACCAAATTTCCCCGGTGACCTTCTGGTCAGACACCAGATCACCGAACCGGAATGCATTTATGTTGTTGAGTGCCAGCCGGATATTTTGCTGGCTGGTTCCGGAAGCCCGGAAGGTAACGCGCTCGTTGTGGTTGACGACCGCCTCAAACAGATTTGCCCCACCGGACAGTTCGTTCACCGTCAGGTTACCGCGATCAAAATCCAGGTGCACTTCCGCCGAGTCTGCTCCCTCCAATGGAATGTCAAACGTTTCGGTCTGCATCTGCGGTGTCGGCAGCGAGTCCACAATCGTCGGTGAGAAAAACAGAAACGCGACGATCGCCAATGCCAGCACGGCCGAGACCAGGCTCGCCAACCCGCGGTTGCTCCTGCCGAACAGCAGGTTGACCCCAACGATCACCAGGAAAACCGGCCACAACTGCCATAAGACATTCGCATCAATCGGATCAATCACGCCAAGGTTGGACAGCAGCAGCAATGCTCCGACCCCAACTAAGATGATCGGCCAAAATAAATTCGGAAAATTCTTATTCTCATACATGTTTGAACTCCTACAGTTAAAATTTCGAAAACAGGTGAATATGATCATCCATATCCACTTCTATATACGCAATCAGCAAAATAAAGTTTCAAAAAATGGTTAGAAATTTCAAAACCAACCCCATCTAACCTGTCTTGAACCGAAAATGGGCCTGACCAGACTCTTTCCCTAGGCGTGGGAATCCCAGAGTGGCTCCTCAACCCCTTTTTGTTTATTCTCATACCGGCCCATCACAAACAAAGCATCGGACAGCCGGTTGAGATACTGAATGTTCAGGGAACTGACATCCTCGTGCCGCGACAAAGACACCACTTCTCGCTCAGCACGCCGGCAGACCGCCCTCGCCACCTGGAGCGCGGCCGCCCCTCTGCTGCCACCGGGCAAAATGAAATTTTTCAGCGGGCCAACAACCGCATTCAGTTCATCAATCAGGGCTTCCAGGGCCAGCACATGCCGTTCTTCCACCCGGGGCACATTGAACTCTTTTTTCTCCTCTTCCGGAAAGGCCAGGTCTGACCCTAAATGGAACAGGTCATTCTGGATGCCGGGAAGGAACGCCGCCAGCTTGTCATCCAACCCAAAGGAAAGCGCCAAACCAAGCAGGGCGTTCAGTTCATCCACCGTGCCATAGGCAGCCACGCGCGGGTCATCTTTGGGCACCCTGCGGGTGGTACCCAGGGCTGTGGTTCCATCATCCCCGGTACGGGTGTAAATTTTTGTGATCTTTGGCATAACCCTATTCTAATTGACTTTTTCCCCCCGGACTAGGCTTGGATGCAAATACCGATGCTCAGCGGCGGGACGATCCTCGCAGCTTTTTCCAGGCCCATCCCAGGGCAGGCAGCAGCAAACCGGTCGCCACCCACTCCCAATTCGTGCCAAAGAACTGCCTGGCAGAATAGATCGGATTGGATCGCACCTGGACAGAACGCACCTCGTCCGTGGTATGGGTTTTATCGCCCATCCCTTCCGCATTGACCACCACAGAGAGATATAGGGTCAACCGTTGTTCTCCTGCTTTTTGTGGGGTGACTTCCCAGATCCAGCTTAAATATAGGTCATCGCTGGTGCGAATTTGCTCTTCCTCCGTCAGCGGGACAATCTCAAACGCATTTCCGGTCAGCCGGGCACTCATCACCGTGCTGACCCGCAGCGGGATCAGAACAATCTCGTCCACATCCTCCACCTCGTCCAGGTTCGCGGTCAGGGTGGCCCGGATTTGGTCATCCTCCTCGATCTCTTCCTCTGTCATCGGTACCACCCGCACCTCGACAACTTTTGTCTCACCCACTCGCATCGTCTCAGGCGGGTTGAACAAAGCACTGCCCTTCGGCAATCCCTCCACCACCCGCGCATAGACTGTGTTCAGGTCCATGCTGATCGCGATCGGGGTCGGCTGCTGGTTTTCACCTCCGGCGCTGCCTGTGGGCTGTGCCGTCATCTCTGGGGATCGGGTAGGCGTCGGGTCGGGCGCGGGTTCCTCATCAACAGGTTCGTAGTTATTTCCCGCCGTGTTTTCATAATTGCCAGCACTGGAACCACCGCAGGCCTGGGTCAGCAGCAGGAGCATACCAAGGATCAACCCGATTCGTAACTTAGAGGACATATTCCAATCTTATAGAAAAAATGTGCAAACATCAACCCCTTCAATCAAAATTGATCCTGACTGTCCATTCCCTGGCAGGGAATTCCCCTCCTTCCGGCAATGCAATCCGTTCGGAATGCAGCATCAAGCGGCTGGCTTTCCGCCCTCCATACAGCCGGTCACCAATGATTGGGGCACCCATATAGGCCAGGTGGACCCGTAATTGGTGGGAGCGGCCCGTATGCGGTTGCAGCCACACCGGCAAGCCAATTTCGCTCTCTTCCCCCAGCTGATAATCGGTCAGCGAAAACTGCCCGCCCTTCGCAACCACCTGCATCATGTCCGACCGCTGTTCATGTTGAGCCATATACAACCGGATCTGACCAGACTCATCCAGCTGGCCGCGGGCAGCCACCAGCGCACGGTATTCTTTCACCACCTGCCGTTGTTTGAAAACAGCATCCAAATATGCATTCACCGGGCCCGGTCGGGTGAGCAGACAAAGCCCCGAGGTATCCCTATCCAGCCGGTGGAACAGGCGGATCTCATCCCCAAAAACCGTCTGCGCCAGCGAGAGCAAATTATCCTCTCCACCCGCTCTCGTAGCCTGCGACAGCAGCCCGGCAGGCTTAGAGACCACAATCACATCACCGGTATCTTCTACCAGCCAACCAGGGTCAAACCGGGTCTGCGCTGCTGGTTTTCCAACCGGAGGCTGGCTGATCTCGATCTGGTCCCCCATGTTGACTTTCCAGGATCCCAACCAGACAATTTTGCCATTCACGCGCACCTGCCGCTGCTGGAGAATTTGAGAGACAACTCGCCGGCCCCAATCCGGAAACTGGATGCGGATCGCCTTGTCTAAGCGAACCCCATGGCCAGCTTGCCCAACCCGGAAAGCGGTGCGTTTTTGGTCTCGGTCCATAGCGGTATTGTATCAAATCACTTCGAACGTCAGGCTGCTCATGGGGGAGGTGCCAGGCCAGCGATTAGCTGCCCTCATCGCTGGGATACGGGACGCGGAAGGGGATCTCCAGCAGGGGTTTCGGCACATCCTCCAGAATCACCTGGATAATCACGTCTGTTCCTTTTGGCGGAGCAAACCCCCAGCAGTACACCCGGTTTGGAAACTGTTCCGGAAAGAGAATCTCGCAGGTATAGAATTCCAGCCCAACCCTGACGATGACATCCTCCGGTACATCCGCAGGCCAGCCATCCATCGATACCTGGAACCAGCGCGGGTCCATCAGGTGGGTGACTTCATATAAAGTGACCCCTGAAAAATCCGGCAAGGGTTCTGGCTCCTCAGTTGTGGGGATTTCCTGAGTTGCGGTTGGTTCTACCGTTGAGGTTGGGCTGGGAGTCAGAGCCATCTGTCGCGGTGTCGGGCTTGGGGCTGGTGTCCGCGTGGGCGGGACCGGGGTAGCAGAAGGAAGCACAGGGATCTCTTCCTGCGCGCCGCAGGCACTGATAAGCAAAACGATCAGGATACATAATGTAGCTGTTTTCACCATATCCCTATTATGACATAAATTTTTCTCAATGTATCCAATCACCTACCAATTCAACCACACCCCCAGCTTCCCGCACACCGGATTCACCTTCTATGGTGTCCACCTGCCGGTAATTGAATAAGCAATCTTCCGCCCTGCGCTCTCCTCAATGGTCACCAGTTCTCCTAAGGTCAGCGCACCGCCAAACCCTTTGGTCAGGGCCGTCAGACCCGGCCGGAGCGCTTCCGGTGGGCTTTCCAATGCATACGCCGTCACGACCACAAACAAGGGTGCCCCACTCAGGCATTGGTGCAGTACCCGGCAGAGATGCTCAAAATGAGTAAAAAATTCCCAGCGCTCTTTTTTGGGACCCAAACCATATTTCGGCGGATCAAAAATGATCCCTTCATAACGGTTGCCACGGCGCACCTCCCGCTCAGCAAATTTGAGCGCATCCTCCACGATCCAGCGCACCGGTTGTTCCTCCAGCTGGTTGAGGGCCTGGTTCTCCCGCCCAAGCGTGATCGCCCGCCGGGAAGAATCGATATGCGTGACCGCTGCCCCGGCCCGGGCGGCTGCCAGGCTGGCCAATCCGGTGTACCCGAACAGGTTCAGCACCTTCACATCGCCTTCAGCTTGACGCACACGATCCTCGATCCAATCCCAGTGGACCGCATTTTCCGGGAAGACCCCCACCTGGCGGGACTCTTCCAGGGTGACCCACATCTGCAAACCGTGATAACCGATCTGCCAGCGGTCTGGCAGCTCAGTGCGCACCTGCCAACGGCCGCCGCCCCCCTTCCTGGCCAGTAAAAATTCCGCATCCGCAGCCTCCCAACGCGATGGTTCGCCAGCTGGTTTCCAGACTGCCCGCGGCTCCGGACGGATCAGGGTATATGCCCCAAACTGTTCCAGCTTGCGTCCTTTACCGCTGTCCAGCAGTTGGTAATCCTGCCAATCACGGGAAACCCATTCTTCAGTCATAGAGAAATTGTAACATCACCAGAAAAAACCAGGAACACATTTTTCCTGCACCAATAAAAACTGTGGCTGGAGATTGCTTCAGTCGCAATGCACATTCGCAATGACTAGAGGTTCTATCCTGTCATTGCGAGAGAGGCGGTGAAGTTTGTCAAACCGCTGATCGTGGCAATCTTGGGGACATATCAGAAACACTGCCTAGCTTCACCTCCCCCGAATGACCGCCCGGCTGGTCGCTGCTGCTGTTTTAAAGTATAATCCCGCTTTGTGCGAATTCACTCCAGCGCGATAAGGAAAGCATCCATGTACAATTTGTTCATCTTAGGGCTTGGCGGTTTTTTGGGGGCGATATCCCGATACCTTCTCAGCGGATACGTGCAGAACCTGTTCAAACAGGATGGATTTCCCTATGGCACATTGGTGGTCAATATCCTGGGGTGCTTTGTCCTCGGGATGCTCACCCATGCTGCCGCTGCGAAAGGCATGTTCGATGCCCAGACCCGACTGTTCCTGATGGTCGGTTTTGTCGGAGCTTTCACCACCTTTTCCACCTTTAGCCTTGAATCTGCCAGCCTGTTCCAGAATGGTCAGAGCACAGCCGGGTGGCTCAATATTCTCGGCAGCAACCTGTTGGGTCTGATCTTCGTATTCATCGGCCAGTCAATTGCGTCCCAGTTTCTGAAATAACCCGATTAACCAATCAATAAAGTCACCAGGTGGCCATCTGAACCCCACAGGCCAAAGAACTTTTCACCCTTTGAGTGACCCAGCCAGCAGCCCGCGCAGGAAATAACGGCCCAGGAAGATGTACACCAGCAAGGTCGGCAATGCAGCTAAAAACGACCCAGCCATCTGCACATTCCAGGAGATGATCTGGCTGCCTGCCATATTGTTTAGCGCTACCGTGATCGGCCACTCGGTATTCCCGGTAAGAATGACCGCGAACAGAAAATCGTTCCAGGCAGACGTGAACTGCCAGATCAGCACCACCACAAAACTGGGCAGCGAAATGGGCAGCAAGATATGCCGGTAAATCCCCAACATACTGGCTCCATCAATCTTTCCCGCTTCCAGCAATTCCTGAGGAAGGCTGGCGTAATAGTTTCGGAACGTGAGCGTGGTAATTGGAATCCCATAGATAATGTGTGCCAGCGCCAGGCCCACCAATCCCTGAAGCCCAATCATGCTCATAAACTGTACCAAAGGGATAATGATGCTTTGGTAGGGGATGAACATTCCAAACAGGATAAACGGAAAAATAAAGTCTGCCCCACGGAATTTCCATTTTGCGAGGATGAAACCATTCAGCGAACCCAGCGCAGAAGAAATCAAGGTTGCAGGAATCACCATCAAGATGCTGTTCCTGAGGGAAGGCGATAATTGTTTGAAAGCTTCAATAAAATTATCTAATGCGAGGGTTTGGGGTAAATCCCACATGGTTTTCAAATCAACTTCGGAAAAGCTTTTGAAGGAGGTTACCAGCATCACATACATTGGCAACAAATAAAATATTGCCATGGCCACCAGTACAACATACAACCAGTTTTTCCTAATGCTCAAAGTTTTCATAGCTGGTTCTCCGTCCGAAGTGTGTACCGGATATACGGTATGATCAGAACTGCCACACTAATCAGCAGGAGGATTCCTATAGCTGCTCCACGGGAGTAGAACAAACCGTCAAACGTGGTCTGCCACATATAGATCGCCGGCACATCCAGCGGGAGCTGTTTACCCGCCACGGCAATGATCAGATCAAAGACCTTCAAAGAGGTATGGCCCAGAATGATCAAGGCACTCAGTGTAACTGGAGAGAGCAAGGGGATAATAATGTGGCGGTAAATTATAAATTTTGACGCACCGTCGATTTGGGCAGCCTCCCGTAACTCTTCGGGAATGGAACGAAGACCAGCAAGGTAGATTGCCATCGTATAACCAGACATCTGCCAGATGGCTGCCAGGGCAATCGCGGCGATCCCCCAGGTGGGCGTGGTATGCCACTGGTTAACCAGAAAGTCGAGCTTGAAGGTGCTGAACAGCAGATTCAAGCCGCTCATCCGCGCGCCTTCAGCCGGATTCATCAGCCATCTCCAGACAACCCCGGTGACGATATAAGAGATTGCCATCGGGAAGAGGAACAGACTGCGGAAAAAACCTTCTCCCTTCAATCCCTGATCCAAAATAACGGCCAGGAAAAATCCCAGCACAATACAGCCAATCACAAATACAACCGTGAAAATCAATGTATTGCGGATATCAACAAGAAACCGCGGGTCACTGAACAAATTCACATAATTTAAAAGGCCTGCCCAAGAATAATCTGGGGTCAAACCTTTCCAGTTGCTCAGCGAAACGCGCACCGACCAACCAATAAAACCATAAACAAAAATCAATACTGCCAGAATGGATGGTGAGATAAGCAGAATAGAAAGATAACGATCCTTGTTCTTGAACATAAGCTGGCCTCGTGCTGGCTGAAAATTTATTGAGGCTCTGCAGAGCAGAGCCTCAATATCGTTTAACTCAATTTCCCTATTGACAAGGTCCCGAGCTTTCGCAAGCAGCTACCAGAGAAGCCTGGAAAGTGGTGACGTCCATTTCGGCCATGAACAATCCCAGAGAAGTGTCAATCTCCGACTTCCAGGAATCATTCGCTACCACACCGTGTGTCAACGAGCCAGAAACATGATCGGTGGACCAATCATCCATAGCAGACTGCAGATAAACACCAAACAGTTCTGGATCACAGTCCGTTCGGGCGCAGATAGAACCCTTGACAGGGTTAAATGCTTCCTGCGCCTCCCGGGATCCTGCAATCTTCAGCCAGGCTTCCGCAGCGGACGGATGGGGTGCACCAACTGCCAGGGTAAAGGAGTCTGACAGGAACTGGAAGACTCCACCACTACCCGGAACAGGTGCCCAACCATAATCGGTCATCGGTTCTTTTCCTAGTTCGCGGAAATAACCTTCAGCCCAGTCACCCATGACATTGAAGGCGGCATCGCCATTCACAACCAGTTGTGCCGCATCCTGCCAGGAGAGAGAGGCTGCATCCGAGTTGGTGTAGGAAAGGATTTCAACAAATTCGTTCAGTGCAGTCGTCACGGCTGAGCTGCCCCAATCCGTCGAGCCGTCCCAAAGACCATCGTAAGCAGCCGAACCCAATGAGCCCAGTAGGACGGTCTCCAGCAAGTGCATCTGTGTCCACTGTTCGCCCAGGGCCAGCGGTGTTACACCGGCAGCCTGAAGGGTTTCCATGGCTGACAACCATTCGGCCACCGTGGTGGGAACTGCCACACCATTGGCATCCAAAATCGCCGGGTTGTACCACAACACATTGGCGCGGTGGATGTTTACCGGCACGGAGTAGATATTGCCATCCTGTGAAATCAGAGGTATAAGCGTGTCAGGCATCACGTCAAGCCAACCCTCGGCTTCATAAAGGTCGTTGAGGGGCTCGATCTGCCCGCCAGCAACATAGGTGCCGATCAATTCCTGCCCGGCATGGCCCTGCCAGGTATCCGGTGGGTCACCGGATTGTAAACGAGTTGCCAGCACAGCACGTGCATTTGTGCCAGCACCACCAGCAACGGCAGCATTTACAAATTCAATGTCAGGATATTCAGTATTGAAGACCTCTTGTATCGCAGCCAGGCCGGCAGCTTCTCCACCGCCCGTCCACCAGGAAAAGACCTCAACCTGAGATTCATCTGTCCCACCACCACACGCTGAGAGCAACATCACAGCCATCAGCCCGATGGATACTAAAAGTAAAATTCTTTTCATTTTTTTCTCCTAAAATTAGTCTTTTCGTTTCGGTAAAAAATACTCTTTATTTTTTTCAAAACTCCCTGACGTTTTACCTCCTTCCATAATGTGAGCATTCTTCAATGTGAGCTACGTAACTTCAAACTAATTATAACATCCTAGTCAATAGCAGAACCAAAAATATTTCGGGTAATGCTGTGGTTTAACCGAGGATTAAAGTCACCGGGCAATGGTCCGAGCCCATCACCTCATCATGGATCACGACATCCCTCACTCCCTCCATCAACCCCTCAGACACCAGGAAATAATCCAGCCGCCAGCCAACATTCCGGGCTCGGGCATTCCCAATATATGTCCACCAGGTATACTGCTCCTTCTCCGGGTACAGGGCCCGGAAGGCATCTACAAACCCGTGCTCTAGATATTGGGTAATCCACGCCCGTTCTTCCGGCAGGAAACCGGTGGTATTGTGATTGGTCTTATGGTTCTTCAGGTCAATCTCCTGGTGAGCCGTATTGATATCCCCGCAAATGACCACCTGCTCTCCACGTTCATGCATCGCGTCGCACAGCTCGAGCAAAGCCGCGTAAAAATCCAGCTTGAACGGCACCCGTGAGTGGTCTCTACCCCCATTCGGGAAATAAATATTGAATAAAGTGAAATCCTCAAAATGGGACTGGATCACCCGCCCCTCTACATCAAATTCCTCGATGCCCAGCCCTAAAGTGGTATCGACCTCGAGCTTGTCCAGCAAAGTCAGCACACCGCTGTACCCGGGGCGCTGGGCCGGATTCCACACCGTCTGGTAGGGTTCAAATACCTGGTGCTGGTCCTGGGTGAGCTGGTCTGGCCGGGCTTTGATCTCCTGCAGGCAAAGCACATCTGGCCTGAAATCGTGCACCCAATCCCAAACGCCCTTCCCCAGCAGGGCCCGTAATCCATTCACGTTCCACGTAGTAATCTTCATCGTTTCCTCTTAATAATCATTGTAGATGGAATAATCCGCTTGGCTTACAATCAGGATCACACTCCAAAATTAGAGCATTGTTCACGCACCTTCGAATTCCAAGGTCTGCCGCATACGTAAGGTCGCCCACACAATCACACCCATCATCACCAGGTACATCGCGCCATAAGGAATCTTATACCCCGACTCCATGAAATACACCAGCACGGTGAACACGACAAATAAACCCAATAAGATCATCATCCCAATCCGCAGCTTTGGCAGGAAGTCCAGGTTCGACTTTGACTCCTGAGCCCAGCGGTACAGCAGCATCAGGTAACCGGCCAGGAATAAAAATTCGACCGGCATCATCAACTTGCTCCACCAGAGAGGTGGACCAACATTTTCCCACAAATTGACCCACACTGGAAACGGCCACAGGATTTGCACTCCATCAAACCAGACCAGCAAATCCACCACAATATGCATCACGATACCAACGCCAAGCCCCACTCCCAGGTTGCCCAGAGCAGATCTTTGAAACATCCATCCCGCCAGATAAAGCAGAATGCCAATTCCTAAGGCTGTGATGAAACTGTGGGTAAAGGTGCGGTGAAGCCCCTCCGTTGAATTCCCGGTGAGCGTTGCGAATGCGACGGCCAGGTTATCTGCATCCGGAAGCAAGTTTCCCAATATCAGGCCCAGCAGAAGCAGCTCTTTTTTTGGAATCTTTTTGCGCAGCGAAGCGCCCAGTAAAGCATGTATCCCAACCTGTGCCATTTAAATTAACCCTCCTATCGATATTCGCCATCACCGCTATCGAATACAAAGTCCTTAATTTCTTATCATTATACTGATTCAGAACCACAACTCCAAACGTCACCTATCGGAAAAGAGATCACCCAGGAACGGCAAAGCCGCCCGGATGGCGTTGCCGCGGTGGCTGAGGGAATTCTTTTCCTCATCCGTCAGTTCTGCCATTGTCTTGCCCATGGAAGGGATCAAAAAAATCGGGTCGTACCCGAAGCCATTGCTGCCGCGTTCCTGTGGAATGATTTCTCCTTCGCAGACCCCCTCAACCCGGAACAGCTCAGCCCCTGGGGCCGCCACCACCACCCAGGCCCGGAACCGGGCCGTCCACGGACGCGGCTGACCGGAAAGATTTTCAAGCAGGTAAGCTCGGCGGTCGGCATCCGTCGCTCCTGGCTTGGGGGCGTAGCGCGCCGAGCGGACCCCTGGAGCACCGTCCAGTGCATCCACCTCCAGGCCGCTGTCATCGGCAATCACCACCACTCCGCTCGCCTGTGCGAAGGCGCAGGCCTTGAGGGAAGCGTTTTCGGCATACGTGCTGCCAGTTTCCTCCACGTCGAGCTGGATCTCCAGGTCTTGTGGAGAAACCAGACGGACCTGTGCGAGCGGTTGGAGCAGCTGGTGCAGTTCCTTGAGCTTTCCTACATTATTTGTTGCAAGAAGTAACTTATTTATCAATTTTTTCTGCATTTTTACCTCATACATGAAATCTTGAATTCCCCTACCAATTTGCACCAAATTTTGTAGACTGGCACGAAAATTGCAACAATAAAGGGGACGGAAATTAAATAGGACAAATATACTATGTTATATTATGTCAAGGTGTTCCACAAAATGATTGACCTGTTTTGCAAATTTTGTTATAATATTTTCATATTTAATAAAAAGTTTTGCAAGACGACTTCATGACAGCTGATTTCAATCATTTTTTGTCCTTTCATAACATATTTGCAGTCGAGGCGAAATCTCAGTAGAGTGCATCCATGAGCAAACCACAACATCCGCTCAGATTTAACGTCGGGTATATTATCCACGAGTCGCCCGGCTATGTTAAAGATCTCTCCTTTGAGTTCCCCTTTTACGAGATTGGGGATGACCTGACTGCAAAAGATTTCAAAGGTGAAGTGACCTTCAGCCGTACCCAAAAAGGAATCCTGCTGGAGGCTCACCTCAGCGCCATCATTGCCACCGAATGCACACGGTGTCTGGATGCAACGCTGACACAGATCGATTCTGTTTTTACCGAACTGTACGCCTTTGATCACAGAACCGAGACTGAGTCTGGTTTGATTGTACCCGAAGATGGGTACATCGACATCTCAGTCCTGGCTCGTGAGTATCTGCTGTTGGATACACCTACCGCACCACTTTGTAAACCCGATTGTGCAGGTCTTTGCCCTATTTGTGGTGAAAACCTCAACCATGGGCAGTGTGACTGTGAGACAGAAACCATCGACCCACGTATGGCGAAGCTCAAAGACCTGCTTGATGACGAGTAAACCAACTCACTAGCACCCTTCATGGAGGCGGCTTATGGCTTACCCGGCAAACAATCTACCCGACCCAGATACGATCACCCTGATCTTTGATGACGAAAAGCTCAATCGTCCCATCGAGCATTTCACTAAAGATGACCAGGACATGGAACGTCTGCGCTTCCATTACATGGAAGAAATCAACACCGAAGAAGAAGACGAAGACGATTCCGAAGATCAACAGGATCTCTCAAGCAACCAAAAATCCCAGCTTGCAGAGCTACCTGTCCCTGAGATTGCCCCACATCGCGCCAAGAAAAATGGACGCAGCAAGAAACATCTCTCGAAAATTGCCAATGCTGAGATGGTGCGCGGCGATGTCATCGACACGGTTGGGCTGTACCTGAAAGAAATGTCCAGCGTCCCCTTGCTGGATACCGAAGAGGAAGTTGCGCTGGCCAAATACATTGAACGCGGCATCAAGGCCGAGCGCAAGCTGGCAAAGCTCAACGGGCATACCCCCAAAGAACAAAAGCACATCCTCAAAGAAGCCATCCGGGAAGGCCGGGACGCCCGCGATCACCTGATCAAAGCCAATACCCGGCTGGTGGTCAGTATTGCCAAAAAATACCTTGGGCGCGGCGTCCCCTTCCTCGATCTGATCCAGGAAGGCAACCTTGGCCTGATGAAAGCGGTCAAGAAATACGATTACCGCCGCGGATTCCGCTTCTCCACCTATGCCACCTGGTGGATCCGCCAGACCATCACCCGCTCCATCGCCGATCAGGGCCGCACAATCCGCGTCCCGGTCCACATGATCGACCGCATCCGCCAGATGTACAAAGCGGCCCGCCGACTGGAACAGGACCTGGGGCATCCCCCCAAAGTGGAAGAACTGGCTGCATCGCTGGACCAGCCGATTGACAAAGTCCAATGGATGCTGCAAGTCTCCTGGCTGCCGCTCTCGCTGGAAAGCCCGGTCGGGGACGATGAAGATGCCGAACTCGGCATGTTCGTTGAAGACGAACACACCCCCACCCCCAGCCAGGCCACCTTCCAGAAACTGCTCAGCGAAAAACTGGAAGAGATCCTCGAAACCCTCTCCCCGCGGGAGGCCCGCATCCTGCGTCTCCGTTTTGGTCTCGAGAATGGGAAAAGCTACACCCTGGAAGAGGTCGGCGAGAAGTTCGGCCTGACCCGGGAACGCATCCGCCAGATCGAAGGCAAAGCCCTTCGCCGCCTGCGCCACCCGATGCGAGCTCGCCAGCTGCGAGAATACCTCTAAGACATATTTCTTGTAAGACAAGGAATTTCGATAAGAGAAAACCCTGGTGATCACCAGGGTTTTCTCACTGTTTTAATTTTGGTCTCTTATCCAGGCTCTCAGAATATCCGGGTCAGTCTGCGCGGTCCACAAACGTATTAAACACAAATCCAATAATATACGCCATGATCCCGATACTGGTCAATCCGGCAGCAAGAATGTTCCAAAACAGGGTCGATTCAAGCACATGGATGACCATCAGCCAGGGAAGGATCATCCCGGTCACCAGCATCACCGCCCCAACATACCGGAGTCTGTGGATATGCTTGCCCCACTTGGAAGGCAGCTTGGGTCTGTCGCCTCGATAATATCGATAATCCATACTTTCCTCTAAACCTTTTTATTCGCAACCCGTCTTCTGGTGAATTCAACAGATCGGGCAGATTTTTTTATTCCGTTTTCCCAGGATCACTGGGAGGAGATTCAAGGCGAGCCTGATCCATTTTCTTCTCCCGCCGGGACTTGAGTCGGGTCAATACCCCGGACGCCAGCACACCCGCCAGGATCGCCAGGGCATCATCCTCTGGCCCTAAGATCAAGTCCGGTAAAACGGCATACACCCCACCAGCAATTGCTGGAAACCAGGCCCAGTTCCGGATGCTGACGAAAAATGCGATCGCCGCCACAAAAAGGATTACGAACACCCCTGCGGCAATTTTGACGCCCAAACCCAAATCGATCCCCCAGGCATTCCCGCCCAGGCTTTCGACCAATTGGCCCAATCCTCCGGCCAACACGCTGAGCAATGCCAGCACCAGGCCAAGGATCAGGAAGCTAAACCCGAAGCAAGTTTTCCAGCCGTCGCTCATCTCTCCGGTTCCAACAAGTCCTCACTAGAACGGTGACTGCCCGCCATTGGTTGGGTCTTCGGTGTAATACGGGTTCTCCCCTTCCGAATGATCCGTGGTATCCAGCACGCGCACAATTTGCGGCACTTCCTGGGTGATCATCTTTTCAATGCCGTCTTTCAGGGTCATCTGGGAAATCGCACAGCCGCGGCAACCGCCACCCATTTCGATAAAAGCTGTATTGTCTTTCACATCCAGCAGCACAACCCACCCCCCATGCGCGGCCACGCCCGGATTGATCATGTTATCCACAACCAGCTGAACCTGGTTGGCCACCGGATCGTTGCCCCAGTCTTTGCGGCGAGACTCGAGATAGCTATTGAGCGGATTCTCATATTCGATATGAAAGCCGGTCGAATATTTTTGCTCATCGAAGTCCACCTTGGCACCCATCAGCGAGGTCGCGGCCTGGGGATCGAGGAAGACTTCAAACGCCCCCATATCCAGGACAGCATCATCCTCTTTCCGTTCGGCAGGATCCACAAACTTAAACTCGCTCTGCCCGCCCCCTGGCCCGCCCAGGTGCACAACCACGCGTACCGCTTGCGGACCTGAGGCACGCGTCGCCATCAATTCGGCTATCTTATCGATCGCCGACTGTGAAAGTTCCAGCCATTTTTGATCCTGTACATCACTCATTCCTACACCACCATTGGTAAAATCGTTGATAAATCACCTCCCCATTATACCGCTAGTTCATAAGAGCAGAGTTAACATTTTAACCGCTGAATTCTGCCTTGCGATCAGGCTTTCCCCTGGCCCTACTCGCCTCATGTACTCAATGCTATAATCCCCACCATGACCCAAACCCTGTCTCGCCTCTATCCTACAAAAATCCTGCTGGCTGTCCTCTTTATCGCCGCTGCCCTGCTCCGCTTTTACGACCTGACCGATGAGCCGCTGGAACTGCACCCGACGCGCCAGCTGCGTGCGGCCCTGATCGCACGTGCTTTCTACTACCCGACAAACCCGGAGATCCCCCAAGAGGAAGCCGCCTTCGCCGCGGAACAACTTGAGGTGGTTGGGGTAATCGAACCCTCCATCCTGGAATACCTCACCGCTTTGCTCTACCGGCTGAACAGAGGCGAAGCCACCTGGTTGGGCCGCCTGATTTCGATCACCTTCTGGCTGGCAGGAGGCTGGGGGGTCTACCGCCTTGCTTCACAGATTGGTTCACCCGCAGGCGGAATACTGGCCCTGGTGTATTACCTGTTCCTGCCCTTTGGGGTGCGATTTTCCCGTACCCTGCTCCCGGATGTGATCATGGTTGCCTGCAGTGTGCTCAGTTTGTGGGCGCTGTATGCATGGCAGCAAAAACGTGCTATCGCCTGGGCTGTGTTTGCCGGAGCGATGACCGGTTTCGCCATCCTGGTCAAATCGGTTGCCGGGATCATTCTGATCGTCCCATTTGCCGCCTACATCCTTTCGGTCCAACCGGTCAGGCAATCCTTCCGGGACCGCCATCTCTGGCTGATATTGTTGCTGGCCGCGTTTCCCACTGCTGCGTATTATTACTGGGGCCTGTTCATCGACGGCGGGCTGGCCACCCAGTTCAAAGGCCGCTTTTTCCCTGAATTTTGGACAGACCTGCTGCTGTACAAAAGCTGGGGGAAACGGATCTTGCTGGAGTTCTCACTGCCTGCTTTCCTGCTGGCCATGGCGGGGATTGTGACCGCCAAACAGAAAGCTGACCGGCGCATGCTGTTCGGCTGGTGGGCAGGATATTTTATTTACGGGATGCTGTTTGCCTACCACACCATGACGCATGATTACTATCATCTATCCATGGTCCCGCTGACGGCAGTCAGCATCGCACCCGCCATATCGGCCATCGACTCATTTGCACGCAGGAACAACGCCTCCCGCATTGCGGCTGCCATTTTCATCCTGCTCGGGCTTGCGTTCATCGCCTACGGTACAACCAGCAGTATCCGCTTCCTCAACCAGGCAGATTACCGGCACATCCCATCCGATATGGCACAGCTCAACCGCACCCTGGAGGCCGCCCCGAAAGGCGGTCTGGTCGCGCTGACCGAAGACTACGAAACCAGTCTCCGGTTTTATGCTTCGCGCAATGCCCGGCATTGGCCTCACCTGGGCGATCTGGCATATTTTGAGCTTCAGGGCTCGAGCCCGCAAGACCTGGATACCTTGTGGGAAATCACGGAAAGCGCCAGTTATTTTCTCGTCTCCGACCAGAAAGAACTCTCCCGCCAGCCACTGCTGGCAGAAAAGCTCGGGCACTTCCCAATCCTGAGTCAAACAGAGTATCTCACCCTGTACCAACTTTCCCCCTGACGAGATGTAATTCTATTAACAAACCCCGGAGTCGCCAGGGAACAGTATAGGTGATTCACATGATTCAACTCAGGAGGAGGGTCAAAGAGAAGATTCACCGCCAGCCAACCAAATCAGTTATAATATCGAAGTAAAGGAGACAGGGACCATGAAAGCATATATCGTTCACGAAGCACGAATTTTCACCATTAATACTGTCCCGATCAAACTCGGAAGAAATCTGGACAACAATCTGGTGTTATCGAACAAATCTGTTTCACGGAATCATGCCGAGATATATTTTGAAAATGAAACCTTTTACCTGATGGATAAGGGGTCAACATCCGGAACTTATCTCAACGACACCAAAATCACAGAGCCTGCCGTGCTCAACTCTGGCGATTCAATCTCACTGGCAGAGGTCTCTCTGACCTTCTATACAGACCTGGCTCACCTGGATACCACCACCAAGCATCGCACTTCCGATCTCGACACAGACAGTCACCAGCAGGTAGACTGAAAATTATATATAAATATTTTCTTAATTCGCGCCCTATAACCTGTTTGTGATCGAGCGAATCGGGTATGATATGATTACCTCAGATATGGAGGAGAGAATCGCTTGACTCAAAGAACAAATGCAGAATGGCTCGAGCAGCTGAATGATCCAAAAGATGACCAAGCACTTGCTGACCTCCGCAAGATTCTTTTGCGCGGGTTGCGTGCTTCACTGTCCAACCGGATCAATACAGACCTGGATGCCATCACTGAAGATTTTGTACAGGATGCCTTGCTAAAAATCCTCAAAAGCCTCGACACATTTCGCGGCGAGAGCCGCTTTACCACCTGGGCACAAAAAATTGCCATCCATGTCGCCTATACCGAACTCCGGCGCCGCAGGTGGAAAGATATTTCCCTGCAAGATATTACCGAAACCGCCGAAGGTGAAGTATTCGCCCCAGCGTTCCTGACCGATCCATCTACCACACCGGAAAGAGAAGCCTCTCAGAACGATATGCTGCAGGTCGTGTATGACCTGATTGATACTGAACTCACTGACCGCCAGCGGACGGCAATCGTGTCCATCCTGCAAGGCGGAATGCCCATCGACCAGGTCGCCCGTAAGATGAATACCAACCGGAATGCCCTCTACAAGCTGATCCACGATGCCCGTAAACGATTGCAGCAAGCCCTCATGGATTCAACTGGGTTTTCCGCTCAGGAAGTACTCGCAATGTTCGAGCAGTAAGAGAACTGGCTAACCAATCGTCAAGATTTTACAGTTAGTCATCAACTTTGAGGAAAGTTATGAAGATTGAAACCACAACGCTCAAAAAAGTACTCAGATCTCTTTCCATTACACAAGAAGAAGAGATGACCTGCGGTGAATGTTTCCAGCAAGTAGACATGTATGTAGATATGCTGAGAGATGGAAAATCTCCTGCTGAGGTCCTGCCCCTGGTCGAACATCATCTCACCTTATGCCCGCCCTGCCGCGAAGAGTTTGAAGCGTTGGTGGTTGCCTTGCGTGCAGTGGATGAAGATAGTGAAATTACGGATTGACCACTCAACTGGTCATTTTTTTCTTAATTAATACGCGTTCAAATGTTTCACGAGAGAGCCCGGTTCCGGGCTTTTTTTATTGAAGATAAAGAGATTGAAAAATCCCACTTACCCATCTCTGCGGTATAATTATTGGCATGCCTAATCTAGACGAAACTGTTCCAAATCAACCTTTTTCAGATGAATCTGAGGAAAGTGTAGAAATGGAAGAAACTCAAAACAACACCATCAGCGAATTACAGCGCCAGCCCGAAGACGAAGACCCTTCGCCAGCCAAGCCACGTAAAGGCATCCTGAGAGTCGTTCTGCTCGGCCTCCTGGCAATCATCATCCTTGGAGCGATCGGCGGCCTCGGAGGCTATTGGAGCGCGTTGAATGATCGCGAAGCTAACGAGGATCGGATTATCTCCACTGAAATCTCGGACCAATTCCTGTTGGGTCTGATCGCACTTGAACGCGCCCAGTATGAAGTTGCCCGCCAACATTTCGAATATATCCTCAAGATCGACCCTCAAAATGCCCCCGCAGCCGAAAAATTAACTGAAGTGATCTTGAAGATGAACCAGGCCAACATCGCCCCGACTGACCGGCCAACCGCCACCCTCACCCCGACCCTTGATACACGTGACCAGGAAGAACTCTATGCCATGGCATTGGCATTCAAAGACCAGAAAAACTGGGATGCCCTGCTGGAAGTACTGGACAGCTTGCGCATTCGCGTCCCGGAATACAATGCCATTGAGGTAGACGGCATGTATTACATCGCTTATCGAAACCGCGGCATCCAGCGCATCCAGCAAGAAGGCAACCTGGAAAGCGGCATCTTCGACCTCAACCGGGCCGAGCTGTTTGGCATCCTGGATGTGGAAGCCAGCAATTTCCGTAATTGGGCATCGAAATACATCACCGGAATGAGTTTCTGGGAAGTTGATTGGGACCAGGTGGTCAATTATTTTGGGCCTCTGGCGATCTCGGCCCCATTCCTCAGTGATTCAAGCAGATTCACTGCTCAGGACCGCTTGGCCACAGCCCAGGTTGAAGTCAACCTTCAAGTATTGGCGAATGCGCGCAACCGCTTTTCACAGGGAAGGTGGTGCGACTCATACGATTTATACAGCGAGGCCAGCCTGTACGTTCAGTTAGCTGAGTCTGACCTGGAGAAATATGAGGAAGCGAAAAACAAATGCTTGGGCATTGAACCTACCCAGGAGATCCAACCAACCGCAACAGCGACACCTGAACAATAATTGAGTGTGAGATCTATCAGGAGTCAACAGCATTTATTTTCAACCCAATTACAGAGGAATACAATGACTGAAACCCCAGTCTGGATATTAACCATTTCTATTTGGTTGCATATGATTGCAACCGTTGGATGGGTGGGCAGTCAGGCAATCATCTCGCTGGTGGTCGTCCCGCTCAGCCGAAAAAACCATACTGCGATCCACCACCATAAACTGCTATCCGACATCAACAAGCGCATGAGCACCCTGGGCTGGATCGGGCTGTCAGCTCTGATTGTCACAGGGCTGGTCCAGCTGACTGCAAATGAAAATTACACCGGCCTGGTCTCCATCGCCAACAATTGGTCTGTGGCAATCCTGATCAAGCATATCGCCTTCATCCTCATCCTGGGGCTGAGTGCCTACCAGACCTGGAGCCTGATGCCCGCATTCGAACGCACCAGCCTGCTGCAGCTCAAAGGGAAGTCAACGCCAGAGGAACAGGCCGCCCTCCAAAAGCGCGTGGAGTGGATCTTGCGAGGGAATATTTTCCTCAGCGCGATTGTCTTGCTCCTGACAGCGATCGCGCGAATTTCCTGAAATTGAATCAAAGAAACCGTTCAAAAAGGCATACACCTTGCAATGAACATTGCAAGGTGTATGTTTTATGGTCGAATACTGGATCAATGTTTTTACCCTGTTTATTATCACCCTCGGGTTTGCCGGCATTCTTGGAGACCTGTTCTTCCAGCTGCGCAGCCGGAAGGATGCCGTAGCCGGCTTGCTGGCGCTCCTGATCAGCAGCCTGGTTTTCTTTCCTCCGCTCAGCCTTCCCCTCATTCCCCGATCGGTCTTATGGGCGGCTGCCTTGATCGTCACGCTGATCTTTACCGCACGCCCTCAGCGGCTGCCCGGCACCCTGTTCTCACAGCGGTTCATCCTGCGCTATGCCTGTCTGGCAATGGTTGCCACAGCATTATGGTACCTCAGCGTTGGGGAATCCCCGCTGATGTTTGTTTTGGCCATCTCAGCCATGCTGGCTGCCCTCTTCAGCTGGCGAGAAAGCCTGCAGTGGTAATTCGTAACAACCAGAAGAACAGGCTGCTGGACTAAAAAACTGAGTAACCCAAAAGATAGAGCACCTCAACCCGACCGGTATTGTGACAATGTCCAAATCGGTCATGCTTGACTAACAGAGAAAATTTGGCCTATAATCAAAAGGACAATTCTACCTCACTACCTTCATAAACCTTAGTAGAGGTTGATATCCAAATCAGATGGGATCCTAAAAATAACAAGCGAATATCATAGTGAACTCAAAACAATAATTGTTATAGGGGAAAAACCATCCAACATATCAAAGGAGAAGATGAAATGGTCACTCAAAAGCGGATTTTCTTTTTAATAACGGCGTTACTCACACTTGTACTGGTAGCGCCAGTGGTAGCATCATCTGGCCAGGATACCGGAGGTGCAAAGACTGTTGCCGATGTTGAGTTCATCGGTGAGGTTGTCGTGCCATCTGGCACTTTATTCATGGGAACAGAGATTGGCGGTCTGTCGAGCATAACCTTCGACGCCGGCCGACAGGTCTACTATACGTTGTCCGACGATCAGGGTAATCGGCCAACAGGAGATCCCGTGCGATATTATACAGTGGCCATCGACCTGGCTGATGGAACCCTCGATGCCGGGGATGTGGAGTTTATTGAAGTTTCGCCACTGTTTGAGAACAAGAATACCCCGTTCTCTCCAGGTGGTCTCGACCCGGAAGGTTTTGTGCTTGGTCGCGAAGGATTCTTCTTCATGTCCTCAGAAGGAAATATCTTCGCCGATCCAATCATCGACCCCTTCATTTATCGCTATAACCGCGCCGGACGGGTTACTGCGTCCTTACCTATTCCTGACAAGTACATTCCAAACGGCTTTGACAAAGGTGTCCGATTCAACCTTGCGTTTGAGAGTTTAAACATCACCCCTGATGGGAAGAGCCTGGTCACGGCTGGTGAGGGAGCTTTGTTCCAGGACGGACCAGCATCTTCATTTACCAATGGTAGCCTTGCTCGCATCCTTATCTACGACCTGGCTCATCGCACCCCAACCGCTGAGTATGTCTATGAAGTAGCACCTTGGGCAGAACCGTCTGCGATATTCGGGGTGAACGGGATCGTTGAAGTTCTGCCAATCGATAATGCAGGAACCATGCTAGTCATGGAGCGGTCATTCTCAGTTGGTGGCGTGCTTGGGGGTGGCACGGGTAATGTTGTCTGGATCAACGAGGTTTCAACACAGGGTGCGACTGACGTATTGAGTATGGATGCCCTTTACGACGGTGGTTCTCCAATCCCCTTCACACCAGTGTCACAACGCGAGGTGTTTTCTTTTGAAGACCTTGGTATCCCGATCGACAACATTGAGGGGATGACCTTTGGTCCCTCCTTGCCGGACGGACGGCAGACATTGGTAATCGTCAGCGATAACAACTTCTCCGCCGGACAATTCACCCAATTTATCGTGCTGGCTTTGGAAATCAACTCTGTAGAATGAACTGAACAGCGGCCGGTCATTGGCCAGGAGACAAGTTCCTTCCAGAACTGTACCATTCAATAAAGGAACCGCCAACAAATGATGTTGAGCGGTTCCTTTCTGTTAGCTGACAAGGACAGGGGTCAAACGAACCACTCTAAACTAACCCGTCCCCCCGTAAACTGGCCCAGATACTGTGACAGAATTTGGATCAATCTTATTCACCCCAATACTACTTCTGCCCGATATCTAATCGGCGTATTAAGTTCCCACAGTCGATCCAGGCCATAAGCTGTACATACTGGATAGATAATAGAATCGCTATGGGGGACTTCCGTCACAAATCAGCTATAATGAAGATGATGAAATCGGAAAATTCAAAAGGCAAAGAAGATCGCTCGTTGCTTCTTCCGAAATGGGCAATTCCAATTGTTTGGACTGTCATTGTTCTCCTGCTTCAGGGTCTTTTGCCTTGGCTTGTTGCTAAGATAGGTCTTCGTTTGGGGTGGTCTCAACAAGGAGCCCCCGGTTGGTGGAATCTTGCCGGACTGATCCTGGTTCTCTTGGGGGTTGGAATGTACGCCTGGTGCCTGGTGTTCCATTATAGAAGCTACCGCACTTCGGTGCGCGTGGGCTTTACTCCACCGCACATGGTAATCGACGGCCCTTATCGGATTTCCCGGAATCCTATGTACATGTCGGGGCTATTTGCGTGGCTGGGATGGACGATCTTCTATGGAAGTCTTGCGGTCTTTGTTATGCTTGTGCTTTTCTGGTTTGTATTTTCATTTCGAGTCATTCCTCAGGAAGAGAAACAGTTAGAAGCATTATTTGGCGATGAATATCTTCAATACAAAAATTCTGTGCGAAAGTGGATCGGCCGATATTAGGCATCTATCATTTAAAGTGCCAGACAAATAAATACCCCAGAACAGATAATCATCAATTTAGCTGCAGCCTCAATCCGCAAGGACGGCCCAATTTACAACCTGCCAATCCCCAGCCGGATTTTGATTCCCCAGTCAATTTATTGATACAATTAGGCCTGTCTGTTTCCGCTTTCATGCCAGCCTGAGAATACCATTGCCGGCTCAAACAGGTCCGGCGATTGCGGATGTGGCTTTCGTCAGCGGGAAGTAACCGGAAATCCCAGCGTCTGGCACAAACCGCTTCGCACCCGTGAGCAACCACACCGGCACTGATTAGATAAAAAAGGATCCTGAATGTCGCACTTAGCCCGATCTTCTTTACTCCTGGCGTTTTTCTTTGGGATAGATAAAATTTTTGGGTTCATCCGGGCAACCATGGTCAACCGGTTATTTGGACTCACCTATGAACTGGATGTCTTCAACGCCGCCAATAACATTCCAGACTTGCTCTCTTCACTCATCTCTGGCGGCGCACTGGGCGTCGCCCTGATCCCGGTTCTGTCCGAATACCTCGAAAAAGATGGCCGCAAAGCTGCCTGGGACCTTTTCGCCCGCATTCTCAACTTCGCCTTCATTATCACCGGGGTCGTGGCTCTGATCGTGGTGATCTTCGCCCCCTGGCTGGTGGAGAACATTATTGCCAAAGGTTTTCCCGCTGATCAAAAAGCGCTCACCGTCGAGCTGATGCGCCTGGATCTGATCGCCATCATGATCTTTTCGGTCAGCGGACTGGTGATGGCCGGGCTGCAAGCCAACCAGCACTTCCTCCTGCCTGCCCTGGCGCCAACGATGTACAACCTCGGACAGATCTTTGGTGCAGGCTACCTCGCTCCGGAAGGAGATGCCTTCATGGGTTTGGTGGACCTCCCGGGGAAAGGTTTCGGCATCCATGGGATTGTGTATGGGGTCATCATCGGTGCATTCTTCCACCTGCTGATCCAGGTTCCGGGGCTGATCCGCTTCAAGTTCCGCTGGGCGCCCCGTATCAACCTCAAGGACCCCGGCGTGCGCCAGGTGCTCTCCCTGCTTGGGCCGAGGGTGCTGACCATGTTCTTCATCCAGATGTTTTTTATCGTTCGCGATTATGTGGCCTCGTTTATGAATGAAGGATCGATCACTGCCCTCAATAATGGCTGGTTCCTCATGCAGGTCCCCGAGACTCTCATGGGAACGACCATCGCCATCGCCCTGCTGCCAACCATCTCAGAGATCTTCACGCGGGGCGAGAGAGATAACTTCAGCCAGACGATCAATGGTGCCCTTAAAGTGATCCTGGCACTGACCATTCCCACCACCCTGCTGATGATGGCCGGGATCAGCCCGCTGATCAAAGTTGCCTTTGGCTACACCGTCGAAGAGACTGCCCGGGTGGCATTGGCTACACGCGTCTATCTTCTTGGGCTTACCGGGCATGCCATGCTCGAGATCGCGGCCCGTTCCTTTTATGCCCAACAGGATGCCAAAACCCCATTGATCGCCGCGTTTCTCAACTCAATCGGGTATATTGGGATCGTGTTCTTATTCAGCGACTGGATTGGGTTCGCCGGTGTGGCGCTGGCAAACATTCTGGCCTTCACCATCGAAGCCCTGCTCCTGCTCTGGTGGCTCAACCGCCGCTTTTCCGGGATTTTGAAGGTCCGCAGCACAATCCTGCGGGCGGGACTCCCCTCTATCCCGCTCGCCCTGGGTGTGTATTGGCTGGTGGAAGGGCCTGTCCTTTCTGGTCGGGGAGATCTGGTGCAGGCGGGCGGAGCGGCCGGGCTGATGGCGCTCGGTTTCCTGATCGCCCTGCCCTTCATCTGGAAAGACCTCAAGCTGATGCTCACGCTCGGCGGGGTGCGCAAATCCACCTGGAAGAATTAGCGCAGGAGAGGCTGACGAAAACAACCATCCGTCAGCGGTGCTTCCCATAGGATATCTACAAAAAAAGGCCGGTGATCACCGGCCTTTTCCTTGCATTTCGATAAAATCTGGTTATTACTCGGTCTTCCAGGCATCGTGCGGTGTCTCACCAGCCATCAGCAAGCCGACGATCTCCTTGGTCACCTTGTCCGTCTCGAGAATGTCCACAATCTTGCCATCGTACATTACTGCGATCCGGTCGGAGAGCTGCATGACCTCATCCAGTTCGGTGGAGACCAGCAGCACACCCGTGCCTTCATCCCTTTTTTGGATCAGGCGGTTATGGATATACTCGATCGAGCCGACATCCAGGCCACGCGTCGGCTGTGCTGCCAGCATAAACTTGGTCGGGCGAGAAAATTCTCGGGCCACGATTACCTTCTGCTGGTTGCCGCCCGAAAGCGACCCGGCATTGGTCACAATATCGGGTGTGCGGATATCAAATTTACCCACCAGGTCTTCAGCCCGCTCCATGATCGGTGGCTCCTGGATCACTCCACGACTCGCATATGGAGGGAGATAATAGGTGTTCAGCACCAGGTTTTTCGCCACCGAATACCCCAGCACAAGCCCATCACGCTGGCGGTCTTCCGGGATATGCCCGCTGCCCAGTTCAGTAAGCTGGCGAACGGAGGAAGGACGTCTCTCGAACAATTCCTTCGGGTTGGTGAACAGGAGATAAAACCCATAGAGGAGTTTAGGCAACAAAGCGATACTCCCAATCAGGTTCAAGCCTAAAAACACATAGGCGGAATTTCTGGCAAAACTCGGAGTCGCCTCGATATAATTGAAGACAGTTGTCAGCAAGAAAACAAACACAAGCAGTCCAACCGCTAAGTTGAAAGCTGTTTGATATACCCTGGAACGGACGAACTTCTCCAAGGTATTCTTGAAGACTACTTGCTCTCCAAAGTAAGAGTCTAGCAAGGTAAAATGGCCGGAATTGACTCCTCTCAGACCAGTCAATGCTTCAACCAATTCAGTCTGTCCGTTTCCCTGGACACCAGCCACGCCCAAAATCTCTCCGGCACGCACGTCAAAAGAGACCCCATCCACAGCGGCCTGTCCTCTCTCATCCATCACCACCAGGTCATGGACTTCCAAGACCTTTTCCGTCGGTTTGGCGGGGGTCTTATCCACCTTGAGCACCACCTCGCGCCCGACCATCATCGAGGCCAGTTTTGCCCGATTTGCTTCAGCCGGGACGGTGGTTCCGACAATCTTTCCGCGCCGGATCACGCTGATCGTATCGGCGACCTCCAGGATCTCGCGCAGTTTATGGGTAATGAAGATGATCGATTTGCCCTGCTTCACCAGCGAACGCATCACCTCGAACAATTCGTCCGCCTCTTGCGGGGTCAGCACCGCGGTTGGCTCATCCAGCACCAGGATATCGGCCTGACGGTAAAGCGCTTTAATGATCTCTACGCGCTGCTGCAAGCCCACCGGCATATCTTCGATCACCATGTCAGGCTCCACCGGCAGTCCATATTGAGCAGAAATCCGGAGCACTTCTTCTCGTGCGCTTTTCAGGTCCAGCGTAGGACCGTTGGTGGTTTCTGAACCCAGTACGATATTCTCCAAAGCGGTGAACACCGGGACCAGCATGAAGTGCTGGTGCACCATACCAATGCCGCGGTGAATCGCATCGTGCGGATTATGGATCTTGACTTCTTCGCCATTCAAAAAGATCTGGCCTTCATCCGGGTCGTACAGCCCGTAGATAATATTCATCAAGGTCGATTTCCCCGCCCCATTCTCACCGAGGAAAGCATGGATTTCACCTTTCTTCAGCCCAAAGGAAATATTGTCATTCGCCAGCACCCCTGGAAAGCGCTTGGTACAATGGCGGACTTCAAGAACGTATTCACTCATTGTCTCTACCTCCTTAGCCTTCCTTCTCATACGGGATCCCCTCAGCCGCAGGCGGCCTGGAGCGTCCAACAAATCCAGCCAGCACCGCAATTGTCAGGACATATGGGATCATCCCGATAAATTGGTGAGGGATATCGATCGTCCCGGCAAACTGAAGCTGAGTTTGCATGGCGGTCGCCAACCCGAACAGCAAAGCCGCTCCCCAGGAGCCCAATGGGGTCCACTTTCCAAAGATCATCACCGCCAGAGCGACAAACCCGCGTCCGTTGGTCATCGCTCGTTCGAACGAGCCAACTGCTTCCAGGGTCAGGAACGCCCCAGCCAGACCGCCGATCGCCCCGGCGACCATCGTATTGATATACCGGATGCGGAACACATTCACACCTACCGTATCCGCTGCGCGGGGGTGTTCTCCCACCGCCCGGGTACGCAAGCCCCATTTGGTGAAAAACAACACATAGTGCACCACAAACACCAGAATAATGGTGGTGTAGGTGATCGGAGGGTTATCAAACAGCACCTCCCCCACCAGCGGAATTTCGGACAAGCCGGGGATCGCAATCGGCTGCAGCTTCCCACTGGTCGTCAGGCCCTGCTGATAGAAATACCCTGTGATACCCAATGCCAGAATATTGATCACCGTCCCACCGATAATCTGGTCCACTTTTAATGTTACCGACATAAAAGCCAGCAGCAGGCCCAGAAGAGCCCCGGTTGCCAGCCCCATCACAATGCCGGCGAGAATACTGCCAGTAAATGCGCTGATCAAAAAACTTAAGAATGCGGCCATCAGCATCTGGCCTTCGATGCCAATGTTGATAATCCCCGACCGTTCACCAATTAACCCGCACAATGCTCCTAAGATCAGTGGGGTTGAGTGACGGAGTGCTGACGCCAGCACCGCCTCAGTCGCACTCCCATCCTGAAAATAATAATACAAAATTGCGCCAAGGATCAGCGCCCCACTTGCCAGGCTCAATCCATACTTCTTTAGGAAGTGACCAAGACCAGATGTTTTTGTTTCGTTTTCCATCATTGTTCTCCTTCCTACCCACCCCAGCCAGAAGTGAGTGAAATTCCCTCACCTTCAACATCACGGGCACGGATGATCCAGCGTACGATCATGTCAGCCGCAATGAAGAACAACATCAGGGCCTGGATCACACTGGTAATCTCGGCTGCCACGCCAGCATCGAACTGCATCCGGCTGGAACCGGCTTTCATCGCGCCAATCAGCAGGGCAGCAAAAATATTTCCGAAGGGGCTGGTTTTGCCAAGCAGTGCCACTGTAATCCCGTCAAAACCGAGGCCAACGTTAAATCCCGGCTGAAAGCGGCCAACCACGCCCTGGGTTTCAATCGCCCCACCAATCCCTGCCAGTATCCCACTGATCACCATCGTAAGGATAATTGTATAGGAAACCTTGATCCCGGAATATTTGGCCGCTCGCTGGTTCATCCCAGCTGTCCGAACCTCAAATCCAAGAGTGGTTTTATTCAAGATCCACCACACCAGCACCGCAAATAACAGCGCCACCACAAACCCCAGCGGCAGCCCGGCAATCTTCGGAATCTCGGCGCTTGGAAAGATCTTCGGCGTTCTGGCAACCACATTTCCGGGGGTAGCATCCTTCCAGATTCCATCAGCCAGAAAATCCGTGATGTTAATCGCCACATAGTTCAGCATGATGGTTGTGATCACCTCATGTGCCCCTGTCGATGTTTTAAGCAGACCCGGAATCGCTGCAAACAACCCGCCTGCCACTGCCCCACCCAGCAAAGCCAGCGGGATGTGGATATACGCCGGTAGTCCGTCAATCCCAAATCCTATCCCAGCAGCCACAATCGCTCCCAGCAGCAGCTGCCCCTGGGCACCAATATTGAACAATCCGGCCTTGAATGCAAACGAAATCGCTAAACCGCTGAACAGCAGGGGGGTGGCCTTCTCCAGAGTCCGGCCAAACGCGGTCAGGTCTCCAAAAGAACCTCTAAGAAGCGCTACGTAAGATGTGATTGGATTCGCACCCGACACGAACAACAAAACGGCACCGACCAGCAGGGCCAGAATCACAGATACCAGAGGGACCCGGATGCCGCGCCACAACATAGTCATCCATGATACCCTGGGAGTAGCAGATTCTGGAGAAGCCATGTCTTGAGTTCCCATAAAATTAACCTTTCGTGGAATTGGTGTGACCAATCGTCAGGTAACTGACCGGTCACAAATGGTGGTTACTGTAAAGGATCTTGACAATCTCACACCAATAGTATTTTAACAGCCTTTAATCGCTTAGTAAACCTATCCTGGGAAACTTATCACTTGTTTCAGCCCCACACCATCGATCTTGCCCGAAAAAACGCCCTGCCGGTTCATTTACCTGCTCTACAAAAAAAGAGACACCTGTGCAGGTGTCTCTTTCGTGAGTCATTCTAATCAGATTTACTGACCGTAACCAGTGGTGATGGAGCCATCAGCCAAGCCGGCGGCCAGTTCATCGATGGTGGCCTGCATTTCTGAGGTCACCATGGATTCAAAGTCGTGGTACGGGGCCAAGCCTGCAGCGCCGTAGTAGTTACCCAGCGGAATAGTATCTTCAAAATATGCATCCACCAGCCCAACCAATCCGGGGGTGATCAATTTCATCGCGCTGGTTACCAGGCAGGGATGAGCAGCAGGAACAGTCAGCCATTGATCACTGTCCACACCGATGCAGAAGACACCATCATGGGCTGCAGCTTCTTCAATAGCACCATTGCCGGTCTTACCGCCAGCACCGAAGACCACATCAGCACCGTTGTCAATCGCCTGAGCAGCGGTTGCACCACCCCATTCCGGGTCGGTGAAAGCCACATCCAAACCACCAGGATGGTAGGTGGAGATGACTTGAATGTCAGGGTTGATGTAAGCAGCGCCTGCTTCAAAGCCTTCTTTGAAGGCCACCACCGGCGGGATCAGGTCGGTTCCATACACACCAGCCAAAATATTGGTTTCGGTCAGCATGGCGGCCAGAGCACCGGCAAGGAAGCCAGAGTGATCTTCATTGAAGACCAGGCCCACAAAGTTGGGGACGTCGTTCGAGGCATCATCATCAAATTGGTATACCTGGAACTGGTCCACACCGATGAAGAAGGTGTCTGGGTTTTCAACAGCAGCAATCCCGGTGGCCTCGCCCATGGCGAACCCAACCGTCACGATAATATCGTACCCTTGGTCAAGGAACAGCTGCATGTTGGCTGCATAGTCCTTGGCATCCTTGGTTTCAATATAATCGATCTTGGCAGCGTTGTATTTTTCGGCAGCCAGCTGAGCGCCTTCCCAGGCAGACTGGTTGAAGGATTTGTCGTCCACTTCACCCACGTCTGTCACGAGACCGATGCAGAACACATTCTCGCTCTCACACCCCTCTTCAACAACAGGTTCATCAACAGCAGGTTCATTATTTGCTGGTTCTTCACCAGTGTTTTCGGCAGTGCCTCCACAGGCTGTGAGCACTAGGGCTGTCAGCAGCAGCAGGGCCAAAAAACCTAACAATTTTTTACTCATTTTTTTCTTCCTCCGATTGGAAAGTAAATAAATAATAGTGTGAATTGACGCCCAATTCACATGATGTAGTGTAGCATTAACAATATGGAATGACAAGATAGGATTTATTAAAATATGAAATTTTTAAGGTACTCATTATTCAACCAATCCGACCGGATCAATCTCTCCAGAATACAGTTTTGAGATAATTTCAGCGAAATGAGTCAGCCTGGCCTGGCTGATCCCGGTGTAATTCACGTTCAGAGATACCCCTACCACACCCAAAGACTGTCCATCAAGCACGCTGTCCAGCACACTGTTCATGGCCAATTCAGGAGTGGAAATCACAGAGGCGACCCAATTGGCTTCCAATCCCGCAGGCGGAGCATCCGTCCCAATGATCCGGATACTGCGTTCCGCCAGATACTGGTACAACGTTTCGGATTGAAGCGCTGGAGCCACATGAATCATATCCACCGAACGCGAGATCAGCGCATCCGCAGCCTGCTGAACCTCAACATCACCTCCACCTGGAGCCACCTCTGCATACAACGGGTAAGGTTCATAGGGCGGGAATTTGGGGTTGCAGATTCCACAAAAATAATGCACCCCATTGATGAACGCATCGCGATAGGTCTGGCCGGCCGGGTCTGCCACGCTGATGATCCCAATCCGCCATTCCTCCGCCTGCACACCAGCAATATACCCGGCTACAAATCCCAGCTCAGGCAGTGAACCGGTTTCTTCCAGCATGGTGAGGTTCGGGCTGGCAGGAAGCCCGGAGGCCCCGAGGACCAAGAACTGTACCTGCGGCAGCCCGCTGATCAATCCATCAAGCCCAGGCATGTTACCAAAAGTCACCACAGCCCGCAGATTTTGCGGTGCTTCCTCCAGCGACATCCCCTGGCGGACATCAAGCACCAGGCCACGGGCAGCTGCCGCCTGCTCCACCAAAGCATGGTTGTCTCCCCAGCCTTGTGCCGGCGAGAGCAAGACCAGCATCGGGGGTTGGCTGGTATCCGTTGGTTGGACAGTGGAGGTCATTGTCTCAATCAGAGGGGCAGTTGTCTCCGTCGGCGGTGGTGGAAGTTCTTCCGACTGTCCACAGCCTGCCAGTCCAGCGATCAAGATCAAACTCATCCAGAGTACCCGCATGTTTTTCTTCATTGTTTCAAATTCTCCAAATCGAAAGTGGCATTCCCCTGACCCTTCCAATCAATTTTCCAGGTGTACAGGGCATATTGTACTATTGAATCGACACCCCGGTTCCCCATCCTGCTCAGGAAGTGTGCCTTGACACATCGCACGATTGAAGTGGACCCAACGTACATTGAACCGATTGAGTGCCCCCAAGATTATGCAACTCAGCGTTTCTAATTTATAATAGTCAGGGAATACAAATAGAGGAAAACTGATGAATCTAACAGAACCTGCTTCCCCAGAAGAAGAACCAAAACTTTCACGTGCCCGCCGGCGGCGCGCCCGTCGTAAGATCATCGCACCCCTGACCCCGGACGAGAAGACCAATTATATCCAGGATGTGCTGCGCAAAGCCGCCCCTTCCTTTGATTTCTTCCTGTTTTCACTGTTTGCCGGGGCGGTCATCGGGCTGGGATTCATCGTAGACTCTCCTTACATCCTGATCCTCGGTGCTTTGCTGGCCCCGCTCATGTCCCCGGTGATCGGCATTTCCCTGGGAATTACATTGGGGTCTGCCAGATATTTCATGCGCAGCCTGGGTGGTTTCCTGGTGGGCAGTTTCCTCCTCACCCTGGGAGGAGCGCTGGCAGGTGTCGCCACCCGTTTGTGGGAACCGTGGGAACTCAACCAGGTGCATCTCCACGCCCAGCTTTCCTGGCCTCCCTTCGTGCTGATCGGAATCGGAGCCATTGCCACCAGCATCACCCTCGTCCAGGAGAAGCAAAACCCGGGCATTCCCAGCACTGCGATTGCTTACGGCCTCTACCTGCCGCTGACGGCGGCCGGGTTCGGGTTGGGCAGCAACATTCCGCATCTCTGGCCAGACGGTGTCGTCCTGTTTACCGTACACCTCGCCTGGGCCGCCCTGGTCGGTGCGATCACCCTGGCGTTCATGGGATTCCGACCCCTGACACTCTTTGGATATTCCATTGGCGGGGTGGTCGCCTTAGCTGCCATCATCCTTCTGCTGGCATTCTTCGGCGCAGGGGCAATCTTTGGCGGAAACGTCGCTCTGCCCACAAACACCCCGACACTGACACCCACTCTGACACCCACCGTCACGCCCTCGCTCACCCCTGTCCCGCCAACCGCAACCTCCACCTCTACGATCACACCCACCTATACACTGACCCCGACTCTCACCTCTACTCCCACCCCCACCCCGGTAGAAGGCCGGGTGAACTCCAATGTCGGCGTCGTGATCCGTGAAGAACCCGACGACCAATCCCTGGTGGTTTCCAGGCTGCGCGATGGAGGGATCGTCCAGCTGCTTGGGGAAAGTGAAGTGGATAGTTTTGGCCGCACCTGGCTGCTGGTGCTCGATCTGAACAATGCAATAGAAGGCTGGATCCTGGCAAACCTGGTCGTGACCGCTACACCGCAAACGACCCCGCCCAGCGCAACGCCATCCGAAACGCCAACCCCAACCCTGACACCCACCCCGACCCGCACCCCCAGCCCCTCGCCGACCTCCTGATTGAGGAAATTGAATCTCAACTGAATACAAGATAAAAACGGGAACCTGGTTCCCGTTTTTTTTATTGATGGCTTGAAAATCATAATCCGGCAGGAAGTTAACCAGACCGGGTGGGTTTACTGCCAGTCTCCATCATCGAACGGTCGTGGTGTGGGGTTCCACCCGTGGGTATCTCCTCCGGCGGAATCGTCACCGGGCGTTCCAGCGGTTCGGGGATGATCAGCATATCCGAATCATAGATCGGGTCGGTGAACGAGAGCCCGTTAAAATGGACAAGTACATCCCAGTGTGCGGGGTCATCGTAATATTTTAAGGCCAGCAGCGGCAGCGTATCTGAAGATTCAATTTCATGCGCGATCACCCGCTGTCCCCAATCACCCATCGCATCCACATAAGCAGTGACCACTGCCTGGCTGTCCAGGTCGTTAAGTGGCACATCGTAGAACGCGGCCCAGGCCAGGATTCGGCGCTTGAGGGTCGGATCCACCTCGTACGGCGGGGGAGGCGGAGGCGGTTCTGGCGGGGCGGGTTCCTCGGGTGGAGGTGCTGGTGGTTCCAGCGGTTCTCCGCCAATACCGAACGTCTCTACCGGCAGCGGATGGGTGCAAAAGATCCCTGAGTAGTTTCGGTTACCGTCCTTGCTGGCGGTGCTCCAGGCGGCTTCAAACTCTGCATTCGTCCAGCGCTTATGCTCACCTTCATAGCGGCGGGTGCCCCACCATAAGGGGTCATTGACATAGATATGCTTATCGTCGAAAGCGACCACAACCACAAAATGCGGGCCGGTAAATTTGCTCTGCGTTTTCCCCGTCTTGACCCAGGTGCCATAATGCACCAGAACTATCGGAGCCTTTCCATCCCGCACAGCCAGTTTGAGGTCATTCAGCGACCAGGGATAAAAATAATCAAAATCGATCCCGTACGTATAGGCTGCCCGCATCATCTGGCTGACACTGACATAGGCATCAGCCGGTGCACCGGTTTTGCGGAAGACCGTATTGGTGCTGACATTTTTCCCCAGCCCGTTCAGAATCATCGCCACACAGGCCGGTCCGCAGTCATTGCGGTAGTCGCTGGCATCATCATCATATTGGGATTTATATGGGATTTTCCGGATGATATGGCCCATTGGTTCTCCTAAGCTGTACTGCTACTATAGATGCAAGGTTTGCGCCTGTCAACTTCCCAGGACAGCCGATTTTTGCATCTACCACTGTTACCTGGATCGCGCCCATGAATCAAACAGCCCCCGATAAAAGGGGCTGTATTGGTTACTAAACTGTATGAGACGTCGACAGCGATTGCTACCCGTTCAGGGTCTCCATAAAATCCATATTGCTGTCTGTCTTCGACATTTGCATCAAAATCGCTTCTGTGGCCTGGGCCATACTCATCCCGGCACCATTTGGCGGCTCGGTCACCATCTGACCATACATACGGCGCATCAGCCACACCCGCTGAGTGATGTCCGGACCGAGCAGCAGTTCTTCACGCCGGGTAGACGAGCGGTCAATATCAATCGCCGGGAAGACTCTCCGTTCCTGCAAAGTGCGCGAGAGGTGCAGTTCCATATTGCCGGTGCCTTTGAATTCCTCATACACCACATCATCCATGCGTGAGCCGGTATCCACCAGGCAGGTCGCGATGATCGTCAGCGAGCCGCCCTCTTCAATATTCCTGGCAGCACCAAAGAACCGTTTGGGCGGGTAGAGAGCCGATGGGTCAATACCACCGGAAAGCGTCCGGCCGGATGGCTGCACAACCAGGTTATACGCTCGGGCCAGCCGGGTGATCGAGTCCATCAGGACCACCACATCTCGCCCAATTTCTGTCAGGCGCTTGGCTCGCTCAAGCACAATTTCTGCCGCCCGCACATGGGCGGTCACGGGCTCATCAAAGGTGGAGGAGATCACTTCCGCATCCACCGAACGGTCCATATCGGTCACTTCTTCGGGGCGTTCGCCGATCAGGGCGATCATCAGATGAACATCGTCACACTTGGTGGATATCGCGTTGGCAATTGCCTTCAGAATTGTCGTTTTACCCGATTTCGGCGGTGAAACGATCAGGCCACGCTGACCCCGACCGATCGGAGTAACCAGATTGATCATTCGGGTTGACAGGGTGGAACGATCGGTTTCCAGATCAAACCTCTGTTCAGGAAAGATCGGTGTCAGGTTCTCAAATCTCGGCCGTTTTTTGGCCTCATTTGGGTCATTGCTGTTGACACTTTCAACTTTCAGCATGCCATAATGTCGCTCAGAATCTCGCGGCGGGCGCACTTTTCCAATCACCAGATCACCATTGCGCAGTCCATACCGCCGGATTTGAGTTTGGGATACGTAAATATCGTCTGGCCCCGCCTGGTAGTGATTGGTTCTCAGGAAACCAATCCCTTCGTTCATGATCTCCAGGATCCCGCCGCGTACTTCCTGGCCATCTTTGGCCGCGACCGCCTGACGGATCCTCATCATCAGGTCTTCCTTCTTTAAGCGGTTGGTGCGCTCAACCCCTAGCTCTTTCGCCTCCTGGCGTAGTTTTGTCAGGGGCATTTTCTCAAGTTCAGAAATGCTCATAAACCCTTCTCTCTATGTGTTATATTTTGTTGGGATTTTGCATGTGGGTACAATTCGCCGTATCATACTTCCCCAAAGCAAAAGATATCGGCCGCTAATAAATATAATCCTCTCAAAATCCAATCATGGGGAACGTGCTTGAATTATAGCCTAAAAAAATCCCGAATGCAAGCAGAATAAAGAACAAGCATCCTGAATGATATCCGGCCTGAATGCAACTTTTTTCAACGTACGAGGCTTCGGGTAGCTGTGCGACAAAAAATTTCTGCTCGCACAGCTTCCCGAAGTGGAAGAGCATTTTATTCCCCGGTTGGTACCCAGATATTTTTTACCTGCGTAGCTTCCACCAGGAAGGTTTCTCCCGCCCCCTGTTCAGCATCAAACCAATCACGCGGCAAGCCGTAACCTACCCAGGTGCGTTTCATATTCACAGCCGACTCATACTCAACCCAATAGCTGCCTTCGGCTGTGCCAAAGTACCAGATGGCGTCCACATCCTCATGCTGCACAAGGGTCTTGGTCAGGTGATCCCGATCCCCGGTGATGATATTGACCACCCCGCCAGGGACATCGGATGTATCCAGCACCTGGTAAAAATCTGTGGCTGCCAACGGGTGTGCCTGGCTCGGGATCATCACCACAGTGTTCCCGCGCGCAATCGCCGGGGCCATCAGTGAGACAAAACCAAGCAATGGTTCCTCATCCGGGCAGACAATCCCAATCACCCCGATCGGCTCATTCACAGCCACAGTGATCCCATGCAGGGTGGTTTCCTGCACCGTTCCGCCGTATTTGTCCGCCCAAGCCGCGTAGGTAAACAGGCGGTCGATCGAAACATCCACCTCGTTCTGGGCCGCCTTGGCAGATTTACCTGTCATGGCGCTGATCCGCTTGGCAAATTCATCCGCCCGGGCAGATAAATTTTCTGCGGCAAAGTACAGGATTTGTGACCGGTTGTATCCGTGGCGCATCGCCCAGCCGGGCTTCGCCGTGTGGGCCGCGTGAGCAGCTTCGACCGCATTCCGGATATCTTTCCGATTTCCATCACCCACCTGCCCAACCAGTGTTCCGGTGGGCGATAGCACCGCCCGGGTGTAATAGCCATCCGGCCGGATCTGTTTGCCGCCGACGTACATTTTAGGTGTCCGGTCTACCCCGCCTGCCTTTTGTCCGTTCCCATCCGGCATGATCGGGCGCGCCGGGATGGCATTGCCCCACTCCTTGAACGCATCTTCCGATTCGGGAACCGTCAGGGAAGGCCTTGGGCGAGCCTGCCAGGTCGGCCGGGTATACTCATGCAGTCCTTCCTTGCCTCCCTCGCGCCCAAACCCGCTTTCGCGGTATCCGCCAAATCCGGAGGCACCATCGAATAAATTGGTGCAGTTGATCCATAAAGAACCGGCCTTAATCTTGCTGGCCACATCCAGAGCCAGGTTAATGTTCTCACTCCAGACGCTGGCCGCGAGCCCGTAGCGCGTATTATTCGCCAGGGCGACCGCCTCTTCTGGGTTGCGGAACGTCTGAGAAACGAGCACCGGCCCAAAGATTTCTTCCTGAACGGTTTCTGCGGCTGGCTCCAGGTTCGTGATCAAGGTGGGCTTATAAAACAGGCCGGTTTCTGGCAGTTCAATGTCTGGCTGAAAGACTTCGCCGCCTTCCTGCTCACCAATCTTCACCCATCCATCCACCGTGTTCCACTGGCCCTGATCGACCAAAGCGCCCATGTCAATGCACTTATCCAGCGGGTTGCCCACCCGCATATGGCCCATGCGCTCTTTCAATTTGTCGATAAATTTGTTGGCAATATTTTCCTGCACCAGAAGGCGGGAACCCGCGCAGCAGACCTGCCCCTGGTTGAACCAGATCGCGTCGATAACACCCTCGACGGCACTGTCCAGATCAGCATCTTCAAAGACGATGAAAGGCGACTTGCCCCCCAGCTCCAGCGAGATCTTCTTCCCGGAGCCAGCTGTCTGGCGCCGCAGGATGCGCCCCACCTCGGTAGAGCCGGTGAAGGCGATTTTATCCACATCCGGATGGGTGACGATCATTGAACCGGCTTTGCTGCTGCCGGTCACCACATTGACCACCCCGGGCGGCAAGCCGGTTTCAGCCACAATCTCTGCAAACAACAGCGCGCTCAACCGGGTGCTGGATGCAGGCTTCAGCACGACTGTATTGCCCGTGGCAATCGCCGGGGCAATTTTCCACGCCAGCATCAGCAATGGGAAATTCCACGGGATGATCTGTCCGATCACACCGACTGCCTGATAATCGTGCAGTTCCTTCTCCATCAGCTGTGCCCAACCAGCATAGTAATAGAAATGACGCGCCAGCAGCGGCACATCAAGATCCCGCGATTCCCGGATCGGTTTGCCATTATCCATTGATTCAAGTACCGCCAGGATCCGGTGGTGTTTCTGAATATTTCGTGCGATGGCGTACATAAAGCGGGCGCGTTCCCGTCCCGGGGTCTTGGCCCATTTGGAATGCGCTTTTTTTGCCGCAGCCACTGCCTGGTCTACCACTGCCTGGTCTGCCTGGGAGGTGACCGCCAGTTGTTCCCCGGTTGCCGGGTCAATGCTTGGATAAGTATCAACCCCTTCGACATGCAGCCATTGATTGTTAATAAACTGGCCAAATTTCCGCTGGTGTGCGTCCAACCAGGCGTTCACCGCAGCAGGAGATTCTGGCGCTGGTCCGTAATCCATTGTTTTATATAGCTCCAATAAATCGCTCATCATCCTTCTCCATTAGCCCATCGGCATATGATGCCGGGCAGCATAGTGACCGGTAATATAATGGTAAAGCTGCCGTTCGATATCGGTCAGCAGGCTGCTGGCACCAATCCGGAACAGATCGGGCATCATCCATTCTTCACTCAACTCTTCTTTCATCAGGGCTTGCCATGCCAGCACTTCTTTGGCTTTACTGATCCCACCGGCCGGTTTAAACCCAACCTTGATCCCAGACCGTTGGTAATACTCCCGGATCGCCCGGACCATCACCAGACCAAACTCCAGGGTGGCGTTCACCGATTCCTTGCCGGTAGAGGTCTTGATAAAATCAGACCCGGCCATCATCGCCACCAGGCTGGCCTGGTAGACCTGCTTCAACGTTGCCAGATCACCGGTCGCCAGGATCGTCTTCATGTGTGCCGTCTCACCGCAGGTCTGCCGGAAGGCTTTGATCTCGTCGTACATGCGCTGCCAATCGCCCGTCAGGACATAGTTGCGCCCGATCACAATATCGATCTCCCTTGCTCCGGCTTCAATCGCCTGCTCGATCTCGGCATTACGCTGTGCAAAAGGTGTTTGCCCGGCCGGGAAACCGGTCGCCACTGAAGCCACCGGGATGTTGCTGCCCTTCAAAGCCTCAACCGCATCCTTCACCCGGTTAGGGTAGACACACACCGCTCCGACCGTGATCGGTTCTTCCCCCTTGGTGAGCTCCACGAGCATATCTGGGCGCAGCGGCTGGCGTGCTTTGGCACACAGTCTATGCACCCTTCCCGGGGTGTCATCACCCGATAAGGTGGTCAGGTCAATGTTCGTCACCGCCCGCAACAGCCAGGCGGCCTGCCAATCCTTCTTGACCGAACGTCTGGTTGGGAGGGTCGCCACCCGTCTTTCTACCGCACTGCGATTGACCTTGGCATTAAACACCCAATCCAGATCCAGCGGCATACCGGGGTTACGTTTATGGTTATTACTCATTAAATCAACCCTTCTCGTTCATATAATTTTTTTGGTTTTTTTGCAGGTCTTCACCCGTACTACAATTCAACTATACCACAATGCCAACCTCCAGAGGTACTGCCAAATCGCCCAATTCTCTGAATTAATCAACTAAAAAAAGGGCTGTTTGGGGGCCAATAAAGCGATCTCCCGATCAAATCAGGTATAATCTGCCCATGTTTAATCGCGATGATGAGCTTGCAGAAAAATCTCCCGGCAGAGAGACACAATACACGATCTCGATCCCGGTGTATGAAGGGCCGCTGGATTTGCTGCTTCAGCTGATCGAACGCGCGGAATTGGATATTACCAAGGTCGCCCTGGTGGAGGTCACCGGCCCCTTCCTGGAATATGTCCGGCAAATCCAGAGAGAAAAAGCCGACGAAGTTTCCAATTTCCTGATCATTGCAGCCCGCCTGATGCAGATCAAATCCGAAGCGCTGCTCCCACGCCCTCCCGAGAGGGAACCCGGAGAAGAAGACCCCAGTACCGAACTGATCAACCAGCTGATCGCCTATAAAAAATTCAAGGAGATCGCCAACTTGCTCAAGGAGCGCGATGAAAAAGGTCTGCGCACCTACCTGAGGCTTGCCCCTCCTCCCAAAGTTGCCGGGAAATTAATGGAAGACCAATATACCCTGCAGGACCTGATGAAAGCTGCCCGGGAAGCGCTGCGCGTATTGGAAGAAAAGGAATCCGTCGATACGGTGGTCCGTCCACCCAAGATCACCATCCAGGAAAAGATCACCGAAATTCGCCGCAAGCTCAAACTATCCAGACACGCGTCCTTTAATACCCTGCTGGGTGAGAACTATACCCGGGTGGAGGTGGTCGTCACTTTCCTGGCACTGCTGGAACTCGTCCGGCGCTTCCGCATCCGGGCCGTTCAGGATGCAACATTCAGCGAGATCATGCTCGAAACCACCGAAGAATGGGACGAGTCGGAAGATTTCGATATCGATTTCATGGAGTAACCAACCTGCCAAAAATTCCCCGGCCTGATTCGCCGATCCAGGTAAACTAGCCGCCTATCATCTCGTCTAAAGACCAATCATCTCACCGCCGTTCCAGTTACCAGCAGAATACTCCTGAAAGAAAAGTGCCTTATGCCCAACCGTCTCGCACAAGAAAATTCCCCCTATCTGCTTCAGCACAAAGATAACCCGGTGGATTGGTATCCCTGGGGAGACGAAGCGCTGAACAAAGCCAAACAGGAAAATAAACCGATCTTCCTCAGCATTGGGTACGCCGCCTGCCACTGGTGCCATGTGATGGAACGTGAATCGTTCGAAGATCCTCAAACGGCGGCGATGATGAACGAACACTTCATCAATATCAAGGTTGACCGGGAAGAACGCCCCGACCTCGATCATATCTACATGGACGCGGTTGTCTCGCTCACCGGGCAGGGGGGCTGGCCGATGAGCGTGTTTCTCACACCATCCGGCAAACCGTTCTACGGTGGGACGTATTTTCCCCCTGCCCGCAGGTACGGCATGCCCTCTTTTATGGAAGTCCTCAGCCAGATATCCCAGGTGTGGCAGCAAAAACCTGAAGAACTTGAAGAATCAGGCGAGAAACTCCTCCAGCACATCCAAAGGCGCAGTTCGATGCCGACGCCAGATGATACAGCCCAGTTAGACCCAACCGTCCTGGATCAGGCCGCGCAGAAGATCGCCGAGAGCTACGACTGGAAGCACGGGGGTTGGGGCCGTGCCCCGAAATTTCCCCAGCCGATGACAATCCTCTTCCTGCTGCGGCGGGCCAGCCGCGGGGACCACATGGCCCTGGAAATTGCCACCCACGCCCTGGATGCGATGGCCAGCGGAGGCATGTACGACCTGATCGGTGGCGGGTTTGCCCGTTACAGCGTGGACGATGACTGGCTGGTCCCGCATTTTGAAAAGATGCTGTACGATAATGCCCAGCTCGCCCGCGCCTACCTCCACGCGTATCTGCTGACCGGCAAGCCACTTTACCGCCAGGTATGTGAAGAAACCCTGGACTTTAACCTGCGGGAAATGACCCACCCGCAAGGCGGGTTCTTCAGCAGCATCGATGCCGATTCTGAGGGAGAGGAAGGCCTCTTCTATACCTGGACTTATGAAGAACTTCGCAACCTGCTCGATGAAGAAGAGTTATTGGCGATGTCCCAGGCGTATTCCATCAGCCAGCAGGGAAATTTTGAAGGCAGAATCGTGCTTCAGCACCAGGGCACACCAGCCGAACGCCCCGGCCTTTCACCCTCACTCCTTTCAGCCCACCAGAAATTATTCGAAGCCCGCAGTTCCAGGGTTCGTCCAGCCACAGACGACAAAGTCCTGACCGCCTGGAACGCCTGGATGAACCTGGCCTACTCCGAAGTTGCCCGCTATCTCAACCGGCCGGATTACCTGGAAGCGGCCCGCAAAAACCTCCAATTCCTGCTCAACAACATGTACCAGGATTCGCATTTGCTGCGCTCCTGGCGGGAAGGCAAAGCCCTCCACCAGGCTTACCTGGAGGATTATGCCAGCCTGGCCCTGGCTTGTTTTTCTCTCTACCAGAGTGACCCCAATCCGGATTGGTACCAGCATGCCGCCGAGTTGAGCAGCCAGACCCTTGAGCGCTTCTATGACCAGGAAGCGGGGTTCTACGATACTGCTTCAGACCACCAGGAGCTGATTCTGCGCCCACAAGAAAGCCAGGACAATGCCACACCCTCCGGGAGCAGCCTGGCGGTGCAGGCACTCCTGCAGCTGGCCGCTTACACCGGGAATGGGAACCATTACGATCTGGCAGCCAGCATCCTGGGGCCGTTGGAGCAGGTGTTTGCCACCTACCCGACCGCTTTCGGCAACTGGCTGTGCGCCCTCGACTTTGCCCATGCCGAGATTAAAGAAGTCGCCATCCTCGGAACTGCGGACGACCCCGCTGCCCGCAGACTGATTGAGATGGTCTGGTCATCATTCCGTCCGGATTGCATCCTGGCGGCATCCCCTGTCCCTGTCCCGGAGCATGCCCCTCCACTGCTGGAAAACCGGGTGCTGATAGAAGGTCGCCCGACAGCCTATGTCTGCCAGCACTTCAGCTGCCAGCAGCCTACCACAGATGCCGAGGAGTTGGCGCAGCAGTTGAGCTAGCGGTGGTGCTTCGGGCCTGATTTCACCTCTTCCGTCACCTTCAGCACAAGATTTGGTCAACTGAATCTGTCTGAAAAACTTTTCAATTCGAAATAGCTCTTGATTGGTAGATTTTATTTCTATATAATGTAAATAACCCAACTTAAGGTTAAATGGGTATTGCTTAATATTTAACCAGAATGGCAACGACGATGCAAAGCAATCGTCCATCACCGAAACTGGTTTACTCTCGTTGATTATCATTTGCTAAATTTTTTTAAATATTGATTGAGGAGGAATTGTATGCGCACGCGATTGCTCAGTTTAGGGCTGGCTTTTGTATTTCTGCTCAGCGCCGCCGGGGGAATTAACCAACAAACTGTTCCCCAGACCGATTTCAACCTGGAAGATTACGAATACGTGGAAGACCAGCTGCTGGTCAGTTTTAAGCCCTCAGTTGGCAAGGCACGTTCCAACGAGGTGCTGGCAGAGTTAGGGCTGGAGCGCGTCCGGCGCGTGGAACAGATCAACCTGGACGTACTGCGCCTGCCGCCTGGTTTGAGCGTGGAAAAAGCCCTGGAAATCTTCTCTAAAAGACCAGAAGTTCGATACGCTGAACCGAACTTTATCCTCAGTATTGCCGGGAATTTGGAAGCGGAAATCATTGACCAGTGGAGCCTGCAAAAGATTCAGGCGCAGGCCGCCTGGGATTTGATCCCGGTAGCGGACCGAGACCCGGTCTTGATCGCCGTGGTTGACACCGGCATTGATCCCGACACCCCCGAACTGGGAGGCAGGCTTTGGAGCAATGAAGATGAAATTGCCGGAGATGGTTTGGATAACGATAACAACGG
The DNA here is from genome assembly GCA_035458505.1 of Anaerolineales bacterium. GTDB lineage: Bacteria > Chloroflexota > Anaerolineae > Anaerolineales > UBA11579 > UBA11579. The sequence continues at coordinate 2,353 of DATHZS010000003.1, read as the reverse complement.
CCATGTAGATGACACCTGGGGGTGGGACTTTGTCAATGGCGATAATAACCCGATGGATGACCAGATGCACGGCACAGCTGTCTCAAGTGTCATCGCAAGCAGCCAGGACGGGCAGGGAATCGCCGGGGTTTGCCCATGGTGCCAGGTGATGGCAGTGAAAGTGATGACAGCTGAAGGGACCGGTTCGCTGGATGTCGTCGCTTCCGGGATCATTTACGCGGCTAACAACGGTGCCCAGGTGATCAACCTCAGCCTGGCCGGTTCATCTCCGCTGCCATTCCTGCTGACAGGACTGCAGGATGCGGTGGATCAGGCTTGGGCGGCCGGAGCGCTGGTAGTGGCTGCCGCAGGCAATAGCGGGACGAGTGAGATCATGTATCCAGCTGGTTTCGCAAACGCTTTGTCGGTTGGCTCGACGGATAGCAATGATGGCTATTCCTGCTTCTCAAACTACTCGGACGGCTACATCAATGTGGGAGCCCCGGGTTCTGCTGTTCCTTTCGTCGATATCCGCTTCGGCGACTACCGAATCTCTTACGGTGACGGTACTTCCCTGGCTGCCCCACATGTGGCCGGCCTGGCAGGGCTGCTGCTCGCAAAGGATTCCACCTTAACCAACCAACAGCTCTGGGACCGGATTGAAACCACTTCCGTGGACCTGGGTCCAGAAGGGACCGATGGGTTCTTCGGTGCTGGGCGGATCGATGCCCTGCGCGCCGTACAAGGCGATACTTCCCCAACCTTCTCACCCCACCAGGACTACGTGCTGTCAGACGATGCTACAGGGTATGCACATGCCCGCAAACTGGCCCGCTCTGATGACGGAACCCTGCACCTGGTGTGGTACGAGCAGGAGGGCGGCGAGTACAAGATCCAGTATGCATCATCCACGGATGATGGCTCAAGCTGGAGCCCGAGGGAAACGGTCTTCTCAACCCCGGCTGAGACCTACCACCCGGCGATAGCGGTGGATAATGAGAACATTTACGTGGTCTACCCGACAAAATCCGGGGTGCAGTATTACCAGGTCGGTTTCAGTCAGAAACCGATCTCCGGTGGGACTTGGTCGAACCCAGCCCAGTTGATGGGCGGGTCGTATAATGCTGTCCGGCCGGATATCTATCTGGATCCCTCCAACAACCAGCTCCACGTGGTCGCCTCCAGTTTCGATGATGCAAACTTCGCCTACTACCGATCAGCCAGCAAAGATGAATCCGGTCTGCACTGGTCTGGTGTCGTCAACGTGGATTTCCAGCTCAAAACCCGCTATGCAACCGTGTATGCCTACGGCCAGACCGTGTACATTGCCAGCCGGATCACGGATGGCTTCATGTTTGGCCCGGCCTATTATGTCGGGATCATCCGCTCATTCGACGGTGGGGCTACCTGGCAGGATGGCAGAGTGATGGATTCTGAGAATACAGACCACACAGATATGAATTCTGCCGAATACGGCCTTTCAATGGCAGGCTATAAGGACACCCTCTTCTTGCTGAATGAATCTGACGGCGAAATGCACTTCCGGCGCCACACTGTTGGTGGCAATATCGATATTTGGGAAGGGGCAAACCTGGCCCCACTCGACTCCAAATGGCCAACGGTGACCGCTGCTCCGGATGGCACAGCCTGGGTGGCGTATGTGGGTGCACCTGGAAATATTTATGCCCGGCAGTTCAAGGGCGGGGCCATAACCAATTTTTCCTCCACCGAGGTACTGCCTGCGGCCAGCTACCCCAATTTCAAGTATGGCACCAACTACGGTAAGGCGGAATGGGTCTCCACCTACTGCGATGGTTCTCCATTCAGCGTAAGCCATACTACCAAGGTTAGCGAAAGCAACACCCCACCGTTGGCCTTCTTCGATTCACCTGCCAGTGCGATTTCAGGTACGCCAGTCTCCTTCGATGCTGCTGCTTCTTATGACCCTGACGGCGATCCCCTGACCTATGTCTGGAACTTCGGCGATGGCGGCACAGGCTCTGGCATGACTCCCAGCCATACTTACCAGAATGGTGGAACCTTCACCGTAACGCTTACGGTCAATGATGGGAATGGCGGGACTCACAGCACCTTTGCGGAAATCGAGATTAGTGGAGCGCCGAGCAATGATCCCCCAACAGCCGTGGATGATAGCGGCTACACGACCAATGAAGACACTTTATTGAGCGTCGCTGCACCAGGTGTGCTGCTAAATGACAGCGATCTAAACGGAGATGCTTTGACAGCATCTTTGGTTACCGGACCTTCAAATGGCACCCTGACGCTCAATTCTGACGGTTCCTTCACCTATACTCCGGATTCAAATTTCAACGGCTCCGACAGTTTCACCTATCAAGCCAATGATGGGACATCC
>DATHZS010000002.1:0-69235 GCA_035458505.1 Anaerolineales bacterium | reverse complement strand
CTGGAAAAATACTCCAGCGACCTGACCCAGATGGCACGTGAAGGCAAGCTCGACCCGGTGATCGGGCGCGATGCCGAGATCCTGCGCGTGATCCAGATCCTCTCCCGCCGCACCAAGAACAACCCGGTGCTGATCGGTGAGGCCGGTGTGGGTAAGACCGCCATTGTGGAGGGGCTGGCCCAGAAGATTGCCACCAATGATGTGCCCGAGATCCTCAGCGGCAAGAAGGTCGTCTCCCTGGATTTGGGGGCGATGATCGCCGGTTCCCGCTTCCGCGGTGAATTTGAGGAACGCCTGAAAGCTGCCATTGAAGAAGTCCAGCGCGCCCAGGGCGAAGTGATCTTGTTTATTGACGAGCTGCATACTGTGGTCGGTGCGGGGGCGGCCCAGGGTGCCATGGATGCATCCAACATGCTTAAACCAGCCCTGGCACGCGGCGAACTGCAAGCCGTGGGTGCCAGCACCCTGGATGAATACCAGAAGCATATTGAGAAAGATTCCGCCCTGGAGCGTCGTTTTGCTCCGGTGTATGTGGAAGAACCCAGCGAAGCGGACACGGTCCTGATGCTGCACGGTCTGCGTGACCGTTACGAGGCGCACCATAAAGTGCGCTTCTCCGATGAAGCCCTTGAAGCGGCGGTGAAGTTCTCCTCCCGTTACCTGACAGACCGTCACCTGCCGGATAAGGCGATTGACCTGATGGACGAAGCGGCTGCCAAGCTGCGGATTGCGTTGTTCTCGCTCCCGCCCGATTTAAAAGAACTCAAGCAGGAACTCGACCGCACGCTGGCCGAAGAAGAGCAAGCCGGTCTGGAACGCGATTATGAGCGCGCTGCCCAGAAGAAAGCGGAGCGCTTGCGGATGGAAGAGGAATACCAGAAAAAACGCTCCAAATGGGAAGGGGAACACGAACTCGACGAGGTCGTCGACGAGGATGATGTCGCCGAGGTGCTGGCCCAGTGGACCGGGATCCCGGTCAGCCAGATGATGGAAACCGAAGCCGAGAAACTCCTGCGCATGGAAGACCGTCTGCATGAGCGCATCATTGGCCAGGACGAAGCGATCTCAGCCGTCTCGGATGCCATCCGCCGTTCCCGCTCCGGTCTCAAAGACCCCAAGCGCCCGATCGGGTCGTTCATCTTTATCGGTCCCTCTGGTGTGGGGAAGACCGAGCTCGCCAAAGCGCTGGCTGAGTATATGTTTGATGACGAGGACGCCCTGGTGCGAATAGATATGAGCGAATATCGCGAGCAGCACACCGTTTCCCGCCTGTTTGGTGCTCCTCCCGGATACGTGGGCTATGAAGAAGGCGGTCAGCTGACCGAGGCGGTACGCCGCAGGCCCTACCGGGTGATCCTGTTTGACGAGATCGAGAAGGCACATCCTGAAGTCTGGAATGCCCTGCTGCAGATCCTGGACGATGGCCGCCTGACCGATGGACAGGGACGTGTGGTCAACTTCCGCAATACAGTCCTGATCATGACCAGTAACCTGGGCACCGAGTTTGTGCGCAAGTCCGGCTCGCTGGGGTTCCTCCAGCCCGGCGACAACGGCGAAGACCGCGAGGCCCACAAGAAGATTGAGAAGGCTCTGAAAGATACCTTCCGCCCCGAGTTCCTTAACCGGGTAGATGAGATCATCACCTTTTCCCAGCTCAGCCTGGAAGATATGCAGGAGATCGTCCAACTGCAGATGAAAGAGATCCACGAGCGGATTTCCGACCAGGGGCTGGATGTGGTGCTGACCGAGAAAGCCAGCAAGTGGCTGGCGGAGATCGGGTACGACCCGACTTTCGGTGCCCGCCCCCTGAAGCGCGCCCTGCAGAAATACCTGGAAAGTCCGCTCTCGATCAAAATCCTGGAAGGTGAATTTGTCGCCGGAGATATCGTTGAAGTTGGCGTGGATGAGGAAGAAGAGGGGATGCTGTTCACGCTCAAAAAACGCAAAGGTAAGCCTTCAGAAGAAGCTGTGAAATAAATCTGTAACAAACCTGGTAAAAAATCGCCGGGCAGCAGGAGAACTGATGAAACCATCAAACCTCTTGCCGCCCGGTGTTTGAGCCAACTGTTACCATATGAAAGCGGCCTCAGGTTGTTGATACTGTCCAGCCCGAGGCCGTTTTTAATTTAACTAAACGTTAATTATGGGTATTCCTTTTTTGACGAAACCCCTTCCTGCCTGCTTCAGCAGGCAACCTTCCCCATCAAAAGGGGAAGGGCCGGGGATGGGGTTAATCAATAATTTTATTGCTAAATATAAAGCTATTACTTTCTTGAACTCACTCCCAGCCGAACTCGTCGAACCAGCGGTTGGCCTTGTAGTTTTGCAGAGAGCGGAGGATATACGGCACGATGTTGTGCGGCAAGGCATCCAGCCGGTACCAATCCAGCTCGGCGCATTTGTCCGGCTCGGCATTGAACGGTTCTCCCACCCAGCCGTGCACCCGCACAAAAAAGTCGATGCGCTCCTCGCCGTCCCGGCGGTGCATCACCCCGACCACCTCGGTATCCTTGGGCACCACCACCACCCCGGCCTCCTCGGCGGCCTCACGCGCCACCGCCTGGAGGATCGTCTCGCCAGGCTCAATGTGCCCGGCGACCAGGCTGTAATGACCGTCCATGTAGCCGGTGTTGGCGCGCAGCGAGAGCAGGATGTGGTCATCCTCGATGAAGATCAGGTGTACGGCGGAGCGGAAAGTTTGCGACATAAAATTGAGTTATATGGTTGGATAGTCAATCGTTTGGCTGTTGGTATTGAACTGGCTAGTTCACGAGCCAACCACCAAACTGCCAAACTAATCAAGCATCGGCATCTTGATCCCGTGGCGTTTGGCCGCGTCGATGGCCTGCTCGTACCCGGCATCCGCATGGCGCACAACGCCCATTCCTGGGTCGGTGGTCAGCACGCGCTCCAGACGGGCGGCCGCTTCGGGCGTGCCGTCTGCCACGATCACCTGCCCGGCGTGCTGGCTGTACCCGATCCCGACTCCGCCGCCGTGATGGAAGGATACCCAGGTGGCCCCGCCAACGGCGTTGATCATCGCATTCAGGATCGCCCAGTCGGAGACGGCATCCGTGCCGTCTTTCATGCCCTCGGTTTCCCGGTTGGGGGAGGCTACCGAGCCCGAGTCAAGGTGGTCGCGGCCGATCACGATCGGCGCTTTGACGATCCCCTCCGCGACCATGTTGTTGAACATCAGCCCGGCCTGGCCGCGCTCACCGTAGCCCAGCCAGCAGATGCGGGAGGGCAGGCCCTGGAAGGGGACCTGTTCTTTCGCCATCTTCAGCCAGCGGTGCAGGTGGTCGTCCTCGGGGAACATCTCCATGATCGCCTCATCGGTGCGGTAAATATCTTCGGGGTCGCCGGAGAGCGCCACCCAGCGGAAAGGCCCCTTACCCTCGCAGAACAGCGGGCGGATATACGCCGGGACAAACCCGGGGAAGTCGAAAGCGTTCTTGATCCCGCCTTCATAGGCGCGCTGGCGCAGGTTGTTGCCGTAATCAAAAACTTCAGCACCGCGTTTTTGGAAATCCAGCATAGCCTGGATATGCACCATCATCGAGGCCACCGAGCGGCGGGCGTATTCGTCCGGGTCAGATTGGCGCAGTTCATCGGCCTCTTCCACGCTCAGTCCAGCAGGGACATAGGAATAGATGTCGTGGGCCGGGGTCTGGTCGGTGACCACATCCGGGATCACATTGCGGATGACCAGTTCGGGGTACACCTCGGCGGCGTTGCCAATCAGCCCGATGGACTTGGGCTCTTCATTATCTACCGCTTCCTCCACCAGGGTCATCGCTTCTTCCAGGGTGTCCACGACCACATCCACGTAGCCGATCTCCTGCCTGCGCTGGGCGCGCGCCGGGTCGATCTCCACAATCAGGCCGACGCCTTCATTCATCGTGATCGCCAGCGGTTGGGCGCCGCCCATCCCGCCCAGACCGGCTGTCAGGGTGAACTTGCCTTTCAGGGAGGACCAGCCTTTTTGCACGGCCAGCGAGCCGAGGGTTTCGTAGGTGCCTTGCAGGATTCCCTGCGTCCCGATATAGATCCAGGATCCGGCAGTCATCTGCCCGTACATCATCAGTCCCTTGGCGGCCAGTTCGTCGAAATGTTCCTGGGTGGCCCAATGCGGCACCAGGTTGGAATTGGCAATCAGCACCCTGGGGGCATCGGGGTGCGATTTGAACACCGCCACCGGTTTACCGGACTGCACCAGCAGGGTCTCATCTTCCTCCATGTTCTCAAGCGTGTGCAGGATGGCATCGAAGGCCTCCCAACTGCGGGCGGCCTGGCCGCGCCCGCCGTAAACGACCAGCTTATCCGGGATCTCAGCCACTTCCGGGTCAAGGTTGTTTTGGATCATGCGGTAAGGGGCTTCGATCAGCCAGTTTTTGCAGTGGAGCGTGGTGCCGCGCGGGGCGCGCACAATGCGGGGACCAGACATACGACCTCCTCAAAAGATCATTCGAAGTTAAATGAGCGCTTGAGTGCTCTGCCTCAATTATGCCACAGTTCAATCTGCAGGGAGGTGATTTGTTCCTTTTGGAGGATAAAAAAAAGGCTGCTTCGGGAGCAGCCTTGGATGAGAAGCAGGAACCGGCTAATCCAGCGGTTTGACCGAGTTGACCACTTTTTGGAACGGCGTTTCGAAAGCGTTGTAGTATTCGTCAGAGGTAGATCCGATCAGCAGCAGCAAGCCATCAGGTACCTTGAAGAGCGTGATCACCCGTTTGGTTGGAATGTTATTTGTTTCATCAGTCTGATTGATCACCATTTTTCCATATTCAAGCCCGTTCGAATTGGTCTGAACATTTTGGTATATGACCGCCGAACCAGGCATGAGTGTCGGAACGACTTCGATATTTTTCTCCAGTACATCGAGCATGTCCAAATCAGCCGCTTCTCTATCGGTCGCAAAGATCAGGGTAATGCTGGCAGGTGAGTGGGGATCGTATTTATAGGTGTAATCTACGGCAACAAACCGCGTTCCCGGCTGTTCGCTGGCCGCGGTGAGCAGACTGCGGATCTCTTCAGGAACTTCGCTGCCAAATGCCGCGGTTAACTGTTCTTCCAGCGGTAACCCTGTTACGAAAACCAGCCATTCGGGAGGTAAGGTGACCTGGTGGGCGAATTCGGTATCCGTGAATAAGGTGGCGTCGTTTTCAAGAATCGTTGTTTGCAGGTCCCCGCTGGGGAAAGCTGGTTTCGGTGGGTAGGTTGGAGTTGGTGTGGATGGGACCGGGGGCAGCGGGGTAAAGGTGCTGGTCGCGACGAAAGGAATGCCCATGTCCCGCAGATTCAGATTGCATCCGCCAGCAAAGAGTAAAAATACAAGGGAAATAAACACCAGGTTGAATTTCTTCATGATCGTCTCCCGCCGCGATAAAGATGGTTCACTAAATTACAGATAGACCGGCGAGTTCTCTCAACCGGTCTAATCGATAAAGCATAAAACGAATCCGGGCTTATTCTGTAACAAATTTGTCGAACGTGGAATTTCTCAGTCGGTTCACCAGATCAGCCTGGGTGTCCTGCCAGATGCCGCGCATTGGGCATCCGTGCTGGGAGCATTGATAGGAATCATTGACACACTCATTGATCTGGATGGGGCCATCAATGGCTTCCACAACCTCCAGCAGGTTGATATCCTTTGCAGGGCGTGCCAGGGTGACCCCACCGCGAGCGCCGCGCATGGTTTGTAATAAACCTGCAACAGAAAGCTGCGCAATGATCTTGGCCAGGAAGGACAGGGGAATATCTTTTTCCTCGGCGATCTGACTGGTGGAAGCTTTTTCATCAGGTCCTAATTGCGCCAGGTACAAGATTGCCCGGATTGCATAGTCTGCTTGACGTGTGATTTGCATAAATTTCCTCTTTTACGTATTTAGATAAAAATTCTCTTATATATTTTAAAATCTATCCTCACAATCACAAGGGACTTATGTCCCTATTCAGTAGGGTCATTTGCCATCCTAGAGAATTCCTATAAAAAACGGCAAATTCATACGAATTAGGTAAAAAACGCGAAAGGTGGTTTGTCAAAAGACCCTGATTGTGCTATATTTCACATACGAAATTGTCATTTTTCGCGTTCAATAACTACACATCGTTAATGGTATGATTGCGAGTGGATTCATTGTACAAACTGTTGTTTTGAACATTATCAAGAAACGAGGGAACATATGAAAAACATAAGTGTTATTGGAGTCGGATATGTTGGATTGGTCACTGCGGCATGTTTCAGTGACCTGGGCAACTGCGTGAATGCCCTTGATATCGATGAAGAAAAGATCAAAAGATTACACCGCGGCGAGATGCCGATCTACGAGCCTGGCCTGGGCGAACTTGTCAAGCGAAATGTTGATGCCGGGAGGTTGACCTTCACGACAAAATACGAAGACGCGCTTGAAGATGCCGAATTTGTCTTCATTTGTGTTGGCACGCCATCCGGGATTGATGGTGAAGCTGACCTGAAATATGTGGCTGCAGCAGCCCGTTCGATTGCTGAAACCGTCAAATCTCCGATCATCATCATCAACAAATCTACTGTGCCGGTTGGCACAGGCGACTGGGTCGCGGATATCATGCACAAATATCTGCCGGAACCGGTCGGTTTTTCGGTCGTGTCCTGCCCCGAGTTTTTGCGCGAAGGGTATGCGATCTCAGATTTTATGAACCCACACCGCACGGTGTTAGGGTCCCTGGACAGGGAAGCGGCGGATCGAGTTGCTCAGATCCACCTCCCCCTGCGAGCGCCAATCGTGATCACCGACCTGCGCACGGCTGAAATGATTAAGTATGCTTCGAACGCCTTTTTGGCGACAAAGATCTCATTCATCAACGAGATTGCCGACGTCTGTGAAGAACTGGGGGCAGATGTCACCGAAGTTGCCGCCGGGATGGGCTTTGACGATCGGATCGGGCCGCGCTTCCTGCGAGCCGGGTTGGGGTATGGCGGTTCCTGCTTCCCCAAAGATGTTCAGGCCCTGACCTATATGGCGCAGTCCATGAGTGTAGAGCCGCGCATCCTGAATGCGGTCACTGAGACCAACGACCTGCGCCGCCAGCGGCTGGTGAAAAAATTACATGAGCTGGTTGGCGGTTTTGAAGGCAAAACCATCGGCATGCTGGGGCTGGCATTCAAGGAAAATACGGATGATATGCGCGATGCCCCATCCATAGACGTTGTTCAGGCGCTGGTAAATGCAGGCGCACACGTCCGCGGATTCGACCCGGTGGCGATGGAAGTGGCCAAGCAGATTATGCCGGAAGTCGAAATGGTCAAAGATGCGTACGCACTTGCTGAAGGCTGTGATGCCCTCGTGGTTGCCACAGAATGGAACGAGTTCATGCATCTGGATATGGAGCGGATCCGCGACAGTATGAAAACACCGATCGTAATGGATGGCCGTAATATTTATGATCCTGCGAAGATGCGCACTTTGGGGTTCACTTACCGGGGTGTCGGGCGCGGATATAATAACGGCCGCCCACTGATCGCGCCTGACCTGTAACTGTGTGGACCGTGCATGAGTGATCTAAAACAACCGAATGACCGGCCGCCGGTGTGCGATTATGAAGGGTCCACCTACCAAACCAGTTTTTGGGAGCAAGGCGGCCGGGCGTATGAAGATGGAACCGAAGCGGTTGCCCTGAAGCGCCTGCTGCCGGACGGCGGCAGGCTGATGCTTGAAGTCGGCGCAGGGGCAGGACGAAATTCCCCGCGCTATAAGAATTTTGACACCGTCGTCCTGATGGATTATTCCGTCACCCAGCTCCAGCAGGCCCAACAGCGGTTGGGGCGATCCGGCAAATATCTCTATGTGGCCGCCGATGTGTACCGGCTGCCGTTTGTGGCCGGGCTGTTCGATGCCGCCACAATGATCCGCGTACTCCACCATATGGCGGAGCCGCAGCTGGCATTGAGACAGGTACGCGAAACCCTTCAACCCGGGGCTGTGTTCATTTTAGAGTTTGCCAATAAGCTCAACCTCAAGGCTATTCTGCGCTACTGGCTGAAACAGCAGGACTGGAGTCCTTTCTCACACGAACCGGTTGAGTACATTCCCTTGAATTACGATTTTCATCCCAAGGCCATACGCCGCTGGCTGAAGGAAGAGCAGTTCCAGGTCGGGAGACAGTTAACTGTTTCCCATTTCCGCATTGGCCTGCTCAAAAAGATTGTCCCGACAGGGGTGTTGGTGTGGATGGACTCCCTGGCGCAGCTCACCGGGAACTGGTGGCAGCTCACCCCGAGCGTGTTTGTCCATACCCAGGCCGTTGGGGACACCCCGGCTGCTGAAGCAGGGTCTTTCTTCCGCTGCCCGGAGTGCCAACAGCCGCTTGCTCCTCCTGTGGAGGACCGGTTCACCTGTTCCTGCGGGCTGCATTGGGCTATCCAGGATGGCATCTACAATTTTAAAGAGCCTGTATCATAATTTCGTGCTCCGCCAGAAAACAGCCAGCAAATTGCTTGAAAAAATGAATAAGAGCGTTTAGAATATTGCCCTGAGGAGAAGAAGGATTAATGGTCGGGCTGGCATGATTGCCAGCCCGGCGTTGTTTAATGGCTGGACCCGGCTGGCAGGTTATGGGCCTTTTCGCAAGACCCACCAGAGATCATCCCCCGTGAAACCACATTTGCGGTACAGGCTTCCCGGGCGGGTTGGGTTGTCCACCTGGCCGGATACTGTGGTGAACTGAACTGAACCCTTCAGCCTGAGCAGCAGCGCTCCAACCAGCTGTTGCCCCAACCCCTGCCGGCGGTATTCCGGCAGCACCTGGATCCATTCCAGCGCTCCTTCGCTGATATTGCCATCGTATTCGGCAATCCCCAAAGCTGCCGGCAGCCCGGTTTTGCGCTCAATGGTCCACACCCAGAGATCTGACCGGAAAGTTGGGTGATGTGTCCAACTGCGGATAGCTGCTTCATCGAGGGTCATGTTTGGATAGCAGCGGTTGATCAGGCTGGCGACCTGTGAGGCCTGTTGCTGCGGGTCTGCCTCGACCAGATCAAAATCCGGGTGAGAGGCTGGGGTGGGCAGATCGTCCATGCTGTGCAGATAACGGAAATAGGCTGTCTTCTGGCTATACTGCCCTGAGGGGAAATGAGGAAGGGCGTCCTGGTGGACCAGCACAAGACTCGGTGATCCAAAGTGGGTATACTCCATTTGCTGGTAGCCCGGTTTCCAGTACAGCAGGAGCTGCTTCTCATTCCACAGGCTTAGTTCAGTGATCACCTCTCCCTCAGTTTGAAAAGACGAGTGGTGCTGGTCGATCTGGGATGTGGTTTTCCACAGGGGATTGGGGAGCACATTGCATGGCGAGTGCAGGTAAACGGCTGTCAGGGCTTCACGAAAATCCATCGGGGGCTATTGTTGGTCCCACACGCCAGGGATGACTTTGCGGCAGGTCGGGCATTGATCTCCCTCAAGATGGTATGCCAGGATGGTGTAGCCGGAGCGGCGGATCAGCAGGGTGCCGCACTGCGGGCAGCAGGTGTTGCTTTCCCCGGCGACATTGCCCAGGTAGACATACTCCAGCCCGGCCTGTTTGCCGATCTGGGTTGCAGCCTGCAGGGTCTTTGGCGGAGTCGGCGGAGTGGAGGGCATCTTGTAATGCGGGAAAAAGCGCGAGATGTGCCAGGGGGTGTCTGTCCCCAATTCGGTGGCAATGAATTCAGCCATGTCGGTCATTTCTGCCCGGTCGTCGTTGACTCCGGGGATCAGCAGGGTGGTGACCTCCAGCCAGATCCCCAGCGATTTGATCTTTTTCAGGCTCTCGAGTACGGTTTTCAGCCCTGCCCCGATGTACTGGCTGTAGGTGCGCTGGCGGAAGGCTTTCAGGTCCACGTTGGCGGCGTCCAGGGTTGGATGGAACAGGTCGAGCATCTCCCCGGTCATGTAGCCGTTGGTGACATACACATTGGCGATCCCGGCCTGCCGGGCGAGTTGGGCGGTCTCGTAGGTGTATTCAAAGAAGATGGTCGGCTCGGTGTAAGTGTAGGCGATGCTGCGGCAGCCGGAGGCGCGGGCCTGGGCGACAAGCTCGGCGGGCGAGGTTGGTCGGACGTTGATCAGGTGGTGGGTGCGGGGTGCCTGGGCGATCTGCCAGTTCTGGCACCACTGGCACTGGAAGTTGCACCCGACTGTCGCCACGGAAAAGGAGCCGGACCCCGGGTAGAAGTGGAACAGCGGTTTTTTCTCGATCGGGTCGATATTCTGGCTGATGGCGCTGCCGTACACCAGGGTGAACAGCGTGCCGTCCCGGTTTTCCCGCACCTGGCACACCCCGGGTTTGCCTGGGGCGATCACGCAGTGATGCCCGCACAGGTGGCACTGCACCCGGTCGTCGCTGAGCTTTTCGTACAACAGGGCTTCTTTCATAGTACCAGTATACAGCAGGTGGCAGTCAGTTGGTAGAGTCGGTTGGGGAGCGTTCGCTGTTTTCTTTGTACAGGAATTTGAGTGGCGGGCAGCGTTGGGGGGCGGGTGAGGTGGTTGACCCCCTCCTACCGGCGCTGCCGGTGTCCTCCCCCTTTGAAAGGGGGAGGTGAAAGGTATGATTATCATTTTCAAGTCTGATCGGGTGGGGGTTGTGAATGCAAAGCAATCTATCCCCTTATACGCTTGAAAGAGGAGTAAACCACGCCTCTAAATCTGCCGCCCCGGAATAAGACCTGCTTCACCAACCAACCCTCCCCAATGGTATAATCAGGGAAACAAGAATCTTAAATTGTTCAGGAGAGTATGCTATGTCTGGACATAGTAAATGGTCAACCATCAAGCATAAAAAAGGGGCCAACGACGCCAAGCGCAGCAAGATGTTCACCACCCTGGCGCGGGCGATCACCATCGCGGCGCGTGAAGGCGGTGGGGACCCGGACATGAATATCACCTTGCGGCTGGCAATAGACAAAGCCAAAGCCGGCAACATGCCCAAGGATAATATCGAGCGCGCCATCAAGCGCGGTACCGGCGAAGACAAAGATGGTGCTGCCCTTGAGCGCATCGTCTACGAAGCCTATGCCCCGCACGGGGTCGCCCTGATCATCGAGACGGTCACCGACAACCGCAACCGCACCGTGGCAGAGCTGCGCCATACGCTGAGCCATGCCGGGGGCAGCATGGGTGAAACCGGTTCGGTGGCCTGGCAGTTCACCCCGCGTGCTTATTTTGTCGTCACTACCGGGGAACGCGATGAAGATGATGCCTATGAACTGGCCATCGAAGCCGGCGCAGAGGACGTGATCTACGACGAGGAACTGATCGAACTGATCGGCGAGGGGACCGCTTTCAAGCAGATCGGCGACCAGCTGCGCCTGATGGGCGTACAGACCGAGGAAGCCGAACTGCGCATGTTCCCCAACCAGGAGATGCAGCTCGACCCGCAGAAGACTGTGCAGGTGATGCGCGTGATCGAAAATCTGGAAGAGCTGGATGATGTCCAGCAGGTCGATTCCAACCTGGCGATCAGTGATGAGGCCCTGAGTATCTTAGAAGCAGAATAATACACTCATGCTCGTTTTAGGGATCGACCCGGGAACCGCGACCACTGGCTATGGCCTGGTGCGCCAGGCCGCAGATGGCAGCCTGCAAGCAGTGGACTTTGGTGCGCTGCTCACCCCGGCCGAGATGCCCATGCCAGACAGGCTGGCCAGCCTATACGAGCAGCTTCAAGAGATTATCCTTCTCCACCGCCCAGACAGCAGTGCGGTGGAGAAGCTGTTTTTTCAAAAGAATGTCAAAACGGCCCTGAGCGTTGGGCAGGGGCGCGGCGTGGTGCTGTTGGCCCTGGCTCAGGCACACTTGCCGGTTGGCGAGTACACGCCCAACGAGGTCAAGCAGGCGGTGACCGGATATGGCAGCGCAGACAAGCAGCAAATGCAGGAGATGGTCAGGCTGCTCCTGGGGCTGGAAAAACGCCCCAAGCCGGACGATGCCGCCGATGCGCTGGCGGTGGCGATCTGCCATCTGCACAGCAGCCGTTACCAATCACTCATCGAATAAGGAGGGAGGATGCCCCCCGCGTTTGATTTGTTTCTCAGATTTGGCACAGCCCTGGCGATCGGATTCCTGATCGGCTTGCAGCGCGAGTTCGCCCATTCAGCGGAGCAGGGCGCATCGATCACAGCTGGCGAGCGCACCACCTCACTGCTCAGTTTGGGCGGGGCGGTGTCTGCGATGCTCTCCGACCTGTATGGCTCACCTGCCATCCTGATCGGGTTCCTGGGAATTACCGGAATCTTTACCGCGATCGGCTATTTTTCTGATTCCTGGAAGCGGGAGCGGATTGGGATCACCTCCGAGATTGCCATCCTGATCTCCGTGTTGATCGGGGCACTGTGCTACAAGGGCGAATTAACCCTGGCCGTTGCGCTGGGCATCGCGACAACAGTAATCCTCTCGCTCAAGATGCAGACCGATCGCTTTGTGCGTGCCCTGACCCGTGAGGAGATCTTTGCCGGGCTGCAACTGGCGGTGATCAGCGCGATTGTGCTGCCCGTTCTGCCCAACCAGGGGGTTGGCGATCCTCCGTTCGATGTCCTTAACCCGTTCAATGCCTGGTTGATGGTTGTGTTCATTTCCGGGATCAACTTTTTAGGCTATGTCTTTGCCCGGTTGGTCGGCCAGCAGGGTATCGAGCTGACCGGGTTTGTCGGCGGTTTGGTCTCCAGCACTGCGGTCACCCTCGGGTTTACTGAACGCAGCAAGCGCGAGCCAGACCTGGCGCGGCCCTTCGCATTTGCAATCATCATTGCCTGGACGGTCATGTTTGGCCGGGTGCTGGTCGAAGTCAGGGTGATCAACCGCGAACTGTTCGATATCGTCTGGCTGCCAGTGATTCTGTCCGGGGCAACCGGACTGGCTTATGGGGCGTTTCTGTTCTTCAAGCAGCACTCCTCCGAAAAGGGAGACCTCAAGCTGACCAACCCCCTCGATCTGCGCTCAGCGATCCGGTTTGGGCTGCTGTTTGTGGTTGTCTTGCTGATCTCCCGCAGCGCCCAGCTCTACTTTGGAGAGACCGGTATCCTGATCTCCAGCTTGATCTCAGGGCTGGCAGATGTGGACGCGATCACCCTGTCGGTCTCAGAACTGAGCCGGAGCGGTGGGCTGGATCTTCAGGTTGCTGCCAGGGCGATCCTGTTCGCTTCAGCTGCCAATACGATAGCCAAAGGAACGATGGTGATGATCGGTGGAGACCCGCAGCTGCGTAAGGTTGTCCTGCCGGGGATGGCGGCCATGTTAGCCGTGATCATCACCTCAGCCTTTATCATCTAAGGAGCTTTCATGATCTCGAGGATCAATGGACGGATAGTGGAGATAGAAACCGACAGCCTGGTGATTGATGTTGGCGGGGTGGGCCTGGAAGTGCATGCTCCGGCGGAGCTGTGCGCCGGGGCTGAGATGGGGAAAATGATTTCCCTTAGTACCTACCTTGTCGTCAGGGAGAATGAGCTCTCGCTATACGGGTTTTCCAGCCGGGAAGAGCGGGAATTTTTCACCCTGCTGATTGGTGTGAACGGCGTGGGTCCGCGCTTGGCTTTGGCAGTGCTTTCTACCCTGACTCCCAATGCCATCCGCCGGGCGGTGTTTGCCGAACAGGCTGAGATCTTCAGCCGGGTGCCTGGTGTCGGCAAGACCACCGCACAGAAAATCCAGTTACATCTCAAGAACAAGATCAAAGATGTGGATGGGCTGGAAGCTGTCTCGGCAATGGATGATGTGGATACAGAAGTGATTGGAGCGCTGACAGCTTTGGGGTACAGCATCGTCGAAGCTCAGGCTGCCTTGCAAAGTATCCCCAAAGATGCTCCCCGTGATGTGGAGGAGAGGCTGCGCCTGGCCCTGGCATATTTTTCTACCCCCTGACCGGAGCCCCGGCAAATCGGTCTTCTCGCGTGGTGGACAATTCAATCTAAAAATGCAATAATGCTATCATTCTTGTAGTGATGGCAGTTCATATGGTGATCCCTGATAAAGATTTTCTCCGAGTATTGATTCTTGAGGGTGATCAGCGAGATGCACAGCTGATCATTGAGCATTTGACGCGGTCCAGATTCCGCCTGGATTGGGTGGGTGTGAATACTTTGGAGCAGCTGCGCGCAGCACTCCATCCTGCACCGGATTTGATCCTGGCCGGAGATGCTCCCGGTTCCGGCCTGGCGCTGGATGCCCTGGGGCTGCTCAGGGATGAGGGGCTGGAGGTCCCGTTCATCGTGATTGGGAGTGAATTGTCACATGAGCGGGTTGTCGCCCTGATCAAAAAAGGAGCGGATGATTACCTCCTCAAGGATGAATTGGATCGGTTGGATACAGCTGTGACCCAGGCTTTTGAAGCGCGGCAAATCCGTTCGGGGCAGGTCCTGGGTGCAGCGGGAAGTGAGCTGTTGAAAGACCAGCGCGGCCAGCGAGAACTTGAGGTAATCCTGTCTGTCAATGCCGCATTGCGCAACCTCCCCAACCGCGAGACAATGCTGCCGGTGGTTTCCGAGATCATGATGGGGATTGTCCCCGCCAGCGGAGCCCTGATCTGCCTCAACGATACGATCTCGGGTGAACTGCTGCCCATGCATGTCTCCGGCGAATGGTCATCGGTTCCGGATCTGTCGATCCAGCTTGAACAGCCCGTGATGAAAACTGCCTACCAGGATGGATTTGTCTTGCGCTGGGATGAACCAGACACAGCACCAGAGCTTACGCTTGTCCCCGCTGAGATAACCTGGGGCAGCCTGTTTTGTCTTCCCCTGACCAGCAGCCAGGAAGACATCGGTTTGATCTGGTTTGCTTGTGAGGATGGATGTCCGGAAGAAGCCTTGCGCCTGGCTCAGGTGGTGGCCAATATTGCTGCTACGGCGATACACCGCAGTTCTTTGAATGAGAATACCCTGCGGGCGTTACAGGAAAGTGAAGCCCTGGCGAATATCAGCCGGATCCTCAACCAGAACCTGGACCTGGACCAGATCTTCAGGCAAATTGTCCAGGAAACGATCAGGATCATTGGAAATGCCTACCGGGCGGTGATTCATTTGTATGATGAGCGGCACCAGCGGCTGCATGCGGTGGCTTTGGGAGAAGTTAGAGATGGGACGGTCGAGACAAAGAGCCTGATCCAGATCCGGGTCAGCCCGAATAACGAACTTGATTTTGGCATGCTGAATGTCAGGAATGTGCATTCTGCCAGCATGCATGCGGGGACAGGAGTGGCAGGAAAGGTGATCGAAGAAGGCGTTCCAATGATTGTGCAGGACACCGGCCGGGACCAACGGTACCTTCAAACCGGGTTTGAGACGCAAACCCGATCCCTGGTCGTGGCCCCGATCCTCAGCGGGGAGCAGCGTTTAGGTACGCTGAGCGTGTTGGGCGGCGAATCCAACCTGTTTAGCGTCTCAGACAAGAACCTGCTTGAAAGGCTGTGTCTGCAGGCCTCGATCGCCATTGAGAACGCCCGTCTGCTGGAAGCTGAACGCCAACAGCGCGAACTGGCTGAAACCCAGGCTGAAATTTCGGCCCTGCTGAACCAAACCCTTTCGATGGATGAGGTCTTGGCCGGGATCATTAATTATACGCTGCGGTTTTTTAGGGCAAAAGCTGCCAATATTATGCTGATCCAGGGGGATCAACTCCAGGCTGTGCGGCACATTGGGTACGACGAGACAGAAGGCTCTACGCTGCTTCAGCCGCTCAATATCCAGGAACTCCCTCCAGATGATCTTCTGCGACAGGCGTATGAGACGGGCAGCAAGATCACGGTGACGGATTCAATGAAAGAGACCGAGCGCAGAAGGATGTTATCGTTTGACTGGCTGCGTTCTTTTGTGATCATCCCCCTGAAGGTGGGAAACCGGGTGATTGGCTTGCTGAATGTGGACAGCGCGGAACCCGATGCATTTGGGAAACTTGAACTGCAGCAGTTGGATATCTTTGCCAATTCGGCATCGATCGCGGTCAATAATGCTCAACTGTACCAGGTGCTTGAACAAACCCTGAAAACGGAGAAATCTACCCGCTTGCAGTTGATCCGGGCAGATAAGCTGGCAGGAATGGGACGCATGGTGGCTTCAGTGGCGCATGAACTGAACAACCCTTTGCAGACAATTAAAAATTGTCTGTTCCTGATCGAGCAATCGTTTGTAGAAGAAGACGCAGATTTACTGGAGCTGGCTTTATCGGAGGTCGAGCGCCTGTCGTCAATTGTCAACCGGTTGCGCGACGTGTACCGCCCGGTAGACCAGACTGAATTTCAGCAGACGGCGCTTTTACCGCTGTTTTCGGATTTGGAAATGCTGCTGGAAACCCACCTCCGGCGCCACTCTGTCCAGCTGGAGATTCGGAAGAAAGGAATTGAGGGTGTAATGGTGCGGGCTATTCCCGACCAGCTTAAGCAGGTGTTCCTGAATTTGAGCCTGAATGGGATCGAGGCGATGCAGCCCACTGGGGGGAAGTTGGAGATCATCGTTCAGCCTGATAGCGATGCTCTTCGGGTGGGGGTGAAGTTCTCGGATACAGGTCCGGGGATTCCCGATGACGACCTGAAATTGATCTTCGACCCGTTTTACACAACGAAATCAACGGGGATGGGGTTGGGACTGTCGATTTGTTATGATATTGTCCAGAACCATAATGGGTTGATCGAAGTGAAGAACAATGAAGCGGGCGGTGTTACCTTTACGGTATGGCTTCCGATGCAGCTGGAGACGTAATGCCGCTTGGGATTGGTGCAGACACAGTGATGTAGAGGTATGACGATGGCAGCGACAATTTTAATTGTGGATGATGAAGAAAATCTCAGGATGACATTATCTCGCATCCTGACCAAGGCGGGCTTCAATGTCACCACCGCATCCAGCGGTGAAGAAGCACTCAGGTTGGTCCAGGCTGGGGCGTACGAACTGGCGTTTATTGATCTGTTGATGCCGGGGATTGGGGGATTGGCCTTACTGGCAGAACTGCGCAGGCTGTATCCGGATATGCCTGTCCTGATCTTGACCGCACATGCCACCCTGGATTCGGCCATTGAGGCCGTTCGCCAAGGGGCACGGGATTATCTGGTAAAGCCTGCCGACCCTCAACTCCTGATCTCCCGGGTCAAGTCTATTTTGAACGAGCAGCGGCAGCCTCAGCGTCAGCGGGAGATCCTGGCCCAGATTCAATCGTTGGTCTCTGAACTGAACCAATACAACCAGTCGGGGGCAGATCAGCACCTTCATCCGCACAACATGCTGACCCCGACCGATCCAGCGCGGTTTTTACAGCGCGGGCCGTTTACACTCGACCTGCACGCCCGTCACCTCACCCGGGATGGGGAATACATCCCGCTCTCGCCCACCAATTTTGATTATCTTGTCACACTCGTACGGCATGCGCCGAACCCGGTCACCTACGAGGTGCTGGTGCGCGAATCTCAGGGTTACGAGATGACCCGTGCCGAAGCGCGGGAGATGGCTCGCTGGCGTATCCATGAGCTTCGCAGGGCGATCGAAGAAGATTCCAAAAAACCCCACTACCTGATCACGGTGCGCGGCAGCGGCTACAAACTGGCCATCTGACTCACCTCTGCGGGAAAAGCGCCCGAACTTTCTATGGCAATTTAGGGGGCGAGGCTTGAAGAGTTGGTTGGCAGCTGGTCACCAGTTTGAAAAAGGCACTTGGGCACAAATCCTTCTCGTCAGGTTATAATTGCGCACAAGAGTCGTGAGGAGCAGGCGCATGAAGACACAGAACAAAGCAACAACAAAAGGGGAACTCGAGGCCGAATTCACAAAAGCCATCGTAAAATTTGAGAAAGACTACCTTGGCCGAGGGCCTTTGGATGCCCGCACCTATCTGCTCAATGATATGGTGCTGGTGCGTTTGCGAGGTGTTCTAACTCCCGCCGAAGAAAAACTTTCAGAGAATAAGGAAGGAAAAACATTGGTAAAGGATGCTCGCCGGCAGCTGTTCGAAACGTCTCGCCCGATTCTTGAAGGCTTTGTCAGGGAAATTCTGGAAACAGAACTGGTTGATATTTATTCAGATATCAGCACCGACTCTGGGGAAAGAATCATTGTGCTGACCACCAGGCGAAATTTCAGTAAATAATCCAATAGCCTTCTAATACAGTTATTTTAATAATCTGGTAAGATAATCGGCGCATTCATCGACAGAACCCTGTAACGATTGAATGGTACGACAATTGAAGACCGATTATTCAGGCTGACTGGATAAAGGGTAGGCTCCTTCGAGAGAAGACCAGTTATAAAGTACGCCGGTGATATAAGGTAAACTTAATATTGCCGGCGTTTAATTTTTAAACCTCATGGAGGTACAGATGAATATGACATATTTTGGAAATGAGATTTCAGAAAAGATCAAGCAGAATATTGTCAGCGCTTGGCAAGAAGGTCATGGCGGCACTGCGGAGAAAGCGCACCTGCTGCACAGCAATGATGGCGTTGTGCTCCTTATTCCCGAAGCGCTTTACCAGGCTGAAATGACCTTGTCGAGAAATTCCGGAACTGGGGGAAATGTGCTCGATCAGTACCTCCGCACCCTGCTTCACACAGTTGCATCGGATTTTGTTCCCATGCTCGAAAAGAATACCAATCAAACCATTGATAAGGTAATTCCCCTTGTGGACCTGCATGCAGGCTGGGCAATTGCCTTTTATCGGTTTAAATAATCTGGATTTTGAAGAGGAAATCATTATGATCGACAGAAAATCAATCGAAAAACTGCAATGGCATCAGGTTGATCCGGCGTACTCTGCGGAAATCCTTCAGGTTAATCTGGAAACCGGGTTGACTTCCGATCTGGCGAATGAGCGGCTCTCTGCCTTTGGTCGAAACGAAATTATTGACCAGGGTGGCAAGAGCATCTGGAAAATGCTCTGGGCACAGCTCACCGACACGATGGTGTTGGTGCTGTTCGCCGCCGCCATCATCTCTATCCTGATCAGCGACTGGAAAGACGCGATCGCCATTTTTGCGATTGTGCTGGTCAATGCGATCATTGGCCTGGTTCAGGAATACCGGGCAGAGCAGGCAATGGCGGCATTGAAGCAGATGGCTTCACCCAGTATTCGGGTCCGGCGAAATGGGAAGCAGGAAGAGATCGATGCGAAGTATCTGGTGCCCGGCGATCTCATTTTCCTCGAGGCAGGCAGTAAGATCCCTGCGGATGCGCGTTTGCTCGAAACAGCCAACCTCCGGGTGGAGGAAGCCTCCCTGACCGGTGAATCGGAGCCGGTGGATAAAACCCTCCCTGCAATCGAAGAAGAAAATCTTGCCCTTGGCGACCGCACCAATATGCTCTTTATGGGCACAACGGTGTTATATGGGCGCGGTAAGGCTGTGGTCGTCAAAACGGGCATGGATACTGAACTTGGCCGCATTGCCGAGATGATCCAGACTGTCGAAGAAGACCAAACTCCGCTGCAAAAGCGGATGGACAAAATGGGTAAAACCCTGGCTGTGGTGGCATTGGGAATCGTGGCGGTGGTCTTTACGCTTGGTCTGTTGAGAGGCGAAGATGCTTCGGAGATGTTCCTGACCGCCGTGGCGATGGCTGTTGCGGCTGTGCCGGAAGGCTTGCCAGCGGTGGTCGCGATTGCGCTGGCATTAGGTGCACAGCGCATGCTCAAACGCCAGGCGCTGATCCGGAAACTCCCGGCGGTGGAAACATTGGGTTCAGTCACCGTGATTGCCTCGGACAAAACCGGCACCCTGACTGCAAATCAGATGCAGCTCAAAGTGCTCGATGTCGCTGGCAACACTCACCAACTAGACTGGCAGCCTGGCCAGCCCGGTGCCTTGGTATTTGAGACACTCAACCCTGCTACCCAACTACTGGTTTTAGGCGGTGTGTTGAATAATGATGCTCAACTCATCACCGACGAAAAAGAACCGGGAGAATATCTGGTGCTAGGCGATCCCACCGAAGGTGCGTTGATCTCTGCCGCAGCCAACTTGGGTCTGATGCAAACCGACTTGGGGAAAGCGTTTCCCCGGGTGAATGAAGTCCCGTTCAGCAGTGAGCGTAAACGGATGACCACCGTGCACCAGCTCTCTGAAAACCATCGGGCCTACTTGCCAGATCTTCAGCTGAGCGACCAGGATGATGAACCCAGACTGCTCTCTTTCACAAAAGGTGCTGTAGATGGATTGCTGGAGATCAGCACGCATGTATTCACGCAAGGACAAATCTTTCCATTGAATGACGAATGGAAATCCCGGATCGAGGGAGCGTCTGATGCAATGGCCAAGGATGGCCTGCGCGTCTTGGGCCTGGGATTTGAGACACCACCCGCCAGCCTGAAAGGGGATGCCAGTGACGTGGTAGAAAAATCGTTGGTGTTTGTCGGTCTCTTTGGGATGATGGATCCCCCGCGTCCAGAGGCGTTAGAATCTGTCCAGGTCAACCAGGAGGCTGGAATCCGCACCATTATGATCACAGGCGATCACCCGCTGACCGCAGAACGGATTGCCCGTGATCTTGGGATTGCGAAAGATGGTCCGACAGTCACCGGAAAGCAGCTGGCTACCATGAGCGACGAGGAGTTGCGCCAGGTGGTTGCGGAAGCCAACGTGTATGCCCGTGTTGCCCCGGAACACAAGCTCAGAATTGTGACCGCGCTGCAGGAACTGGGTGAGGTGGTGGCGATGACCGGCGACGGAGTGAACGATGCACCTGCGCTCAGAAAAGCGGACATCGGCGTTGCCATGGGGATCACTGGCACAGATGTTTCCAAAGAAGCAGCCGACATGGTGCTGCTGGATGACAACTTTGCCACGATTGTAAGAGCCGTGCGCGAAGGGCGCACCATCTTTGACAATATCCGAAAATTTATTAAATACACCATGACCAGTAACGCTGGTGAAGTGCTTGTGATGCTGCTGGCGCCTTTCTTTGGCATGCCCCTGCCGCTCACCGCGTTGCAGATTTTGTGGATTAACCTGGTGACCGACGGGCTGCCCGGGTTGGCCCTCAGTGTGGAACCAACCGAAAAAGATACAATGAAACGCCCTCCTATCGATATCAAGAAAAGCATCTTCTCTGGTGGTCTGAGCATCCATATTGTCTGGGTTGGTCTATTGATGGGGTTGGTCTCGCTGGGGATCGGGTTCTGGGGGTGGCAGACAGGCAACCCATATTGGAGCACAATGGTATTCACCACGCTGACGCTCTCTCAGATGGGGCATGCGCTTGCCGTCCGCTCGGATAATCAATCCTTCTTCACACAGGGCGTATTTTCGAATAAACTGATGGTAGCAGCTGTTTCTCTGACCTTCGGTCTGCAGTTGATGATTACCTATTGGGCGCCAATGAATGAAATC
Source organism: Anaerolineales bacterium (assembly GCA_035458505.1). Classification (GTDB taxonomy): domain Bacteria; phylum Chloroflexota; class Anaerolineae; order Anaerolineales; family UBA11579; genus UBA11579. Next base: position 47,919 of record DATHZS010000002.1, on the reverse strand, counting down.
TTCAAAACCCAACCGCTGCCCTTGCCAGAGTTGGCCATCAGTCTTGGATCCAGCCTGGTGGTTTTCATCGCCGTGGAAATCGAGAAAATGTTCAAGCGAAAAAAACTTTAGGTATTGAAGTGAAAGAGTAAGAGGTAAAAAAATGACTGAATTTTTCAATATGGTTTTTTCCTCCGGCACCCTGTTGGAAACGGAACATGGCCTGGTAATGTTGCTCCTCTTGTTTGGACTGTTGACTTACCGCGGAAAACGATTATCAAAGTGGGTTCCGGTAGCGTTTATTGGGGGCCTCTTACTCTCATTATTTACGCCAATCCATGAGATCAATCTGTTCTGGCCGGTGATTGCCGGGTTGGTAGTGCCACCATTTTTATGGCAAGCGGCAGTGGCGGTGACCAAAAGCGGCCCGATCCGCCGCCAGTGGTCTCTCGTGGTATGGATAGGTACACTGGCTTTGGTCACCCTCAGCCTGCGGATGTTTGGCGGCTTGCCATTTTCCAATGCGTTGCTGCTGGGAATCTTGACCGTCACCCTGGTCTGGTATTTTCGGGAACTGAATGTTGAACGCAGCTATTTGTCTACCATCGGCCTGATCACCCTGGTTGTACTGTTGGAGGAGGTCGATCTGGCTTTGGTTTCATTGCAGCTTTGGCTGGGGACACTTGCCTCAGGTACAGCGATTGGAATTGGGCTTGGCTTTTTTGGGATTTACCTATACCGAAAGCTCAAGCAGTTCAAATGGAAAAATGCCTTCTTCTTCGGCTGGGCATATATCTCCTACCTGGTTGGGATTGTTTTTGGAACTTCCGCGATTGCCACCACCCTGGCTGCCGCGTTGGTGGTTTCCACCTATGGTTTCAGCATTGGTTTATGGTTGAGGCAACAGGATATCCCGGTGCCATCCAATACTCCTTTTTTCTTTTACCTTTCTGCGATTGTGTGGCTTGCCCTGGGGTGGCAGGCCCATACCGTTTTGGATCCGACCAGCGTATACGGCATTTTCGCTGCGCTCGTGGTGATCACGCTCAGTGTTCTGATCATCCGCCGAGTGTCCCCCATCTCGACAGAAGATCGTGGGAGGCGGTTGATTCGCAAGGGAACAAGTGCATTCCTGTTATTACTGGGGAGTGTGCTGTTCTGGCCCCAGCAGGCTTTTCTGTCCACGATCAGCGTAGAAATTGCCCTGGGGGCCGCGGTTTTCCTGATCATTTTGATCCGGTATTCGATCAAACCAATCTTTGATCTGCTTGGAGTTCAGCTGAGCTGGCCGGTAGAAAATTAAAATCATGAAATTGAGGTAAATACATCGATGACGCAAACGAATAGTATGAGAAGAAAATTGAGAATCACCCCTCCTCGTATTGAGAAAGTTATTTTGCCGTTCCAGGAGTTTGTAAAAACCGAGTCATTCAGCGGTATCTTGCTGATTTCGTTTATGTTTATTGCCCTGATTTGGGCGAATTCTCCCTGGTCTTCCAGCTATGAATCGCTCTGGCAAACCCAGGTAAATGTCTCAGTTGGAAGTTTCAAGATAGATAAGCCGTTGTTGTTATGGATCAACGATGGCTTGATGGCCGTCTTCTTTTTTGTAGTTGGCCTGGAAATCAAGCGAGAGCTGCTGGTAGGAGAGCTTTCTTCCCTCCGGAAGGCGCTCTTCCCAATAGCCGCTGCTTTGGGTGGGATGCTGGTGCCAGCGGCTTTGTACCTGATTTTTAATGCGAATGGACCCGGGGTAAGCGGATGGGGCGTCCCCATGGCGACCGACATTGCCTTTGCCCTGGGGATCTTAACCTTACTTGGTAAGCGAGCCCCGCTTTCTCTGAAAATCTTCCTCACCGCAGTCGCGATCGTTGATGACATCGGCGCTGTTCTGGTAATCGCCCTGTTTTACACTGATAAGATCGTGTGGCTCAGTCTTGCCGCGGCTGCTGTAATCTTCGTGGTGTTGATGATCCTCAGCAGAATGGGCGTACGCAAGCCGTTACCGTACGCCTTATTAGGGATTGCCCTCTGGGTTGCTTTCCTGAAATCTGGTGTGCATGCCACAGTTGCCGGTGTTTTACTGGCGATGACCATCCCTGCAACAACCATCATCGACAGAAAGGGATTCGTGGAGCGCATCCGTGTTTATCTGGACCGCTTCGAGGAAGAAGGAATCAGGGATGGCAGAGATTTTACGACCAAGAGGCAGCGTGCCCTTTTGCAAGGAATTGAAGATTGCACACAGGGTGTTGAAGCACCCCTTCAGCGTCTGGAGCATACCCTGCATCCCTGGGTGGCCTATTTCATCATGCCAGTGTTTGCCCTGGCCAATGCCGGGGTTGACCTGCGCACAGACATCATCGCGGCATTGCTAAACCCGATCACACTCGGGATTATTGCTGGCCTGGTGGTTGGTAAACAAGTGGGGATTACCTTCATGGCCTGGCTGGTGACCCGGGTCGGCCTCTCCAGGAAGATCGCTGGTGTCACCTGGAAACAGATTTATGGCGCTTCGATGCTGGCGGGAATCGGCTTTACCATGTCGCTGTTTATCAGCAATCTGGCTTTCTCTGACCCTGTGATGCTGACCAATGCTAAAGTGGGTATTCTGGTCGCATCTTTCATTTCCGCCGGATTAGGATGGTTGATCCTCAGCCGAAATGGGGTGCCCAAATCCCAGGCCGATGAGGACCTTTAGGGCGCGGGATTGATATTTGAGATAGGGTTGATGATAGGCATCACCGCCTTGGCGGTGGTGCCTTTTTCTCTTTTTTAAGCACCCTGGTCTTATGTCTCTGCGTGCAATTTGGGCAGCGCAGCACCAGCCATGCCCCATCTCGATTGACCCCATGAGGAGCGGTCAGGCCTGTCAGGAAAGAGATTTCGTAGAGGTGATCGCAGTTGGGGCACTGGTAGATGGTTTCTCCTTTGTGCCAGCTTACCAGGAACACCAGTCCTGCCACCACCAGGGCCGTCCACACATACCATCGCTCCGGCAGCAGCAGGAACGCGCCACCTGAGATGACGATCAGGTAGATTAAAATATAGACTGCTGTCCGGATGTAATCCTGTCTTCCCGGGTCAGAAAACTGCGCCATCTCTACCCCTCCATCGGGTACTCTTGTTTGTCAGGTACTAAACATGACCACTAATTGTGGTGTCAGTATAGCATAAGGGAGAGAGGCACGATTGGTTCAATTGAGTTGTTCACAAAACCAGATGGCTAAGCGAGAGACACGGAGTTAAATCTTTCTTAAGATTCCTTAAGATTTTTACCAGTCATGTCACTGTCGTTTTTGCGATTCTATCTGCTGGTTTGCTGAGGACGGGGCAGTCTTCTGGGTAAAAAAATCTGGTGTCAAATTCTCTGCCGCAGGCTGGTACAATCAACGAACCAACCAACCGATTGGAGTGATAATGAAGATAAAACCCCAGATTCAGTCTCAATACCATGCTTCTTTGGCGATGCTGAGAAGTGTGGTGGAAAAATTCCCTGAAGAACACTGGAATTTGCACACGGATCAAAACCAATCCTGGCACATCGCTTATCACGCCGTATTCTATGTGCATTTCTACCTCCACCCGACGTCGGATGACTATCAGGCCTGGCCAAAACATCGCCGTGAAGCGATCTCGCTCCAGCCAGACGATGAGCAGGTTCCTCAGCCGTTCTCCAAACAGGAAGTGCTCGAATTTCTCGATTATCTAAGCGAGCGAGTGGACGGGCTGGTGGATGCGCTGGATCTCGAAGCCGAATCGGGATTTTACTGGCTGCCGTTCAATAAGCTGGAACTTCAGTTTTATAATATTCGCCACCTGATGCTGCATACCGGCGAACTGGCAGAGCGGTTGTGGGCTGTGGCTGGAGAAGAAACTCGCTGGGTTGGCAGGCGTCCAGAGAACCGGTAGGCCCGGCCCAATTGTTTAGGAGAATCCAACTTGGTTAAACAAACGCACACCCTGAAACTGTCTGATGATGAGAGCATCACTGTCAACATCCAGCGGGACAAGCGGCTCAAGAAAACCGCTCGCTGGCAGAGAGAGGCCGATGGCAGCCTGCTGGTGCGCGTCCCTCTGCGTTACCCGAAGCACAGTCTGCCCGGACTGCTCGAGTCAATCAGCGGGCAGCTGCTCAAGCAGCGCAAGCGCTCCCGGCGGCGTACGGACGCAGACCTGCAAGCACGCGCCCGCCAGATCAACCAGGCCTATTTTGAGGGCAGGATCAGCTGGGAAGCGATCCGCTGGGTGAAGCCGATGAAAACACGGCTGGGGTCCTGTACATCCGGGGGAACGACAGACGGACATATCCGGATCAGCGAAGAGATCAGGGATTGGCCCCTGTGGGTGGTGGATTACGTCATCGCTCACGAGATGACCCACCGCCTGCATCCCAATCACAGCCGGGCATTCTGGAAAACCCTGCACGGGGCATACCCGGACAGTGAGCGCGCCCGGGGTTTTATCCAGGGGGTGATGTTTGCCAGGGGCCGCCAATGGAACGAGGAGATGTGAGCATGAAAAACACAGGAACACCAGAGTTTCAGGACAGGGTTGCCCGGTTTGTTGCTGAACACGACCTTGAAGCGGGTGTTGAGATCCGTTTGCTGGATCTGCTCTCGGAGCTGGGGGAAGTGGCCAAAGAGGTGCTCAAGGGAAACCAATATGGTACATCGGCTCTGGTTCAAACCGAGGCATGGGAAGAAGAACTGGCAGATGTTTTCTTTGCCCTGATCTGCCTGGCAAACACAACCGGGGTGGACCTGAACAGGGGGTTGGAGAAGGTGCTTGAGAAATACGCGCTCCGGGTGCAGACCAAGGGAAACCCTGGCTCCATATAACCTGTCACCCATTAATTAGCCTATTCGGATAACGTAATATTTTATTGGAAGCCATCGTCAATAGATGTATGGAGACTCCTAACCTTTCCTTTTCTCCATATCTTATACCGGCAGCAGCGTTGCTTTATGGATTTATCCATTCCCTGATTGCGGCAAATGGCTTCAAGCACCATATCTACCGCATCCTGGGAGATGGCGCAAAACGATATTACCGTTTGTTCTACAGCATATTTGCGGTCATCACGCTGCTGCCGGTCCTGATTCTTACCGCCTTGATCCCCGATGAAACCTTATATTCCATTCCAGCGCCGTGGGTCTATCTCACGACTGCGCTGCAAATCATCTCGGTTGGGTTAATCATTTACAGCGTGATGCAAACCGGTGCGCTCCAGTTTATTGGCCTTAGCCAGGCGTTTGGCCGGGAAAACAAAGAATCGCTCAACACAGGTGGACTGTACCGTTATGTCCGCCACCCGTTGTACACTTTCAGCCTTGTGGTCATCTGGCTAACCCCCACCATGACGCGCAACTTCGCGCTGCTGTATGCGGCCCTTACGGTCTATATCCTGATTGGTGCCATAGTGGAAGAGCGCAAGCTCGTGCAAACTTTTGGCCCAGCTTACCAGGAATACAGGCGCAAAACCCCCTTTCTGATCCCTTTTATTTTCTAAACGGACTGATATTCAAAATTGGTCTTCCCCCTGATTGGAGCTGGAATTTTATCCGGTGTTCGGTCAGGCGGTTTCATCTCGCCGGTTGACGGCCTTTCCCTGATAGAAAACCGCCAGTTCATGGCCCGGGTCAATGCGCACGTCTACGGGCGTTCCCGGGGAAATAATGTCGGTATGATTTTTATACGCCTGTACGGTCTGACCAGAGGGCAGCCGCAGGCTGTAGATATTCAAGGCACCGCGAAAGTGGCGTACTTCTACCTGGCTGGCTGAGTGGGGATTGAGTTCAAAACTCAGGTCATCGTACCGCATGGCAATTTCTACCGGGGTGCCAATCGGCAGGTCCACCTTTTGAGGCAGCAGACCGATCTCGGTCTCGATCGCCTCTTCACCCACTACGCCGGGTAAAAAGTCGGTGCCGCCCATAAATTCGGCCACGAAGCGCGTGGCAGGCTGGTGAAAGATTTCCTCCGGATGCCCGATCTGTTCCACCCGGCCGTGGTTCATCAACGCGATCCGGTCTCCGAGATACAGGGCTTCTTCCTGATCGTGAGTGACAAAAATCGCCGTGGCGTTAATGCTCTTCAGGATCTGGCGCACCTCGATCCGCATTTGGGTGCGCAGGTCGGCATCCAGGTTGCTGAAGGGTTCATCCAGCAGCAGTAAAAAGGGTTGTGGGGCCAAGGCGCGGGCCAGTGCGATCCGCTGGCGTTGGCCGCCAGAGAGCTCGTGTGGATAGCGGCTGGCAAATTGCTGCAATCCGACCAGCTCGAGCATGGATGTTACGATCTCATTCGCTTCGGGTTTGGGCTTGTTGTGCAGTCCGAAGCCAACATTTTCATGGATAGTGAGGTGGGGGAACAGGGCATAATCCTGAAAGACCATCCCGACGCCGCGCTTTTCAGGTGGCACAAACAACCCATCCCCGGCAGCGGTTTGATCGTTGATCGCGATCGAACCGCTGTCTGGCCGCTCAAAGCCGGCGATCAGGCGCAGGGAGGTGGTTTTGCCGCATCCGCTGGGTCCCAGTAAGGCCAGGATTTCTCCGGCGTAAACGTCCAGATCAAGCTGGTGCACCACACTCTGATCGGGCTCGAAGGATTTTGATAGTTGTGCTGTTTTGACTGCAATTTTTGTCATGTGACAGATGACCTTGTCTTCAGGTGAATTATGTTTTGTGAGGTTGCTTTTCACCCAGGATCATGAAACCCATGGGGACCGAAGAAACCAGAATAATCAGCAGCGCCGGGGCGGCGGCCTGGGCAAAGAAGGCTTCAGACACTGCCCCCCAAACGCCTGTGGATAGCGTCTTAAATCCGATCGGAGATAAGATCAGGGTGGCGGGCAGTTCTTTCATCGTGGTCAGAAAAACCAACGCCAGGCTGGCGCGGATCCCGGGACGGATCAGAGGCAGGGTGATCTTGCGAAAAACAGCCAGGGGGCTGTGCCCCAGGCTGCGCCCAGATTCTTCCATGCTTGGGTGGACCTGCAGGAACGAGGCATGCACTGCGCCCACTGCTTCGGGGGAGAAGAGGATCAGATAGGCAATGATTAACATCGGCAAAGTCTGATAGATCGGTTGGGCATAGTTTGCACCGAAGAACACCAGGGCTAACGCGATGACGATCCCTGGCAGCGCAAATGCAAGATAGGTAATGCTCTTAATCGTTTTGCTCACCCGGCCCGCATAGCGTACACTGATGATGGCCACGGGCAGGGCTGCCAGGAGGGTGACGATTGCGGCCAGACCTGATGCCATCATCGAGTTGCGGGTGGAGAGCCACAGTCCTGGAATGACCTCTCCGGCAAGCACACCGCGCACCAGCCAGTAGAGCAAGTTCAGCGTGGGCATGATCACCCCGGCAAATACAACCAGGATCACAAAGGTCAATGCGACCCACTTCCAGCGCCCTAATTTGACGACCTTGGGAGTGCGCTTGGCATTGATTGCATTGGTATAGTATTGTGCTTTGGTCTGGGTGCGCTGTTCAAAGTACAACAGGGTCAGGGTCAGCACCACCAACACCAGGGAGAGGATCGCGGCAGCAGAGCGGTCGAAGGTGGATTTGTATTGCAGGTAGATCACCCTGGTGAACGTGTTGTAGCGCATCACCGAAACGGCTCCAAAATCCCTCAGCACATACAGGGCCACCAGCAAGCCGCCTGCGGCAATCGCCGGGCGCAGGCCAGGTAAGGTCACCCGCCAGAAGGTCTGCCAGGGGTTGAGGCCCATGCTGCGGGCCGCTTCTTCCTGGGATGGATCTGCGTTTTGCAGGGCTGCCCGCACGCCTAATAGAATATATGGGTAGCTGAGGATGGTGAGAATGAAGAGTGCCCCCGGAAAGCCGTAGATCGCTGGCAGGCGGGTCACGCCCAGCGGTTCCAGCCACTCCTGCAGCATGCCGCGCGGCCCGAGGGTGGAAACTATCAGATACGCTCCAACATAGCTCGGAATCACAATCGGCAGGGCTGTCAGGGTTGCCCATAAGCGGCGCAGCGGCAGGTCGGTGCGGGTGGTCAGCCACGCCAGTGGAACCGCCAGAGTGGCAGAGATCAGGGTGACGGCTCCTGCCAGCAGGATCGTCCGCAGGATTGTCAGTAAGGTAGTATTCTTGAGAATCAAGTCCAGCCCGTTTTCAGCCTGGACTGCGCGCAGCACGAGATAGATGATCGGCAGCAGGATGATGCCCGCTACAAGGATGGATGGGATCCACAGCATGACGACCGCACGCAGACTCGGCCAGCGAACGCTTTTTCGCGTGCGGTTTGGGGTCTCGATCATTGTGTGAGCATCATTCATAGCGTGCTTGCTGCTCGCTTACGGCAGCATCCCGACCTCCTGCATGAGCTGTACCGTGCCCTGAAGATCGGCAAGGTCAGCCAGGTTAATTTCAACGGCATTCAAGCTCGCCAACGGAGGGAGGTCCACACTGGGAGAAACTTCCGCAGCGAGCGGGTATTCAAAGGTCTTGTCTGAGAAGTAGGTTTGCGCTTTTTCAGAGAGTAAGTATTCGATGAATGTCAGGCTGCCCTCCTGATTTTGGCTGGTGTTCAGCAATCCAGTTCCAGAGACCAGCACCAGGGAACCAGGGTCGCCAGCGGGTAGGAAATAATTCCGGGCAGGGAAGCTTTCTCCCTCTTCTGCCAGAAAGCGATAGAGGTAGTAATGATTGACAAAGCCTACTTCAACTTCGCCCGCGCCAACAGCGGCTACTGTGGGGGTATTCTTTTCATAAAACAGGGGCTCGTTGGCCATAATCCCTTCCAGCCAGAGCCGGGTGTCTTCCTCCCCCCACTGCTGCCGCATGGCGGTCACCATGGTCTGGAAGGATGCATTGGTCGGTGGTAAACCGATTTTACCTTTCCATTTGGGATCGGTGAATCCCCACAGATCTTCCGGCAGGTCTTCGGGGCTCAGCACTTCCATGTTATAGGCAATCACCCGCGCCCGGCCAGACACCCCGACCCAGGTGCGGTTGGGGGCAGCAAAGCGGGAGTCTACCAGGCTGATGAGATCTTCTGGCAGTTCTGCCAGTAATCCGGCCTCGGCAACCACGCCTAATCCGCCAGGTTCCTGGGCAAAGAAGATATCTGCGGGAGAATTTTCTCCCTCTTCCAGCAGGGTGGCTGCCAGTTCAGCAGTATCTCCATACCGGATGTCTACCTGGATCCCGGTATCGGCGGAAAACTGCTCGATGAGCGGTCCAACCAGCGATTCGCTTCTCCCGGAATAAATCACGATCGAATCAGCGTCTTTCTCCGCGGTAAATCCGCCGCAAGCGGAGAGTATGAAACTCAAAGTCAACATGATGATGAGCAATTTGAATGATTTTGCGACCATTGTGTCTCCTGATGTTATGGCAAGCCTATTAATTATAGGCTCAAATGATATGATTGTCCATAAGATAATGCTTGTCCGGATTTTTATCTATGGACACCTGTCCCTAGTTTCCGCGGACATTTGTCCCCGGTTTCACCACGTTCGCTGGATGAGATGGTAGAGCATTTGAACAGCGGGTTAATCAAAAAGGGACCCTCCCGAAGGACGGTCCCTGCAATTTATGAAAACGTAGACTGTGAGGTTATCCGGCGAAGAAGATGGCGGCGGCCATAATCAATCCGAAGAAGGCTTGCAACCGGATGGTCGCCACATTTGCCCGCACCAGAGTGCGCTGAGCATATTCGCGCAGGACCACCCAGCTGGAATATGCTGCCAGAGGGATCAGCAGGAGCGTGAGCAGCGTCAGGGCAGGCAGCAGACCAGTCAGAGCCCAGTAGGCCAATAACCCAAACGACAGCACCAAAATCAGCAGGTATCCCCAACGGGCTTTCTGTTTGCCCAACACAACCACGAGGTTGGTCTTTCCGGCCAGTTTGTCAGCCTCTTCATCCGGGAACTGGTTGATCCATAAGATCAGGATGGTGAGGAATCCGATCGGGACTCCGACCAGGAAGCTGGACAGGTCTGCGCTGCCAGAAATTGCGTATACGGTTCCGGCTGTGGCCAGAGGACCAAAGCTCAGCCCAATGGAGAGTTCACCAAGTCCTTTCCTGGCTGCCAGCCGCAGAGGAGGAGCGGTATAAAAATATGCCATGAAAGCGCCTGCCAGCCCAAAAAGCAGTACACCAAAACCACTGGTAAACGCCAGGTACAGCCCGATGGCACCAGACACCAGCAGCGAAATGGTGGCAAAGCGGCGCAGCAGTTTTTCATCTGCCAGTCCCAGTTCAATCGAACGACTTCCGCCTGAATAGGGCAGGAAGTAGTCGTTATTGAGTTGATCAGTGCCGCTGGTCCAGTCGAAGTAATCGTTGAACACATTTGCTGAGATATGCAGCGCAATCCCGGCAACCAGCGCCAGCCAGAAGTTAGGCCAGGAGACACTTTCCGCTGGCAGGTGGTAGCCTGCCCAGGCGCCTCCGATTAAAATCGGCAGGATGACCGCAGTAAGGAACGGTGCCCGGGTGATCACCAGCCAGGTAAACATCTTGGTAAGGAAGCTGATCTCCGGCGCAACTTCCTGAGGAGTTTTATCCTCCAGGACTTCAGTGATCCCGCAGTACCCGATCTGAACGCCGTCACGGAAGGTGGGCGTAATCCTGATTTTTGCCGGGATCGGGGAGCCATCTTTGCGGACAAAGACGGTCTCGGTATGGAATTCTCCCTCCTCGGAGGCCGTTTTGAGCCAGGTGGGAACATGCTCCAGCACCGTTTCTCCGGGCGAGAAAATCGAGACCCGTTTTTTGCCGATCAGTTCATCTTCCTGGTAGCCGAAAATTTTCTCGGAACCTTTGCTGATGGTTTCGATGCGGCCTTCCATATCACAGGTGATCACACTTTTAAGTTCTGTTTTTGCCATTGGTTTTTCCTCTATCTGCTGAATGTATTTGCTAAATCTGACTTAATATACCATATATGGGTGATTATATTCGATATTTCCAAGCGATGCCCTGCTTCGTAATCTTCAGAGGCTGGTAAAACTGCAACATGATATAATACCTCGCTATGTTTATTGATCAGATCACGATTTTAGTCGCTTCCGGCAAAGGCGGAGACGGTGCGGTACATTTCCGGCGGGAAAAATATGTGCCGCGCGGTGGGCCAGACGGTGGGGATGGCGGTAGGGGCGGGGACGTTGTCCTGGAAGTTTCGCGCCATCTGAACACTCTGTTCCCTTTCCAGCATAAGCGCATCTTCCGGGCAGATGATGGACGCCCCGGGGGCGGCAGCAATATGACCGGCCGCTCGGCACAGGATTTGACCATCAAAGTGCCTCCCGGGACGATCGTCTATGATGATGATACTGGTCAAGTAGTGGGAGACCTGGTAGAAGAAGGCCAGACGTTAGTGATCTGCCGCGGCGGGCGCGGCGGGCGCGGGAACACCCGCTTTGCCAATTCGAGGAACCAGGCGCCGCGCATTGGCGAGCGCGGGGAACCAGGAGAGGAGCGCAATATCCGCCTCGAACTCAAACTGATCGCGGATATTGGCATTGTCGGCGTGCCCAACGCTGGAAAGTCCACCTTCCTCTCCTCTGTAACCAACGCCGAACCCAAAATTGCCAGCTATCCGTTTACCACCTTGCAGCCCAACCTGGGAGTCGCCAATCTGGACGAGGATAACACGCTTGTCCTGGCGGACATTCCCGGCCTGATCGAAGGCGCGCACCAGGGGGTGGGGCTGGGGCATGATTTTCTCCGGCATGTGCAGCGCACCCGCGTGCTGATCCATTTGCTGGATGGACTCTCGGAAGACCCGCTGGCAGATTTTTCTCAGATCAATACTGAACTCTCCTTATTCGATGAAGAATTGGGAAATAAGCCCCAGGTGGTCGCCTTGAATAAGGCGGACCTGCCCTTTGTACGTGATCTGTGGCCTGAATATGAGCAGTTGTTCAAGGAACACGGCGTCAAGCAGCCGATGTTGATCTCGGCCGCGAGCGGCGAGAATGTTCGCCAATTGCTGTATCGGGCTGCGCAGCTCCTCGCAGAGACGCCAGAGCCGGCGCCGGTTGCCGAAACTCCGGTGTACCGACCCGAGACTGATCCCAACGAATTTCAAATTGCCCGTGAGGATGATGGGGGGTACCGGGTGCTGTGTGCCTCCCTGGAGCGGGCCGCCGCCATGACCTACTGGGAATACGATCAATCGGTGCGGCGCTTCCAGCATATCCTGGAAACCCTGGGCATTGACCAGGCTTTGAGAGATGCAGGCGTCTCTCCGGGAGACAGCGTCTATATCGGGGACTATCATCTGGAATGGGAGGATTGACGATTTGTCTGAACCGAAGCGGATTGGGGTCTTTGGCGGCACATTTGACCCTCCTCATTTTGGCCACCTGATCCTGGCAGCGGAAGCTCAATACCAGCTGGAATTGGATCTGCTCCTGTTTGTGCTCACGCCCGACCCCCCGCATAAACAGGGACTGCGGCTGACACGCCTGGAAGACCGGGTTGCCATGCTGTCTGCCGCGATCGCGGACCATGAGGGGTTTGAACTCTCAACCGTCGATATTGACCGCCCCGGCCCGCATTACACCGCAGACACGATGCAGTTCCTGCGCCAGCAGTACCCGGACGATGTGCTGATTTACCTGATGGGCGGTGATTCTCTGGTGGGCTTGCTGCACGACTGGCATAAGCAGGACGAATTTATTGCCAACTGCGACCTGATCGGAGTCATGCGGCGGCCTCAGGACAAACTGGACTTTGCCCCGATCGAGAAAGAATTTCCTGGTATCCGTGAGAAAATCCAATTTGTCGAAGCGCCCTTATTGGAGATTGCTTCCCGCCAGATCCGGCAGCGGGTACGGGAGGGTCGGCCGTACTGTTTTTACCTGCCTGAGCCGGTGCGCAAGGTGATTGCAGAACGGGGACTTTACCAACGCAGGCAGCAATCTTATCCTCCACGCGATTAAATTACAACTTCCTGAGACATCATGGCGATCCTGACCAATACAATCCTGCTCTCTGTACTCATCGGTCACCTCTCGGTAGATGTTCTAAATGGTCAGCGCTCGGTCTTATTCACCTTTCTCAGCGTGCCTTTGGGCCTCTCGATCTCCCAGTTAGGCATTTTTAGCACAGCCTATATGGTTGCCGCAGCGCTCATCCAACCGGTGTTTGGCTATGTGGCCGACCGGATTGGCTCGCGCTGGGTGATGGCAGGGGGCATCCTGTGGATGGGACTGTTTTATTCCGCCGGGCTGATGGTTCCCGGAATCTCCGGATTGGTGCTGCTGGTGGTGGCCGGGTTGGGGTCGGGGGTGTTTCACCCGGCGGGTACGATGCAGGCGACCCTGATCGGGCGGACGGTCTTCAAGGGGCGCGAGACCACTTCGGCGTCTTATTTTTTCTTTTTTGGGCAGCTCGGTTTGTTTGCCGGGCCGCTGCTCAGCGGTTTGATCCTGCAAAATTCCGGCATTAAGGGGCTGCTGTGGGTGTCTGCCCTGATGTTCCCGGCGGCCGTGTTTGCGGCCTTCTCCGGCCGGACGCCGAGGAAACACAATCCGGGCCCTGTGCAGGAAGCCGCGCCCGCCGGGGATAGGCCGGTCCGGCTGCTCTCCTGGAGCCTGGGTGCGATGGCGCTGCTGGCGGCTTTCCAGTCCTGGACGCAGCAAAATATGGTCACCTACCTGCCCAAACATCTGGAACTGATCGGAAAAACTCCTGCGGAATACGGGTTTCTGGCAGCGCTGTTCATGGGTGGCTCGGCGGTCGGCAATGTGGTCGGCGGCAACCTGGCGGATACCTTCGGCAAGCGCAAGGTGGCTTCAATTGCATTGGGTCTGGCCAGTATCCCGATCACGCTGATTGCCCTGCTGGGATGGTCGGAGTGGCTGTACCTGCTCGTGCCGCTGGCGGGAGCGTTTTCCGGTTCCACCCACAGCATCATTGTTGTCCTGGCGCAGCGGTTGATCCCCAGCGGGATGGGACTGGCTTCTGGGTTGATTCTTGGATTTATGTTTTCAGCGGGGGCGCTGGGGGCGATGCTGAGCGGTTATTTTGCTGAACTGTGGGGGTTTCCGATCATGTTTGGATTCACGGCCGGGCTGGTGCTGGCCGCATCTATCCTGACCCGCTCGCTGCCAAAGACATAACTTTGTTGTTTTCGGCAGAGGTTATTCTGAAAGATTGACGCTCCACACGGTCACAGGTGATTCTTTCCCTTTGAGCGATACGTCCCTTGATTCATGCTCCTCTGGGGAAAGCCCTGACATTTCCATCGTCCTGTCACCAATCAGCAGTTCCCCCGCACCTGCCAGAGAACTCAGGCGGGCTGAGGTGTTGACCGTGTCTCCAAGCATGGTGATGTCGTTGCGCCCGCCCTCTACTTTCATCGATCCAATAAAAGCGATGCCTGTATTGACCCCAACCCCTACCGGAACCCAGGGTGTTTTTCCTTCGCCATGCCCGGTACCTCTGAGAATTTCCTTGCCGGCATTAATCGCTGCCAGGGCGTGGTTGGGCCCGGCGAATGCCGGAGCGAAGAAAGCAGACAGTCCATCGCCGATGAATTTTTCAATAAGTGCATTATGCGCGTAGAGCGCTCTGGTGCCTGCCACATAAAACCGCTGAATCAGTTCGCTGAATTCGCGGTTCTGCATCTTTTCCGCAAGGGGCGTCGAGCCGCGGATATCTGCAAACAGGATCGAAACTTCCACTTCTGCGCCACCCGGAAAACGCTCGGCGAATCGCTCACAGACATCACATACGTGGGGGTTCATCGGGGAAGGTTTTACATTCAGCAAGCGTCTTGAAATGAATCCACCGATCCCGGCAAAAGGGATATAGCACATCTTACAGCGTGGCTCAGCTGGCAGGACGCGATAGAATGGCTTAAAGAAGGGATGTTCAAACCAGGGGAGATGCATCCATTTAAGCCTTATCCCTGAAGTCAGGTAGGTGTGCCAGACCTCTGAAATGATTCTGTCGTCTGAACGGTTTAGGGATGGTTTTTCTTCCATTGAAATATTATAACATGGGTCTAAGTACGTCTATTCAGCATCCGTTGGATTGGATGTTTGGGAAATCATTCCGTGGTTCCCTTATTTACGGGTTAGATCATGGAGTGCTTCCATCGCTCTCTCGGCATGTTCGCTCTGCACAAAGATGTGATCGTGGTAAAAACCGGCAATCACGTTGGCGCTGATTCCATGCGCGGTGAGTTTGCCGGCGAAGGCAGCGGTCAGGCCCACAGCATCGAGACTGGAATGAACGGTTAAGGTAATTTGCCTGAAGACCGACTCGTAGTGGAGTTTCTTCTCGTCCGCCTTCGATTTAGGAATGACCAGTGTCAGTCCCTCTGCTTCGCGGATGGCAGCAATGGGTTCTAATGCTGAACGATCTCCATATTGAGTATTGAGAAAGGTACAAAATACAAATTCTCCCTCGATCAGTTCCGGGGACATGGATGCCAGCAGTTTCTGTAAATCTTTCTCTCCGGTCATGGTTGGGTTGAGCAGGATCAGACCTTGCGCAGCACCACCAGGGTGATGTCGTCGGACTGTTTGGCTTTGCTGCGGAATTCATCCAGTGCATTGGTGATCGCGCTGAGCAGGGCTTCTGCAGAGACATTTGGATCGGAATTTAGCAGAATATCTTTCAGGCGCTGGTCGCCAAACTCTTCGCCGCCAAGGTTGGTCGCTTCCGTAACACCATCCGTATACAGGACAACAAAACTTCCTGGTTCAACGGTCACCTGTTTGTGCTGGTACTCAATATCCTCCAGTACCCCGATCAGCTTACCCGTCCGATAGAGCGGTACGATAACGGGTTGCCCGGGTGTGCGCATCAGCGGAGGTGGATGCCCGGCATTGACATAAGTCAGGTGAGAACTGCCTGCCGCAACCTCGAGATAGGCCAGCGTGAGGTACATGCCATAAGCATCATCGGCACAGATCAGCCGGTTGGCTTCTGCGATACTCTCAGCTGGGGACAACTGCTGGCCCAGGCTGGCGCGCAGCGTGCTGCGGCTGAAGGCCATGAACAGCGCAGCGGGTACACCTTTGTCCACCACATCTGCCACTACAATGCCTAAACTTCCGTCTGGCCGCCGGAAAAAATCGTAAAAGTCCCCGGAAACTTCCCGGGCGGAATTCCAATACGCGGCAATCTCCCACCCATCTACCTGCGGTACCTGATCTGGCATCAGGCTGCTCTGGACTTGCTGGGCCACCTGGAGCTCACGCTCCATCCGGCCTTTCTCTATTGCAATTTCATACAACCTGGCGTTCTCAATCGCCGCCGCCGCACTGGCCGCTACGGCGGCCAGCAGTTCCAGCTCAGCATTGGTAAAGATATCATTCTGAATCCGGTTGTCCACATATATTAATCCCAGGTCGAGCCCTTTATGCTGGAGCGGCACACATAGGATGGAGCGCAGTTTGAGATTGATCACACTGGCACGGGAGGCAAAATCATCCTGAGCGTTGCTGGTCAGCAGGGGTTTGCCGCTCTCTGCCACCTGCTGAACAATGGTCTTCGATACCTGGAACTCAGGCTCTTCGATGGTTTCATGGTCCATCCCGAGCGCCACCCTGAAGACCAGTTCGCCGGTTGGATCTTTTAACATCAGAAACCCACGCTCGGCACCCGTGATTTCAATCACCGCATCGATCACATTTTCCAGCACTTCATCCAGGTCGAGCGTTGAGTTAAACGATTGGGTGATGCGGTAAAGCATCAACAATCTTCCGGCGTCATTTTGGTCAGGAATATTGGTCATGGTTACTCTTCAGCTTTTATTGATTAACAAAATTTGGGCTGCGGCAATGGAATCTGGACTTTAATTACTTCCTTTATAACGCATCTGCGCAAGGATCGCAACTGATTACATCTTTGGGAACCCCCTGTGCGGCCATCCTGCTTCGGTTTGGTTTGATTTGATCAGAAAACCGGGCTGTAATCAAAGATTTTTCTTGCAGCCAGCGACACGAACTTAAGAGCGGGGTTAATTTTCGGGGTCAGAGACCCGTTTTGTTCGTTTTTTTAAGCCGAAAATTAATATGGTTTGACTGGGGGAGAGCCGTTTCCCTATAATCATGGGTGACTGCCCAACTGATTTTGCATCTGCAGGAGATCAAGTGACAACACAAGATCAAAACGCACACCAACCACAAGTTTTGACTGAAGTTCACCAGCGATTCATCGATACAGGCATACAAGAAATCGCCAGGAATGGCTACGCAGGCGCTAATATCAATACGATTTCACTGTCAGCTGGATTTGCCAAAGGCACGATCTATAACTACTTCATGTCGAAACAGGATCTGATGTTTGCCATTCTTGAGCAATCAGCCTCAGACCATCTCAGTTTTATCGCCGAAACGATTAGGGAGGACGATCATCCTGTTAAACGGCTGAAGCGTTTTTTTGAAGCTGGATTCAAATTTGTGGAAGCCAGCCCGGCAAGAGGACAGGTATTAATCAGTACGATTTATGGTACCCATCCCGCATTCAAAGAAAGGTTGTATCAGGCCTACCAACCAATGTTTCAGTTGGTGGCTGACCAAATTTTGGCACCAGGAATTGCACAGGGACTCTTTCGAGAAATGGAAATTTTGGATACTTCTGTGATGATTATGAACATTTATCTTGGAACAGCATCCAACGTCGATCCAGATGGCAGGTCCTGGATTGACCATGAGAAAGTATCAGGCTTTGTTCTCCACTCTATCCGAAGGATTCAATAAATAGTGTTGATTATGTAACACAAAGGTTGGAGAGATGATATTCCGTAACAGTATGAAGAGCATTTTTCGCTCGATGGGGAAAACAGCCCTGTTCAGCTTGCTGATATTCGCTTTGACCTTAACGTTCACCTTAAGTGTGAGTGTTTGGATGTCCGTTGCCCAGTTCCTGGACAAATGCGATGAGTTTTTCACAACAATTGGCCTGGTTGAATATATGGGTTCAAATTACCCCGGTGATACCGAACATGATTCCAATATGGATGAAGTGCTGGATTCATTCGATCTTTCACCGATTGTTGATGATGACGCGATATTGCAATGGGAACAGCCTGCACGTGCATTGGGATACGTCGACGGTTTTTGGCGCTCGGACAAACATATGCCCAGCCGGATGGACTCGGTGCTGCTGATCCGCAGGGTCAGCTATCATCCGGAACATCATTATTACAGTGCGTTGGTGATTGATGTGTTTTATTCCTTGCAGGTTAGGCCAAATACGATCATCCACATCGATGAGGATTTTGGACCGTTTGAGAAGAACCATTACTACCTGATCTCTGGTGAGGTTTATGATATTAAATCCCCCATGCTGAACCTGCGCCAGTCGAATTACGAAAATGCGATCGCATCTTCCATGGGGATTGAAATGCCGCGACTTCAAGATGTCACATCCGATGCACCTGGCGAACGGTACAACATCCCCACAGGCTCACTCTTTTTAAAGTTCGCCAACACTCTGGAAGTGATCAATAACAGTGTGCTGGTCTCCGGGACGGATGACCTCATGACGCTTCTACCCTTCCACCAGGAAGAGCTTTTCTTGGTAGAAGGGCGTACATTCACAGAGGAGGAATATGCACGCGGGGAGAAAGTCATCGTGGTCTCACAACTCCTGGCGGCCAGGCTTGGAATTCAGGTTGGAGATACCATCAACCTCTCGATTGCAGTATCAGACAAACCAGGACTGGAAAACAGTTATTGGGTAGATAACGGCTTCTCTTATCAATCCCCATTTACAGTGGTTGGCATCATGAACAATGTCATTGATAAAAGCTGGTATGTGTTCGTGCCGAAGGCAGTCAATTTTCCAACCGCGCCCTTCTCAATTGGATACACTGTCGGATATGCCAACCTCCGCAATGATGAGGCCGCCGCTTTCAGTGCCCGGATTGAACCCATGATGAGCGATCGCCTCCAGCTGACGATCTACGACCAGGGCTATTCCAATGTGGCCACACCTTACAAGACGATCTTAGGTATTTCGAAAATCGTAACTGTGGTCTGTTTTCTGGTTGAACTGGCCGTGCTGATCCTATTTGGTTATTTGTTCGTCTACCGTCAGCGGGAAACGAGTGAGACGATGCTTTTGCTCGGGACTGGAAGGGTGCGTGTGTACGGATATTTCCTTTTCGGGGCCGGGTTCATTTCTTTGGTATCCATCTTGGCAGGAGCAGTTACAGGTTATTATCTATATGACCGCATCATTGCCCTGGTCACCAGGGCTGCCGAAAACTATACTTTGGTTGACTCCCGTTTTAGCAACGGAAACCTTTCTGTCTCGCGAACGTTAGAGTTTGCGCCGGAACTTGAACTGCAACTTTTTCTATATTTTGGAGCCGCAGTTTTTGTGCTGTCCACCCTGGCCTGCCTGGTGTTCGTCGTCAGCACTTTCAAATCGCGGAAACACCGGCCGCGCGCTACGAAAGGCCCGAAAAAAAGGGGAAAGACATCGGATTTAAAGGGTGGCAGCCTGAAATATTCCATTCTGTCCATTCTGCGGGGTGGTGCACGCAGTTTTGTGGTTCCAGCTCTTTCCTTGGTTGTGGTGATGTTTTTTGGACAACTGGCAACGACATCCATGCAGTATCAGGAGCAGATCGATTCAATCTCTCAAAACACAACCATAACAGGCAATTTGACAGATATTACAGGAAAACAGGTTGGAGATTTGGTGCTCGATGGGTTTGAAGTGTCTAATTTATACCGGACGGGGTATCTCAATGAATTAACCGTTTCCATCAGCGAGCCTTACAAATACCTCGGTATCGATATTCTGGCAGATGGCACGGATTTAAATATCCCGCCCCTTTATGTTCCTTCTAGCGGGTTTGCCGCCGAATCATTGGCCGCAGAAATCCTGCGGGGCCCGGACATCACGGCGATCAACGACATTCGCACCTCGCCTGAGTTTCTATATTCGGAAACGGTCATCCTAAATTTTCTGGATGGCTATGACGAAACGTTCTTATCCGTGCCTTCTGGCGATAAACAAATCTTAAGCTGCCTGATACCGACATCACTCATGAAGTCGAAGGACATTCACCTGGGTGATACGATCAGAGTCGCCATTGATGAAGTGGCAAACCCGCCGGAATACAACAATGCATCCATATTCCTTCATTACGACTTGCGGGTGATCGGCACTTACGAAAAACATGGTGCCGGAGATACAATTTATGTTCCTTTATCCCTCTTCTTTGATACAACACTGATTTGGGACCCGGGGCAGCCTGCTGCTGGGCCGCCGACCGAGACACTCCACACGGGATATGCTTTTACGCATACTCAAAAATATCTGCTGCAGTCAATCACCCTGAACAGCGCTCATTTTTCCCTCTCTGATTCCCATCAACTGGTTTTGTTCAAGGATTATCTGGCTGATTTTGGCTTTTCGGAAGTCAATCATATCGGGAAGTTGCGCACATTCATGGTATTGAAAGATGCTTCATTCAACCATTCTATTGCCAGCCTAAAGCAGCAAATCGAATATATCAACATCGTGTTTCCAATTCTTTATGTGCTGGTTGGGATGATCGGTATTGTCGCGTCATACCTGTTGGTTGTCAGCCGAAAAGTAGAATTTGCGATCATGCGTGGACTTGGTACCACGCGCTTACACTCATTTCTCAGCTTTTTCATTGAGCAGAGTTTTCTGAGCATGGTCGGTACCCTGATTGGTTTTTCATTGTGGTTGTTCATCTGGGATTTGCCAAAGATGCTGCACATCACGCTGACGATGGGATTCTTGGTTTGCTACCTGCTCGGGAGTGCGATCTCCGTCACGATCATGAATTATTCAAACGTACTGGACATTTTATCAGCAAGGGAATAAGGAGAAATTATGGCAATGCTTGAATTACGAGATGTCTTTTATTCGTATCATGGCAAATATCAAACCATTGATGCGATAAAACGAGCCACTTGCGAATTTATCCGTGGGAAGGTGTACGCAATCATTGGAAAATCCGGATCAGGTAAAAGCACTTTGCTTTCTCTGATCGGGGGATTGGATGTGCCCACCTCTGGCGATGTGCTGTATGAGGGTCGTTCAACCAAAACAATGGATTTAGATAGATACCGCCGCGAGTGTGCACAGATGATCTTCCAAAACTACCGCCTCTTTCCGCTTCTTACGGTATCAGAAAATATCACGTATCCGATGGAATTGCGAGGGTTCAGAGGCATAAAGGCGCGTGAACGCGCAGCTCAACTCATCCGACGCGTGGCGTTACCAGAGTCGGTATTAGACCGGTACCCCAGCATGCTGTCTGGAGGAGAACAGCAGCGCGTGGCGATTGCGCGGGCATTGTCCATGGATACAAAACTGCTCCTGGCGGATGAGCCAACCGGTAACCTTGATGAGGAGAACAGCATCAACATCGTTGATATCCTGATCAGCCTCGCACACCAAAATAATTATTGTGTGGTCATCGCGTCACATGATTTAAGCATCTTGCCAAAGGTGGATGTCATCTTGCGGATTAACAGTGGGGAACTTTATCCACAGGAAGCGTATGAAGGGGTAAAAACTGAGTCGCCCTCAGAATTGTCTCTTCCGCATCAGGTGTAAAAAACCAGGCACTGCCTGCCTTGTGCCGGCAGCGTATTGGCTTTCCTGGCTCACACCACTTGCGGAAGAGTTGTTTTTGGCTTGCTGCACCCCTGTTTGTGCAGCACTGATTTAAATTATTGCTTATTGCCATCCAGCCAATTTTGCACCAGGGCTTCCACTTCTTCCGGGGTTTCGCACAGCAAGGCCTGCTCGGCGAGTGTGCGCGCTTGTTCTGTGTCCCACCTGCGGATGATTTCTTTTGCCTGCGGGATTGCGGGAGGGTTCATGCTGAACTCATCCAGGCCAAACCCCAGCAGGATGGGGATTGCCAAGGGTTCTCCTGCCATCTCGCCGCACATCCCCACCCAGATGCCAGCTTGATGCCCATGGTCGATCACCTGTTTAATTAAACGCAATACTGCAGGTTGCATTGCTGAGACCAAATAGGTCACCTTCGCATTTGTCCGATCGACGGCCATCGTGTACTGGGTGAGATCATTGGTGCCGATGGAAAAGAAATCAACTTCCTGAGCCAGTTGATCAGCGCAGATTACTGCAGATGGAACCTCGATCATGATTCCAATTTGAGGACGGGGATTGTATGCCAGGTTTTCGCTTTCTAATTCGGCCGCACATTCCTCTAACATTTTTCGCGCCTGGCGGACCTCACCAACAGTAGCAATCATTGGGAACATAATGCAAAGATTGCAGCCCACCCCGGCTCGCAATATTGCCCTCAACTGGGGCTTGAAGAGATCCGGCCTGGAAAGGCAAAGCCTGATTCCGCGATGACCCAGGAATGGATTGGTTTCTGACGGCAGTTTCAAGTGGGGGATTTCCTTATCCCCGCCGATGTCTAAGGTGCGCACGACGACCGGGAAGCTGCCAAATGTCCGGAAAATGTCCTGATAAACCTGTACCAAGTCCTCTTCATTCGGGAGAGAGGAATGCTCCAGGTAGGAAAACTCGGTTCGGAACAGGCCAACCCCCTCGGCTCCATGATCGATCGCGTTCCGCGCATCTTCCAAATTACCTATATTGGCTACCACTTCCACCTGTTTGCCATCCAGGGTAACTGCTGGCTTTTTCGAAGATTGTCTCTCATCATCCAGTTTTTTATCCAGAAGTTGCTGCCGTTGTTGATATTCGGATAAGGTCTCTTCATCGGGGTCGATGATCAATTGTCCGTTGTCGCCATCCAGGATCAAACTGGAGGTCGAGTCGGGCAATTGCCCTGCACCCACAATGGCAGGAATGCCAAGCGCTCTGGATAGAATGGCCGTGTGCGATGTGGTTCCACCCTGGGCGGTGAAAAACCCAAGCGTGTAGGCTCGATCAAATTTAATCGTATCCGATGGGGCAAGATCTTCGGCAATGATGATGGATGGCCTTGTCAGGAGGGTCTGCTGAACTTCTTCTCCGCCAAGTATCCTGATCACCCGAGAGGCTACATCACGAATGTCGGCAGCGCGTGCCCTAAGGTATTCATCAGATAAATTCTCCAGCATCTCCGCATAGGTTTCGGACGCTTCATAGAAAGCGGCATCGGCGTTGATCTGCTCTGTCCGAATGGTTTGCTCAACGGATTCAAGCAGATCTGGATCTTTTAGCATCACCAGATGTGCCTCGAAGATTTCGGCTGCCTCTTGACCTGCACTTTCCAATGCGTTCTGGTAGATCTCCTCCAGTTCTTTTTCTGCAGTGCTAAGTGCATCTTGCAGGCGATTAATTTCTGTATCAACCACTTGTATATGCTGGCGAGAAGGGATCAATTGGGATGGGGAGTACAAAAAGCCTGTGCCGATCGCAATGCCTGGGGCTGCCGGGATTCCTTTAATTACATTCATATGAATACTTCTCTACTTTATCTGACTTTAAGTCGTTCGTGATTTACCAAAAGTGTTCTCTATTCTCCAAAGTTGCTTTCAACCAATTGTTTGATGGCTTCCAATGCTTCATCGGCTTGCTCTCCCTCAGCATTGATAAGAATAATATGCCCCTGGTTGACTCCAAGAGTCAGTACACCCAGAATGGATTTTGCGTTAACAAATTTTGACTCTGTTGTTTCGTTTTTCATCTGAATGTTGCAAGGGAATGCAGACGCTAGTTTTACAAATTCAGCTGCAGGGCGTGCATGCAGACCGACTGAGTGATCAACCTTTATATTCAAACTTGGCACTTCAACCTCCTTGTTCTTTATAATGTCCTTTGGTGCACTTCATTGATTGCCCTTGATATGATTGTATCAATAAATTTCTTATTCAATCAATTTGCGGGCTTCATCGGCAATCCCTTCAGGGTCAAGCTTATAGTACCGCTGAAGATCTTCATACGGGCCAGCCAGCGTGTATTGATCGGGAATCCCTAAGCGTTTGAATTTCGTAGCAATATTTTCTTCGGCCAACACTTCAGCAACCGCGCTGCCAAGCCCCCCGATGATGTTTTGTTCTTCAATCGTAAGGATAGGTCTTGTCAGATTCGCAGCTTCAATAATCACAGCCCGATCAATTGGCTTGATAAACGCCATGTCGACAACCTGAGCCTCAATACCATCCTTCGCTAATGCCTCGGCGGCAATTAAAGCATTTCCAACCGAAGCGCCGTATGCCATCAGGGCGATGTCTTTTCCTGCTCGGACGAGGTTGGCTTTCCCTAATTGGTAAGTACCGATTGAGGAATAAACCGTCGGCTCAACCGCCCGGCTTAACCGCATGTATACAGGTCCATCATAGTCTTTGATCGCATGCATCGCCATGGCGGTCGCGAGCCCATCTGCCGGGGCGATCACAACCATATTGGAAATAGACCGCATGATCGAGATGTCCTCGGTAGAATGGTGGGATGGACCGGCCTGGCCCAGGCTGATTCCGCTGTGGGTTGTACAGATCCGGACTGGGAGATTGGGGTAAGCGATGTCGGTCCGCAGTTGTTCTAATGCTCGCAGAGCAGCAAAAATGGCGTAGACACTCACAAAGGGGATCTTCCCCTCCCTGGCAAGCCCGGCGGCGGCCCCCATCATGTTTTGTTCAGCGATCCCGAAATTAAAAAACCGCTCAGGCCAGCTCTCCCTGAATTTTGTAAACCGAACCGAATCCGGCACATCGGCTGTAACCGCTACAATTCTCTCATCTCGTTTTGCTTGCTCATAAAATGCCATGCCATAGGCATCACGGCTTGATTTTTTGAGGTATCCTGTGTAGTCGTCCATCATCACCTGCTTTTCAGGTCGTTCTTCTCATTCTGAATCACGTCTAACGCAATTTTTAATTGTTGATCATCCAGGTGGGAAAAGTGGGATGCTGGTTGGTTCTCGAGAGCGGGCACACCCCTGCCTTTGATCGTATTTGCAATGATCAGTTTGGGTTTTCCATGGGAATCTGCTTGAAAAGCCTGCAGCACTTCTTCAATCCGATGTCCATCAATCTCCAAAACTGTCCAGCCAAACGCTTCGCCCTTGGCGGAGAGAGGATCAAGCTCCATGGTTTCCTGTGTGGTTCCTTCCTGCGATAGACGATTGCGATCAATAATGGCGGTCAGGTTGCTCAGGCCGAAGTGCGATGCGCTCATCAGGCCTTCCCAGACGCTGCCTTCCATCGATTCACCATCCCCCAAAATACAATACACTTTCCAGGGTTTCTTTTCTCTCTTGCCTACAAGCGCCATGCCGATCGCAACTGAGAGCCCGTGTCCCAGGGACCCTGTGCTGTGCTCGATGCCGGCAACTTTCACATCGGTATGCATGCTGTACATGCTGCCAACCTGGTTGAATTTCTCGAGCACGCTGAGGGGGAAGAATCCCCGCTGGGCCAAAGTCACCAACAGCCCGATATTCCCGTGCCCTTTGCTCAGGATGATCCGATCCCGATCGGCCCAGCCTGGATGTTCAGGGTCAACGGACGCAATGTTAAAATAAAGCACGGTCAATATCTCTGCCAGGGATAAACTGCCCCCCAGGTGGATACCAAAGGGCTGTTGATTGGAGAGCCGGATGATGGTTTCCCGGTATTCAAACGCCCGCGCTTTTAATTGATCAATTAAATCAGAGTTCTGCATCATAAAGTATTCCCCAAAAAAGAAAGGGCATACCTTAACGATACGCCCCTTCTTTTATTTTGTAATTATGCCTAATGATTAGGCGCCAAACAATCTCCCAAGCAGGCTGATCACAATTCCAACCCATTGGAAGTCAGCATCACCAAAGGTGGTGTTTTCGAAGCCCAGGTTGCCGAGAGCAGGCAGCAGCAAGGCTGCA
This sequence comes from Anaerolineales bacterium, assembly GCA_035458505.1. Taxonomy (GTDB): domain Bacteria; phylum Chloroflexota; class Anaerolineae; order Anaerolineales; family UBA11579; genus UBA11579. The sequence goes on along the minus strand of DATHZS010000002.1, from coordinate 22,150 downwards.
CCGAGGCTGATGATGATCCCATTGACAAACCCACCGATGATTGCCCCGCGGCGTCCGCCGAAGGCGTTTCCGATCACGCCAGCACCGCCACCAACGAAGAAGTGCGGCACCAGGCCCGGAACGATGGCTGCCAAACCAATCGGGCCCATGATCAGGAGCATCACGATGCCTGCCACAAAGCTGGCCAGGAAGCCAATGATGACGGAATTGGCACCAAATGGGAACACAACCGGAATATCCAATGCCGGTTTGGCATCGGGCACCAGCCGCTCAGCAATCCCTGAAAAAGCAGGTACGATTTCAGCCAGGATCACACGGACACCGTAGATCACAACTGCGACACCGGCCGAGAAGGTCAGTGCCTGGGTAAAGAGGTAGACATACCAGGTGGTGTCTCCACCCAGGGCGGCCCGCGAGTCGCCTGATAAGAAGAAGGCCGGCACGAGGAAGATGATCAGCATAATCAAGCCGGTGGATACCAGTGATTCACGCAAAAAGCCCAGGCCTTTCGGGAATTCCATGTCCTCAGCGCTGGTGCTCTCGGGTTCGCCGCCCAACAGGCGTGCAGACCAGCCAGCAGCCACATAGCTCAGGGAACTGAAGTGACCGATCGTCCAGTCATCATTGCCGCTCACTTTGGTTGCCAGGTGTTGGGTCCATTTTGGCATCAGGACTTGCAGCAAGCCCAATACAACACCACCGACCAGCCACAGCGCTACGCCACCCAAACCGATGACTTTGAAGGTGGCCGCGAGCAAGGTGGACATATACAGGCTGTGATGTCCGGTCAGCCAGATATATTTAAAGGGGGTAAAGCGGGCAAATACGATGTTGAAGAAGAAGCCCATCACCATAATCAGGGCGGTGGCCTGTCCCAATTCACCAAGCGCAATCGCCACGATCGCTTCATTGTTGGGGATAACGCCCTGAACATTGAATGCTTCTTCGATCATTGGGCCAAGCACATCCAGGGAGCCGATCAAGGTAACGGCTCCTGCAACCAGAATGAAAAATCCGATGGATGCTTTGATCCCGCCGGCAAGAGCATCAGAGAAATTTTTATCTCTCATGGCTAAGTAGCCAGCAAAGGCGGTTAGACCGACCAGAAGTGCAGGCACACTTAGAATATCAACGAGTACAGTTAAAATATAATCCATTATTATCCTCCGAAGTTAATTTATTTGTCTAAGTTTAATGCAGTACGAATACCTTTTGTTATTCCCTCCAAATCCATGAAGTTTGAAACCGAAACGATCGGGGCTTTCACATCCCCGATGCGGTCTGCAAGTTCATTAGAGGTAATAATCAGGTCAGCGTTCATTGCCAATCCTCTGGCAGTGCTGATATCAGCGAGTTCGACATCAGCAGTAAGACCCAGGGTTTTAATCACCTTATCTACTTGCATCTTGAGCAGCATGGATGTACCAATTCCCATCCCACAAACAGCAAGTATCTTCATTCTTTTTGCCAATAGCCTCTCCTTTCATTTGAAAACGGATGGATACCAATTCAGTTTTATAAGTCGCCTCCTTTTTATTCTGTTGAGCCCCTGGAATTGTATAAGATCGCGGTCACAGCTTCTACTGTGTCCGCTTTCAGTAATTGTTCAAATTTGTCCTGGTCGGATAGGATTTCTGCAATCTGCTTTAATGCATCAACATGCTGCGAGTGATCTGGTGCGCCCAGCGCAAAAAGGATATGAACAGGATCGTTTTCTTTGTTTCCGAAATTGATCGGGGGAGTTAATCGGGCATACGCTAAACAGGGTGAGATCACCCCATCTTCAGGCCGGGAATGGGGGATGGCCACACCAGGTGCGATCACAATATACGGCCCCAACTCTTTTGTGGTCGCAATCATCCCATCTATGTACCGTTCTTCCACTACACCTGTAGCAACCATCACGCTGCCAACGGCTCGAATTGCTTCCTGCCAATCTTTGGCTTCAACATTTAGAGCAATGCGTTCAACTGGCAGTAATTCCTCAAACTTCATTCATACTCCTGCTGAGGTGTTTAATTAAGCACAAAAAAACAAAACAACAAAACTTTCTTCGTGTTAATCAGTTCGCAGTTGCCTGAACTGCTCGACCCATTGGGTGATTTGTTGTTTTAATTTATATTTTTAGTAACACAAAAATTCGATAATAGTTACTTTTCTCCTAAAAGTTATCGAATTAATGGATCGTACATGGCGTCTATATTGTCTAAAGGTGTATCTGATTGAATGTGGTGAGAGCTTGCCAGCACATATCCACCATGTTTTCCAAGCTGTTTGATGCGTGTTTGTACTTCGTCTTGAACATCGGTGGGTGTGCCAAAGGGCAAAGTTTTGATAATATCAATTCCCCCATGAAATGAGAGCTTATCGCCAAACTCTGCTTTTAGTCTGACCGGATCCATATCCTTTGCATCGGCCTGGATGGGATTCAAAACATCTATCCCCATGTCGATCAGGTCTGGGATCAAGGGATAGATTGCGCCATCGCAGTGATACATGACCGGCTTATCATGTTTTTTCGCAACGTCAATAATTCTCGCATGGTACGGCTTGATGTACTGTTCCCACATCTTTTTTGAGATCATCAATGAATTTTGGGTGGCGACATCGTCATAAAAATACACCATATCAATCCTGCTGCCTGCTGTGGAAAGGAAGCGATCCGTAATTTCCACGTACAGTTCGGTGAGTCTTTCCATGATGTAGTGTGGGAGCTTTGATTTCATCGCCATGTCCATGAGAAAGGTATCCATGGCTCGTAACTGCCAGGCAACTTCAAAAACAGAACCGATCCGGTATCTTAAATGATAGTCCTGATGACGATCGAGTTGGGCGAAGAGTTCTGAGACGCCTGAAAAATCCCACCAATCCGGTTCGGGCCACTGAAAGGAGTGCAAATCTGAGACGGACTCTGCATTCCCCAATGGATTGGAAGCCAGCATTTCATAGGCACCGGTGGGATGATCTACAATCTTAAAATGCCTGCCAAAAACATCGTAGATGTGACCATCAGGGCTTATCTGCCGCCACATGCGGTTGGGGGTGGACCGGCCCAGGGAACCGTACCAATCAATGGTTGTATCGGGTTTTAAGGTTGAATCAGGGGGGCTGCAAAACTGATCGTAAGAAATCACCCGGCAATCCACCTGAAATTCTTGCAGGAGCGCTTCCCATGCGGGATCGAAGAATTCCGATTGAATGTCATCCTCGGGTTGTATTGATTCACGTTGAATCAGGGCTTTCCAAATTTCCGGCACCGCAAGGAAATCCACGGGAGTCCGATCAGGGGATTGATGGTTAAGGGCTGTGTTCACCCTGTCTCTGGGGGAGATGTTATTTTTTGACTCTGTCATTAAAGGCCGCCTCAACAATTGTTAATGGTTGACTGGTGTAACTTACTTTCATATTCCATCATAAACGATTTTTCAAATTTCAGTTCGGAGCATGGTTAGATTGTTACTACTGCAGTTTTTTGCGTTTGATTGGATTTGCACTATAATGGTGCGCATCAGTTAAAGACCCGATTGAGATAAAAATATTTATAGTTGAATACCCGATGCACTTCCAAAGATACAGAGGTTTAAGATGGACTATACAGTATCACGCACCTTCAGTTCGCTGTACATCAATCTTGATCTTATTTGGCTGTTCCTCCTGATCGCGATCCTGCTCTATTTTAGAAAGCGGATGGCGGTCATCGTGGGGCTGCTTGCCGGAGGGGTGTATTTCCTGGTCGATTACGGCATCTTTTATAAGCTGTTGGACACCCGGGTAATTGAGGGAGCAAACCCTTTGTGGTTCCTGCTGTGGCTCAGCATGAGTTATGGTTTCACCAATTTTGCGTGGATCTGGTTGTTGCTGGATCGTGATGGACACGCGGTAGAGTGGTCCCTTTTACCGATCCTTGGTTGGGTTACCATCGGCCAGCTGAGCCAGAACTTTGGGGCCGGTTTCCCAGGGATTGCCATCTCGCGCGGAACAGGCGGGTATCATGGCGTGATGGCGCTGATCTTGTGCATCGGATATTTAATCGTGATCATCCACAACTTGAGGGGAAGAGAGAGAATCCCGATTCTATGGTTGTTGGCCATCGGTGTTGGAGTGCAGTTTGCCTGGGAGGCCTCTCTCATTCTCAGCGGCATCCGGCCGGCACTCTGGCAGCCTATTCTGGTCAATTCCCTCATCGAAACCAATCTGGGAATGCCCTATATCTACTTCATTCACAAGTATGTGTCCAAACGCTGGCACGAGGATCTGTCTGCGCGCAGCTAACGCAGCGGCATGAGATATTATCTCCCAGAGCAGGAATTTCAAGGGTTGGAACGGGATGTTTATAGAACTTGCCAATCATACTCCATTTGCCGGGCGGTCTTTACTGCCAGTTCCTGGCTTTCAAGGCGGGAGACCAGGTGCAGGCTCATGTCGATGCCCGCGGATATCCCCGCCGAGGTCATGATCTGCCCGACATCTACCCAGCGTGCTTCGGCCTGGACGCGGATCTCCGGAAACATGGAGTGAAAGTCATCGAGATCTTCCCAATGAGTCGTGGCAGGTTTCCCCTTGAGCAGCCCGGCCTTCCCCAATAGAAAAGCACCTGTGCAGACCGAGGCGGTGATCTGTGTTGTCGAAGCCGTTCGCGCGATCCAATCTATAATACCGTCACGTTTTAATTCGGCTGTAACGATCCCACCAGGGATCACCAGCACATCAAGGTGCGGGTGAGCGGTGATCTCAACATCCGGCAATACTTTTAATCCCCCGCGGGCACAAACGATGCGTTTATCGTCTGCAATTGTCACCACCTCAAACAGCATTGGCGATTGGGGATCCAGCCGTGATTGTACTCGTGATGCAGTCGAAAATACTTCGTATGGCCCAGCAAAATCAAGCACTTCGACATCATCGAACAGGTAGAGGCCAACGGTACGGGTCAAGATGGTTTACTCCTGATGATTAGTGAACGCTACGCCGCAGCGCTGTGAGCCCAAAATCTAGACCCTGAGCGAGCCGCGGAAACCCCTGGCGGCGTAGTAAGAGTCCGCCCCGTTGTGATAGACGAAGACCGTGTTGTAGCGGCGGTCACAGAAGAGTGCGCCGCCAAGTTTCCGAATATTGGGAGGTGTTTCCACCCAACTGGAAGTTTTCGTGTCGAACTCTCCAAGTGTCTGCAGTTCTCGATATTGTTCTTCCGATAAGATCTTAACCCCCATGGCCGCGGCCATGTCGAGCGCGCTGTTTTCCGGTTTAAATTTTTTCCTTGAGTCCAGGGCCTGGCGGTCGTAACAAATGCTGCGGCGCTCTTTGGGACTTTCCGCGGAGCAGTCATAAAAAATAAATTCGTCCGCCTGTTTGTCGTAACCGACTACATCCGGCTCACCGCCAGTGCTTTCCATTTCGTTGAGTGACCACAATTTCTCTGGCTGCGCGTCCAGTTTTGCCTGTATGTTGGGCCATTCAAGACCTTCATGCCGGGTCATGTTTTTCTCAAAACGGGCTTTCAATGTATGGAGCAGCGTCTCACATTGTTCTGGCGACAAATCTTTTTTTTGGCCATCGTTGTTATTCATACTTTGGTTTTATCCTTGAGAGATTTTTTGTTCAAATCACATGTGATTACACATAGGGCAAAGCCCAATTTTGCAAAAAAATATGTCTGGTATGATTATATCGGAAAATTGAGATACCCGAATTACATGATTATTCTTCCGAACGGGTTTTCCGAATGTGTTGGGGCATTCTCCAGACAATCTGAATGAGCACGGGATTGTTCCCCTTGATCGCTTGTCATTTCAATCGATGAATTCTATCGTTTGGTAATAATTTTGGTTTCCTTATATAATCTAATAATGTTACCTAACCCTGAATAAGGCAGAATAGTATGGGCAGCCTAAGAATTTCTTCAAAAATATTGATTTCATTTGTCATCATTGCGGTGACCACATTGGGTTTGGTTGGTTTTCTGTCCTACACAATTGGGGTAAACACCCTGGAACGAGAGGCTTTCAACAAACTCACTGCAGTACGCGAAATGAAATCCAGTCAGATCGAGGAGTACTTCCAGTTCATCTCTGATCAAATCTTGACCTTTTCAGAAGACAAGATGATCATCGATGCAATGCATGCTTTTGCGGATACCCATGCAACCATTTTTCCTGAGCTTGATCTTTCGGAAAGCACACTCGCCGAGTGGGAGAATACCTTGACTGAGTATTACCGGGATGAATTCCTGTCCAGATTGAGGCCTAACCTGGAGGCTGGCAGGAATGTATTGTTGAGAGACTACTATCCCCAGGAACTCGAAACGATTGTTTTGCAATCGCTTTTTATTGGCAACAACCCGAATCCAACAGGCTCAAAAGACCTGTTGGATTTTCCAGGGGATGGCAGCCGCTACAGTGCAGCACACGAAATCTATCACCCAATCATTCGGGACTACCTCCATGCGTTTGGGTACTACGATATTTTTCTGGTGGATGTGAACTCTGGTGGACATATTGTCTATTCGGTTTTCAAAGAAGTGGATTTCGGCACATCTTTGCTGGATGGTCCGTATGCTGACACGAACTTCGGACGTGTCTATCGGGCGGCCCTGGAAGCAGACCGGGAAGATTTCGGCATGCTGGTGGATTTTGAACCCTATCATCCTTCCTACAATGCACCGGCTGCATTCATCGCTTCTCCAATCTTTGATGGGGACGAGAAAATCGGGGTGTTGATTTTCCAGATGCCGATTGACCGCATCAACAACATCATGACCAATAACCAGAATTGGGAAAAGGTCGGTCTTGGGCAATCTGGCGAAACCTATATTGTTGCTGAAGATTTCCTGCTGCGAAACCAGTCCCGCTTCCTGATAGAGGATCGTGAAAACTATTTCAAAACGATCGAGGATCTCGGCACACCGGAAAGTATAATCAACCAAATCAAAAACATTAACAGTACGATTGGTCTGCAAAAAGTTGAGACTCAGGGGACGACTGCGGCACTTGGGGGCCTGACGGGGGTAGATGTTTTTCCCGATTATCGTGGAGTACCTGTTTTTTCTGCGTATAAACCGCTCAACATTGAAGGAGTCACTTGGGTGATGATGAGCGAGAAGGATGAAGCAGAGGTTTATTTGCCCATCCGGGAACTCCAGCGCAATTTAGGGCTGGGTATATTGGGTCTGTTTGCTCTGATTGTTCTGGTCGGAATTCTTTTCTCAAGAACGCTTACAAGGCCAATCATCGCGCTAAACAGGAGTGCGACAGATTTGGCTGAAGGCAATCTTGATAACGTAGTCAGCGTAACCACCCAAGATGAAATCGGGGACCTGGCACATAGCTTTGAGGTCATGCGCTTGTCCATGAAAGATCTGATCATGGATCTTGAGGATATCAATAAAAACCTGGAACAAAAAGTTGAAGAGCGCACGAAAGAGGTGGAACAAGCGACTGAAAGGATCCGGACGATTGTTGAGATCGCACCGGACGCGGTCATCACGATTGATTCGCAGCAAACCATCACGATGTTTAACCCAAAAGCTGAAGAAATCTTTGGATATTCAGCGGAGGAAGTCCTGGGTCAGCCCCTGACGTTTTTAATGCCCGACAAATCCCGCAGCCTGCATCCAAGCGAAGTTGCCAAGTTTCAGCAGGAAAGTACTTCCGCCAGAAATATGGATGCCCGGCGAGAAATTATGGGTCAGCGAAAAGACGGTACGATCTTTCCGGCTGAAGCCGGAATTTCCAAAATGGTTATTGATGATGAAGTTTATTTTACAACTTTCTTTAGAGATATTACCGAAAGGAAGGAACTTGAAGCTCAAATTCTAAAGAAGACCGAAGAGCTTGCGCTTGCTGAGAAAAAATCAACTTCGATAATTGAAACGGCTGGTGAAGGGATTATTGTTGTCGACCAAAATTCTAGCGTCATTTTGTGGAATCAGGCAGCAGAAAAAATGTTTGGGTATACAAAAGAAGAAATCCTTGGCGAAAATTTAAAGAATATAATTCCTGAACAATATTTATCCTCTCATGATAGCGCTATGGAAGCTGCAACCGAAAAAGGACATCTTGCCCACCCTGGTGAAACGCATGAGCTGTCAGGTATCAAAAAAGATGGTGTAGAATTCCCATTGGAATTAACTGTCTCCCAATGGGAAATTGCAGGTGTGGTCTATTATAGCGGTATTCTAAAAGACATTACCGAACGTAAAAAATTAGAGGAACGTATAAAAAAGAGCGAGGAAAGGTTGAAATTCGCTCTTGAGGGCAGTAATGATGGGCTCTGGGATTGGATGATCCAAGCTGATGAAGTTTACTTTAGCCCGCGCTGGGAGACGATGTTGGGATATGAACCAGGTGAAATTGAACCCAAAATTGGCTCCTGGGAAAAAATGGTGAACCCGGAATACTTACCTCCGGTAAACAAAATTATGGAAGATCATCTAACTGGTAAAACACCTATTTATGAAGCTGAATATCCCATTCGTTCAAAAACTGGTGAATGGGTTTGGATTTTGGCAAGGGGCAAAGTTGCCGAATTCGATGTTGAAGGAAAACCAGTACGTTTTGTTGGAACACATGTAGATATTACAGAGAGAAAAGATCTAGAAAGACAATTAGAAATAGCTAACGAGCGTATGTCAGATGAATTGAATTTTGCCAAGGAAATCCAGATGAGTATGCTGCCGCTGATCTTTCCGGCTTTCCCAACCAGGGCAGAGTTCAATATTTATGCTCACCTGATTCCTGCCCGTGAAGTGGGGGGAGATTTCTATGACTTCTATTTCCTGGATGAAAGCCACCTGTGCTTTGTGATCGGGGATGTCTCCGGCAAAGGTGCACCTGGGGCTTTGCTGATGGCGGTCTCAAAGACCCTGATCAAATCCCGTGCTATGGACGACTTCCAACCCTCCAGCATTCTGACCCATGTCAACAATGAGCTGAGCCAGAACAATGACTCAGCCATGTTCGTGACGGTATTTATCGCGGTACTGGAGATTAATACCGGCAGATTGGTCTACTGCAATGCAGGACACAATCCTCCTTACATCCACCGCGGTTCAGGAGAGATTGAAAAATTGGATGATTTTCATGGCCCGGTGATTGGAGCGCTGCCCAATTTAACGTACAAAGAATCCTCTCTCACACTGCGACCGAATGATATCATCACACTGCACACAGATGGTGTCACTGAAGCAATGAACCGGGATGAAATTCCGTATTCGGATGAGCGCTATGAAAAATTCCTGCAAACGGAGGGGCTCAACACCCCCCAGAAATTGATTGACCAGGTCATTCGTGATGTGAAATTGTACGAGAGCGGTGCCGAACAGGCAGATGATATCACCATGGTCTCCCTGCAATATCATGGCGCTTCAGATGTACAGGAAACCGGTCGTCTAGAATTGAAGGTCAAAAACCAGATTGATGAATTGGCCAGGGTTGAGGAGCAATTTGAGGCGTTCTGTGAACAATACCAGGTCCCTGATCCCGCCAGGCAAAAAGTCAGCATCGTGCTGGATGAACTGCTCAACAATGTCGTCAACTATGCTTTCACGGATGAGAAAGAGCATCTGATTGATGTGAACTTTGTCCTCACAGGCCATCGACTTGTGATCACTATTCACGATGATGGCGTGCCGTTCAACCCATTTGAATTGGATCCCCCGGATATTTCCTTATCCCTGGACGAGCGAGTGATTGGCGGGTTGGGCATCTTTTTAGTACGACAAATGATGGATGAATACCTCTACACCCGGCACATTGGAAAAAATGTTGTCAGGTTGGTAAAACTCATTGATCGGGAATAAAATCAAGGTTTGCAATGGCCTGATTGGTAAAAATTTTGAAGGAGTGAAGAGATGATTGATATTACATCACGAGATGAAAGCGGCATCACCGTTGTGGAAATTGAAGGCAAAATGAACACCGGCGCCAGCCCGGATGCAGAAAAGTTTTTGAATCGGCTGCTGGATGAAGGCGCTACAAAAATATTATTAAATCTTGAATATCTGGATTTCATTGCCAGTACAGGCTTGCGGGTGATCCTTGCAACGGGTAAAAAGCTGGCAGGTGTGAGCGGAAAACTGGTAATCTGCAGCGCGAACCTGACCGTGATGGATGTGTTGAAGATGTCTGGCTTCAACCAGATGTTCAACGTCTTTGACTCAGAAGAAGAGGCGTTGGCCAGTTTTTAAATAAATCAGCAGTCCGAGATTTAAGATCGGACTGCTGACCTTAATGTCATGCACTAAAACACATCGTAAGTTTTTAATCCAAAATAAGGCAGGATTGCCATCAGGTGCAGCATAATATCTGCCTGAATCTCCTCAAATTTTTCCCAGTTCCCTGCTTTCACAAAGACATACACCTCTAAAGGAATACCATATTCGTTTGTCTCCAGAGGGCGCACCACCAGGGGGTATCGTCTTTGCCTGACCTCTTTTCGACTTCGCAAGTAGTTTTGTGTATAGCGGATCATGAGTTGCAGATTGGTGGTTTGCTCCAAATCTGTTTGAAGGAGGTCGCCAATCTTCTGCTGGATCATATTCACTGATCCCAGTTGCTTCACGAGGTCATCATCCACAAATTTAAGCGAATTTACATCGATCAAGATTGATCGCTTCAATCGGCGAGAACCACTTTCAATCATCTGCCGGTAATTCTTAAACCCCGTCTCAACAATCTTGGATGTGGGGATTGCTGTCATTGTGTTATCCCAATTTTGAATGGTGATGGTTTGCAGATCGATCTCCGTGATTGTCCCACTTGCCCCAAAGGCTGGCACATCTACCATATCCCCCTCTTTAATTAACTTTTGGGTAGAGATCTGGATGCTGGCTAAGAAAGATAAGATTGTGTCTCGGAAAATTAATAAAAGAACGGCTAACCAGGCCCCCACGCCGCTGAGCAATGTAACCAGGTCTAGGTCAGTCAGGTAGGAAATTGTGAGAACGATTGCTGCAACGACTGTCAACACTTGCAGCAGGCCGATATAACCGGCGACACTGACACCTGTATACCGCGGATTATTTTTATATACATCATTGATGCCGCTTAAAATGGAGATCAGGAAATTGGCCAGGAACCAGATGCTTAGGATTAAGGCGGTCCTTTTTACAAATAGATACTCGGGGAAGAGCGAATCAGCGAAAAAGTAGATCAGCAATAATGGAATCAACCAGGAAAAGCGGAATGGCTGAAGACGATCAACAAATAGATCGTCGTAAATCGTTTCGGTGCGAAGTGCAATCCGATAAAAAAGACGTGCAAAGACAAATTTTGTGCCCCGGTAAAGTAGATATGCGATCAGAATGAGTATTGGGAAAAATAAAACGGGCATTGAAGAACTAAAATTTCTTACTGTATCCAGAAACATGTATTCCTCCAGGATCTACCGGTTGATGGTTGTAATTATAGGTTGGTTTATAGTTTTTTACGAGTTTTTTTATAAACCGTCTCGGACCTGGTTACTGTGCCCTGGGCAGGGTGAAAAAGTAGTTGAAAATCAAATCTACAGGGCTAAGGCCCGGATATGGATTTGTTTGGGTGGGCAGATGTTATTTTTGCGCCTTTTGTTCACCGGATTCTCCATCATTTACACCTTCAGGATCCGGACGAAAATCTTTGAGGAAAATTGTGATGAAACTGCCCGAATATATTTCAAAACAAGAAGTTCAACGGATTTGCCAGGAGCTGGGCATCCAGGATTGGACAAAGCTCAGTGAACCATCCATTTCATTGGAGGAAGCCAAAATTGTCCAGGAAGCAGTAGGCAGTGAAGCGCTGAAGATTCCAACCGAAGAATTTAAGAAAGGGATGCAAGTTGAATTGGAACACGGGATTCAATTCCCCGATGCCAATGTCACCAACAACCACCCCATCTTAACCGGGATGATCGTTCTGGCGCACTTGAAAGAGATGCTCGATTATTACATGCGGCTTGAAGTGGCAGAGATTGAAGGCGATCTGTTAAAGTCTTATTTAGCCAATGATCCAGAGAAGCCCAAAAGGAAATACACCTTGTACCTGCATGCCAGGGCAAAGCTGTCAGAATTTGAGCAGGCGGCCATAGAAAAACATCAATGATTTTAGGCGATGTGCTTCTTGAGATGGACGTTGGCTGCTGAAAGAGTGCCCCACTAATCTTTGAGCCTTCTTAGGGTCTGTTTTGTCTCATATCACCAAATCCTGTTTCTCAGTTTTGGACATAGGTCGCTAACCGGCTTATCTCTGTTTCCTCAAAAGTACTATCCTTTTTGTTACTCCAGGGATAATATAAATAGAGAATTCTCTTAAAGGATCTATGCATGGATGAACAAATCGCAATTTCCCGCTTAAAACAGGGTGATCTAAACGGTCTGGAAACCCTTGTCAACCGCTATCAGGTACAGTCTGTTCATGCCGCGTACCTGATCTTATATGATCGTTCGCTGGCGGAGGATATTGTGCAGTCAGCTTTTGTAAAAGCCGCTCAACGCATTCACCAGTTCGGTGATGGCCGCCCTTTCGCTCCCTGGTTTTCCCGGATTGTGGTGAATGATGCGCTCAAACTTGCCAAAAGGCAGAGCCGCAGCATCTCCCTCGATGAGCCTGGGGATGAGTCAGCTGCGCAGCTCGCAAAATGGCTGGCAGATCCGGATTTGAATCCAGAGCAAGTCTTGGAACAAAAGGAAGCCCGTCAGGTGATCCTGAAAGCCATTCAAAGCTTGCCGCCGGAACAGCGCGCCGCGATCGTAATGAAATATTTCTTTGATATGCGTATGTCGGAGATCTCTACGAAAACTGGACGCCCTCTTACCACCATCAAATGGTGGCTGCGAGATGCTCGTGAACGCCTTCGCGCTCTGATCGATCCTATCCAAGGGAGTTAGGAGAAAAAAGATGAACGACAAAACCATTCCATCTATTTTGAAAGACGTGCTGGAGGAGGAAATCCCTTCTTCACAAGTCAACCTCTGGCCAGCCGTGAAGCATGACCTTGTTGCGGGAAAGCTCCAACAAAATCAACAAGGAGATAAAATGAATACTCTTAAATCGCGCCGCATTTCGCGGCCCGCACTCCTGGTCCCCCTGGCACTTGGATTGCTGATTGTAATTTCAGCCACCCCGCAGGGACAGACCTTTGCTCAAAACGTTGTCGAGTTTTTCACCCGGTCGGAGAGTACTACTTTCCCGGTGGAAAGCTACAATGATGTTGCTGTTGCGCCTGGCGAGCAGCTTCCGACAAGTATGCCCCCCGCCCCACTGATCAGCGCTGCCGAGGCAAAAGCCCAGGTTGGATTTGAATTTCTTGAACTGCCTTATGTGCCGGGAGGTTTCACTTACCTTGGTGTCAGGTTGTATGGGAACAACGTCAGCATGGATTATATGACGGCAGGGTATGGCCATCTCGTCATCATGCAGTCACAGGGCGGCTTCTACCAGTCTGAATGGAATACGGTTCCTGGTGACAATGTTCTTCCAGTCAAGATTGGAGATTTGGATGGTGAGCTTGTCTCCCAGGGATCTTTTGTCCAATATCCCGGGGAAAATATCGCGACCTGGAATCCAGACGCATCCATTACCCGATTGCGCTGGGTGGACAGTGGTATCTCGATGGAGATTGCCCTGTACGGTGATGCTCATCATCATCTCGATCTGGCAGGGCTGATCGAGCTGGCAGAAAATCTCGCGATCCAGCCGTAACTTCCGCACCCACGAAAATTACAGGCACCTTAAGGTGCCTGTAATTCTTTAATACTCTTTTCAACCTGCTTTCAGGATCATATCGGGTGGAATATTGTGGTGCCGGCGTGAAATCAACCTGCTCCGATCTTGCTCTGAGTAGATCAGCCAACATTCATGATCAATTAATTTATACGATCAACATTTAATCTACAATAAAACCAGGAGAGGAAAAATCGGATACAGCAAAGGAGTATTCGATGACAAAAACCAGACAAGCGTTTGGCTCTCTGACAGCCTTTTGTATTTTAGGCGCGGCGATCTTCCTCACTCTTCTTTTTATCTCCCCTCCTCGGCCATTATCCGCAGATGCTCCAGCAGCAGTGTTTTCTGCCCAAAGAGCTTTCCAGGACCTGGAAGTGATCGCTAAAGAACCCCACCCAATGGGAATCTTCCCGGCACATGCCGAGGTGCGCGACTACCTGCTCCAGGAAATCCGTCTGCTCGGCCTGGAACCGGAAGTGCAAAAAACAAATGGCGTCCGTGTGGTTGAGTCCGGCTGGGTGATCGCAGGAGCGGTCGAAAACATTCTTGTGCGGGTTCCGGGGACGGATCCGGACGGCGCCATCCTGTTGAGTTCCCATTATGACTCTACCCCTGGCGGGCCCGGTGGAAGCGACAGCGGTTCAGGCGTCGTGACCATCCTGGAACTCTTACGGGCACTGAACGCCGGCCCTGCGATTCGGCACGATGTGATCTTTTTCTTTTCTGATGGTGAAGAACCAGGCACGATTGGTGCGCATGCTTTCGTTGCGCAGCATCCCTGGTTTGCAGATATTCGCTTTGCGATCAATATTGACCAGGTGGTTGAGGGGCCGCCAATGCTTGTGCATTCGAGTCAAGCGACCGGGAACCTGGTCCAGGCCTTGGCGCGTAATTCTTTCTCAAACCGGCCAGCCTTTATCTCCTTTCCGTTTGACCTGTTCCCGGGTGGTGATACTGACCTGCTCCCATTTGAACTCGCTGGAGTTCCCGGCGCTGAGATTGATGCAGGTGCTCCTATTCCGGAAAAACACACCATCCTCGATCGACCCGAAGTGGTAGATCCAGGCAGTTTGCAGCAGGCTGGCAATCAACTGCTGGCGGTAGTGCGATATTTAGGTGACCAACCAACCCTGGAAACAAGTGTGCCGGACCAGACCTTCTTCCCCATGTTGGGGAGGCTGGTCCACTATCCAAGCCGCCTGGCGCTGCCATTCACCATGCTGGCGATCGTGGTTTTTCTGGGGGCAGGGTTCTTCGGCATCCATACCAAAGAGTTATCCTGGCGCGGTGCCGGGTGGGGCTTCTTGTTTCACTTTCTCATCCTTATGGTCAGCGTGCTGCTGGTCAACCTAATCTGGAAGTCCATCCTGTCTGTTCATCCCGAGTATGCCTATCTCAGTTTCTCTGGTTACCGCCAGAAGCTGAGTGATGAACATCTCTATGTTATCGGGTTTTTTGTGCTTGTCCTTGCAGTGACTGCAACCATCCTGTCGATTGCGCGCAAGAAAATCTCACGCCTGGATCTGGCTGCCGGGTCACTTATCATCTGGTTGCCGCTGACCATCGGAATAACAATCTTATTCCCGGCCCTCAGTTACATCTGCACCTGGTCGCTGCTGTCTGGTTCAGCGGCACTTGGGCTGGCCCTGGCCGTTCGTACAAAGAAGGCCGCCTGGGAATTGTCTGGGTTAAGTTTCCTGGCAAACGGCATACTGGCAACTTTCCTGTGGGTGCCGTTGTTATATATTGCCGTGATGGCAGGCCCTCTGAGCCCGGGTAGTCCTCTGCTGATTTTAATGATCGCGACAGTGGTTCTCTGGCTAGGAGCGCTGATACCAATCCTGGATTGGATTACAATCCCGCAACGGTGGCTGCTCCCAACGGCGGCAGCTGTGGTCGCATTGGGTTTCTTGCTGGCAGGACATTTTCTTGTTGCCAAAGACTCCCCCCCGCCTCTGGTCAACCCAATTGGCTACTGGCTAAACGTGGATGAAGGCAAGGCTTATTGGGTCACCTTTTCCGATGAATTGGATCAAAGGCAGGCACACCTCCTGGTAAATCCCGTCAGGCATCCTTACACCGATTTGCTCTCAGCGGCCCCGCAATTTTCCGTGCTGACCAGCCTGGCACCGGTTATGGATCAAGACGGCCCGCGCCTCGAAATCCTCTCAGATGGTTGGGTTGGGGATAAACGGGTGGTGAACAGCCTGGTTACCACATCCATGCACGACCGGGTGTATATCATTGTCCCCAAAGAGTTCCCTGTCCTCGCGTTTACACTTCCTAACAATGAGAGAGTCGAAGTACCTCGTATAGATGGCAACGAATGGGTCTTGCGTTTCGATGGAATGCCGGCTGAGGGCGTCGAGATGACCTTCGAGTTTTCTGATTCAGGCCCCATTCAGATGCTGCTAGTAGAGGAAAAAACTGGCTTGCCTTCCTTTCCGGGATTATCCACCCAGCCAGAGCCGGGAACAATTAAGTCGCCTGGGGAGTTTTATCAAGGGATCCCTACTGACTTCACTGCAATCAATCGAAACTATTCTCTTCAAAGTGTGTCCCCGTGATAGAAAAGGTTTGTAGAATAAGTATTATACGAAAATAACGATTGGATTGGATATAAGATGACTGGTGATCAAAAATTCAGAGTGTTAAGACTCCTTGCGGTGATCTGTCTGGCGGTTTTGTTCTTACCGGCATGCTTTCCCTCAGCCAGCGATCCTGGAAATTCCATCAATGGAGCCATTTCTGCCGCAGGCACGGATACATCACAACTGGCCACCCAGGTCACCGGCCTCGGGCAAGACGATAATGCACAGCAGGAGCTGATCTCGGATCTATCTACGCAGATGTCAGTCATCCTTGAAACGGCCACAATAACCCCGACCCAATTTCCGCTGTGTACGCCTCCTGCCTGTGCACGGGATGAAATGTATTACTGCCCGGGTGATTGTCCTGGCGGCTGCGGAACCACCTGTGCCACAGCCACACCGGGAGCCTCTTCTGGTACCGGCCAGGTTAGCGGGCAGATCTGTTATCCGGGAGCTGCCAGCCCCGAAATGACGATCACCTTTTATGAAACCAACTCGCAGCAATTCCTGAGTTATCCTGTTGCAGCGAACCAGGGATCGTACCAATTTGAAATCCCGGCAGGTGTTTACCTCGCTTTTGCCTGGCTGCCAAATGAAGAAGCAGGGGGTGGCTTTACCGAATTTGTCGGCTGCAGTAAAACCCTGTTGCCGTGCACAGATCACAGCCTGGCCCCATTTCTGGTGCGGGAAAATCATGTCAGCACCAGTATAGACATCTGTGATTGGGAGACTGACCTGACTGAATTTCCAACGATACCTGAAGGGTAAGATCCTGTTCATGGGCCAGCCTGCCACAAACATTTTTTGAGCCATCTGTCACGAGTGGCACAGCGCGCAAGCCTTCCCCGATAGGATTTTCCGAACGGATGGGTTAATCTCCTTCTACCTATCTTGCTTCTGGTTCCCGGTTACAGCACTGTAACGATCTGTTTCCGAATGATTTCAAAAATTTCATCTTGCGCTAACATTCGGGTGATAGGATAAAGAAAATAGATATACTTGGAGATTAAAAAATGAAAGGCAACTATTCTTTATCCACAAAGAAAAGAAATTCTTGGGTGATCGGTCTGGTGATCATCTTTCTGGCGATCGTATTTGGAATTGCTGCATGTACGTTATCAGCGACACTCAACCCTGATGCGGCGTTGAGCGAGACCGTCTCGGCCCAGAGCACCCGGATCTCACATCTGTCCACCCAGGTGGCTGGACATGAGCAGAAGAATGCTTCTCAGTGGGAAGCGATTGGTTATCTTTATACCCAGATGCCCTATGCCTTTGGAGTCATTACGCCCACTCCACCCGGGCAAATGAACCAACCCACGCCAACTCCCTACGTGCCTATTGATTCCAGTACCATGCAAACACCGACACCCTATCTTGATATTGAGTACCCACCCGAGACGCGCACCGGGGTCGATGAGATTGATAGCGTGATTGATGTCATTCTGAATGGGAAAGAAGCAGCCCGGCTCGATCTTGTCCGCTATTCCACCACAGCCTGTGTTGCGGGAAGTAGTTTCGGCGGTCAACCCAATTGTATTGGTGAAGAAGAGAGCGGCACGCTGATCGATGTGTTCCCAATCGATTTCGAACGAGAACTTTATTACCGTTCCAGGGATATCCAGGGGATCTTTGGATTTACCGTTCGCGGCCTGTTGGCGGTCTACAAGGTGCCGGAAGAGGCTTTCCGGGCGGACTACTGGCCAGCCGGAGAGTATGGAGTGGTGTTTACATCTGAAGAAGGCGGAGTCCCGCATATCATCATCGTTCTGATTGAAGATGGAAAGATCGTGCGTCTGGATTTAGATTACACCTGGCCGCCCTTTGCTCTGGTCAGGGAAAGAAGTAATGAGTTTCTGCTCACCCCTATCCGGTAAGCCTGCTCTGTCAAACGAGTGCCATTCTCATCAAATGCAAACCAGGACTGGCGAACCTTTCTGCGGTTGCGGTGATAAAAAAGCCGCCGGTTTCAGTTGCGGACGGGCTGCCTTTTTTTGCCCAGTTCCTTGATCGCCACATCCGATGCCAGCTTCCCGGTCAAAATCGAGATCGGCAGCCCCGATGGGCTGTAAGTCCACTGCCCCGCCTGCAGCACCCCCGGGATCGGGGTCTTGGTCGCGCTCAAGATCTTCGGGAGCCGGCTTTCTGCCGGCATTGGGCGGTTCGTAAATGACCACCCCGTGATGGCCCCATGCGTATTGCCGGCATGCTGCTCCATGGTCAGCGGTGTGGACGAAAACTGCTGCACGATGGTGTCTTTTATCTTTGGAAAAATGGTCCCGCTCAAGCTGTCGAGGATGCATGCCTCTGCATACGCCTTGAACTCATCATACCACCCGCTTTCCTGAATATACTTAGTCAGGTGGTAATCAAACAGTACGCTGATCACCAGCCCTGTTTTTCCTTCCGGGGCCAGTGTCGCGTCCCGCAATGCGGGACAAGTGATCTCATACGTGGTCAGCGCGAAGAAATCTGCCAGCCAGTGCTTGACCGTCTCTTTATCCTGCCCGATTGGGAGGGGCCCGGCGGTTCCCTCGCCTGCTCTGCTGGGAGTGTAGAAAAAATGCTCGCTGGCGATGTCCGCAAAGTATGATTTATCCAGGTCTACCCCCAGGAACAGCGTCAGCACTGAGTCGTTCCCCTGCTTATTCTCGATCTCAGCTCGCCGGTCCCGGATGGCCTTTTTTGCCTGCTCATCCCGCATCCCGTCCAGGTCGATAATCCGGTAGAGTGTCTTCTGGTTCGCGGCCCAGATCAGACGCCGGTACTCATACGTCTGCCCTTCACTGTCCACGACTAGGTTTTTCTCCGCATCAACCTTTACAATTGTCACCTGGTTGCGGATCTCTCCCTGATGCGCTTCGATAAAGCCGAGCATCTTCTCAATGAGTGTCCCCGTCCCGCCCAGCGGGTAATAATAATCCAGGTACAGATGCATATAGCTCAGGGCAAAGGAGGCCGGGGTTTCCCGGAAAAAGTGCTGGGCGATGATATCCACCAGCGATTGGTTATTGGTGAACTGCTTCAGGAATTCCT
The DNA here is from genome assembly GCA_035458505.1 of Anaerolineales bacterium. GTDB lineage: Bacteria > Chloroflexota > Anaerolineae > Anaerolineales > UBA11579 > UBA11579. The sequence goes on along the minus strand of DATHZS010000002.1, from coordinate 2,826 downwards.
CGACCGGGTCGCTCAGGGCTTCAATTTTCTTGAATGTGAACGCGTACTTGAACATCCAGGGGACAACTTTTTTCAGCATGTATTCCCCGTCGGTTTTCATGTCCAAAAAAGCCGGATTATCGATCCCGTACTGCACTTCCATATACTTCATGATCCGCCGGATCTGCTCCATGATGCGGGCGATATCGTCAATACTCTCGGGGTAGAGTTCGTTCAAAAGTTGATGATAGGCCCCGACATCCTCTGTCGAGTTGATCCGCACGACTTTGTCTTCAACCCCCAGGGTGATTTTGTTCTTTACAAATTTGATCTCCAGCCCCAGCTGTTTCACCATCGGGAAGAGCACCCCGGAGTTCTCCGTTGCCCGGATGCCGCCATCATAGAAAAATCCGTCACGCTCAAACGTGCTGATCAGTCCCCCGCAGGTTTTCTGTCTCTCACACAATAAGGTTGAAATTCCAGCTTTTGACAGGTAAGCCGATGCAGTTAGTCCTGCAATCCCACCCCCGACGATAATCACATCATACTTCACTGGGCACCTCCCTTAGGAGCCTAGACTGATGTTTATGTTCGCCAACTTAAAAGGCATTCTATCATTTTTCTGGCAGATCCATTTTCGGAAGGCCGGTCAGCTCTTCGCTGATCTTCCAGACGCGCTTTCCCAGGTCGCGGTCCGTGGCAACCGGCATGGGCTTTTCCTCAACGGTGCGGTTGAAGAATTTCCCGCTCACAGTTTGCATCTCGGGCGCCGCCGCCAGGTAGTAGATCGCTTCGCCAGAGATCCTGGTGCGCCTTAATAGCGGCCGCACGAACAACTTCTGGTACCAACGGTAGAACCAGCCATTGTCCATCCCGATGTTGGACTTCACGGCTCCCGGGTGCATCGCATTGATGCTGATCCCGGCCCCATTCAGCCGGTCTGCCAATTCCCACACGGTGAGCAGTTGGGCGACCTTGGAAGAGCCATATCCCTTTAAGCCCCGGTAGGGCCGCCGTTCCCAATTCAGGTCCTCCAGGTCCAACCCGCCAAAGCGGTGACCCTGCGAATTGACCTGGATGATCCGCGCCGGTGCGCTCTCAATCATCCGTTCGAGGAGCAGGCGGGTAAACAGGAAGGAGGCCAGGTGGTTGACGCAAAACGCTTCTTCAAAGCCTTCTTCGGTCATGATCCGGGTCGTGCGGTGGACCCCGGCGTTATTGATCAGCACATCGATCTGCGGGTGATGGTCCAGGATCCACCCGGCGGCTTTGCGCACATCCGCTAACCGTGAAAAATCTGCCAGCACGACATCGACCTGCGCGCCGTAGGTTGTGACCAGTTCCTTGCGCACGGCTTCCCCTTTTTCCCCATTCCGGCACACCAGCACCAGCGCTGCGCCGCCTTCCGCCAGGCGCCTGGCGGCATGGTACCCTACCCCGGAGGTCGCCCCGGTGACGATGCATAATTTGCCGTCCATCCTCACTTGGGTTGTCTTTTGGGGCTTCAGGATGCTGGCGATGAATTGGAGTTCGTCGGGTAAATTCTCAAACATCGGTTAGCCAAAATAGCGGTGCATGAAGTTGCGGTAGATCCGTTTGAACCCCGGGATCCCGTTGAAAATATCCCCCCACAGATCGTAGTAATCCCGCTGGTGGATGATGCGGTTGTCGTCGGCAAAGGTTAGCCTGGTGCAGCCATACATCGGGGTGCTGGGGAAGCGCTTGAACATCATCACCATCGTCCATTGGATAAACACCATGTCCCCTTCCATCACCACGGTTTCGATCTCCATGCGCAGCTCCTTGGAGCGCTTGGTCAGCCGGTTGCACATGGCGGTGAAATCTTCGATCCCTTCGATGCGCTGGATGCTGTCATGGAAGACGATCTCATCATGGTAGTAGGGAAAGATGTGCGACCAGTCCGGCTTGCCATCGGTATTGTAGGTTTTGCTCCACAGCTCTCGGATTTGTTCAACAGTCAGGCGTTCGTTCATAGGATTTCTCACATTGGATTGATTGAATGGAAAACCTTACATGGGAAAACACGGTTCCAATGCATCTCGTTCCGATTTTAATGGAGAAGCAGGTGGCTGTTTGGCCGCAGTGGGCCGCAGGCAAATCCGGTCATCATTGAAACCAATAATCTCATGTGCAACAGGGATTATATCAAGGTTTTTACGATTATTTTGTGGGTGTGGTGGGATTTTGTTGAGATCTTTTAGGTCAGCCGGTCAGTGTATGGGGGCGCAATGGGAATCTCCCAGCAAGCTGTTAGGCTAAGGTGCCTCGCTATCCTGAGCAGAACCCCCTCCAGAGTATTGGTCAAAACCCCTCGCTGCGGTCGTGTTATTTATGGCGAACTCCTTTATTCTGGGAACATGACAAAATAACTAGAGAAAAGGAGTAATTGTCATGAAAACGTTAGATCAACCTAGTATGTTCGAGTATCGCTCCAAAGAGGAAATTAACGGCTTGCCACTCATTCACATCAATATTGGCACCGATCCCGAAACAGGACGGCCGCAGGTCGCCAGGGGGATGGTGGCCATCGGAAATATCGCTTTTGGTGTCGTTTCGATCGGAATTGCAGCTTTTGGCGTAGTCACGCTGGCCGTATTTGGTTTGGGTGTAGTTTCCCTGGCAAGTCTCGCGGTCGGTATCATTGCACTCGGCGCGGTCGCTTTGGGATACGAATTTGCCCTCGGGGCTGTAGTGCTATCTGCTAAGACTGCTATCGGCGCACTTGGTTTAGATTTTCCATTCGCAGTAGGGTCGCTAAGTTTCGCGGCATTCATTACCCTGGTCATTTGGATCTGGCGTAAGGTAAAGGCTCTTCAACAGTAAAGC
>DATHZS010000001.1:0-21405 GCA_035458505.1 Anaerolineales bacterium | reverse complement strand
CCTGCTGGCCCTCAACCGGCTCAACACGCTCACCGTCCCGCGCTGGCAGGCTTTCCGCGAGGTCGAAGCCAGGCTGTTCGGTTTCCTTGAGGAATGGCTCAACAGCACCGAAGAGATCCAGACCAGCGGTGCCAAGCCCTTCATCATGCTGCGCCTCTTCCAGTCCCTGCGGGCCCGCTGGCAGGCGGTGTTCAAAGCCATGCGCGTCCAGGTGCTGGTGGCCGTCTTCCCGCTGAACGTCTTTGCGCTGGCCTATGTCGCCGCTCACATCGTCGGCACCTCGGGTTTCCTCGAAGGCCGCATCACCATTGGTGCGCTGTATGTCATCTTCTACTATATCGATGTGATGAAAGAACCACTCTGGGAGATTCTGCAACAGGTCGAAGACCTGCAGCGCGCCACCGCCAGCATCAACCGCATTGCCGAACTGCGCCAGATCCGGCCCACCATCCAGGACGGTGCCGGGGTAGAGTTCCCGCAGGAAGCGCTGGGCGTCCACTTCGATGCTGTCACCTTCCACTATGAGGACGACCTCAGCACCAAGATCCTTGACGAGATCACCTTCCAACTAGAGCCGGGCAAAGTGCTCGGCGTGTTGGGGCGTACCGGGAGCGGCAAATCGACCCTCACCCGGCTGATCCTGCGCTTCTACGACCCGACCTCGGGCACCATCCGGGTCGGCAGCCCAAACAGCTCGCACAACGGCGGCCAGATGCACGATATCCGCCAGGCGCGCCAGGCCGACCTGCGCCGCAGTGTCAGCATGGTCACCCAGGAGGTGCAGCTCTTCCAGACCACGGTGCGCAACAACCTGACCCTCTTCGATGACAGCATCCCGGAAGAGCGTATCCTGCAGGTCATCGACTCGGTGGGCCTGGGGAGTTGGTTCTCCGCCCTGCCCAAAGGCCTGGATTCAATCCTCGAGCAGGACAATACCGGCCTCTCCGCCGGTGAAGCTCAACTGCTGGCTTTCGGGCGCGTCTTTCTCACCAATCCCGGCCTGGTCATCCTCGACGAAGCCTCCTCGCGCCTCGACCCGCATACCGAACGGCTGATCGAGCGGGCAGTAGACCAGTTGCTGGAAAACCGCACCGGGATCATCATTGCCCACCGCCTGGCCACCGTGCAGCGTGCCGACGAGATCCTGATCCTGGACGACGGGCGCATTGCCGAAAGCGGCAGGCGCACCGACCTGATCCGCGATCCCAATTCTATCTTCAGCACACTGCTTCGTACCGGTTTGCAGGAGGCCCTGACATGAGCCAGCAAACCCAAACCCTCGGCACCTTCCAGTATTACTGGCGTCTGATCCGCTACAGCGTTAAGTATTTCATCACCGATATCTCCACCGCATTCGTCTTCTGGCTCTCGTTCACCGTCATCGGTTTGATCCTGCGGGCCTTCTTCAATTACCTGACCGGTGATGAAGGCTTCAGTTTATCCCTGGGGCCGGTGGTCGGTTTGCAGCTTGGCTATGCCGTCATCGCCTCGCTGGCGCTGGTCGGCGCGATCCTGGCCAATACCGGTTTCCGAAATCGCAGCATCGCTCTGATGATCCGCAACATGTTCTCGCGCATCCTGGATATGCCGGGCTCGATCCCGCTGCCTAAAAACGAAGACAACCGCACCATGTCCTCCGGGGAGGTCATCAGCACCTTCCGCGATGACACCAACGAGATTGTCAATGCCGTCACGGAAGTGGAAGATTCCATCGGTCTGGGGATCACCGCCATCATCTCGATGGCGATTATGATCAGCATCAACCCGGTCATTGCCCTGGGCACTATCTTACCCCTGGGTTTGATTGTCTTCGTTGCCCACAAATTAGGACCGCTGGTCAAGAAATACCGCAAAGCCAGCCGCGAAGCTACCAGCCAGGTGACCGGGATTATCTCGGATATGTTCAATGGCACCCAGGCACTCAAGGTGGGCCATGCCGAAGAACGGATTGTGAACCATTTCAGAGGGGTCAATGCCCAGCGGCAGGAATCCATGATCCGGGACCGCCTGCTGTCCGAGTTCGTCAACGCCCTCAGCAACGGAACCGTGGACATCGGGATGGGACTGATCTTGCTGCTGGCGGCCAGCAGCATGTATACCGGCGAATTCACCATCGGCGATTTTGCCTTGTTCGCGTCGTATTTATGGCCCACCACCCACTTTATGCGGATTTTTGGCGCTCTGATCACCCTCTACAAGCAAACCACGATCTCTTTCGAGAGAATGGAAAAGATGATGCAGGGGGCACCTGCCGGCGGGATTGTGGAATTTCACCCGGTGCATCTACGAGGGGACTTTCCAGAGGTCCCCTACACACCAAAAACAGCAGCACACCAACTGGACACGCTGGCTGTAGAAAACCTCACCTACCTGTATAACTCAACCGAAAATCAATCAGCGGGGATCAGACGAGTCTCCTTCAGCCTGGAACGCGGTTCGTTTACCGTGGTCACCGGGAAGATCGGGTCTGGAAAAACCACCCTGCTCAAAGTCATCCTGGGGCTGCTTCCCTCCCAGGAAGGTCGGATTTTTTGGAATGGGGATTTGGTTGAGGATCCGCGTTCATTCTTCCAGCCCCCGCGGTGTGCCTATACCGGCCAGGCACCACGCCTGTTCAGTGCATCGGTGAGCGAGAATATCCTGCTGGGTTTGCCCGAAGACCAGGTGAACCTATCCGGTTCGATTGCCAAAGCCGCCCTGGAACGAGATGTGTTGGATATGGAAGGCGGGTTGAATACCCTGGTGGGTTCAAAAGGAATCCGCCTCTCCGGTGGCCAGCTCCAGCGCACGGCTGCCGCCAGGATGTTTGTGCGGGATGGCGAACTGATGATCTTCGACGACCTCTCCAGCGCTTTGGATGTCGAAACCGAACGCCAGCTGTGGGAGATGGTCTTCAATGAACGTAATTCCCAATCCTTCCCAACCTGCCTGGTCGTCTCTCACCGCCGGTTCGTGCTCCAGCAGGCCGATCAGATCATCGTACTGAAGGATGGGCAACTAGAGGATCAGGGCACCCTGCAGGAACTGCTGCTGCGCAGTGAAGAAATGAACGACCTCTACGCGGCAGATCAAAACCCTAACCACTCCAGGTAGAGTTGTTAATCTGCGATTCACTGCTTCAACAAACCGTTAAGATGATCCTGATTCCCCAATCGTAATCAGTTGAGTGCCCCAATTTCCCCAACCATTTGCACATCGACCTTTACGCCTTCAATTTCACCGGGGATAATGTCCTCCGGAGCCAGGGCCTCGGCGGGCAGCTTTTGATCGACCATCACGACCAGGGACATCTCTTCCGTCCTGGTCCCGCCGCGTTCCGCAAACCCAATCCCCACGCCGACAACATGTGCCTTTGCCATTAAAATTTCGGTGTATTGATCCTTGACTTTTTTGATCTGATCGTAAGATTGCATTTGACCTTCTGCTGACCTAAAAATTTACATCCATAAGATCCAGCACAACCTGGATCGGGCTGAAGATCGTTGTCGATGTGGACCCGGCAAAAAGCAAGCCGACAGCATTATTGGAATTACCATCCACCACCAGAGAGCCTGAATCACCTCCCTGAGACATGCCTCCCGCAACCAGCTGCCCTTCGAAGCGGGCAGTTCGTCCAGCACCGTAACTGACATCGATCGTTGCATCCACGGCATTGATCGTGCCGGTGGTGAATCCGGTCGTCCGTCCGGATTTTCGGACCGGCATTCCCAGGGCCGGCGGAACTGTGCCCGTGATTGGGCCAATATCGATGATGTCATCCAGCACATCCGAATCTGCAATCGGACGGGCCAGGGCAGCATCGACCAGGTTCGTTGCAGCTTGCTGCCGCACAACCTGCACCCGGTGACTGGAAGCCAACAACTTGGCAATTGCGTTGCCAACTTGTGCAAACAGGCTCGCCAGGCTGCATGTTCCAGGTTCAGAGCTGAACACGATCGGCTCAAACCTTTCCAGATGAGCAATTGTATCGGTAGCCAACTGACCTCCATCTGCTGGTCCGGGCTGAAGGATCGCGTCACCAAGGTTGGCATCGTTGCTGTTCGCCAGGACATGGTTATTGGAAAGGATCAACCGGGTACCATCACTGCGGTCCCGCACCACCACACCCAATGTTCCGGCGGTAATGCTGTAATGCCCGATGCTCACCCCGCCTGGGGCAGGCCGGTAGCGCCCGGTATTGCTCAGCGCAACAATCTCACCCACCTGGATCACATCCGTCACGATCCCATCGATCTGCGCAGGAATCATCCCACCAGGAGGCAGGTCGCTGGTCTTTTTAGTGACCAGACACACGACCGATAATTCGTCTGTCACCTTGCCGTCGGACACTTTGTATCCGACACCTACGCCGTTTACATTCGGGAGTGAGATCAATGAATTCCTGTAATTCTTTTTTGCCTCAAGAAAAATGCCGATATCTTTTCCTTCAACCATTTTTGCCTCCTAAGCTGGGGTCAATTCGTACGCCTGAACAAATCCATTGTAGCATATTCAAGATAAAATTCATACAAGCTTTGTCCGAGTTTGCCAAGCAAGGAGAAACCCTCCCGGGATACAAAAAAAGCCCCGCTTCTGGCTAGGACCAGAAGCGGGGCTTTCCTTTTTTTAGGTGTTGGGTTTTCTAGTCGGAGGAGGCTAACTTGTAATTGAGCAGTCCATTCCTTTGGTAAAACTCGGCCATTGCATGCCACCGGTACGCCAGCAGGTCATCTGGGTTGGTGTACTCATTCAACAATCCATGTTCAGCGTAGAACATCGCCATGGCGTTCCAGCGGTATGCGGTCAGATCATCCGAGTCCATACGGTGAGCGAGCAAACCATTCTCCTCGTAGAATTCAGCCATGGCTTGCCAGCGGTAGGCCAACAAATCATCCGGGTTAGAATGGTAACTAAGCAGTCCGTTCTCCTCATAAAAATCAGCCATGGCCTGCCAGCGGTAGGCCAACAGTTCATCCGGTTCGGTAATGCTGGCTTTCGCAACCGGTGCAGAACCAGCCACCTCTCCAATAACTGGTGATTCGCTGCACCCAACTACAACGAAACTCATCACAACCAGACTCATTACAACTACTTGAAAAAATTTGGTCTTTTTCATCGCTCGATCTCCTTTCATACAACGATCTCTGAAAAATTATTTTTGCCTTGAAACATTCCGTTTTGTCTTTCGTAAACAAACATTAGCAAACCAAGCGTTTTTCGCCGTATGAATCACCGTCTTTTTAGCGTATTCTGCTGAAACCATTTTTGCTATATAATTAGATCAAGAATCTGCCTGTAAACCCTGAATACTCCAGCCGATCTAAGAACACAGCTCATCACAAGTTCACAAACATCATTTCAACCCGGTCGGTTTGAAAGGGGATGTTTTGCATGTCTCTGAACATGTATGTATTGGGGCAGTTTAAACTCCTCGCCAACGATACCCCGATTGAACTGCCTTCTCGTCCTGCCCAGTCCTTGCTGGCATTTTTAGCGTTAACTGCCGGTACGCATCACATGAGAGAGAAAATTGCAGGCATGCTCTGGCCAGACACGACCGATTCCAATGCTCGCGCCTATCTGCGGCAGGTTCTCTGGCGGATCCGGAAAGCATTCGAAAGTCAGGCAATCCCCTGCGACGAATTTCTGCAAATCTCTGATCTCAACCTCTCTTTCAACAGTCAGGCCGACTATTGGCTGGATGCAGATGCAATCCTTCAGTCCCCAGAAGAGCAAACCACCAGGGAGATTATCAAAAACATTCAGCTCTACAAAGGTGAGTTGCTCCCAGGGTTTTACGATGAATGGATCCTCCCCGAACGCGACCGTTTTCAGGCAGCCTATCACCAGAAGATGACCCTGCTTATCGAAAGACTAATCCAGGAAGCAAGATGGAACGAGACAATCCAATGGAGTGAGCAGTGGATCAGGCTTGGGCAAGCACCTGAACCAGCATTCCGCGGTCTAATGATTGCCTATGCGCAGCTTGGCGATAAAAGCATGGTCACCTCCACCTATCAGCGCTGCGTGACTGTCCTGGAAGAAGACCTCGGGGTCAGTCCTTCGAATGACACTCAACAGCTCTACCAGCAGCTCTGCATTGAAGATGCACCGCTGCGCACCTTCAAACCAGTCAAGCCGGTGAGGTCGCGTCCCCTGCCCGAATTCGCTCAAGAGTCGCCAGTCCCCTTTGAAGAGCCTGTGTTTGTCGCTCGGGAACAGGAACTTGGCCAGTTGAACACCTTTCTCGCACAGCTTAACGCCCGCAAAGGGAATGCAGTCTTCATTACAGGTGAAGCAGGCAGCGGGAAAACCGCCCTGCTAACAAAGTTCACCCGCATCGTCCAATCGACTCATCCGGACTGGATCGTCGTCAGCGGGAACTGCAACGCCCAAACCGGCATTGGCGACCCGTATCTGCCTTTCCGTGAAATCCTGGAGTTACTCACCGGGGATATAAAAGCCAGTTGGGATGCCGGTGCGATCTCCAAATCTCATGCCATGTCTTTTTGGAAGAACCTCCCGATCGCTGCGAAGGCATTATTTGAAAACGGTCCTGATCTGATTGAAACCTTCATCGCTGGCAGCGCTCTTTTGCACCGGATTGAGCAAACTGACAGCGTGCAGTCAACATGGTATGCAGAACTGGTTGAATTGATCGAAACAAAAAAAAGCAATCAATTTCTCACTCAACCTCACCAGGCGACATTTTTTGAACAATATACAAAAGTATTGGTTGAAATATCCAGGCAGGTTCCCCTGGTACTAATGATTGACGATCTTCAATGGGCAGACCTTGGATCAATCAGCCTGCTGTTTCACCTCGGGCGGCAGATTTCTGGAAGCCGAATCATGGTGATCGGCGCGTACCGCACTGTAGAAGTGTCGATCGGGAGAGATGGAGAACGCCATCCATTAACCCCAATCATCCGGGAACTTCAGCGCATCTACGGCAAAATCATGATCAATATGGAACAAGCAGAAAGCCGGCAATTCATGGAGGCTTACCTGGACAGCGAACCAAATCAGCTGGGGCTGGATTTCCGGGAGTTGCTCTACCGCCAAACCCGAGGCCAACCCCTCTTCCTGATCGAGCTTCTTCGTGGCTTGCAGGAACGCGGAGATCTGTTCCAGGATGACAGCGGTCGCTGGAAGGCAGGAGACAAACTTGATTGGGAAACCTTGCCTGCCAGGGTCGAAGCCGTGATTACCGAGAGAATTGATCGACTACCTCAATCCCTGCAATCTTCCCTGAAAGTTGCCAGCGTTGAGGGAGATATTTTCACTGCCGAAGTGATCGCCCAGGCATTAAACATCAGCAAACAAGATGTCTTGGGACAACTAAGCAACGATCTTGATCGCAAACACCGCCTGGTAAAAGCCCACAGCATTCAACGAATGGGGGAACAACTGCTCTCCAGTTATCGATTCCGGCATATCCAGATCCAAAAATACCTTTACAGTTCATTGGACGAGGTTGAACGGGTGTACCTGCACGAACAAATCGGGCGCTTACTTGAGGATTTATACTGTGTCGATGAATCGACCACCAATCTTGCCGACCTGTCGACATCCACAACCCCAATCGTTCAGCTGGCCCACCACTTTCAAGAAGCCAGGAACATCCCCAAAGCCGTCAGGTACCTGCACCTGGCCGGAGAGCGGGCGGTCCAGCTATCAGCCTACCAGGATGCCATAAACCACCTCAACAATGGCTTGATTCTGCTGGATCAACTTCCCGCTTCACCACAGCGAGACGCACAGGAACTGGCTTTGCTGATGGCAATCGGAAAGACGATGAAGGGGATCCGGGGCATGGCTCCCCCTGAGGTTGAGAAGGTCTTCACCAGGGCATATTATCTTGCGCAGGAGATTGGGAACCCCGAACAGCTCTGGTTTATCATCAGTGAGCTGGCCGTCATTTATTACGTCAGGGCAAATTACCTGCGTGCCAAAGAATTTACGCAAGAAACCCTGCGCCTGGCTGAAGTAACCCAAAACCCGGTACTGATTGATATCAGCCATTGGCAAATGGGATTCACGTTTTTTGCCCTGGGGGAATTCAGCAAAGCCCAGGACCATTTGCAGCATATCATATCCAGGCGTGATCCAATTGAATTCCACAATCAATCCATCTTTTGGAAGGGGACAAACGTTATTCTGAGTGCCCTATCGTATTATGCCGTGTGTACATGGTGCCTGGGATACCCAGACCAGGCCATTCCACCAGTGGAGCGAGCATTTATGTTAGCAACGCAACTCAACCACCCATTTACCATGGCTGAAGTGATTACGTTTGGTGGATGCCTGCTGAACGAGCTGAGAGAAGATGCTCATGCACAGCTCGAACATGCTAACGCGCTCATTGAACTTTCCGAACGGGTCGGGCTTGGTTGGCTTGGTGTCGCCTGGCGGCATCGGGGAGAAGCATTGGCCATGTTGGAAGAAATTGAGGAAGCCAACAAAAATGTAGAGAAAGGATTGAAAGAGGAGTACATCAGCGCTACGATCTGTTATGGAACCGGTGTATGCAGTAAAATTGCCTACTATAAAGCGAAATTAGGTCATGTTGAGTCCGGACTGCAGCTCATTAACGATATTCTGTCCGATGCAGTTACCAAGAATGAATTTTATTCCCTGGCAGAAATTTACCGTCTCAAGGCAGAGATCCTGCTGATGAAAGGAGACCAAAACCAGGCAGAAGATCACTATCAGAAAGCCCTCGATCTTGCCAGGCAGCAGGAGGCAAAATCTTGGGAACTAAGAGCTTCGCTGGGGCTTGCCACACTGTGGATTTCTCAGGGCAAGCACAACCAGGCTGAACAACTCCTCTCTCCCATTTATGCGTGGTTCACCGAAGGGCAAGATACACCAGACCTCGTTCAGGCAAAAAAGCTCCTGATCGAGATCGAGACATTAAAAAACGCTGCCTAAAACAAGGTTTCACAGCTGATCATGAAGTTTTTTAATCTGTGGTTTCACCTGAACATTTAACGGAATCAATTCAAGGGGGAACAACCAGACCACTTCGAAGGTCATTTTACAGTGCTTACACTGCACCAATTCTCCAATTTTAGGAAGATCGCCCATTTCTAATGGTGTTGAACAGTTCGGACAATTATGTGATTGCATACATTGTTTCCAGTTTTTATAAGTAATGCCTATAAGATAACAATGAAATGCATTAGACCTGTGAAAATAGTATACAAATTTTGATTTAATCCATTGCTGCGCGTGCAAATTCGCTTACAACCGCCGGTATTTGGGCTAATCCGCTTAATTTCGATTGAAATAATATCCAATTCCCTGCTCAGTCATAATATATTTCGGATTAGACGGATCGGGTTCAACCTTGGTGCGCAATCGCTGTACCAGTCCCCTGACCAGATCTTTATTCCCCTCGCCCCGATACCCCCAAACCTGCTCAACGATATTTTCAGTCGGGATGATATGACCGACATTGGTCATCAGCGAATATAACAACCGGAACTCGAGTTGTGTTAATTTCTTTGCTTCTCCCCCAAGCACTTGCACTGTGCGATTTCCTGGGTCAAGGTTGATCTCGGTGGTCGAGAGGGTCGGGAGACTGAAATACGGCATCCCGATGGAACGGCGCATGAGTGATCGGATCTTGGCCAGCAGCAGCCTGACACTATAAGGCTTGATCACGACCAGGTCAATGCCGCTCTCATATAACCCTACCTGGGTTTCCTCAGGAAGCATTTCCGCCAGCAAGATAATCGGAGCCACAGTATGGTTACGCATCTGCTTCACCAGTTCCAGATACTTCAATTCGGTCAGGTTGATAAAGATCAGATCAGCTGGTCTTTCTGGCCACGATTCCATGGCGCGGGATAAATGCTTGACCAAACGGGCATCCATTCCGGCGTACTGAAGAATATTCCTTAAGACTACCGCTTCGTCATCAAACTCACAAAATAATAAGGCATCCATTCCGATCACTCCTGCATCACCAAATCTGGTTGAATTATAACAATTTTTATCAATCGTTATAGAGAAGATTACCCCCAACTGCTTCTAATCTGAAAACAGGAGGGATTTGTCCCAGTTTTCTCTAAACTTGGCACATTTGTCGAAAATTGGCACAAAAATACAAGTCCATTTGAACACGGCTTATACATGAGGAGATTATCTTTAATGGGAAATTCTACAGAAATTTCTTGCTGATCGGTTAATCGCGTCCAAACCCGTTTGACCAGATCAAAAAACGAATGACATTCTATAAGACTTAAGGAGATTGATCCAACTGCGATGAAAGTGTTTGACAGAAATACTCCAAAAAATAACCGAAATAATCGCAATCAGATGACTCGTCCCATCTGGACTGTGGCGTTAATTGCGAATGTAAAAGATGAATTTACCCCCGATCCTGATGATCCCCCCGACGCCGGAGCGGAATTCGACCGCTGGGAAACCATCCATAATCTTACGAAGGCGATTCAATCTGATGGGCATTCTGTGGTCTTCTTACAGGCCGATAAAAAACTGCCCAAAGCCATTATTAACCTAAAACCTGATATTGTTTTCAACATCGCGGAAGGCATCTCTGGCGACAGCCGGGAAGCCCAGGTTCCTGCATTGTGCGAGCTCCTGGGAATCCCCTATACTGCTTCGCGCATCCTCCCAAACGCGATCTCGCTGGATAAAACCATGACCAAACGCATCTGGCGCGATCATGGACTGCCGACTGCACCCTTTCAGGAATTTTCCAAAATCGAAGACGTGCAGACCCTTTCCCTGAACTTCCCGCTGTTTGTCAAACCTGCCCGTGAAGGTACTGGAATGGGTATTGATGATAACTCTCTGGTTCACAACATGGAAGAACTAGAAGAGCGGGTCGAATGGGTATTGAAAACTTACCGCCAACCCGCTTTGGTCGAAGAATTTTTACCCGGCCGGGAATTTACCGTCGGTTTCTTTGGTAACCCCGGAACACCGGCAAACCGGCGGCACCCGGAACTGTACGACCAGGACGGATACCACTGGTTCCCAATCCTTGAGATTGGGCTAGCAAACAGTGTCAGCCCAACCGTCTATGGACATGATGCCAAATCTATTGATATTGGGGATACCGGCGCACCGGACTATCTGTGCCCGGCCGACATCCCAGACTCACTCGCCCAGGAGTTGATTTCCCTGACTCGGAAAGCCGCTGAAGCGCTGAATGTATGCGATATCTCCCGCATCGATTACCGGATGGGCGCTGATGGCAAGCCCTACCTGCTGGAGATCAACACCCTGCCAGGTTTGAATCCCGCCATCAGCGATATCTGCATCATGGCTGATGCAGAAAACTTGCCGTACAACACACTGATCACTGAAATCCTGTATCTGGCTGCTGAAAGGTTCCGCCTGCCGTTCAATGTCTTCAAATGGGACATTGCTCGTCGCCCGGTGAAACCTGTTTCTGTCAAAACCGTGAGGAACAACCCAACCACTTTCAACCAATAACACTGACGGTGGCAGACAGAGCATGCCCCTTCCCTGGAGAAGGAAACACGAGTTTCCTTCTCCAGGGAAATGAACTTAAGTTGATTAAATTACAATAGGGCAACCCCCTGGAAGAAAAAAATGGACCTATCCCCTAGCAAAATTACTGTTTTCGAAAATGAACACACCGACGTGGAAGAGCCTCCACACCCCTGGCAGCACATCCCGATGGAAAAATGGCGCGATTGGCGCTGGCAGCTCTCCCATCGTTTAAATTCAATCGAAGAACTCTCGAGCATCGTCAACCTGACCCCGGATGAGATCGAAGGGCTGTCTGCCCCGGGACGATTCAGGGTGGATATCACTCCCTACTTTGCCAGCCTGATCAACCCAGACGACCCTAACTGCCCGATCCGCAAACAAGTCATCCCGACCAAGGAGGAGCTCGTTTCTTTTGAAGCCGAGGCGATCGACTCTCTGGGAGAAGAATCCCAATCGCCCGTCCCGGGGCTGGTCCACCGCTACCCGGACCGCGTGCTGATGCTGGTGACAACCCAGTGTGCGAGCTACTGCCGTTTTTGTACCCGAAGCCGCATCGTTGGCGAGCCTTCCCTGCAATTCAGCCGTGTGGATTACCAAAAGCAGATTGAATATATCGCCAGCCATCCTCAAATCCGGGATGTATTGCTCTCTGGAGGGGATGTACTCACCCTGCCGAATAAAATCCTGGAAGAGTTGCTGCGCAGCCTCAGGGACATCCCCCACGTGCAAATCATCCGCATCGGCAGCCGCGTGCCGGTCTTCCTGCCCCAACGGATTACAGAGGATTTTGTGCAGGTGCTCAGCCAGTTCCACCCGCTGTGGATGAACATCCATTTCAACCATCCGGATGAGATTACGCCCGAAGTGGAAACGGCCCTGGCAAGGTTAGCCAATGCAGGTATCCCACTCGGCAGCCAAACTGTACTGATGGCCGGGATCAACGACTGCCCGAACATCATGATGGATCTGATGCATAAACTGGTCATCAACCGGGTGCGGCCGTACTATATCTATCAGTGCGACCTGGTGCACGGTGCCGGGCATTTCCGCACCCCAGTTGCCAAAGGGATTGAGATCATCGAAGCGCTGCGCGGCCACACCTCTGGTTACGCCGTCCCCACTTATGTGATTGACGCCCCGGAAGGCGGTGGGAAAGTACCGATCATGCCCAACTACATGCTCAGCATGTCCACCCAGAATATCGTCGTACGCAACTTCGAAGGACATATTAGCACCTATACGCAACCCACCAACTATCAGGATCATGACCCAGCCAATTGTGACTACTGCAAAGCAAGGGTCTCCCCTGACGGCGATCTGAATGTGGCGGGTTTATTGGCTGGTAAAGCCAAAACAATTGTCCCTGAGAATTGGCACGACACCCACCAGAGAATTTCTCCAATTCAGGTGAGCCAGAAGATTCCTGGGATCTCGACCAAAGGGTAATTGGAGGCAGAAGATGGTAACCAAAGCGGAAATTCGCAACATCCGGGCAGAAGATGCGCTCGTAGACCAACCGGTGATCGTTTTGTACAATAAAACCGATGAATTGATCAAAGGCGAATCCAGTGACCTGATTGCCGATGAGGGAGTCGTGTTTTGTGCAAAATCCGTGATCAGTGCCCTCGAAGCGCAGGAGATCCAGGTCATCGACCTGCCCTACGATCGGGACATTGAACTGGTGTTGGCCGATTTTCCGCCGGATCAATATACCATTTTCAACCTGGGAGAGGGTCTGGCCGGGAAGATCCTGGAAGAAGCCCGCATCGCCTGGACCCTGGAGATCATGGGGTATAAGTTTACAGGAAACAGCGGCGACGCTATCGCCAAAACCACCAACAAGGCCTATGCCAAATCTTTGCTGGTGCAGGCAGGCCTGTACACCCCGGAGTGGTGGGTGTTCTCGAATGAGGCCGAGGTGGAAGCTGTCAGGCCAAAAGAGATCACCTTCCCATTGATCGTGAAACCAATCGCGGAAGACGGGAGCATAGGCCTGAATGGTTCCGCGGTCGTCCATAATCTGGATGAACTGCAAGACAGGGTCGCATATATCGTTGAACGCTACCGGCAGGCAGCCCTGGCAGAACGCTTCATCGTTGGCCGGGAACTGAACATCGCCCTCCTGGGCAATCCTCCTGAAGTGCTGCCGATTGCAGAGATCGACTTCTCTGAATTTTCAGATCCGTATGAACAGATCGTTTCATTCGATGCCAAATGGAATGAAGACTCTTTTGAATATCACAATACCCCTTCCATTTGCCCGGCAAAACTGCCCCCAACATTGGAAGAAACGATCAGAAAAATGGCACTCAAAGCCTGGAATGTGCTCGGCTGCTCCGGCTATGCGAGAGTTGATATGCGGTTGGATGAAAGCAATCGGCCGTACATCGTCGAAGTGAACTGCAATCCGGATATCTCTCCCAATGCCGGCTTCCATACCACTGCGCGGGCAGCCGGCTTTACGTATAAATCCATGATCACTCGAATACTCAATAATTCTTGGAGGCGGTCAAATGCTTACCGTCAATATCGCACAGAAAAACCACGGACCATCTATTCAAAAAATATCCGAGAGGACAAAAGTTTTCAGCAAAATCGAACTTGATACCGTCACCGAATTGTGGGAAGATTTCCTCGCCAAAGGCGAAGCCAGCGACTATTCTTTCTTGATTTCTGAGGAAAATGACGTTATAAAAGGTTTTACCTGTTTTGGTCCTCATGCACTCACAGCAGGGGCCTTTGATATCTATTGGATTGCAGTTGATCCCGATTATCAGAACCAAGGCGTGGGTCGGGCGCTGATCCGCCGGGTTGAAGAAGAAGTTGAGAAACGGAATGGCAACTTGCTGATCCTGGAAACCTCGAGTACGGCTCAGTACCAACCCGCTCGGAATTTCTATACCCGAAACGGTTTTACGCTGGAGGCTACGATCCACGATTTTTATGCTCCGGAGGACCATCTGGTGATTTTTACAAAACACATCAGGTATAGGACCGTGGTGCATGAAAACCATCTATTCACCGAAGCATAAACTCCATGCGACCGACTCCGTCATCTATGATGGAGTCCCGTTCATCACTGAGGAAATCCCCGCCCGGGCTGAACTCATCCTCGAAGCGATCCAATCTGCAGAAATTGGCCCGGTCCTGCCCCCCAAGGATTTCGGTATGGACCCCATCCTGGAGGTTCACGATGCCGGGTATCTCCACTATTTACAAACAGCCTACCTGAAGCAGCAGGAACTCTTTGACACAGATGAACCTGTCATTCCGCATACCTTCGCTGTCAGCCGCAGAGCCAGAAAGCCCAATTCGTTTTTAGGGCTGCGCGGCTATTACAGTTTCGGGACGGGGACCCCGATTTTGGCCGGCACCTGGGAGGCAGCTTACTGGGCTGCTCAGACTGCGCTCACTGCTGCAAGCATAGTGCTGGATGGAGAGCACGCCTGCTATGCTTTGTGCCGGCCGCCCGGTCATCATGCCGCAGCAGACCTGTATGACGGTTCCTGCTTCCTCAACAACGCTGCCATTGCCGCAAACCACCTGTTGAAAGCCGCCCCTAAAGTCGCAATCCTTGATATTGATTACCATCACGGAAATGGAACCCAGGAAATTTTCTACTCAAATCCGGATGTGCTCTTCTGTTCCCTCCATGGGCACCCAGACGAGGATTACCCGTATTTTTGGGGCATGCCGGATGAAACTGGGGATGGAGATGGCACCGGGCATAACCTGAACTACCCGATGAGCCGGGGCGCTCAGGACAAAGAATATCTCCTGGCACTCGGTCAAGCCCTCCAAAAAATTGCACAATTCCAGCCTGGTTACCTGGTCGTTTCCGCGGGGTTCGACCTCATCGAAGGGGACCCAATCGGTGGCTTCAAGATCAGTGTGGAGGGCCTGGCATTGATCTCCTCTAAGATCGCCAGCTTGCGTATACCAACGGTCATTGTTCAGGAAGGTGGATATAAGATGGAGGAACTTGGCAGTCTTGCCGCCACATTTCTCTTGAAGTTCCTACCGGGTAAATGACAACTGAGGATTATCCTTTCACCTTAGCTGCATATCCCATGTAGTTCAATCGAACCGAATAAGATGGCTCAAGCTGGATTCTCTTCCCAAATTCATGGGCTGAGATGGTCAGGTTTTTAAATTTAATCACCTGGGTAATCAAATATGGCAGAGAATGATCAAATTGACTCCCAACCATCTCATGCGGTTCAAAACCACAATCAGCCAACACCTGCTTGATTTCGTTTGGGCGAATAAACTTTTTCCACGAATGCGTGGATTTTGGAAATATTCTTGTCAGCGGAAACTTCTCAGCAGCCAAAATCACCTGGAAATAGCTTTTCAATGTCCGATTGATGGTAGAGAATAAAAACAGTCCATCAGGGGCTAATACCCGGTGAGCTTCAGACAGCACAGCTTCCCAATCCGCGATATGCTCCAGAGTATCTGTACAGGTCACAATATCAAAAGCTTCATCCGGGAAAGGAAGGCGTGACAGCGAACCTCTTTGGTATCCGACCGGAAGGTCCAAAGCCTGAGCCCGGTGATCAGCAACTGCAATCTCTTCCTGGGAAAAATCAATGCCGTAGATGCTGCATCTCAAAGGAACCAAATCTTCAGCCAGCACCCCAACACCACATCCAAGATCCAATAATTTTTTGGTTTTCAGTTTGGTACCATAATGCAACTGCAGGACCTGGCTGAAATATCGAATACGCCACGGATTGACCAGATTTCTCTGCAATTGCACATATCCATTTTCATTCCACCAGGAAGCCGCAAGCTGATCAGAGACTTCTGGCTCCCTTCGCCTCAGCCTGAACATACTGCCACCATCCAAGAATTTTCTACTCATTTTCATATCTATTAGTAATGGAACCTGTAATTATTATATCGCAAGCCGGGGATTTTCGAACGGTCTGATTGGTGATATTAAATCTTGTTCTTGATTTTCGGTTCACGAAACGTGGTAAGGCACATCGACTACGATCACACCGGGAACGTTTCTCAATGCCCACTTCAGCCAGGTAGCGCTTTGCATATGCAGTAAATTGTGCCAAATGCGTTTTGGAATGAATTCTGGAACCACAACTGAAAGGATTTGATTTGAATCAAGCTGGCTTGCTGCAGTTTCGATATAGCTGACCAGGGGGTGCAGCAGTTCCCGATAGGGAGAATCGATCACAATCAGCGGGATATTCCCCGCCCACTTCTCCCACCGCTGCTGAATTTGCCTGGTCTTATCGCTGTCATGCGCAACGTAGATCGCGGAAATATTACTGGAAAGGGACCTGGCATATCGCACAGCTTTCAGCGTCCCTTTATGAACCCCTGAAATCGTAATAATAATTCGGTGATTGGAAATCTTTTCAGGAGGCACATAATCGGATAATGAGAGGTCACTTGCCAACTGGCCGTAATGACGGTGGATCGCAAAGAAAATCGAGACCAACACTGGTATCAGCACCAACACCACCCAGGCGCCATCCACAAATTTTGTCAAGGCAAAAATCATCATCACCACAGATGTACAGATTGCCCCAAACCCATTCACCAGCATTTTCCATCGCCACCCGGAATCGAAACGAAGAACCGAACCCTTCTCGACCAGTTCTTCATCCTTTTCAAGACGGCCAATCTTTCGCCAGCGGATGGCCATACCAGCCTGGGAGAGCGTAAAAGACAAAAATACCCCAATCGCATACAATGGAATCAATGCTGAGACATTTGCCTGGAACACGATAATAATAATCGCTGCAATTACTGCCAGGCTCACAATCCCCCAGGAATAGACCAAACGGCTCCCGCGATAGGTCAGTTGATGCGGTAAATAGTTATCCAGGGCTTGCAGGGCACTCAGCCTCGGGAAGTCTGCAAACGCTGTATTGGCGGCCATAAACAGGATCAGTGTCGTGGCACTGATCACTCCCAGGTACAGGATCCCACGCCCGCCGAGCACCGTATGCGCCAGCTGGGAGATAACCGTTTCGGACTCCGATGGGACAGCGCCGATTTCCGTGGACAAAAATGTCACTCCCAGGAACAGCACGGAGAGAATCGAAGCCATCCAGATCAATGTTTTACCGGCATTCTTGCTGCGCGGCTCTTTAAATGCCGTAATCCCATTCGAGATCGCTTCTACTCCCGTCAGGGCCGTTGTCCCGCTGGAAAAGGCATGCAGCAAAAGGAAAAGGGTAATTGCGCTGGTCGTTTCAATCTCCACCATTGCTGGTGGATCAACAATCGTCCCTAAACTGCCGGTAAGGTAACGGAAAAAGCCAATCACAATCGTAAGAACCAGCATCCCCAGAAAAAAATAGGTCGGGATAGCAAAAATGGCCCCCGACTCCTTTACCCCGCGCAGGTTGATCACCATGATCACCAGCACCATCAGCACAGCGATCCCGACCCGATATTCAAACAAGGCGGGGAATGCTGAGACCACCTGGGCCAAACCAGCAGATACAGAAACAGAGACTGTCAGGATATAGTCTGTGAGCAATGCCGCACCAGCCACCTGGGCGGCAAACGAACCCAAATTATCTCGCGAAACAATATACGCCCCACCCCCATCCGGGTAAGCATGGATCGTCTGCTCGTACGAGATGGTCACAATCGCCAGCAAGATCACAATCGTCACCGCAATTGGAAACGCATACCCGAATGCTGCACTACCGGCCGCAGCCAGGATCACCATGATCTCCTGTGTCGCATAGGCTGTGGAAGATAAAGCATCCGAAGCAAAAATAGCTAACCCAACCCGCTTCCCGATCGCCTGGTGCTCCGCATCGGCAGTTGGCAGCGGCCTGCCAATCAGCCAGGAACGCAGCCTGGGTGGCGTGTGATATGCGGCCGGTTGGTGAGTGACTTTTGTCTTTTTTAGCGCTTTCATAATCATCCCTATTTACCAAGTTTTTGGTGCACAGATTGAACACCATCCTCAATCAGGGTACATCTTTGAGAGTTGCTGAAAGGTCTTGCTTGTCGGCAGGAAATGCTCAGCACTTCTGATCAAATAATACACTGAGTAGCACTCCCGGAGAAGCATTTTGATGATTTTTGCTCTGATTCTACCAAGTTTACAGTTTTGTTAGAAAGCCAGTTTTGGTACCTAGGTACCATTATTTTTTTAAACCCCCAAAAATAGAATAAGGTCACAGTAACGCATCGCACACACCAGCTGCCCATCACAGGCAGTCTCACCGCAGGAGACAAGAATGTTCAAAAAACTCGCATGGGGCATCTCCCTTTTACTGTTCGCATCCTCTGCACTCTTTATCACCAATGTAGCTGCAGCACAACCATCTTCGGTCGATATCCTTGATACTGGTAACCAGGGGGACATCCTCAAGGATCAGAGCATCGCAAAAAACGCGATGGATGCCAGGGCGGTTAAACTCAGCAGCGAACTCCGAAATTTTATCGCAACCGTCTATACCGGCCAGACCAATACAATAACCGGATTGTTCGTTGATGACCAATTCGCAATGGATGTAGCCCAACAGCCATCCAGTAACCCCGGTTACATTTCATCCGATGAAAACACCGTGACAGAATTCAGGTTAGCCAGAGATTATGGCACCATTGGAATGCTGGCACACAATTACCTTGCCGGGGAATCATTCTACAATTTGAGTATCGGCCAGGTCGTCTATCTGGTATTTGGAGACGGGTCTGTCCAACCATATACCATCGCCAATGTACTCAGCTATCAAGCTCTACAGCCAAACTCACCTTACTCAAATTTTGTCAATCTGGATGATCCTGAGGAATACCTGACTGCGGCTGACTTGTTTTATTCGATCTATGGGCAGGAAGACGCTCTCGTGCTCCAGACTTGTATCGAGAATCAGGGGATTGATACATGGGGCAGGCTGTTCATCATCGCCATTCCTGGAGCG
Organism: Anaerolineales bacterium; assembly: GCA_035458505.1. GTDB lineage: Bacteria > Chloroflexota > Anaerolineae > Anaerolineales > UBA11579 > UBA11579. The sequence goes on along the minus strand of DATHZS010000001.1, from coordinate 2,020 downwards.
CTCACGGCGGATTTTAACCCTATGTAATTTGCCTTTTTCCTAAAAAAAATGGAAACCGCAGCGGTTTCCATTTTTTTATTCTTAGCTTCGCTCCGATCAATCCGTAGGAGGATCAATCGGATAAGCCACCACAATCACCCGGTGGGTATTTGACTCGTACGGCCAGCAGGAGATCAGCGTTATCCGTTCATCCTCTGAAGTCTGGATCCACCTGGCATTCTGCAACCGCACCTCCCGGGATTCGAACCGCTCAGGCAGGATCATCACCGCCACAACCTGGTAATGGAACGCACCCGCATCTGAATAGATCGAAATTTTATCCCCTTTGCGCACGAGGTACAACTCTTTGAAAACCTCTCCCTGCACATTGTGATGTCCATTCAGCACGGTGTTGCCCGGATCGCCCAACAAGGCAGATTTGAAATGCCAGCCAACAATATCAGACGGTGCGACCCACTGCTGGTACGTCTCGCCCAAAATGGTCACATCCCGCAGGCTGGCGAAGCCAATTTTTGAATCAAGGTCAATCGATGGAATCGAGATCCGCTTCGGAATCCGGTTAAAAATGGAGTCGATTTCCGCGCTTTCAACCTCGTATTGAGTTTCGAGAAATTCCTCCACCTCTGCAACCACCTGCCCCGAATCTTGATTCTCCTCCAGTGGAGTGCTGACATCCAAAACCATTTTGGGAAAGCCTTCCTCGAGGGCTACAGGTTTTTCGACAACCACATCGACAGAGTCCAAGGGTGAGTTGAATTTCTGATACACGTAGATACTTCTCGTGATCACGAAACCCAGCAGGAGACTTCCCACGAGCATGAGGATCGCGCTTTTGAGCTGTAGTGATTGAAGTTTGCGTTCAGAGTCGACCATTAATTCAATTTTTCCCCGGTTTTTTCCCTAGAAAAAACCTGAGGCGGGGTAAACTGCTCCCCGCCTCAAGTTGGTTAAAGTTCATTCAGATTACTCAGTTTCTTTTTTGTTTTTCCCATTCAAGGAAAAGCCGTGCATGACCAAACCGAGTGCGATGAGAGCAAAACCGAAGTTCTGGATCATTGAGATCATCGCGCCTGGGCTGAAATCAAAGCCAGTCACTGGAATAAAGACTGGCGTACTCCCAGTTGGAGGTGTGACCGGAGGAATGGGTGTCGGTGTCACCGGTGCCTGGCAGGACAACGGACCGCAGGATGTTTCCACTGTTGTCCCGTTCTCATCCACTAAGGTGGCAACGATTGAGTACAGTCCATTTCCCTGTGTCGGTAAAGAAACCTCTACACAGCTGTCCGCCGGGATGCTCAGGATGGTGCCTGATCCAATGGAAGTCGAGTCGACGAACATTTCCCAATCGATCTGACCGAAGTAGTCATCTGCCAGGTCACTGTTGCAAATCTGGCCAGTCACATTTGGCTGGTCGCATCCGACGCTGCAAGGATCAACCAACTCGATTACCGGCGGATCGGTAAAGATCACATCCGCATCATCAAAATCGGATGATTCGCTTCCATCATTGTCTCTGACCGTTGCTGTAACCACATTGGTATGAGTATCACCACTTTGGCCACTGATGGAACCTTCAAATGTACACGAATAAGTCTCACCAGCCGCGATGTCAACATCGATGGCACAGTCTCCTCTTCCACTCAAGTCTCCGAACTGATCATCATTCAGCCCGATCAATGTGACTGTTTCAAACGAGTCATTGAAAACCTCAACTGTGAAAGATACTGTGGCATTGGGAGCAGGAACTGATGTTGGGTCTGCTGTCTTGGTCACATCGATGACTGGAAGAGCATCGACCACATCCACCCGGGCACTATCGCTGTCCTGAATTGGATCACTACCGGGATCATTATCCAGTGCTGTGGCTGTCACGGTGTTAATATGGATAAAGCCAGCATTTCCGTTCACAGGTGCTGTGAACGTGCACGTATAGTTGCCGAGCCCGGCGATCACACCACCCGTTGCACATGTGGTGGCAGAGATTCCATCATGACCGGTCGTGGTAATGTCATTGAAAACA